>JBIKSL010000016.1:0-61439 GCA_044348645.1 Crocinitomicaceae bacterium | reverse complement strand
ACAACTCGAAAATCAAATTATTCTTGGTGATTTTTTGCGTTTAGATTTGAAAATATTCGTTGGTAATGAGCCTTTTTGTGTTATTGGAAATTTCCCCTACAACATTTCAACTCAAATTCTTTTCAAATGCTTGGAGTATCGAAATCAAATTCCAGAGATCGTCGGAATGTTTCAAAAAGAAGTTGCCATCCGTTTGGCCGAAAAACCGGGTTCAAAGGATTACGGAATCACAAGTGTTCTATTTCAAGCTTTTTATGATATTCAGTATTGTTTTACGGTAGATGAACATGTTTTTATTCCTCCACCCAAAGTAAAATCCGGAGTTATTCGTTGCACTAGAAATAATCGAAAAAGTTTAAATTGTGATGAAGGACTATTTTTTAAACTAGTGAAAATGGCTTTTAATCAACGAAGAAAGACGTTGCGCAATTCATTAAAACAATTGTTAAAGAATCAGGAGCTTCCTGAGTGTTACAGTCGAGAACGTCCCGAAAAATTATCAGTCGATCAATTTATTGAATTAACTCAATTCGTTGAAAGAAATTGCTTGGAATGATTTAATAAGTGTGTCATAATTTCATTGTTCTCTAATCTTAAAATTCAATGAAAACTTCGTAATTGAATTCTTAAAATCGCTATTTTTGAAAATCCAATAAATTTAGGGAATCGATAAATGAAAAGAAGAATTTTTCTTAAAAACTTGGCTTTATCTATTGGTTCCGTGGGTCTTAGCAATTTTTCTTTTGGAAAAAATTCTTCTTTTCAGCGAAAATCTAAATTGGTTATTTTACACACCAACGATACCCACTCAAATATCGAGCCTTTCCCGTTAAATCATCCAAAATTCCCCGGAATGGGTGGAGTTGCTAGACGTCACAGTCTAATTCAAAAAATCAGAAACGAAGAGGAACATGTTCTTCTTTTGGATTCTGGGGATATTTTTCAAGGAACACCTTATTTCAATACATTTCACGGTGAGTTAGAAATGAAATTAATGTCGTTAATGGGTTACGACGCAGCAACAATGGGTAACCATGATTTCGACATTGGTTTAGAGGGGTTTATGAATGCAAAACGCTTTGCCAATTTTCCCTTTATCTGTGCCAATTATGATTTTTCGGAAACCATTTTAAACGGGCACACTCAACCCTTTAAAATATTCAAGAAAGGAGGATTGAAAATTGGCGTTTTTGGAATTGGTGTTGAATTAAATGGACTTGTCCCCGACGAAAAATTTGGAAATACTAAATACCTTGATCCAATCGAAGTTTCAAATGAAATTTCCTCTGAACTGAATCGTAGAAATTGTGATTTAATTATTTGTTTATCTCATTTAGGGTTCGAACATTCAAATTTGACAAAGGTTTCCGACCGAATATTAGCCTCAAAATCGGAGCATATTCATTTGATTTTAGGGGGACATACTCACACATTTTTGGAGAAGCCGGTGATTGAAAAAAATATTCACGGGAAACCAGTAATTATTAATCAAGTTGGTTGGGCTGGTGTCAATTTGGGTCGAATTGATATAGATTTTGAAAGAGGTTTATTTTTTCATGAAAAAATCGAAGTGAATTAATTTAGTCGGAGCTTATTAAATGGTTCAAAACTATTATAAATATGTAATTCGTAAAAATTAATTTTTTGAATCAATTACTCGTTTAATTTATTCGAAACCTAAATTTATTCAAATAAAGGCAGTAATTTTGCAAATTGCCATTTGATAATGATAGATCTCGAATTATACCAAGCAAAAAAGCTTTACCCATTCCAAGAAATAACCGTTAAACAAGTTTTAGATGAGATTCGAAAAAGCGGAACGGATTTTAATTTACTCTATCAACTTCCGACGGGCGGCGGTAAAACGGTCATTTTCTCCGAAATTGCGCGTCAATATATTGAAGAATGGAATAAAAAGGTGCTTATATTAACCCATCGCATTGAATTGTCTGTTCAAACTTCCAAGCAGCTATTCGCGATTGGTGTGAACAACAAAGTGATTAGCTCGGAAGTAAAACATTCCAACGATCAACATGATTATCAGTGTTTTATAGCCATGGTTGAAACATTGAATAATCGATTATTAGACAACGAAAACTTCATTGAAAACGTAGGAATGGTAATCGTAGACGAAGCTCATTACAATAGCTTTCGAAAGATTTTTCAATATTACGAGAATTGCAATATTTTAGGAGTTACCGCCACACCTTTGAGTAGTAACAAAGCGCTACCTTTGAAAGACCATTACAACAAATTAATCGTTGGAGAATCAATTTCTAATCTCATTGAAAATGGATATTTGGCCAATGCTGAAACTTTTTCTTATGACGTAAATCTGCACGGTTTAAAGATTGGCTCCAATGGTGATTTCACAATCAGCAGTTCAGATGTTTTATACAGCAACTATTTCATGCAAGAAAAACTCATTTTTGCTTATGAAGAAGTCGCAATTGGAACCAAAACGCTCATATTTAACGCAGGAATTGAAACGTCGCGGCGAGTCGAAGAGATTTTTAAAAAACTAAAATATAATATTCGCCACTTGGATTCAACATTCAGTGATAAAGACCGAAAAGATGTTTTGAAATGGTTCAAGGAAACTCCGGATGCGATTTTAACCTCTGTTGGAATTTTAACCACTGGCTTCGATGAACCTACAGTCCAAACAATTATTATCAATCGAGCAACACGATCCTTAACTCTTTATCATCAAATGATTGGAAGAGGTTCACGAAAATTGGATAACAAATCGGATTTCAAAATTATCGATTTAGGAAACAATGTTCGTCGTTTTGGACTTTGGCAGGACTATATCAATTGGCAAGATGCGTTTCGCTTTCCTGATCGCTTTCTTGAGTCTAGAATCTCAGAGATGGAGGACATGGAATTCGAAGTGGAATTCGAATTTCCAAAAGGATTTGATAAAGTAGTAAATACAGAAATTCTCGATAAATTCAGCATCAAAGAAACCTATTTCAGTTGCATCGAACAAGGATTTAAAGGGAAAAAATGCATTGAACTTTCACTTGACAATCACTATGAGTCCATTCAATTTTCCTCGAAAAATTTGGATCATGCACTTGCACTCCAAAACGTCCTTCAAGATCACATCGAACACAGAATCAAACAATATACCAAATGTATTTCTAAAAGCACGGACAACTACCTGAAATACTTACTTGAAACCTATAATCGTCAGCTTTCCCAGAAAATAAGATTAAACATTGAGGAATGAGTTTAAATTAATAACTTAGAAATGAATTATCAAGCAGTGAAACGTATTCTTACAATTCTATTTTTAAGCTATGAGTTTCTTTCTTTCGCTCAGGAAAAGACAATTAAAGCCTACCTTGATACTAAAGAATTCTACGCGCCCGAAGTAGGGAATTATTTGGAAATTTACTTGCAATTCGTCGGACCGTCAGTTAAATTTGTTTCGTTAAAAGATGGTTTGCAAGCGCGCGTTGGCCTATCCTTTGAAGTTTTGAAAAATGATTCCCTTATCAAAGCTGATGCATACATTTTGGAATCCCCATTAATTAAAGATAGTATCATTGATGATTTTTATGAAGTAAAGCGCTTCGTGCTTGCACCGGGCGAATATGACCTTCGTATTGAATTGACGGATCTGAATAATCCTAAATCCAAAACGGGCGGTAAGCAAAAAATAAAAATTGACGATTTCAAATCGAATCCTTCGATATCCGATATCGAAGTAGCAGAATATGCATACGAATCAGATCAAGAAAATAATTTTGTGAAATCAGGATTTCATATTATACCGCTGATTTCAAATTATTTCCCAGCGGATTTGGCAAAACTTCCTACGTATTTCGAAGTTTACAATTCGGATAAAATTGGAGATTCAATTGTGGGAGTCATTCAAAAAATAATCAATGAGGATAACGATACCGAGTTGGAAGAATTTACTTCATTTTCTCGAACAAAACCAGCTCCTATAATTCCATTTTTCAAAAAAATGGATATCTCGAAATTACCCACCGGAAACTACCGGATGGAAATTATATTAACAGATCGCAAATTGAGTTCTATCTCTAAAAATTCTTATTCTTTTCAACGCAGCAATGACTTAGAAATAGAATTTAACCCTGAAAATATTGTTTTGGATCCCGCCTTTCAAAATACAATAACTGAGGACAGCTTGTTCTATTACCTCGAAAGTTTGATTCCAATTGCCAAACCAGCAGAAATTAAAAACATAATAACGACGTATAAAACGAAAGACAGGGAGAAATCGCGAAAACACATCCAAGCTTTTTGGGTTCAAACATCTGGAAAAGATAGTTACAATGCTTGGATTAAGTACAAACACCAAGTTCAGCTGGCAGAACAAATGTATCGTACTAATTACCAGCAAGGGTTTGAGACAGATCGTGGACGCGTTTACTTAAAGTACGGCGCACCGAATAACATTGTATCGAAAGAAACTTCTCCTTCAGAATATCCTTACGAAATATGGACATACAACAAAATTGGGAAGTTTAGCAATCGTCGATTTGTTTTTTACAATCCTGATTTAGTGAACAATGCGTATCGTTTATTGCACTCAGACATGCTCGGTGAATTAAAAAATCCTGCTTGGCAACAAACACTCAACAAGCGAAACACAGTAAATGGCGACGTGGATAATCCCAATAAATTCAACGAAGACCATTGGGGTGGAAATAGTAATGATTATTTTCGTCAATATTAGTTATGCAAAGCAAGTTAGCGGTTGTAATACTTAATTTCAACGGAAAAGGTCATTTGGAAAAATTTCTTCCAAGTGTCATAGAATTCTCAATGCCTCATCAAATCATTGTTGCTGATAATTGCAGTACTGACGATTCCGTTTCTTTTATTCGATCCAATTTCCCAATTGTTGAAATAATTCAAAACAAAGAAAATGGTGGCTTCGCAAAGGGCTATAATGATGCTTTAAAAACATTGGAGGGAAGATTTGACTTTTATCTCCTTCTTAATTCTGATGTCGAGGTTACCGAAAACTGGATTGAGCCTTTATTGGAAACTTTGGAGGATAAAACCATAGCTGGCTGTCAACCTAAAATTCTTTCATTCAATGATAAAACCAAATTTGAACACGCAGGAGCTGCAGGAGGTTTTATAGACAATGATTATTTTCCATTCTGCAGAGGAAGAATTTTTGAAGAAACAGAAACTGATTCAGGTCAATATGATTTCCCAATTGAAATAACTTGGACAAGTGGCGCTGCAATGCTCATTCGATCGGATTTATTTCATTCTGTAGGAGGTTTCGATGAACGATTTTTTGCCCACATGGAAGAAATTGATTTATGCTTAAGGTTAGGTCGAAAAGGATACAAATTTGAGTGTAATCCGACAAGTACCATTTATCATTTAGGCGGTGGCACGCTTCCTTACAATTCAGCGAATAAGGTGTATTTGAATTTTAGAAATAATTTATTTTTACTTGTTAAAAATCATCCAGGCTGGTTGGTTCCTAAACTTTTTAGGCGAATGGCACTTGATGGAATAGCAGCCATCAAATTTCTTATGGAGGGCCAAATATCACACTTTTGGAAGATTTTTCTCTCGCATATGCAATTATACATCAATTTGCCAAGACTCCTAAAACAGCGATCGGAATTAAAACTTGATAAATATGATTTTCTTAAATACCATGGAAGTATTTTGTGGGCTTATTTCATTCAAAAAAACAAGCATTTTTCGGATTTAAATTCTAGAAAATTTGAACTTTAACGAATTTACATCATATTCATTCGAAAGTATTTTTTAAAGAGCGAAATATTCTCTTGTATCCCAGTAAAATGGTTGTTTTGTTTCGATTTAACGAGAAAATAAGTCTGTTCGTATAAAAAATCAGGTGGTTTATCGGATTTAATTTTCTTGGCCCCTTCTGAAATTGTGTCTCATACATAGTTTGGAGATAAATAGAAAGGTAGGCAGATTCTAATTTTTTCGACAAAATTTGAAAAGGATTGACCCTGCTTTTTGTTGTTCTTCGGATCAATTCTAAAATCATGTGGTCGCAGGTTCGAATCCTGTCATCCCGACTATTCGCAATATCAAATAATATATAATCGGTATTTCAACAAAGTACCGAGCAAAATTTTCTAATTGCTTAGTATTGCAAAAAATTCATTAAGGTTACTTCAAACATAGAAATTAATTGAATCATTAAAGGCGAAGCTAAAATTGAGAAACTTTCAGGTTAATTTTTAAAAACCCAACCTTCAAAACCAAGATTATTCGCTTTGGATATGGTTTCTTGAAGTGAATCTATTTCATTTGTAGCGCCAACACTCACACGGATTAAATTTCCTGCCAACGACTTTTTCACCTCGAAACCAAACGCTTTCAATTTGAGAAATAAGTTCTCCGCATTGGATGAATTCGCGAAACAACCCAAAACATATTCGTAATTTTTCACTTCAACTGAATATGCAGACTGCATATTAATTTGTTCTGATTTGCTACGTGATTCATTTTCAGGAATAGGATCTGATTCTAATTTATGCTCCATTTTTACCGTAAAGGCTAAATTCGAGTCTAACTGAAAATTCGCAAAATAAGAATCTGGCTCCTGCGTTAATTTTTGCTCAAATGTTTTTGCTTGACTTTCGTTCGTAAGAGCTAAAGCCGCTTTTTTATAACTTCCTTTTTGTTGTTTATAGAATGGATTAAAATCACGGTGAGAAATCAAACCAGATTGAATTACATTGGTTTTTGTTGGAATCCAAACGGAATAAAATGCAATCGGCAATAAACAAGCGGCGGCGACGTATTTCCACTTATTTCGTTTTACAGGTTGAATGGAAATAATTTTAGGGTCTTTCTCGTTCTCTTTGTCATCCTCCGTTTTTTCAACTTGAACTTTCGATATAAATTGAATCGAGGTTAAGCCATAAGCATTTAACAACAAATTAAAGTGTCGATCTTGCTCGAAATTGATATTTCCTTCAGCATCCAACAAAAATGTACCAATTTTAGATAATTGAAAATGCTTCGCGTTTTTTAATCCTGAATTTATTTCCTCGACAAATTGAAAAACACGATTTTCTGAATCTTGAAATGAACAATCGGATTTTGATGCAAGTTCATTAATCAAAAGTCCATCATTGGATATGAGGTGTTTATTGAATAATAATTCTTTGGAGGGAGGAATTACAATGTTGCGTTCTAAATCAATTTTGGCCGATGATTGCTTTGCCACAAAACCGCCAAATTGCGGAATAATGACGCATGAATGTTGCAACAAAAGTTCACTGAGTATTTCCTCTACCAAAATCATATTTCCAAAATTACAAAAGTTTAGACTAATTCGTTCATGAATTTATAAACAGGCTAAAACCTTTTCAACATCCTCAGGGACATCAATATTTGGTGTTTCAATAGTTGTTTTCACAATTCGGATAGAATATTCGTTATACAACCAACGCAATTGTTCAAGCGATTCAATTTTCTCAAGATGAGTCGGTTGCAATTGAGTTATTTTGAATAATACATCCGTTCGATAGGCATACAATCCAATATGACGGAGAAAGGGAAATTGTTCTACTGCATTTGCCGGAGAATTCACTGAGTTTGGAATGGGGCTCCGACTGAAATAAATAGCATTGTTTGAAAGATTAACAACAACTTTGATGCGATTTGGATTATCAAGATCATCTTTTGAAACATTTTCAGTTGCTAATGTTGCAATATCAACCGAATAATCGTCGAAAGACTCAATTAACGAATCCAATTGTCTGGCATCAACAAGCGGTTCATCTCCTTGAATATTTATTACCAAATCGAAATCGTTGTTTCGACTCAGAACCTCAGCGCAGCGATCTGTTCCAGAAAGATGCTGATTTGAGGTCAATTCCACATTTCCTCCAAATCGTTTGACTTCTTCCAAAATTCTCAAGTCATCCGTAGCAACGATAAGTTCAGTGATTAATTTAGATTTTTTTGCTCCTTCATAAACGCGCTGAATCATCGATTTACCTTTTAAATCAATCAATGGTTTCCCGGGAAAACGAGAAGAACCGTAACGGGCGGGGATGATTCCAAGAACGCGCATCAGAATTTCATTTGAAGTTGTAACATGAAATTTCTGGGAGGTTGAATATCTCCAGGTCTGGTCATATATTCCTCATTGAAAACGTTGTTTGCAATTAGTCCAATTCGGAAATTGTCGTTTAATTTATAACCCATTCGAAAATCAAACACTAAATTTCCTTTACGGTTATTTTGGCGGTATTTTTTCAATCCAGGTAAGATGTAGGTTTCTCCCACAATAGGATCTTCGAAAACTTTATCGATGTTTTTCATAAAACTGTTGTAACGACTCGAAAGACCAAAGCTAAGGTTTTTCCAATTGATTTCAATGTCTGCTTTAACAAGGTGATTGAACCGATACTTTAACATGGATGAGGTTGAATCAGAATTAAACATTTTATAGGTCTCATCCTTATTCAAGGAAACGGGATTCATGTATGTGTAACCGATTAATGAAATCAATTCAACCTCTCCAATTTTTCCGAGACTATTAAATGAGAATTCTATTCCAGTTATTCTGGCTTTTTCAGCATTGGTTGCTCTAAATCCAATAAAATCATTGACAGTATATCCAGCGTTAATCAATGCTAGATATTCATTCAGGCCCTCGGGTGTTTGAGTATTAAGGTTATTGCCATTTATTGGATCATACACACCGAACGTAAACTCAATCATATTTGAATAGTAATTCAAAAAACCGGCAACGTCAATCATTCCTTTCCAATCTCCAATTTTTATTCCTTGTTTGAAGCCAATTTCACCTGACCATCCAATTTCTGGCGTCAGCGCTGAATTAGGGAAAATGTTTAATGCTCCAACAGATGTTTTCGTGTAGCGTTCGGCAACAGATGGATAGCGAATTCCTTGTCCAATCGAAGCTCTTAAATGGGTAAATCTCACCAATTCGTAATGAAACCCAGTTCTCAAAATAGGATATAACGGCATGGAAATAGAATCTTTTTTATAGAACATAAATTTAGAATCTCCCAATTTTCCATCCATTTGAAAATGTTCCAACCTTAATCCCGCAGTGATATCAAGTTTCCCAACGTGATGTTCGTATTGCGTATAAATGGCAGCATTATTGGAGGTGTGATTGCCGAATAAGTTTGAGGTAACTACATTGTAAATATTAGAAATTCCAGATGTTAGTGTGATTGCCGATCCAAATTGCCGTTGAAATTGATAATCAGTGAAATAAACAACTGCACCATTGCTTTGGCTTGGGTTGTTGATATTACCGTTATATGCATAATACAAACGTGTTTTCAAACTATGTTTATTGTTGTTTTTGTCAATGTATTTTAGGTAAGGATCAAAAAACAGCCGTTGGCCTAAATTATATGTTAAGGTTGATTCGGCCTTACTGGTGTCAGCTCCTCCACTCGGAACATAACCTAATGAATCACTTTGCCAAATTAGAAAGTTTCCTGTTTTTTGAAGTTGAAAATTATATCCGATTCCCGCTTTCAAACGATTTATTTTTTGAGGCAAGAAATAAATTGTTCCACTAACACGACCTCGATATTCCATTTCACCTTGCCGAAAGCCATCATTGTGAAAAAGAGTGGTTGATATGGTGTATCCTGTTTTCTTGAACATTTGTCCGCGATAAGCCTCAATTTGCTGAAACATTGGGTTTTTTGCCCACCATTTTAACGATTCTCGTTTGGGATTTCCATAAAATCCGCTAATTAATTTTAGTTTCGTTTCAGGTTTCAAGCCTGGTTCTTTTTCTGTTAAAGCAATAACGCCATTCAACGCACCACTTCCATATAAAACGGATGAAGCTCCTTTCATAACTTCGACTTGAGATGCTTGTTCCATCGGAATGGCATTCCATTGCGTGTCGCCAGCATAACCTGAAAGTAACGGCATTCCGTTCCAAAGCAATAGAACGCGACTTCCAGCTCCGTATGCAAAACCAGATCCACCTCGAATACTTACTTGTCCATCCATGGTAAAAACCCCTGGAGTTTGATCAACGGCTTGTTCTAAATCCGTAATTCCTTTGTTGTCAATCAATTGTGGTTTGATAATTTCCATTGAAATCGGAACTTCTTCAATTGCTTGTTTTCTTCTGCCCGCTGAAACTACGACCATTTCCAATTCTTTTTCAAGCTCAGCTAATTTTATGGTAATTGCTCCTAGGTTATCAATAATTATGGTATCAGTTGCATACTGAAGTATACTAGCCACAATTGTTACCGGAAATATTTTACAACCCAATTCAAACTTACCCTCGAAATCTGAAAGCGTTTTGTTTCCATCTGACGATATCAGTTTAACTCCTACCAAAGGAGAGTTTGAAGATTTGTCCAAAACAACCCCTTTTAATTGAGAAAAAAGTAAAAATGGAATAAATGAAAAAGCTGTAAAAAAATGTTTTGACATTAAAAATGACCTGATAAAATTGCTTAACTTAAAGTAACGAAACTAGAAAAAAAATGGAAATATCCAATGATTTATACAAAATCGCCTTTGCGAACTTGCATGGAATTGGTCCGTCGCGTGGCTCCCAACTCGTATCAAAAATTGGTTCTGTGGAAGAATTATTCTCGTTAAAGCCGAAAGAAATTTATTTGAGAACAGGAATCGCCAAATCAATCATTCAACAACTAAATCGAGAGGAAGCCATACGTGAAGCCGAACGACAACTTAATTTTAACGAAAAACATGCAATCAAAACACATTTTTTTCTAGACCCAGATTATCCTAGGCGCTTGAAACAATGTCAAGATCAGCCCATGATATTATATTCCAAAGGTCCATTAAATTTGAATCAAGAGAAAATTGTTTCCGTTGTTGGAACCCGAAATCAAACGGATTATGGCGCGTTCATCCTTGAAGAATTGATACAAACATTCAATGGAAATAATATTCTGGTAGTTAGCGGATTAGCTTACGGAGTTGACATTTCAGCTCATCGTTTATGTATCGAAAACAACATTTCAACCTTGGGTGTTCTCGGACATGGATTAGATCGAATTTATCCGGCAAAACACAAAAATATAGCACTCAAAATGTTGGAGCAAGGTGGCCTACTCACAGAATTTGGAATAGGAACGAATCCTGATCGAGAAAATTTTCCAATGCGAAACCGAATTGTAGCTGGAATAGCGGATGCAACAATCGTTATTGAAAGCAAAGCAAAAGGTGGTTCGATGATTACCGCAGAATTAGCCAATGACTACAATCGGGATGTATTTGCTTTTCCAGGTGATGTAAATAAACCTTATTCGGAAGGCTGTAACTTGCTAATTAGAAAGGAAAAGGCGCATTTAATCACCAATGGAGATGAATTTTTGAGCTTTATGAATTGGAGTAATCAAGACATGAAACCAAAACAAAAAATCTTATTCGAGCATTTCGATGAAAATGAAAAAATGATTTTAGAAATACTTTCAAATCAAAATGATCTGCACATGGATGTCTTGTCGATTAGAACGCAATTAAGCGCTTCCAAAATGAATGTAATCTTATTTAATCTGGAAATGAAAAATGCAGTTAAACAGCTATCTGGAAGGCGTTATAGACTCACAACGAGCTTGTAGAAATACGGGAAGAACACTAAAAAACCAATGATTGCCGAAAAGATAGAAGCAATCAACACAGATCCCGCAGCCACATCTTTTATGATTTTTATTTTTGGGCTGAATTGGGTTTCTTGCTCATTACACAATCTTTCAATGGACGTATTTAATCCTTCCAACGATAAAACAATCATGGAGCAAATCAATATGGCAAGCCATTCTATTTTTGAAATTTTTAATATAAAAGAAAGAATCAATACTAATATGAAAACGATGAATTGAATTTTAAAATTTCGTTCCCTTCTTATTAGATGCCAAATGCCTTGAAAAGCAAATCCGAAACTTTTGATCAGTGAATTCATTAGCAAATTATTATTCAAAAATAAGTTCTTTTGAATTACATTCTTTCTTAAGTATTGATTTAAGTTGCAAAATTGTGCTCGTTCATTCAATAATGAATTATTAGGAAGGATAGAGGAAAGCCATAGCTCTCGGTCATCAAGCTTGTCCGTTTCTAGGTGGTCAATTACACCGTTTTTTCCACACTAATGGCTTTGAGAAAGAATTTGTATCCTATCATTTCAATCTTTGGTTAGAACGCCTTGGATTGAATTATTCAAGAGTAGAAATCCAGGAATTTTTAAGTGAGCAGTTGGGGTAGTGTTTGCTTATTTTGCTTAATTCGGATGGTTAAGAATAATTAAGGAAAATTAACCGAAGTCTTTAATTTTTTTTGGTCAATTTTTGGTCAATTGTAGCTCGTTAAACAAAAAAACCCTTGAATATCAAGGGTTTTTTTGTTTTTTAGTGATTCCGCTGGGATTCGAACCCAGGGCCCATACATTAAAAGTGTATTGCTCTACCAGCTGAGCTACGGAATCGTTTTCGCTAAAACGGGTGCAAATATAAGTTTAATCTTAATTTTAAGCAATTTATATTCTGTATTTTTGAAATATTTTTTTTATGTCCAAGCAATCGTTTGAAAATCAAGAATTAATTATAAACTCGAATACTATTTTTCTAGTGGGTTTTATGGGTTCTGGTAAAACAACATTGGGTAAAAGTTTGGCCGAAGTACTAAACTATAAATTTATAGATAGTGATTCTTACATTGAGGAAAAAACGAAAATGAGTATTTCAAGTATTTTCGATTTAAAAGGAGAGGATTATTTTCGTTCTCTGGAGTATGAGTTTATAAAACGATTAAATGTTGATAAACCAACCGTTATATCAACAGGAGGAGGACTTCCTTGTTTCAACGATTTAATTGAAAAAATGAAGCAAATCGGGATTGTATTTTATTTGAAAACTTCAGAATATAATATACTAGAACGTCTGAGTCTTGATCAAACTAGACCCTTGTTGAAAGATCTTAGTGAGTCAGAGCGTAAATTTTTTATTTCAAATAAGCTGAAAGAACGAGAAATCTATTATAATAAAGCAAATTTCATTATTGATGCTAATCAGAGTATCAACGATCAAATAGTTTCCATAAGTTATTGTTTAACTGGAAATCATTCCGTCTAGATTAAAAATAGAAAATCACATACTTTCATTTGATTTTTAAAAATTAATGAAAAACAGTTTTGAATAGATGGTCTATGAGGAATCAAAAATTATTTTCAATCGAATTTCTTTTTCATTTGTTGCTTATCTCATTAGCTTTTGTTTTGTATAATTAACCTACTTAACGAAATTTTGATTTAGCTGATTCTAATTTTGATTTCGAATGATGTCAAACTAAAATTTAGGACATGAAAACAAAAAATAGAATCCTTCTCATTTTTACGTTCATAATATCAATTTCGAAGGCTCAAGTTACAATTACAAAGCCTACATTAGATCTAGGAGCTTGTTCTTTACCTACACCTTATTTTGCAATTGGAAATATAATAATTGCTGAAAATCAAAACAACGATTTTTCAGCAGGCACAAATAGAACAATTATAGTCAATGCGCCTGTGGGAATAGAATTTCAGGCTGGTAATGGAGCCATTTCAACTGTTGGTGGGCGCAATTTATCGAATGAACTATTGTCTGTCACGAGCACAAATCTAACCATACAATTCAGTTGTAACGGAACCAATAAGTTGGATGTTTTAACCATCAGTGGATTAAAAATCAGAGCGCTAAGCATCGGAAATTATTCATTAGTTCGAAACGCGGGAAATGCCATTGTTAATGGAATACCAAATGGAACGGCTCTTTCAGGCATAATTGCATTTAGTTCTATTCCTGCCAATCAATTTCGAACTAATCCTACAATTGAAGGTTTCTTGGATTGGAATTTACCCTCTACTTGGGAATGTAACGCTGTTCCTCCTAACGATGGAAGTGCCATTGTCTCAATTCGTGGTTATCAAAATGGAAGTTACAACATTGGAAATTCCGTCTATTTCAGTGGTAATCCTGTAGTAAAAACATTGACCATTGAAAACAATGCGAATTTAAGTGGATCAAATGAAAATGGAAAAACATTGAAGATTAATGAAAATTTCACTATCCAAAGTGGAGGAGTATTGCAGCAAATTAACTGGTCGCAAACGGGAATAAATTCAATCCAAATCGGAGGTGATTTTGTTAATAACGGCTCCATGGTTAGTTCGGGTGGAAGCGGAGGAAATGGACTTCGAATCGTTATGAACGGACTTACTCACCAACTAATCACGGGTACAGGAAGTTTCAAAATGATAGGAAATGGTCCGGGAACAGGATCTTTGGTGATTTTAAATTCTACAGGAGTGGAATTACAAACCAATTATCAATCAGACAATTCTAATGGTACTTCTGGTTTCGTAATCATTGATGGAATGTTGACTTTTATGAACTCCGGAATTCAGTTTTTTGGAAGTGGTAGTCTCCAGTTAAATGGAAAAACCATTTTAAAAGCAGGAACTTTTAATGAACATTTCGCGATGACCGGTACTCGAACGATTGGAAATACTAGCACTATTGAATACACCAATTTGAATTCTTCCATTTCAGCTACTAATATTCCAAGTTTGAATCTCAATAATCTTATAATCAATAATTCTAGTTTTGGAAATACCACTATTCAAAACCCCGTCACCGTCGGCGGAACACTAACTATGATGGGAGGAAATATTTCAAACGGAACGAATGAAATTCAATTGGGTGTCTCAACCACCAACAAAGGAAATCTTTCCTACTCATCTGGGTTGATTCTAGGAAGATTCAAACGCTGGTTTTCAGGAATAAATTCAGATAACCATTCTGGATTATTTCCAATTGGTAATTCGCTTGATAAGCAATTGCGCTTTGTCAAAATTGAGTATCAACAACCAACAGATGGTGGAACTATTACAGCCGAATGGATAAATCAATCCATGGGAAATTCGGTTACAAACCAGCCTGTATTAACCAATTGCAACAATTCGTTCGTTATTTCCACAACGGCATCTGGCTATTGGAGTTTGATACCCGCAAATGGCATAACGAACAGTGAAAATAAAACATATCGGATTACGCTTTCAGCAAATAACTTATCTGATTTTGACAATGCGTGCTATATGACCGCTATAAAGCGTGATTTGAACAATATATGGTCTTTTTCAGGCGCACATATAGACAACTCAGGAACCGCTTCAAATCCAATTATTTCTAGATTAAATGCAACGGGATGGAGTAATTGGGGCATCGGAGGCGCAGGTAATCCTTTGCCAATAGAACTCCTTTCTATGAATTTAGCGTGTGAAGAAAATAATGTTGTTTTTAGCTGGATTACGGCATCTGAGCATAACAGCGAATCATTTCTTCTTGAAAAATCGAAGAATTGTTTTCAATGGATAAAAACGAGTGAAATTCCAGCGGCTGGTTTCTCAAATGAACAAATTAATTATGTAATTCATGACAAACGAATTTCAGGGTTGAATTACTACCGTCTATCACAAAAGGATTTTGATGGAAAAGAACGAATTTATGATCCTTTGTTTTTGAATTGTCAAGATGAAAGTCCATTTAAAATTTTGATTTGGCCGAATTCGGATAAAACTGGTTTTCAATTGTTTGTGAATGACGCATCGCTTATTGGAGCAGGCAAGGTCACAATGAAAAATAACTTGGGAGAAGTTGTTTTGGAAAAAAAAATCAACTGTGAATCTGGCTCAAACATATTCGATTTCTCAACAATGAATTTTCCCAAAGGAATCTATTTCATTCAGGTTTCCAACGAACGATATTTCTCAGAGGTAGTTAAACATTTGGTTAATTAGGTAATATCATTTGTCTCCTTTGCGTATTTTTGCATGGAGATGAAACAACCACTTTTTGAACGATTCGCACAGGTCTTTTTTTCGATGAAATTAATGACCCTTGCCATGCTTATTTTCCTTATTGGAATTGGGGCTGCCACATTTATTGAATCGATTTACGGAATCCAAAGCGCAAAAATAATTATCTATAACGCAACGTGGTTTGAGGTCTTACTACTGTATCTTTCGATGAACTTGGTTTCAAATATTTTCAAATACCAAATGTTTCAACGTGAAAAGATCGCAATGCTGACTTTTCATTTATCGTTTTTGATCATTATGCTTGGAGCAGCGATAACAAGATACATCAGTTTCGAAGGCTTGATGGTCATTAAAGAAGGAACCTCATCCAATTTCATTTACACCGCTGATCCACATTTATTAGTTCATGTCGAAAATCCGACATCTGGAAAAAATACAACGGAGGGATACAAACATTACATATCGGAAATTACAGACAATAGTTTTGAACATGAATTTTCATTTGAAAATCGAAATATCTCCATTTCACAGGTTGAGTTTCAGTCAAAGATGATTGATTCGCTTGTCATTCGCTCATCTTTTAAATCTGCTGTATTAGATTTGGTAACTGATGGTATGCAATCCAATTATGTTGGGCCTGGTGAAATTTTTATGGTAGGTGGTATTCCATTGTCATTCGAAAAGAAATTAGAAACACCAGGAATTGAAGTTCGAAAGAACAAAGATTCAATGGAAATTAAAACCAACGTTCCGATTCGATACTTACCAATGGCTGAAATGCAGAAAGCACGACAATCCGGAATTTCACCTTCTGATTCAATGTTCACTGAAATTCCTTTAAATAAATGGGTTCCGTTTAAAACTACGACACTTTATCAATCTGGCAACCAACAATTTGTTTTCAAGCGACTCATCAATCACGCTAAGAAAATGTTGATGCCTTCAGGCAAGAAAAATGTTGGAATGGATTATTTGACGGTGAAACTTTCAGATGGAAAATCTTCGAAAAAGGTTGTTTTAGAGGGAGGAATGGGGCAAATCCCAACCCCAACTCGTTTTGAATTTAATGGATTAATTTACCAACTTGAGTATGGATCCATTCGCAAGCCAATTCCTTTTGAAGTTTATTGTCGTGATTTTAGACTCGATAAATACCCAGGATCCGAGTCACCATCTTCTTTTGAAAGTGAATTAACGATAAACGATCCGAGAAATAAATACACACGGAATCAAGAAGTTTTCATGAATAATGTAATGGACTACGACGGATACCGTTTCTTTCAATCCAGCTATGACTTGGACAATCCATCAACACCACAAAATGAAGAGGGAACACGTCTAAGTGTTAATCATGATGAGTTAGGAACGAATGTGACTTATGTCGGATATTTGCTCATGAGTATCGCAATGATTTTATCTCTGTTTGCTCCTGTTGGTCGATTCCGAGATTTGAATGAAAAAATCAAGAAATTAAACGAACGTAAGAAAGGAATTAATTCCGCAGCAATCGCTATTCTATTCCTATTTTCCTTCTCTTATCAAGCATTTGCGGAGAAGCACAAAAATCATAGTCATCCTTCCAAAGGAATCTACCGTGTAATGTCCGAGGAACATTCCGACGAGTTGGCCTCGATGCTAGTTCAGGACTTTAAAGGTCGTATTGTTCCAATGCATACCTTATGTGATGAATTGCTCCGGAAATTCTATCAGGCAAATCGCTACAAGGATTACAATGCGGTTCAAACAATTATGAGCATGCACATGTATCCGCAGTATTGGATGGAGCAAAAAATGATTAAGATTTCAAGTAACTTGCAATCACGACTGAAACTTGGAAGTTACGCAGGCGTGAAGGAACTTTCAGATAATACCGGCGCATTCAAATGGTTAAATGAATACAAAGCAGCACACCAAAAACCTGAATCAAAGAGAGATGAATTTAACAAAAAACTCATTAAACTGAATGAACGTTTCGAGGTGGTTCAAGGAATTTTTGCTTGGTCTTACATGCGCATCGTTCCGAAAAAAGGAGACAAAAACAATACGTGGTATGTTCCCATGAACATGGAATTAATTCAAGTGGATACAGTTTCTTCCATTACTACATTAAAGTATCTTTCTGCATTGGATGAAGGAGCAAAAAACAATTCGTTTGGTGAGGCGAGCGACTTGCTCAAACAAATCAAATCCTTCCAGCGTGAAATCGGAAAAAAGGTGGTTCCAAGTGAAACGAAAGTAAATGTTGAAATCAGTTACAACAAGATGACGATTTTCAAAAACGCATTTCGCGGATACATAACATTAGGATTTGCCCTATTGATTTTATTTTTCACCCAAATTTTTCGAACGAAAAGAAGCGAACCAAGTCGAACAGTGAAAATCATTCAAAAATCATTGTTGTTTTTGTTGATTGTCGTTTTCGTTTACCACGGAATCGGACTTGGATTTAGATCCTATATCTCAGGTCATGCGCCTTGGAGTAATGGATATGAGGCTTTAGTTTACATTGCATGGATGACTGTTTTGGCTGGATTGGCATTCCTTCGAAAAAATGAAGTAGTTGTAGCGGGAGCCGCGATTCTGTCTTCGCTTATGATCATGGTTTCAGAAATGAATTTATTGGATCCGGAGATTACGCCACTTGTTCCAGTTTTGAAATCCTATTGGTTAATGATTCACGTGGCTATTATTACGGCAAGTTACGCGTTTCTCGGATTGGGGTGCATTTTCGGGTTGCTGAATTTAACCCTATATATTTTTCGAAACAAGAAAAATGGTGAAGTAGTAACTTTAAATATCAGCGAGTTGACCTATATTTCTGAAATGTCGATTACCATTGGATTGTTCATGCTTACAATCGGAACTTTCCTTGGTGGTGTATGGGCAAATGAATCGTGGGGAAGATACTGGGGATGGGATCCGAAAGAAACATGGGCATTGGTTTCAGTATTGGTTTATGCGGTGATTTTGCATTTGAGATTAATTCCAGGTTTGAAAGGCAAGTTTTTGTTTAATGTTGTCTCCTTTTGGGGATATTCAGCAATCTTATTTACATTTTTTGGAGTGAACTTCATGCTAGTTGGATTGCATTCGTATGCTCAAGGAGATGGTATTGGAAAATTTCCTGGTTGGTTGACGATTTTAATAATTGTTATGGTCATTTATACTGTAATCGCAGGAATTAGAAACAAGCAATACAACCAATTGAACAAAGGATGATTCAAGATCGGATTCTTTACGAAGACAATCACGTTATTGTCATCAATAAACTTCCGTCCGAAATCGTTCAAGGAGACAAAACAGGTGATCCTACCCTACCCGATGAAATAAAATCTTATCTCAAAGAGAAATACAACAAACCCGGAAACGTTTTCTGCGGAGTGGTCCATCGCTTGGATCGACCAACAAGCGGAGCCGTAATTTTTGCGAGAACTAGCAAAGCTTTGGAACGATTAAATGCCCAATTTAGGGAGAAAGAAACCAATAAAACCTATTGGGCTGTAGTTGAAAATAAACCCGAAAAACCTTCTGGTTGCTTGGTTCATTTCCTTCGGAAAAATGAAAGCCAGAATAAGAGCTACGTTGTCGACTCAAAATCAAACGGAGCGAAAGAAGCCATTTTATCCTATCAATTAATTAGTTCGAGCGAGCGCTATCATTTGTTGGAAATCTCATTGGAAACCGGACGTCATCATCAAATTCGTGCGCAATTAGCTGCCATTGGATGTATTATTAAAGGCGATGTAAAATATGGTGCAAAACGTTCGAATGAGGACGGATCAATTTCCTTACACGCTCGAAAAATAAGTTTCTTTCACCCAACCACAAAGGAAGAAATTAGCATTGTTGCGCCTACTCCATCGAGAACTATCTGGGATTATTTTCAATAATTGCGTATGTTAAAGAATAAAATCAAAGCACTATCAATCGTCGATTTCAATTACGATTTACCCGACGAGCGAATCGCTTATTTTCCCGTTGAACCGAGAGATTCAAGTAAACTTTTGATTTATAAAAACGGGGCGATTTCCGATTATCAATATTTCCAACTTAATGAACATCTTCCTCCCAATACACTTTTGATTGCCAACAATACAAAAGTGGTTGAAGCACGCTTGCATTTTCAAAAATCAACGGGAGCTAAAATTGAAGTATTCTGTTTAGAACCAGATAATCGCTATGCGGATATTGTGAGAGCGATGTCTCAAAAAGGAAGCGTTTATTGGAAATGTTTGATTGGTGGAGCAAAAAAATGGAAAGACGAAACACTAAGTAATACTTTTGAAAATATTGAACTAAAAGTCACAAAGGTAGACGCAACGCAAAATCCATCTATTTTGTATTTTGAATGGAACGACCAAACCATTTCATTTGCTGAAATCCTCCATGTTTTTGGTAAGATCCCACTACCACCGTATATCAAGCGCGAGGCGAATAAAAAAGATGAATCCAGTTATCAAACCGTTTATGCTCAACAAGATGGCTCAGTGGCGGCACCAACGGCGGGCTTGCATTTTACGGATGAACTATTAAAACGACTTAAAGAAAACAACATTCAAACTCATTTTGTAACACTTCACGTTGGCGCAGGAACATTTATGCCTGTGAAAAGTGAAACGATTGGCGAACACGAAATGCATGCTGAGTTTATTGATGTTTCCATCGAGTTTATTCGAACATTCTTGGAACATAAAGAAACGAAAGTTTGTGTTGGAACAACCTCCTTGCGAACCTTGGAATCACTCTATTGGATGGGAGTAAAAACGATAAACAATCCAAAAATCAATTTGGAAGAGATCAAAATTACACAATGGGATGCTTACGATTTACCACAAGACGTCCCAACTGAAAGCGCATTCCAAGCACTCGAAAATTGGATGAAATCTAACAACTTGACGCAATTAGTTTTACCAACTCAATTATTAATTGCTCCAGGATATGAAATCAGAACTGTTGATGCCATACTTACAAATTTTCATCAACCTGAATCAACTTTGTTACTCTTGATTTATGCATTTGTAGGTGAAGACTGGAAACGAATCTACTCACACGCGCTAAACTGCAATTATCGCTTCCTAAGTTTCGGTGATGGAAGCCTTTTATGGAAGAATTAAGGCTAATTCCAATTCATAATTTAACTTTATTAACTTGCCAAATCTCTTATTTTTTGTCACTTTTGGCAAGTAAATAATCAGATATAAAACCCAATAAAAAAATAATATTAACTTGCCAATTCAATATATTTTCAATACTTTTGGCAAGTAAATAAATAGTAATGGTAGGAAGAAATTACGAAATAAATAGACTACTAAACTCATTAAAATCAAACGCATCTGAGCTAATTGCTGTTTATGGTAGACGCCGTGTAGGCAAGACATTTCTAATTCGTAACATCTATAAAGAACACATCAAATTTGAAGTATCTGGACTTTATCAAGGAGAGAAAGAGAAACAACTTGACATCTTCTTTGATGAGCTTAATAAAGTATCCCTCAGATTCTTGGAAGAAGACCGCCCACAATCCTGGAAAGATGCTTTTGAATTACTTAAAAAATACATCAATGGATTGCGTGGAAAGGAGAAAAAAGTGATTTTCATTGATGAAATGCCTTGGTTGGACACACATAAATCCGATTTCAGAATGTATTTTGGTCACTTTTGGAATACCTATTGCGAAAAACGGAACGATTTGATTGTCGTTATTTGTGGTTCAGCTGCATCGTATATGGTCCAGAATGTCGTTTCAAATCAAGGAAGTTTGCACGCGCGTTTAACATACAAGCTTCACATTAAACCCTTTACACTTTACGAAACGAAAGCTTTTTTAGGGAGCAAAAATATTCACTGGGGACATTATCACATCCTACATCTCTACATTGCCATTGGCGGAATTCCGCATTACCTGAATAAAATTCAGAAAGGCGAAAGTGTTGCTCAAACGATTCAGCGCTTGTGTTTTGATGCAAATGGCGATTTGGTGAATGAATTTGAAGAAATTTTCGAATCGCTTTTCACACATTCATCGTCACACATTTCGATGGTGCGGGCACTTGCTCAAACAAATAAAGGCTTGACAAGAGAAGAATTAATCATACAATCGAATTTACATTCTGGCGGAGCATTTACAAAAGCGTTGGAAGAATTAATCGCTTCGGGATTTGTTTCGAAATATGCCGCGCTGAATAAAAAGTCAAAGAATACGCTATTTCGGCTTTCGGACGAATACTCCCGATTTTATTTAAAATACATCGAACCAAATAAGAACCAAGGAGCAAATTTTTGGAAAACGCTTTTCCAATCGCAATCCTATTTATCGTGGGCGGGATTCAACTTTGAAACCATTTGCTTGAAGCACATTAATCAAATTAAAAAGGCACTAAAAATTGAAGGTATTCATTCCGTTAATTCGAGCTGGACAAGCAAAGAAACACAAATTGACCTTGTTATCAAGCGCAATGACCGTTGGATAAATTTATGCGAAATGAAATTCCACAGTTCAGAATATACAATCGAGAAAAATGAATTGGAAAATCTACGGAACAAAATTGCACTATTTAAAAATGAAACGCGTACAAAAGATGTCGTTGTGTTAACAATGATTACGACATTTGGAATAACACAGAATGCCAATTTCCATGAAATCGTTGAAAACAACTTTACAATGGATGTGCTTTTTGAGGAGGAATAGAACAATTGGGTTATTCAATTACAATAATTTTCGATTTTACCATGGCATGGGGTAAACCAAAATCTCCAAACACAATTGTATTATTGAATTACGACCTTCACTAAGAATTTCCAACGGAAAATGGAGCTTTTCATGTTAATACTTTCCAAATAATTCGTACTATCTCACTTATCCTCCCATTCCTCCGAATTATTTTCGCGAATCAACTTTTGCCAATTGTAATCACCTGATTCCGAATCGTCCAAAATTTCACGGTACTCATCTGAATTGATGTAATAACGTTCAACTTCTTCGCCTGTATATTCCTCAATAGCTTCTAACAACGGAATCTCGTCTTCACTGCAAAAAGACAGTGCTTGTCCGAGTTTATTGCCCCTACCAGTTCGACCACAACGGTGAACATAATTCTCTGGATTATCTGGTAAATCATAATTAATCACATAATCCATATCCGGAATATCAATTCCTCTACAGGCAACATCTGTGGTTATCAATACAGTATTTTCCCCTGAACGAAAACGATCTAAAATCGCAAAACGTTCCTTCTGATCAATTCCTCCGTGCAATGCTTCTGATTTAAGTTGAACGCGTTCCATTGCTGCAACCACTCGTTCCGCCCGCACTTTTGTTCGCACAAAAACAATGAACTTTTGCTCAGGGTATTCCTTCAAGACATTCTCTAAAAAGAATCGTTTGTCATCCATTTCGATAAACGCCACCGCATGTGCCACATTTTTTGAAACTGGATTTTTCGGTGAAATCTGAATTCGAATGGCATTTTTAACGGTGTCGTATGCCAAGGATTTAATTTTCTTATCAATTGTAGCGGTAAAAAATAAGGTCTGACGATTTTTGGGAACTTTTTTCAAGACATCTTGAATGTCTTTGTTGAATCCGAGATCAAGCATCAAATCAGCTTCATCCAAAACCAACATTTCCAACCGAGAAATGTCGACATATCCTTGTGAAATCAAATCGAACATTCGTCCAGGAGTAGCTACCAGAATGTCAATTCCCTTTTTCAACGTTTTTATTTGAGATTCCTGTTCAACTCCACCAAATAAACCCAAGGCACTCAAATTGGTCTTCCCTCCTATTTCACTGACAACTTTCGAAATTTGCTTCGCCAATTCCCTTGTCGGAACTAAAACCAAAGCGCGAATTCCATCGTAAGCACCACGTTTTTTAACAATCAACTGATGAAGCATTGGGATGACGAATGCAGCCGTTTTTCCAGTTCCTGTGGGAGCTACTGCCATCACATCTTCCCCATCCAAAATTGGTTTAATCGCCCGAAATTGAATATCAGTCGGACGCTTGAATCCCAACTCTTCCAATTGTTCCTTGATTGGCTTTACAATGTTGTAATCCTTGAATTTCATTGAAGCAAAGGTATCAATTTCAAAACTGAAATGAACGTTTTAGAAATGAAGTTGTAAGCACTTCAAAATAATCAATCATGAAAAGAATTTTAGCAGCATGGGTTTTGGGTGGAATGTTATTCCAGGTCGGAGCTACTGAAAAGGAAATTGTCAAATCAACTTTAACGGAAGTTACAGTTTACTCACAAGGCGCACAATTGTATCATAAGGCAAACTTCAACGTAAAAGTTGGAATTACGGAAATCATTGTTGAAGGAATCAGTCCGTATATTGACCCACGAAGTATCCAAGTTAAAGCAACCGGAAATGTAGTGATTTTGGATAGCAAATTTTCGACCTATTATCCACAACCTACTGCGGTTTCTGTTGATGGAATTCCATTAAAAATTAAAAAGGACATTAAACTTTTGGAAGATTCCTTGAAAATAATTGGTTTTGAAATTCAAGAAATTCAAGATGAAATTGATGTTTTGAATGCTACGAAAAATATTTTAGCCAACAATGGAGTTATTCGTGGACAAGGAAAAGTGAATGACTCTCTGAATTTGTTGAAACAAGCAGTGGATTATTATTCAATAAAGATGGTTGAGTTGAATAAAAAATTGCTCGCATTAACTAAAAAGAAACAAGATCGCCTAGAGAAAAAACGTGGAATAGATGAACGCTTGCAGGCACTTTTGAATTATGCAAACAATTTGAATGAAAATCCACTGGAAAATGCAAATCCCATTCCACGTGTAACAATTACCGTTTCTAGCAAGGAATTGGTAGCAGGAAAACTTAATTTATCATACATTGTCAGTACGGCCGGTTGGATTCCTTTTTATGATTTGAGAAGCGAGACAACAACTGGAAAATTAAATCTGACTTACAAAGCACAAGTTTACCAAAACACTGGTTTGGATTGGAATGAAGTTAAATTGAATATTTCTACGAATAATATCAATGCAAACAAAACGAAACCAGAATTAAATCCTTGGTACATTGATTACAATGCTTATCGTCAAGTTGCAGAGAAAAAATCAAAAATGGAATATCTTTCAGAGCCAAACGCGATTCAGCAAGCCTCATTTAATCAAGGATTTACATCATCAGAAGATAATGACAAAGATGCAATGACTGCGGATCAATTTACCACGGTCGTTCATCATATGATTGCTGCTGAATTCAAAATTGATTTGCCTTACAATATAAAGTCTAACAATGAACAACACATGGTTCTGATTAAACAAGCTGAACTGGATACCAAATTCAAATATTACAGTGTTCCGAAAATGGATCCAGGAGTTTATTTAGTTGCTCAAATGACTAAATTAGACGAACTTCAGCTAGTTCCGGCCATGGCAAACATCTATTTCGATGGTTCCTACATCGGTGAAACGTATATCGATCCAACAAATATGGATGATACACTCAACCTTTCTCTTGGAAAAGACCCAAACATTTTAGTAAAACGTTCACTTTTGAAAAAGGATAGCAAAGAGAAAATTATTGGTGATAAAAAAGAGCGAACATTTGCCTACCAAATCGAAGTTCTGAACTTGAAATCATCGATGATTGACGTGATCATCCAAGATCAACTTCCGATTTCTCAGAACGGTGATATTACAATCGAAGCAAACGAATTGTCTCGAGGCAAACTTGATGAAGTTTCTGGTCTAATAGAATGGAAAATAAACCTAAAAGCAAAAGAAACCAAGAAGTTCGACTTCAATTACAAAATCAAGCACACGAAAGACAAAAACATAAATATTTAAGATTCAAATTGAAATGGTGAAAGCATCTAGATTGATTTTATTTTAGTTGAATATTTGCTAAAAAATCTAAAAAAAAACAGAATAAATCTGTTTAAGTAATTAATGAAATATCTTTGACAAAAATAATTTTTAAGTAAAAGAATATATTTCGTTTGAAATCCATGAGGAGAACATTAATTTTGGTTTTAATCTGCTCGATATCATTGGGCCATGTTCTTTCTTATTCAATGTTAAAGAGTCAAGAATCGCTAGTTCTCTGCGATGATAATTTTGACATCGAAAATGAAATGTCTGACTACGAAAAAGATGTTTTAGACGATACCCCTTTTTGTGAATTAACAGAAGATTCATTGATTTGTTATTTTTTTATTTCAAAATCATTTATCTCAAATACCTCATTTTCATTTGGAAATGCTGGGTTCTCTGATCTTCCTCTGCTTCCTCCCGAAGCATAAATAATTTAGTTTTTTTTGTCTTGAAGGTAACCCTCATTCGAGGTTTACTAGTTCTTTTAATTTAATTTAATTTAATGGTTTTGAAAAAAATAAGTCAAATTGTATTGTGTTTTGTCATCCTAAGTGCTTGCTCATCGAAAAATAATCAGGAAAATATTTCAGAGGTTTTTCCTGTAACTTCTGCTGTTCGAATGGATACGTCCTCTAACATTGATTACGTGACTGAAATCAGTGCTTTACAAAATGTTGAAATTCGAGCCCGCGTTAAAGGTTACCTTGAAAAATTTCACGTTGATGAAGGCGCCTACGTGAAAGAGGGACAGCTACTTTTTACCATTAACAATCGTGAATATGCTGAAGAATTGGCCAAAGCAAAGGCGGCATACAAAAGTGCGGTTTTCAAAGTCAATACGACCGAAATAGATTACAAAAATGCTTTGCAATTGAGTAAAAACAAAATTGTTTCCCCAACGGAAGTAGAACTGGCAAAAAATAAACTTGAAGCTGAAAAAGCCAACTTGGAAGAAGCACTTGCTCATCAAAGTCACGCGAAAATTATGTTGGAAAACACCCGAATAAAAGCTCCATTCAGTGGAGTAATCAATAGAATTCCACACAAGATTGGAAGTTTAATCGATGAAGGAACTTTGATGACTTCCATTTCTCAAAATGATCAGATTCACGCTTATTTTGATGTCTCGGAAAAGGAGTATTTGAGCTATGCGCGAAGCTTGGCAAATGATAGTGTCAGCTCAAAAATTGTAACTCTAATTCTTGCGGATGGGAGGGAGCACAGTTGTAAAGGAGTTATCGAAACGATGGAGGGGCAAATCAGTGAAAACACTGGAACAATTGCCTTTCGGGCGCTATTTAATAATCCTGACAAAATTCTGAAACACGGTGCGAGCGGAAAAATTAGATTGCAACGAAAATTTGAAAACGTAATCGTAATTCCACAAAAAGCAACTTATGAAATTCAGGATAAACTTTACGTTTATTTATTGAATAAATACAATGAACTAGTCGTTAGAAATATCGAAATTTCCGCTCGTTTACCTCATTTTTTTATTGTTTCGAAAGGCTTAAAGAATGGTGATAGAATTTTATTTGAAGGAATTCAAAATGTGAAAAGCGGAATGAAAATTAGGCCTCGTTTTGTGAATATGAAGTCTATTTTTACTGAACATAATAAAATCAACTAAAGAGCTGAGAGATGCTAAATAAATTCATCGAACGTCCTGTATTGTCTTTGGTAATTTCATTGTTCATTACACTATTGGGATTACTTGCTCTATTTGGTTTGCCGATAACCCAATATCCGGATATTGCTCCGCCTGCCGTTTCAGTTACCACGAAATATACAGGAGCAAACGCTGAGGTATGTGCGAAAGCGGTTGTTACTCCATTGGAACGTGCAATAAACGGTGTTCCGGGAATGGCATACATGACATCGGTATCAGGAAATGACGGAACGAGTATCATTCAAGTTTATTTCAAAGTGGGTACAGATCCCGATTTAGCCGCTGTAAATGTTCAAAATCGAGTGGCAACTGTTTTAGATGAATTACCTGAAGAGGTTATCAAGGCGGGCGTTTCAACCGAAAAAGAGGTGAATAGTATGTTGATGTATTTGAATTTGATCAGTAACGATACAACGCTTGACGAAAAATTCATTTACAATTTTGCGGATATTAATGTGCTCGCAGAACTCAAGCGAATTGATGGGGTTGGTTTTGCAGATATTATGGGACAACGGGAATATGCCATGCGCGTTTGGTTGAAACCTCATCGTTTGGATGCCTATGAAATCTCCTCGGAAGAAATCATTCAAGCTTTGAGGGCTCAAAATTTAGAGGCTGCTCCTGGAAAAGTCGGTGAAAGTTCAGGGAAGAATCCGCAATCCCTTCAATATGTATTGAGGTATACAGGAAAGTTTACGCAAAAAGAGCAATATGAGAATATTGTAATTAAAGTGACCGAAGAAGGGGAGATGCTTCGCTTGAAGGATGTTGCTGACATTGAGTTTGGTTCTCTGGATTATGATGTCTTATCAAAAGAAAACGGGAAGCCTTCAGCAGCAATTATTTTGAAACAACGTCCGGGTTCGAATGCGAGTGAGGTAATTGCGAATATCAAAGACAGATTGAAATTTTTGAAGGAAACTACCTTCCCGCCAGGAATGGATTACACCATAAGTTACGACGTTTCACGATTCCTAGACGCATCGATCCATGAAGTAATAAAAACACTAATAGAAGCATTTATACTAGTGGCGTTGGTTGTTTTTATTTTTCTTCAAGATTGGCGATCAACATTAATTCCTGTATTAGCTGTTCCAGTCGCTCTTATTGGAACGTTCGCATTCATGCAGATGTTCGGCTTCTCAATCAACTTACTAACTCTTTTTGCTTTGGTTTTGGCAATAGGAATTGTAGTTGACAACGCGATTGTTGTTGTGGAGGCGGTTCATGCAAAAATGGAGGAAAATCACGTGGATCCGAAAACTGCAACCAAACAAGCAATGGGGGAGATCGGAGGTGCAATTCTCGCAATTACATTGGTCATGTCTGCGGTTTTTATTCCTGTTGCGTTTCTTGAAGGACCGGTTGGTGTATTTTATCGACAATTCTCGGTTACGATGGCAATTTCCATTGTGATTTCTGGGATCAATGCTTTAACGTTAACTCCAGCCTTGTGCGCCATAATTTTGAAGAATAATCACAACAATGCGCGTTCTAAAAATTGGTTGTCCCGTTTTTTTGATGCATTTAATCGTTTTTACGATTCAGTTTCGTGGAAATACAAGAATATCTTACATAAAATTGTCAATCGGCGTGTTGTAACCATCGGAGCATTGATTTTATTTTCAATCGCAACCTGGGGAGTGGGACGAGTTTTACCTACCGGATTTATTCCTACTGAAGATCAAGGTACAATCTATGTTAGTGTTACGACTCCTGTTGGTGCAACGCTTGAACGAACAGAAAAAGTAATCAATCAAATTGACTTAATAACGAAATCAGTAAGTGAAATTGAATCATCCTCGTCCTTGGCAGGGTTCAGCATGATGACAGATGGTTCCGGAGCCTCGTTCGGAATGATCACCGTAAGTCTAAAACCATGGGATGATCGCGATAAAAGTGCAAATGACATTATTGAAATTTTGAAGAAAAAGACGGAACATATTAAAGATGCTGATATTCAATTTTTCCCGCCGCCGGCTGTTCCAGGTTTTGGAAATGCCAGTGGATTTGAGTTGCGTTTGCTGGATAAAACGGGTCGTGGAGATCTTCAAGAAACCTACAAAGTGACCGAAAGTTTTATGCAAGAGGTGAGGAAGCGCCAAGAGATAAAGAATATTTTTACAAGTTTCAATCCAACGTTTCCGCAATACATCATTCATTTTGATCAGGATGTAGCCGCCAAAAAAGGTATCACAGTTGATAACGCGATGAGCAACCTTCAAATACTCATCGGAAGTTTTTATGCGACAAATTTCATTCGATTTGGTCAAATGTATAAGGTTATGCTACAGGCTGATCCAAAATACAGAGCTCAACCGGAGGATATTTTAAAATTGCGTGTTAAAAACAAGAATGGCGAGATGGTTCCATATTCATTGTTCTGTAAAATCGAAAGAATTTATGGGCCGGAGCAACTAACTCGTTATAACATGTATATCTCGGCTATGCTCAATGGTGAATCGGCAGCAGGTTTCAGCAGTGGTGACGCCATCAAAGCGATTGAAGAAGTTGCCAAAGAAAAACTACCCAAGGGTTATGATTATGAATGGTCTGGAATGACTCGTGAGGAAATTCTTTCGGGAAATCAAGTTATTTACATTTTTGCGATTTGTCTTCTTTTTGTCTACTTGCTTTTATCTGCTCAATACGAGAGTTTTATTTTGCCCCTTCCTGTGCTTTTATCTCTACCAGTTGGAATATTTGGTTCGCTTTTCTTCTTATACATTTTCGGATTGGAAAATAATATCTATGCGCAAGTTGCAATGGTCATGTTGATTGGTTTGTTGGGAAAAAATGCCATTCTAATTGTTGAATTTGCCGTTTTGAAACAAAAAGAAGGAATGTCCGTCATTGATGCTGCTATTGAAGGAGCGAATGCACGTTTACGCCCAATCTTGATGACATCCTTCGCTTTTATTGCAGGTTTGATTCCATTACTTCTTGCCTCCGGTGCCGGTGCCATAGGAAACAGAACTATTGGTTCAGCTGCAGCAGGTGGGATGTTATTAGGAACTGTATTTGGAGTTCTTGTCATTCCAGGATTATTTGTCCTTTTTTCAAAAAAATCGATTAAGAAAAATGAAATTGAAAAAAACAATGAATTGTAATAAACTGATTTGTTTTGTGATGTTGGCTTTCATGATTGAGAGTTGCACGGTGACAGAATTAACAACGCAAGAAATTAATAATGAAATTCCTAAAAACTACCTTTTAAACGAGAGTGCAGATAGCGTTAAACTTTTAAAATGGAAGGAGTTTATTTTTGATAAAAATTTAATTTCACTTATCGATTCTGCTTTAGCAAATAATTTTGATCTACAAATAGCTTTGCAGAAAATCGAGGTTTCTCGAGCTAACGTTCAATTGAACAAAGGTGTTCGCTTGCCGGATTTTGGCGCTTCGGCTTCAGCTGGTATTCGAAAATTTGGAGAATATACTATGGATGGAGTAGGGAATTATGATACGCAATTTTCCCCGAATTTAAATGAGAAACAACGAGTTCCGAATCCACTGCCAGATTATGACCTTGGAGTACAAACATCCTGGGAAATAGACTTGTGGGGTAAATTGAAGAATAATAAAAAATCCGCTGCTGCAAGATTTATTGCCAGTCAACATGGCAAAGATTTAGTAATTACAAATTTGGTTGCAGAAATTTCATCGGCTTATTTTGAATTATTAGCGCTTGACAATGAAATTCAAATTTTAGAGAATAATATTGCTATCCAGGAGGAGGCATTAAACATTGTCTCAATTCAAAAACAAACAGGTGATGCCAACGAACTAGCTGTTGAATTATTGCGAGCTCAATTGTTGAATTCAAAGAGTTTTTTATTGGAAGTTAAACAATCCTTGATTGAGTGTGAGAGTAAAATAAATTTCCTTTGTGGTGTTTATCCAAATGAGATTTTGAGGGATACATCGTTCAATTTGGAAAAAATTGTTAATTCCATCAGCGAAGGAATTCCATCTAGTTTGCTTCAGAATCGTCCTGATATTAAACAAGCAGAAATGGAGTTACTTGCAACAAACGCTGACTTAAAATCCGCAAAAGCAGCTTTTTATCCATCTTTAAATATTAGTGGTTTTTTGGGGTTGCAATCTTTCAATGCACTTCTTTTGTTGGAAGCTCCTGCTTCGTTAGCTTTCAATGCAATGGGGGGGTTGACAGCTCCCTTGCTAAATCGAAGAAGGTTAAAAGCGGATTTGATGAATGCAAAATCTGAACAAAAGAAAGCCTATATCAATTATGAAAAAAATGTAGTAAATGCATTTATTGAGGTATATAATTCGCTAAACAAATTGAAGAACACGAAAGAAATGTACGACATAAAATTTGAAGAATCAGAAGTTTTGAAGCAGTCAATTTACACATCTTCAGAGCTTTACAAAGCAGGAAGGGCCACATATATGGAAATTTTACTTGCTCAGAAAAACGCATTACTTGCTCAAATCGAATTGAACGAACTTAAAAAAAGACAAGGTATTTCGATTGTAAACTTATACAGAGCATTAGGCGGTGGATGGGAATAATTAATGGAAAAGAGTTCCGTTTTATGACGTTCATCGAATGAGAATGTATTTGTGATGTATTAAATGTGGGAATAAATATTATTGATCAAAGGATTTAGATTTTTCCACCTCAGACTCAAATCGAATTGTTTCCATATTCAATTACATACTTATTCATTATCATTTATCTCACCCAGCTTAAGTGATATTAAGCTCATTGATTAATCTTTTGAAAATCGTTATATTCCAAAATTTCTAATTTTTTACCTTCGGAAAGAATTTTATGAATTACAGCTTTTGCGATTTCATGTGCTGAAATGCTATGATACTTTTTCAAAGAACCAATCAGAAATATATCCAGAACAGGAGCTATTTTTTGTGCCATTAGTTCACCAAAGCGAAATTCATTGCGTTTACCGATAAGCAATGACGGTCGATAGATAATTGTTTGAGGGAAATTAACATTGATCAATTCTTCCTCTGTTTCACCTTTCAATCGATTGTAAAATATCTTGGAATTTCCGTCAGCGCCAATAGCACTTATCAAATGAACTTGTTGAACATTCTGTTTTTTAGCTAGTTGAGCGAAATGAATTGTTAATCCAAAATCAATCTTTTTATAGTCTTGTAAATTAGGCGTTTTTTTTCGAGTTGTTCCTAAGCAACAAATGAGTGCATCACCCACAGTCAGCTCATCTAGATCACTCAAATTTTTGAAATCTGTAATAATTTCCGTCAATTTAGAATGATTTAATTGGAGTGACTTCCGAACTAGTATTGTAACGTGCTCAATTTCAGTATTTTTCAAAGCAAGTTTCAATACCTCAAAACCAATTAAACCAGATGCGCCGAGAATTGTAATGGATTTAGGCATTTTAGAATGTCAAATTTTATGGTAAACTCTTAAATAATGTTCATCAAAAAGAAAAAGCCACTCGAATGAGCAGCTCTTCTCTTATAAAATAGGTAAAATTATTTCTTTTTACAACATTCTTTGTTTTTCGATCTCTCTTTTTCGTTATCCCCAACCCATTTCCCTTCTTTATCAAAGTTCGACAAACACATGGCTTTTTCTTCGGGAGAACACCCCTTTTCATCGCACATTTTAGCACATTCTTCTTTGGTCATTTTAGCACATTTGGACAAATCGCATGTCATTGCTTTTGTATCTTGGCATTTAGACCAATCACAATTTGATTTCACCTCACATTTTTGTTTTCCGTGACATGAACCATTTTCTTGCTCGTCGCCATGACCACTTCCTAAAATTGGAGCAATAACCAATCCTACCAAACAAGTCAATTTAATCAAAATATTCATGGATGGTCCTGAAGTATCTTTGAATGGATCTCCAACAGTATCACCTGTTACAGCAGCCTTGTGGGCGTCAGAACCTTTGAAAGTCATTTCGCCGTTTATAATTACACCTGCTTCGAAAGATTTTTTAGCGTTATCCCAAGCACCACCTGCATTATTTTGGAAAATTGCCCAAAGTACACCAGAAACTGCAACACCAGCCATATATCCACCAAGAACTTCTGCTCCCAATTTCATGTCGCCAGAAATAAATCCTGTTCCTAAACCAATCAGTAAAGGAGTAATGATTGTTAACGCTCCAGGAAGCATCATTTCACGCAGAGCAGCTTTTGTGGAAATTTCAACGCATTTGCCGTATTCAGGAGTTCCAGTTCCATCCATAATTCCAGGGATTTCACGGAATTGACGGCGAACTTCCATTACCATGTCCATTGCCGCTTTTCCAACTGATTTCATTGCCAAAGCAGAGAATACGACTGGAATCATACCACCAATGAATAATGCGGCTAATACAGGCGCTTTGAAGATATTAATACCATCAATTCCTGTAAACGTGACGTAAGCAGCAAATAGAGCCAATGCGGTTAATGCTGCAGATGCAATTGCAAAACCTTTACCAACCGCAGCAGTTGTGTTACCCACAGAATCTAATACGTCAGTTCTTTGACGAACTTCTTTTGGTAATTCACTCATTTCTGCAACACCACCAGCGTTATCAGCTATTGGACCGAACGCGTCAATCGCTAATTGCATAGCCGTAGTTGCCATCATAGCTGAAGCAGCAATCGCAACACCATAAAATCCAGCAAGAGCGTATGAACCCCAAATTGCGGCTGCAAATAGAATAACAGAAGAAAAAGTTGAAATCATTCCTGTTGCCAAACCAGCGATGATGTTTGTAGCAGCACCAGTTGATGAATTTTGAACAATGTCTAAAACTGGTTTTTTGCCAAGCGCTGTATAGTATTCAGTGAAGAATGAGATTAAATATCCAACTCCGAGACCAACCAAAGTAGCGTAGAAAATATTCATTCTTGGGATTTCCAAAATTCCCTCACCGAAGAAATTCATACTAATTATCTCAGGCAGCATCCAATTTACAAGGAAATAGCCGGCAGCAGCCGATAACACGATTGATGCAATGTTACCAATGTTCAATGCTCTTTGAACGTCATTTTCTTTTGCCTCATTACTTGAAATTCGAACAAGAAATGTTCCAATAATGGATGCAATAATACCAACACCAGCAATCATAATTGGTAATAAGATTGGCCCCATTCCTCCAAATTGATCGCTAAATGCTTCACCTGATGAGTCAGACATATCTTTAATGATGTAGTTTCCGAGAACCATGGAAGCCAATACAGTTGCAACATACGAACCAAATAGGTCGGCGCCCATTCCTGCTACGTCACCTACATTGTCACCTACGTTATCAGCAATTGTAGCTGGGTTTCTCGGATCATCTTCTGGAATTCCTGCTTCAACTTTACCAACTAAGTCAGCACCTACGTCAGCAGCTTTTGTGTAAATACCACCACCAACTCTTGCAAACAAAGCAATCGATTCAGCTCCCAATGAGAAACCAGCCAATGCCTCCAATACCATGGTCATTTCATCATAGAAACTTCCATCACCTTTGATAAACATTTTAACGAAAAGCATAAAGAACAAGGAAAGACCTAAGACAGCCAATCCTGCTACTCCAAGACCCATTACAGTTCCACCACCGAAAGAAACTTTTAAGGCGTTAGGAAGTGAAGTTTTTGCTGCCTCAGTTGTACGAACGTTGGCATCTGTAGCAATTCTCATTCCAATGTTTCCCGCTACTGCTGAAAAAACAGCACCAACAATAAATGCCGGAACGATCATCCAGCTTGTAGTTTCAACGATTCTTGAAATACCAAAGAGAGCTGCGGAAGCAATTACAACAAAAATTGCTAACAAGCGATACTCAGCGCTTAAAAAGGCCATTGCGCCTTCTTTGATACTTTTTGCAATTCCTTGCATTTTGTCATCTCCTGCATTTTGTTTTTTAACCCACGCCATTTTGACTAGCATGAATAATAAGCCTACCAATGATAAGGCGATTGGAATAATAATCAATGATTTCATAATATAAATGTTATTTTAATAATAGCGGGCAAAAGTAGTTTTTTCTGCCAACCTATGCAAATACGAAGGTTACAAAAAAGGGTTACAAAAACTTGAAAAAGTTGAAAAAAGACTATTAGTCGAAGTTTTAAAAATATCGCAATTAATTGGAAAATAAATAATTATATTTTGTTTTCCTCGTGATTATTCCGTGTATTCAAATTCTTCCTGAATGAATATATACAGTGGTTTTGGTTCTTTTTTATTTAGTTTTTATCCTGAGTACGATTAAAATGGTATTTACTGATCCGATTAATCTGCACCAAATTTGATAGCCAGTTTTTTCAAATTTAAAAACTTATTACTTCCTTGAAAGTAAATTCAATTTAAACCCGAATTATTTATTAGAACTTCGTAATGAGGACTGAAAATACGATAAAATAATTGTGTTTGGAGATTTTGGCATAGCCACCACTATGGTGAAATCGAAAATACAAGTGTAACAGCTTATTTTGAAGTAGTTTCAAGACGTGATAGATTTTTTAATGCGTCATTCGGGTTAAAATGTATCAATGAATATATGATTGTTTTTTACACCCTAAATACGGTCTTATTATTTCAGGCACTGAAACTGCAGTATTTTAAAGATAAAAGATCAGAAAAACGATCAACATTTTTTAGGGATTAATACCAATGAGTTAATAAATCTCCTCTTCTTGTTCAATCGAAATCAGAAACTCATCACAATTCACACATTGTACAAACAACCCTTCCAAGGAATTTCATTTTTCGACAAATGCCTTTAGAAATTTTTCAAACTTAGGACGAATAATGTATTGACAGTATCCATTGTTGGGGTTCAAACGGAAATAATCCTGATGAAATGACTCTGCTCGGTAGAAATTGGCTATAGGTTTGATCTCAGTAACGATAGGTTTTCCCCAAACTTTTTGTTCAGAAAGAGTCGTAATATTTTGTTCTGCAATACTTTTCTGAAAATTATCATGATAAAAGATAACAGAACGATATTGCGTCCCAATGTCATTGCCTTGACGATTTAACTGTGTCGGGTCATGAATAAACCAAAAAACATCCAGTAATTGTTGAAATGAAATAACTGAATCATCGTATTCGATTCGAACGACTTCAGCATGTCCGGATGAACCACTGCAAACCTGCTCGTAAGTCGGGTTTTCAAGCGCACCACCCGCATAGCCGGAATAGGCATCGATAACTCCTTTTAGCTCTCTAAAACAGGCTTCAATACACCAAAAACATCCTCCCCCTAACGTTGCAACTTCCATTTTAAAATAATCAGTTGGATAATTCATGAACAAGTAAACAATCAGTAATGTTTCCTAAATATAAATATCTATTCGAAATCATTTGTTTTAAATTTAGCAGAATAAAATAGAACACAATATTTAATTTTGAATACCAAAGAGGTTTATTTCGTGTAAACTATTGCGAAGTCTCTATAAATTATTCCCAAAGTTTAATAAAAATAATTATTTTTGGCACTTCTAAAAAATCGTGAAATGTTAGAAAATCTAAGTTTTGACCAGATTAAATCAAAATTTAACACCGACAAAAAATTTAAATTAGGCACATACATTGCTGGAGGAATAATTGCTACGTTGCTATTGTTTCTTTTGTATAGACAATTTATTTGGACTCCGAATAATGAAAAATCAAAAGATGGTTGGTGGGTTGCAATGAACTACATCTCAAAAGATTCCACCGATCAAGCAATTAAAACATTAGAGCCATTTGTTCGAAATTACAATGGAAAATCAGGTGGAGAAATTGGACAATACTTACTGGCGACACAGTACATGAAAAAAGGTCAATTTAAGAAAGCTTTAGATAATCTTCAAGATGTTGACGTTTCTGATACCTACATCAAAGTTTATTCCATCGGGCTTCAAGGAGATTGTCTTTCAGAAATGAAAAAATACGAGGACGCCGAAAAACAGTATGTTGAAGCAGCTGAAATGGAAGATAATGAATTCACCAGCCCCATGTATCTGTTCAAAGCTGGCTTGTGTGCTGATAAATTGAAGAAATTTGATAAGGCAACTGAATATTACACAACCATTCAAGACAAGTATCCATCGTTCGCCTCTCAAAAGACGATTGAGAAATACATCGCTCGTTCAAGCAACAACATAGTTAAATAAAATGGCGACAGCCAACCGAAATTTATCTGATTACAAAAAGGAAGATATCCCAAATGGTGCCGATTACAAAGTCGGCATTGTTGTTTCTGAATGGAATGACCAAATCACATTTAACCTATTGAATGGCGCAAAACAGACTCTTTTGGAAAATGGGGTTTTGGAACAAAATATATTGATTCAATACGTTCCAGGAGCTTTTGAATTGCCACTAGGAACTCAGTATTTTCTTGAAAAAGATGAAGTCGATGGTCTCATTGCAATTGGTGTTGTCATTCAAGGCGAAACCAAACATTTTGACTTTGTTTGCTCAGGAACAACGCAAGGAATCATGGATGTGATGCTCAAATACAACAAGCCCATCGCCTTTTGCGTTCTCACAGACAACAATATTCAGCAATCCATTGATCGCTCTGGCGGAAAGCATGGAAACAAAGGAATTGAAGCCGCAATTGCTTGTTTGAAGATGATTTCAAACAAAAGAATATTTAATCATTAATTTTTTTCAAAATGACTCTAATCAAATCGATCTCCGGAATTCGAGGAACTATTGGTGGTAAAGTGGACAATGCGCTGACACCAATCGATGCAGTTAAATTTGCAGCAGCTTATGGAACTTGGTTAATTAATCGAAATCCAAATACCAAAATGAAAGTTGTAATCGGGCGCGATGCCAGAATTTCAGGTCAGATGATATCGGACTTAGTTATTTCAACTTTAGTTGGTTTAGGAATTGACGTTGTGAATCTTGGATTATCCACCACACCAACGGTTGAAGTAGCCGTTCCAATGGAAAAAGCGCACGGAGGAATCATTCTCACCGCGAGCCATAATCCCAAACAATGGAATGCACTGAAATTATTGAACGAAAAAGGTGAATTCATTTCCGGAAAAAATGGTGAGGAAGTACTAGCGATTGCAGCTGAAGAATCATATAATTTCGCCAATGTGGATAGTCTTGGGAATGTAACTCAAGACGATTCATACATGCAAAAACACATCGATGCGATTTTGGCTTTGCCACTCGTTGACAAAAATGCAATTGAAGCCGCCAATTTCAAAATCGTGGTGGATGCTGTAAATTCTAGCGGTGGTATTTTTGTTCCTGCCTTGTTACGAGCGCTCGGTGTAACTGAGATTACAGAAATGTATTGCGAACCAACCGGACATTTTCCTCACAATCCAGAGCCACTTCCTGAGCATTTAACGGATTTATCAGCTAAAATCAAAGAAACATCGGCTCACTTGGGAATAACTGTAGATCCAGATGTAGACCGATTGGCTCTTGTTTGTGAAGACGGTAGCATGTTCGGAGAAGAATATACTTTAGTAGCTTGCGCTGATTATGTTTTAAAACACACACCGGGAGCAACTGTTTCCAATTTATCTTCAACACGCGCGTTGCGTGACATTACGGAATCAAAGGGCCAAACCTATTCCGCGGCTGCTGTTGGCGAAGTGAATGTGGTTGCAAAAATGAAAGAAGTTAATGCAGTGATCGGTGGTGAAGGAAATGGGGGTGTAATCTACCCTGAATTGCATTATGGGAGAGATTCATTGGTTGGAATTGCTTTGTTTTTAAGTCATTTGGCACTTGAGAAAAAATCCCTTTCTGAATTGAGAGATTCGTATCCGAAATATACTATTTCAAAAAACAAAATCGAATTAACTCCTGAAATCAACGTTGACCATGTACTCTTAAAAATGGCTCAAAAATATGCTCACGAAGAAGTTGACACAACGGATGGTGTTAAAATTTACATTGAAAAAGAGTGGGTTCACTTACGCAAAAGCAATACTGAACCAATAATCCGTATCTATTCTGAAAGTAAAAATTCCGTAGCCGCTGATGCTTTAGCAGAAAGAATTATAGGTGAGATAAAAGGTTTGATTTGACTTTCTCAAAAGCAAAGTTTGGAATTCTATTTTTCCACAATCTTTAATTTTATTAACTTCGTATGATATAAATTAATACTGATTGCAATCTTCACTTATCAAGGAAGTTAAGATATATGAAGGACATAAATTTTATTATTTCTTTTACAATCATCAATTTACTCGAACCTTAATTATTTAAAAATCATAGCATGCAACTGTGGAATACATTAAATAAGAAGGAATTGGAAATGCATTTGCGTGAGGTTGGTCATAAATATGTGACGATTTCCTTTTACCGATATGCAAAAATTGCCAATCCTCGTTTATTCAGAGATCATATTTTTCTTGCTTGGTCAAAATTGGATGTCGTGGGCAGAACCTACGTAGCTCATGAAGGAATTAATGCTCAGATTGCCGTACCAACGAAAAATCTAGGTCAATTCCGAGAAGAACTCTATCAAATCAGCTTTCTCAATGGTATTCGATTGAATTTCGCAGTTGACGATTCTGAAGCAGAATTTCCGTTCTTGAAGCTTAAAATTAAAGTCCGTGAAAAGATTCTAGCAGACGGATTGAATGATAAAACATTTGATGTTACCAACAAAGGAAAACATTTGAATGCTGAAGAGTTTAATCAATTAACCTATGATTCAAATACTATTTTGATCGATTTCAGAAATCACTATGAATCAGAAGTTGGGCATTTTAAAGGTGCGATTTTGCCAGATGTAGATACGTTTCGGGAATCTTTGCCCTTCATTGAGGAAGCCTATTTGAAAGGAAATGAGGATAAAAATATAGTCATGTATTGTACGGGTGGCATTCGTTGCGAAAAAGCGTCCGCTTGGTTTAAACATCGAGGATTCAAAAACGTTCATCAATTGGAAGGCGGAATAATCAAGTACGCCAATGATTGCAAAGAAAAGGGTCTTGACAACAAGTTTATTGGTAAAAACTTTGTCTTCGACGAACGCCGAGCTGAACGAATTTCTGAGGATATTATTTCAGTTTGTCATCAATGTGGTTCTCCTGCAGATACCCATACCAATTGCAAAAATGATGCTTGTCATTTACTCTTCATTCAATGTGATTCATGTAAAAAGAACATGGAAAATTGTTGTTCTAATGAGTGTTTAGAAATGATTCATCTTCCAGAAGATAAACAGAAAGAACGACGAAAAGGGCTAAATATAAGTAATAAAATTTTTAAAAAAGGGAGATCGGAAAATCTAAAATTCAAACCTAACAACGAAAAACCACTATCTTTGATTGAAAAATCAAATCTAGCTTAATCGTGTTTTTAGCAATCAACTGGGCCGTAGATTCGGAAATCATTGATGGATACAGAACTCCAAACCTTTACGGGCTGTTGTTCGTGAGCGGATTATTACTCGGATATTTTGTTGTAAAACGCATGTTTAAAAAGGAAGGAATCAAGGATGACATTCTTGATAAACTTGTCGCTTACATGGTTATTGCCACAATTGTCGGAGCTCGACTCGGTCATGTTTTGTTCTATGGCCCGTATTTCGACAGATATGAAAATGGGTTTTTAGTTGAAAGGGGTTACTTCTCCCATCCGGAAGACATTATTAAGATTTGGGAAGGAGGTCTAGCAAGCCACGGCGCCGCTGTAATCATTTTGATTTCACTTTTTATTTTTTCAAAGAAGGTCGTCCAGAAACCCTACATTTGGATACTCGATCGAATAGCTGCTCCAATAGCAATTGGCGGAACGTTTATCCGTTTGGGAAATCTTGTAAATCACGAAATGGTCGGTGATATTACATCCGTTCCTTGGGGTTTTCGTTTTTTACATCACGATTGCACCTATCCTTACGATTGTTCTTGGGATTCTATTCCAATCAGGCATCCTGCACAACTTTACGAGGCAATTTGTTATTTCATAGCTTTTCTAATTTTATTATTCCTTTTCTGGAAAAAAGAAAAATGGAAACAACCAGGATTTGTATTCGGATACTTCTTAATTTTTATTTTCGGCGCGCGTTTTGTAATTGAATTTATCAAATTGGGTCAAACTGCTCGAGATGACATTTGGTTCTTAAATACTGGACAACTTTTGAGTGTTCCTTTTATAATTACAGGAATTATCTTGGTTATGAAATCCTACAAACACTCGAATAATGAAACAGTGTTGTCTTTTTGAGATTACTTTGCTGCTTGCTGTCTCATTTTATTGTACCAGCCTCATTACAGAAGAAAAAGAAATCAAAGTAGATAAATACGTTGCCAAAATAATAAGTGGAAGAGTTTCAAAAACGATTACTTCAGGCGAATACTCGGAAAAATCAAGCATCTATTTTCAGTATTTCAAATTAGAAGATAAGTCACCTAAATATCTGAAAACTGTAAACGAACTAATTTCGAAAACTGTTAATAGCGATTTCGAAGAAACTGAAAAACAAAAAATTACTGCCAATCTCTCTAAAAAATATTTCGAAGATATTTTAGTAACCTTAAAAAAGTCATTTTACGATGCTGAAGCGATTTTTCCATGGTCGATAATGGATTCTATTCGTATTGATAATTCAAAAAGTCAGTTCACTCATTTAGAAACATATACTTATTCCTTTACAGGCGGAGCTCACGGAAACGGATTCGAGAGTCATTTTTTGATTGACAAAGTATCCGGAGAAAAACTAACAATTTCTTCTGTATTCAATAATCTTAAGAAATTAAATTCATTGGTTGACGCCTATTTTCGTAAATCCAATAATTTGTCTCCAAGTGATAATTTACAAGATGCAGGTTGGTTCATTGATAATCAGTTGAAAGCAACTAACAATTTCTTTTTCAGAGATAAAAAAGTTGTATTTGTTTACAATACTTACGAAATCGCACCCTATTCCATGGGCGTCACACAAGTGAAAATTCCCCTTTCTCGATTGGAAAATATATTGAAAATCAAACTGAATTGAATTACTTAGTGTAAAAATGACATTTTAAAAACAATTAAATAAAATTGATTGTTATATTTGCCATGTATAACAACGAAACAATGTCAGAAAAAACGGTCAAATTGGAAAAAGTTAAAAAGTCCAACGGCTCTTCGAAAACTGATTCGAAATTTTCGAAAGAGACATACGTAAAATGGTACAAAGACATGCTTTTGATTCGTAAATTTGAAGAAAAAACAGGTCAACTATACATTCAGCAGAAATTTGGAGGTTTTTGCCATTTATACATTGGACAAGAGGCTATCGCTGTGGGAACCGCGAGCGCTTGTAGACCCACTGATAAGCATATGACGGCATACCGCGACCATGCTCATCCAATTGCTTTAGGAACAAATCCCCGTAATTTAATGGCCGAACTTTTCGGTAGAAAAACCGGATGTTCGAAAGGCAAGGGTGGATCGATGCACTTTTTCGATAAAGAAAAAAACTTCATGGGTGGACACGGGATTGTAGGAGCTCAAATTCCAATGGGAGCTGGAGTTGCTTTCGCGGAAAAATATCTGGGAACTGATAACGTGGCATTCGTTTCGATGGGTGACGGTGCAGTTCGTCAAGGCGCCCTTCATGAAACTTTTAATATGGCGATGCTTTGGAAGATTCCTGCCATTTTCATTATCGAAAATAACAATTACGCAATGGGAACTTCGGTGGAAAGAACTACCAATGTTACTGATTTATCGAAAATTGGACTTTCTTATGAAATGCCCTCTAAAATTGTGAATGGAATGCGACCTGAAGATGTCCACAATGCCATTGAAGAAGCAGCCAACCGAGCTAGAAGAGGAGATGGACCTACTCTATTGGATATTCGCACTTATCGATATAAAGGTCATTCCATGTCGGATCCTCAAAAATACAGGTCCAAAGATGAAGTCAATGATTGGTTAGAACAAGATCCAATTGAACATGTCTTGAGTGTAATTCGTAAAAATAAATTTTTGACTGAAACTGAGATTGAAGAAATCAATAATTGGGTTAAAAAAGAAATTGAAGAATCAGTGGATTTCGCCGAAAATTCGCCTTATCCCGAACCGCATGAATTGTACGAGGATGTTTACATTCAAACAGATTATCCTTACATTAAAGAATATTAATTAAGCTAAACAAACACAATATGGCAGAGGTTGTTTACATGCCCAAATTAAGTGACACCATGACTGAAGGAGTCGTGGCAACCTGGAATAAAAAAATAGGAGATTCGGTAAAATCCGGTGAAATTTTAGCCGAAATAGAAACAGACAAAGCCACTATGGAATTTGAATCTTTCTATGATGGTGTTTTATTGCACATTGGCGTTGAAACAGGAAAATCTGCTCCAGTCAATTCCATTCTTGCAATTATTGGCGAAAAAGGAGAAGATATTTCCAGTTTATTAGCAGGAACACCAACTGCGGCATTAGAAGTTTCGAAGGAAACTGAAGCTCCTAAAATTGAGGTAGCTGCGCCTGCTCCAAAACCTGAACCTATAAAAGAAGTTGTTCAGACTGCAACAAAACCAAGTGCACCCTTAATTTCAAGTTCTGATCGAATTTTTGCTTCGCCTCTTGCAAAAAAGCTAGCTGAAGAAAAGGGTATTGATATCAACGCCGTTGCTGGAACTGGAGATGGAGGTAGAATCGTAAAAAGAGACGTAGATCATTATACTCCCTACACTCCAGCAGAACGAACTTTTACTGCTGCCCCATCTGGTACAGAATCCTACCACGATGAAACGGTTAGCCAGATGCGTAAAACGATTGCTCGCAGATTGGCTGAAAGTAAATTTACAGCTCCTCACTTCTACTTGACCTTGAGCATCGACATGGACAATGCAATCGCCGCAAGGAAAACATTGAATGCTATGGAAGGAGTTAAAGTTTCTTTTAACGACATGGTTATCAAAGCGGTGGCATTATCATTGAAACAACATCCAAATGTCAATAGTGCTTGGATGGGGGATTTCATCAGAAGAAATAATCATGTTCATATTGGTGTGGCCGTTGCTGTCGATGAAGGTCTTTTAGTTCCGGTGATTCGATTTGCGGACACAAAAGGATTAGTGCAGATTTCATCTGAAGTAAAAGACTACGCAAAACGCGCGAAAGATAAAAAGCTTCAACCGAGCGATTGGGAAGGAAACACGTTTACCATTTCGAATCTTGGTATGTTTGGAATTGAAACCTTTACAGCAATTATCAATCCACCAGACAGTTGCATTCTTGCAGTTGGAGGAATCAATGAAGTACCAGTCGTGAAAAACGGGCAAGTTGTACCAGGTAACGTTATGAAAATTACTCTTTCTTGCGATCATCGTGTTGTTGACGGTGCAATGGGAGCCTCTTTCCTACAAACGTTTAAAAATTACATGGAAAACCCTGTGGCTATGTTGCTTTGATTTTTGAAGTAGAAATATTCGAAAATTGACTACTCGAAAATTTCCATTGGAGTTAATCAACTGTTCGTAATTTTTTTTGCAATCTTAATTGGGGTATATCTAAAAATCATACCTTCCATCTCTAATTAGTTTTTGAGCGATTGTTTGACGAGCCTCTTTTGGGTTAAACGCATCTGTTTTTGTAAAACGTTTTAATCCCATCAACATAATCCGAGCATCGTCGCCCTCACAAAACGAATGAATCGCATCTTTTGCAGCCTTGGAGATTTTATCAGCAACATCGTAAAAATAGGTTTTGGCAATCAAAATATCAATAGAACATGAATCCTCACCGAGTTTTTCTATTTTCTTTTGGACTCTTAGAAGAACCGACTCACATTGATAAATCCAACTAGTGATGTCGGCGATGTTCATCAATATTTCCTGCTCTTTTGAAAGTGATCGCATTAATTTTTGAACTGCAGAACCTGCAACCATTAACAAACATTTCTTAAATCCTTCCAGATATCTTTCCTCATTTTCTAGCAAGTTACCCGAATAAGGAGTTAAATCCTGAATGGACATGAGTTCAGAAGCAACTTTGGTAGCTTCACTGATTAAATCCAACTCACCCTTCATGGCTCTTTTAAGAATCATATCAACGATTAACAATCGATTGATCTCATTTGTCCCTTCGAAAATTCGATTTATTCGAGAATCTCGGTAAGCTCTCTCTACCGTTGACTCCGAGGAGTAGCCCATTCCACCGTGAATCTGAACAGCTTCATCAACCACAAAATCCAAGCACTCGGATCCTGCCACTTTCAAAATTGCGCATTCGGGAGCAAACTCTTCAATTCCTTTTAAGGTTGCAGCACCTTTATCCAGTCCATCGGATATGTATCCCAAGATTGCATCATCGATATTTTGTCCGGCGCGGTAAGTAGCTGAATCCAACACATAAGTTCTTATGACCTGTTCCGCGAGTTTATGTCTAATGGCTCCATAATCGGAAATCATTCGACCAAATTGCTCCCTTTCATTCGCATATCTCACGCTTTCATTAACTGCTTCTTTAGAACCGCCTAAAACTCCTGCAGCAAGTTTGATTCTTCCTATATTTAGTATATTTAAGGCTATTCGAAAACCATTCTCCCTTTCAGAAAGCATGTTTTCAACAGGAACCAAGACGTTCGTAAAGAACACCTGGCGAGTAGAAGATCCTTTGATTCCCATTTTTTTCTCCTCAGGATTTAAACTGATTCCTTCACTTTTTGACTCAACCAAAAAAGCCGTAAGATTTTTATCATCGTCTATTTTAGCAAAAACTGTTAATAAATCGGCAAATCCACCATTGGTAATCCACATTTTCTGGCCGTTTAAAATATAATTTTTCCCATCCTTCGAAAGAACAGCCTTCGTTTTTCCTGAATTTGCGTCTGAACCAGAGCTTGGCTCTGTCAAACAATAAGCTGCTTTCCATTCACCTGAGGCAAGTTTCGGAATGTATTTATCCTTTTGATCTTTATTACCATAATAAAGAAGTGGAAGAGTTCCTATTCCTGTATGTGCTCCAAAAGCAACAGAAAAAGAATATCCTTTGCCTAAATTTTCGGTCGCAAACAATGAAGTTTTAAAATCAACACCCAATCCTCCATATTCTTGCGGAATAGAAAGTCCGAGTAACCCCAACTTACCTGCTTTTTCCAACAAACTAGGCATTAGCCCTTCTTCCATTTTTTCGATTCTATCAACATTTGGCAAAACTTCTTGTGCAAGAAAATCACGACACATTTGAGCTATCATTTTGTGCTCATCTGTCCATTCATCAGGGGTAAAAACTTCACTTGTTTTTGTTCTTCGGATGATAAATTCCCCTCCTTTGATTGGTTGTGCATTCATAAACATTAATTTAAGGATTAAACAAATGTATTAAAAAAATAAATATATTATGCGCGCATACTAAATTTATGCAACATAATGAAAATTTGAATCACAAGGAAATATAAAAATCCGAAATCAATAAAGAAAGTAAAATTTTGAATTTTAATTAGTCAATCGCACGATTGCTATGAAAAATCACTCGGATCAGGCGGTATAATGAAGATAATTTAAAATAATCCTGAGAGAGCGATTTACTTGGTTGCTTTCTCTAATTTTTGGCAGGCTTTGATTGCGTTATATACATTAACGATTCCTCCGGAAACAGACTTGGTCTCAAATTCATCAACATTATATTTAATTGCTGTTGATAGAATTACATCTTTAATTTGTTTCATTTCTAAAGATGGGAAATAGGATTTCAATAAAGCAGCTACACCTGAAACCATAGGGGCAGCCATCGAAGTTCCTTGAAGATTTTTGTATGCGCTTTGAGGAATGGTGCTGTATATTTCAAATCCGGGAGCAAAAACATCCACATTGGTTTGACCAAAATTTGAGAATGCTGCCATCAAAGCAGATTTGTCTTTGGTTGAAGCTCCAATGGTCAAAAAATGATCAAAAGGTTTTTCTTGAAATGAATAATTGGGAGTAGGAAAGTTGGGTTCGATATCAATATCTTTTGAATCGTTTCCGGCGGCATGTATCATGAGAACACCTTTTGAATCAGCGTATTGAATTGCTTCAAAAACTTTTTCTTGATGCGGAGAATAAGATTTACCGAAAGACATATTGATTATCTGAGCTCCGTTATCAACGGCGTATCGAATAGCAAGAGCAATGTCTTTATCTTGTTCATCACCATTCGGAACAGCTCTTAATGACATTATTTTTACATTGTCTGCAACACCATCACCACCTTTTTGGTTTCCACGAATTGCTCCGATAATCCCAGCAACATGGGTTCCATGAAGTGCATCCGGACCTTCAACATCGCCATTACCATAATCAACATCATTGAAATCGTCTGGGTTGTCACCGATTAAATTGCGATCATCGTGATATATATTCAAATAATAATAAAGTTGATCTTCAATGTATTTTTTGGTTTCACTGTCTAGAGCACCTGAATTAACTAATTCCAAATACGGTTCATATTCAGATTTATCGTTTTTCACCTCCGCTTCAACGGTTTGAAATAGTTCAAACTCTTCATCCCTATTTATGGTTTGAGGATCAATACCTTCGTATTTATCGATTAACTTTGCTAAAATTCTGGTTTTTTCTAATCGGGCATTTTCCAAATTTTCTCCTTTGGCATTTCCGAGAAAATTCCAACCGTGAATATCGTCAACATAACCATTCTTATCATCGTCAATTTTATTATTCGGAATTTCATCGGAATTAACCCAAATTTTACCCTGTAAATCCTCATGCTCGATATCAACACCCGAATCAATCACAGCAACTAGTACCGATTGAGATTTCTTTTTCTTAAGTAAGCCATAACCTTTATCAGTTGCCATTCCCATTCCATCTTTGTTGTACCAATTTAATGTTTCGGGAATAGCTTGAGCCGAAACTTGCAATGAAAAAGCTAAAGTCAAAGCGTGTAAGCCGAGAGAAAATATATTATTTCGCATGGAATAGATTTTCCCAAAGATAAGAAAAAAGAATCATGTTCTTTGTTCAAGAATTTTCAATACAATGCTCCCTTCACGAAAAATAGATTAATTTAGTGTTTGTTAAACGAACTAAAAAAGTAAAAATTTAGAAGGATAAAAAAATAACATATTGTTGAGCTTTAAGCTCTTATTCTCTCAACTGAAATCGGCAAAATTTCCAAGTAAAATGAGAATGGGTCGCGAAAGCTCACACCTGGACGGGTGTGGGCTATTCGTACTTGTTAATTTTACGGGCTTTGCCGAGCCTCAGTTGATAACAAGCAAACGGATAGTGCCACACCTTCTTTTTTGCTTATCGGTTTAAGAGCAAGTTCAGCTTTTAAACTGAAACTATGGCGGCTAAATCAGCAAACAAAAACCTACACCAGGCAAAAAACAACAAGAAAGACGAGTTTTACACGCAATTATCCGATATCGAAAATGAATTACGGCACTACAAAGCCCATTTCAAAGACAAGGTCGTGTATTGCAATTGCGATGACCCACGAGTCAGCAACTTCTTTCATTATTTCTCCTATAATTTCGAGCATCTCGGCTTAAAAAAACTCATCACCACGTGTTTTAAAAATCAGGATTTTGATTTGTTTAGCGAGAATGAATCAGAGAGAGGAATTTACTTGGAATATACAGGCGATAAAAATGGCAACAAAGTTCCTGACATTGAAGAAATAGGCATTCACGAGCTCAAAGGAGACGGCGATTTTCGCAGCAAAGAAAGCATTGAGTTATTAAAACAAGCCGATATTGTGGTTACCAATCCGCCCTTTTCCCAGTTCAGAGAGTACGTGGCACAACTAATTGAATACGATAAAAAATTTGTAATCGTAGGACATCAAAATGCGATTTCCTACAAAGAAATTTTCAAGCTCATCAAAGAAAATAAACTTTGGTTGGGCTATGGTTTTAAAGGTGGAGCAGGACATTTCATCAATACACAATACGAAGATTACGCCAGTGCCGGTGATCATAAAGAGGGAATGATAAGGGTTTCAGGAGTGCATTGGTTTACCAATTTGGATATCGATAAACGTCATATAGATTTAATTCTTCACAAAAAATACAATCCGATAGAATATCCAACATACGACAATTACAATGCAATTAATGTGGATAGAACAAAGGATATTCCAATGGATTATGAAGGAACGATGGGTGTTCCTATCACTTTTTTAGACAAATATAATCCCGAGCAATTTGAAATAATAACAATGTCTACAATGAGCGGAACATCAGCAAATCATTGGACTTTCATTAACGGAGTTCCAAGATTTGCCCGAATTTACATCAAAAACAAAAAACCAATGATATGAAAATAGAATTAAAAGAAATCTCGGTTCGTGAGTTATCCGACGGTTACAAGGATAATAACGATGATGGCGTTGTGGGATATGATGGGAAATTGGATATTCGGCCACCCTATCAGCGCGAGTTTGTTTACGATGAAAAAGAGCGAAACGCCGTTATGAATACGTTGCAAAAAGATTATCCGTTGAATGTGATGTATTGGGCCGTTCGCGAAGATGGTGATTTCGAAGTCATTGACGGACAACAACGTACAATTTCCATTTGTCAATATGTATCCAGCGATTATTCAATTGATGGATTGGCATTTCACAATTTACCCAACGACAAGCAAGAGCAAATTTTGAACTATAAATTAATGGTTTATTTCTGTTCAGGTGAACCGAGCGAAAAACTGGCTTGGTTTGAAACGATAAACATTGCAGGTAAAGTTTTAACAGATCAAGAATTGCGAAACGCCGTTTATTCGGGTTCTTGGGTTTCGGATGCGAAGCGTTATTTTTCAAAAAACAGTCGACCGAAAATTGGAGACGAATATTTGAGTGGTTCCGCCAATCGTCAAGAGTTTTTGGAAACAGCCATAGATTGGATTTCTGAGGGAAAGATTAACGAATATTTGTCTAAAAATCAGCACGAACCCAATGCTAACGAACTGTGGTTGTATTTTCAAAGTGTTATTAATTGGGTTAAAGTCACTTTTCCAAAATACCGCAAAGAAATGAAAGGCATCGATTGGGGAATCCTTTACAATAAATTCAAAAACGAAAAATACGATTACAAAATCCTCGAAGATGAAATTACAACGTTGATGATGGATGAGGATGTCTCGAACAAAAAAGGAATTTATTACTACGTTTTAACCAGAAATGAAAAACACCTAAATATTCGAGCTTTCAGTGATAATCAAAAACGCGAAGCATATGAACGTCAGAAGGGTGTTTGTGTGAAATGTCAAAAGACTTTTGAAATCCATGAAATGGAAGCCGACCACATCAAACCTTGGCACGAAGGCGGAAAAACCTCAGCCGAAAATTGCCAAATGCTCTGTAAAAATGACAACCGTAAAAAAAGTGGAAGATAGAGGTTTGCAACAATATTTTAATTAGAACAGCAGCCTAAATTTGTTACACATTTTGATTAAAATGGCATTTTCTTAAATCTTTCACTAGTTTCATTCCCGAAAAAAGATCTAAAGTTCAATAATGTTTAATCGTATTGATTTTCTAGATAATTTCTTGTCAAACATTCCAGTTTGAAGTTCGATAAGCACAGAAAAACAAGGTTAAAATCAAATTAGTAAATTATTAACAATCAATAATTATTTCCTAAATTTGATTCACTTTGATAAAATTGAGTTAATGCTCTAATTTCCATCAACCATATTAATTCTGATAACTAAAGTAATGATTTTAAAGAATTTAGCGCAAATGAAATATCTCCTAAATATCTCGATGGTTTTTTTACTTTGTTTTCAAGCCATCGCACAAAAAAGTCCATTTTTTCAAAATAATTCCTCTGTTCACAATACCAACACAACTGTTAATTCTTGTCTTCCAAATACAACCGAAAATAGAGCTTTTCTGAAGCGCAATCAAGTTTCCATAAAATATTCTACCAAAAATCGAATTTATTTTAGCGCGAGCTCGGATTGGTTCAGTAAAATTAAAAAAGAGAAAACAAAGCGAGATTTTTATTTTGAATTAGCAAATCCAATTCCTTTGGGCGATACAGCTCTTTTTCGACACAAGGTGAATCTTGTTCATCAAGGAGTTAATTTGGATACGTCATACACCGGTAAAGGCGTCATTATCGGAATCGTTGATCAAGGGATTGACTTTAATCATCCGGATTTTAAATCTCAATCAGGTAAAACGCGTGTTTTGAGATACTGGGATCATACAGTAAATGGCAACAACCGTCCCAAGCCCTACAACTATGGTGTAGTTTGGGACAGCGCTGCTATCAATAAAGGATTGTGTACTTCATTGGAAACCGGAACTACACATGGCTCAACTGTATCAGGGATAGCCACAGGAAATGGAAGAGCAAATGGTCGAAACAAAGGAGTGGCACCAGAAGCAGATATTATTGTTGTTGAAACAAATTTCAATCTTCAAAATTGGACTCTTTCCATAGCTGACGCTTGTGATTACATTTTTCGAGTTGCCGATTCATTGGGAAAACCAGCTGTTATTAATTTATCTTTGGGCACCTATCTTGGCAGTCACGATGGCAAAGATCCTGCCGCAGAGTACATCGATTCCTTATTGGAAGCCAAAGAAGGTAGAATCATTGTTTGCGCTGCCGGAAACGCAGGTGATAAAGGAAAGTTTCACATTCAAAATAAGGTTGATCAGGATACCAGTTTTTTTTGGAATTTGAATAATCCTGGAGCAACCTTTGTTGGAAACAATAAAATTTTATTTGATCTTTGGGCAGATTCCTCAGAAGCCAATATAAATTATGCTTTTGGTGCTGATTTGCCTTCACCCGACTATGGATTTCGGGGACGGACTGCTTTTCGCAATTTTCTAGATGATTCAGAAACTTTTCCAATGCTTTACGATACACTTTACAGTTTATCAGGGAAAAGACTTGCTTGTATTGAAACTTTTCGCGAATTTGAAGGCAGCAACTTTCACATGCAGGTTGTTATCAAAACAATAGATTCGTTAAACTACCTCTATCGTTTTGAAACGTTTGGTTCCGGGAAATTTGATGTTTGGGGTGGTGCTTGGCAAAAGCTTAGTGATTTCCAAACAGTGATTCCATCGGTATCTTTAATGCCAAAAATTATCGATTATGTTATGCCGGATAGTTTGCAGTCAATTGTTTCCTCGTGGAATTGTTCAGATAAAGTTATTTCGGTGGGAAATCTTCGGAATAGACTGAGCTACATCGACAAAAACAATACTGTTTATTTTCCTAGTTCTAAAGTTTCGGTTGGTCAGCTATCCGAAACAAGTAGCAAAGGACCTAATCGAATCGGTATTATCAAACCCGATGTTTCAGCAAGTGGAGAATTAACTTTGGCGGCAGCACCACTGGCTTATTTATCAAATTCTGCTAATAATTCGTCGATTGATATTGGAGGATTTCATGCTCGTAACGGGGGAACTTCTATGTCTGCACCATTCGTTGCCGGAATAGCAGCATTGTATCTTGAAAAATGCTCAAAAGCACGCTATACGGACTTCAAAAAAGACATAATCAATTCAGCTTTCTCCGATAATCAAACAGGTCTTACACCTAATTTTGGTTATGGACATGGAAAGGTAAATGCACATGAAACAATTTTAATGAAACATACTCCAGTAAATATCACTGGTCCTTCCGGAATATGTGCGGGCGAAACTGTTACTTTGGGTATTAGCAGCAACATGAATCCGATCTCTGTCAAATGGTCAAACGGGTTTATTTCAAACACTATCAAAACTGCCATTCCCGGCGGTTATTCTGTTACCTTAACTAATGATCTTGGATGCAACAGTAAAGCAATTAAAAATTTAAGCTCCTACCCTCTTCCTTTTGTTGATGCAGGACCAAATCGTGTTATTTGTCCAAAAACCACTTTAACCCTTGTTGGAACAGGTCAAGCCTCCACGTATTTATGGAATCAAAACATCCAAAATAACATACCTTTTGTACCTAAAAAATCAGGATTTTATGTTGTTTCGGGAACTAGTTCACTTGGTTGCACTTCAAGAGATTCATGTTTTATTGATTTTTACACAGTTCAACCAATCAATTACAACGAGACACGCAATTTGATTGGTATAAATGAATCGCCGTTCAATGTCGCGCCTGGCGTACCTTCAGGAGGATTTTACACCGGAAAGGGTATAATTGGAACAAGCTTTCATCCCGGATTGGCAGGTATAGGAAAGCATTACATTGTCTATTCCATTGTTGATGCAAATGGTTGTACCGCTTCAGATTCTTCCTTGATTGAGGTACATGACAACCTAGATTTAAAAGAATTAGAATTTGCAATTAGGTTATATCCGAATCCTACTAAAGATTTTCTCAACATTGAATCTGACAAATTCGTCAATATGACCTGTTACTCAATCGAAGGAAAAAAAATGACCGACGCAAGAATAGAAAATAAATTCGTTTTAGACACTTCAACTTATTCATCTGGAATGTATCTTATCATTTTCGAATCTAACGGGGAATCAAGACACACGTACTTTATGAAAAACTAAAGTTTTCTGAATTTACAATAATAGGACATCTCAAAAAAGATCATCGTATAGGAAGAAGCTTCTATAAGGGAGTTGTTGGCGATAATTTCAATATTTACCTTGCAGCAGCATACAACTTCAAAAGGATGATGAATAAATGGAAAAATCATCTTTTGAAATTTTTTAGTCACATTTTTAATCCATTTTTCAACCTATTTCAACTTTTTCGATTTGAGCATAATTTTAGAATTTCTCAAAATCAAGGTTCTTAATGGTTGACTAAATATATAAACATTGAGGATTATTCTTACACAATTAATTGGTATGTTTGTATTTTAATTGACTCGTTATTTTAAGGTGCTAATGCTATCCATTCATGTTAATTTAAATGTCATTAAATAATTTGAATTATACTTATATATTAGTTGTACATGCTATCAAAAATACAGAAAAGACTTTATTTAGTTTCTCCAAAAAATAATAATCGCAAGCTAGTTTTTGCAGGAATCTCCGAAGAATCACTATTATTAAAATCCTATTTTATGGAAAAAGATCCGAAGATTTCAGTTTTAGGATTTTTTTCGAATAATGAAACTAACGATTGTTATTATCTGGGCACATTGAACGATTTAGAATATTATACGACTAAAAATAAGGTTGATTATATCTTATGTAGCATGGGGCAAATTAATAAAGATGAGTATATACGAATTGTTGATTTCTGTGAACTGCAAAAGATTAAACTTTACGTAATTCCTTATGAAAACTATACGCCTAGTCAAAATTACAGAAGTATTATATTAAACGATATTTTACTTTTCAGATTACTAAATTCTCCTTTGGAAATTCAAATCAATAAGTTTATCAAACGTATGTTTGATCTACTGTTTTCAATTTTTGTCTGTATCTTTATTTTGAGTTGGTTGTTTCCAATAATTGCGCTATTGATTAAAATAGAATCAAAAGGACCTGTTTTCTTTGTCCAAAAACGGAATGGCGTAAATAATAGAGAATTTAGTTGCATTAAATTCAGAACATTGATTGTTAATGATGAAGCTGATACCAAGCAAGTTACAAAGAACGATAGTAGAATTACCAAGGTAGGGAGCTTTTTACGTATCACCAGCTTGGATGAATTCCCTCAATTTATTAATGTATTGCTGGGAAATATGTCAATAGTCGGTCCTCGGCCTCATATGGTAAAACATAATGAGTACTACAATAAAGTTATTTATAAATATATCTTTCGTCAATATGTTAAACCTGGCATAACAGGGTTGGCTCAGGTGTTGGGTTATAGAGGAGAGACTGAGTCCGATATTCATTTGATGAAGATGCGAGTTCGAATGGATCGGTTTTACATTTACAATTGGAGTTTATGGTTGGATATGAAAATTATCTTTAAAACTTTTTTTGAAGTTTTGTTCCCTAAAAAGAACCCTCTTTCTAAGTGATGGAGAACGGAAAGTTTTTAAAGGATATCTCTGCCAGCACAGTTCAAATTGGTGTAACACAAGTTGTTAACCTGATTGTTTTTTATTTGATCTCGAAATATATTTCCAAGGAAGATTTTGGATTTTATAATTGGAGTATGGCTTTGTGCTCAATTGTTATAGCGATCTTGTCTTTTGGGATGGATTTGATTTATATAAGAAGAATTGCTTCGGGAGTCAAACCTGAAGAAACAAAACACATACATTTTATACATACTTTATTTACAGGAATTGTGTTAACTCTAATCGTTTATGCTTTTCAAATTTTGTTTCCAACTGTTTTGGAAAACAATCTTATTTTTAGTTTGGTTTTGATTAATCAGGTTAGTTTTAGCGTTGCCAATTCAGTAAAACTATTTATCATAGGTAGCGAACGATTTAATTATTTAGCAGTTGTTGCGATAGTTGTAAATTTGATTAAGATTTTACTCATTTCATTTCTTTTTGTTTTTGATAAATTTACAATAGAAAGTATTTTATATGTCTTTATTGTTTCTTATCTTTTGGAATATGTTTATATCTATCATTTTTGTAAAAAATTAATCGGAAAACGAAAAAAAAATAAGATTGACTTTGTCGAATACAAAAGGTTTATCAAAGAGTCGATGCCCCAGTTGGGAGTTATCTTATTTGATTCTGCAATTGCACGTATTGATTGGATTTTGATGGGAGTTATGACAACAAGTGTCTTAACTGCTGAATATAGCTTTACTTTCAAAGTTTTTGAACTTTCAAAGCTGCCATTAATCATAATTGGTCCTATCCTGCTTACGCGTTTTTCCAGAATGTTTAATAATAAAGATGCTGAAATTACGGATCAAAAACAGCTTAGAATAAGAAGGTTCTTGGATTTTGAAATATTTATATCGATTTTAATTCCTTTATCTCTGATTTGTGTTTGGTCTGAAGTGATTGACTTTTTATCGGATAACAAGTATGGGACGGTAAATCAATATACCTATACTATTCTTGCCGTGGCTATACCTATACATTATCTGAATAATTTCCTCTGGTCATTAGGTATTGCACAAAATCAAATGAAGATTATATTGTATAATATAATTACAATATCCATACTTAATATATTGATGAACGTTGTTTTTATTCGTGAATATCAGTCTATCGGAGCAGCTTTTTCATACCTTATTCCTTCAATTGTACAACTAATATTTTACTATAATACGATCAAACAAGATAAAATCAAGTTGCATATTCACAAACCGTTGACTTTGATAATATCAGCCATACTAATACTTTTCTTAGTTAAGTTGACAGAAATTCATTTTATGCTACAATTCATTTTTACACTGTCAGCTTTTACAATCATTTCTTATTTATTAAAGATTTTCCATTTCGATAATTTAAAAAAAATACTAAATTTCTAAGCTAATGATATCGGTTGACAAAATAAAAAACAGATTAGGTAGTTTGGATTGGGGAATTTTGGTATTTCTGATACTTTTGATGAATGTAAGTGTAAAGCTTAAATTAATTGGAGTCATATTTCTGTGTATTTACAATTACAGCTTGAAGATTAAAACTTATTACAAAATCCCGAAGTTTTATCTTGTGATGATTGTCTTTTCATTTTTCCAATTCCTGATTGAACTAAATTTCTTTGAAACGGACGTGCTGATAAAAAAGACATTATCAATTGGATACTGGACATTTTCTTTAGTTGTGATTTATCAACTTTCAGGTCTGATAAAAAATAGAAATACTCAGAAAATTAAAAATTCGTTAGATGTTTTCTTCATATTGAATATCTTATTCTCATTTTTCAATTTCGCTGTAATTATTTTTAAAATCGGGGATATCAATCCTTTCACATTTACAGGAAACAATTTTCAATATCATATGTCAACAGGGGATTACATAAGGGGAATTAGTTTTGATGCTTCTTCAACAAATGCTTTTATCAGTCTGTTTGGATTTATTTATTATACCACTAATAGAAGGTATCTTTTAGGTATTATTTCATTTATTGTTTTATTGTTTACGAATAGTAACATGGTCAATATGATATTATTGACCATGTTGGTAATATTGTTTTTTCAACGCGGGAGATTTATAAAATCTTTGGTTGTTTGCTTTACAGGGATAATTGTTGTATTCTACACGCAGATTTCACCGCAAGCTTCTGCCTATATTATGAACAATTTCGATTCGGAATATTCAGTTAAATTACATCATAAAAAAGAAGCCTTTGAAAAAAATAAAATATTAGAACAGAATAGGAAGGATAGTATAATTAGATGTTATTATCCTAAATCAAAGATGGTTAATTCCAACATAAAAACCTCCGTCAAAAAAAATCAATTTGTAACATCTCCGATTTATGTAGATAGTTTGTTTGATAATAAACTCGGAGTGCAATCAAATTTTATTTCCGATTTTATAAACAAAAATTATGGAGGAAATATTGAGCTAAATGATTCGCTCAAAGCAATAAAAATTCCTGGTAAATTATTGTCATATTATCAGACGATACAGTTATCATTCTCAGGGGTAAAAAAATGTTTGATTGGAAGCGGAGCAGGTAACTTTTCTTCCAAGCTTGCTTTCAAATTAAGTGGTATAATAGATATGAACATTGATGGAGTAAGGGGGACAAAAATTAATGAGGACTTTAAAAATAACCACTTAGAGATTTATTGTCATTACTTTAGTCTAGACAAGGCTGAGCATTCAGCTATGAACTTACCTAATTCATCTTTTAATCAAATATTAGGTGAATATGGATTTATAGGTATTATATTATTCATTCTTTTTTATTTATTGTTTTTCCTTAAACGTTTTCGAGAACTCTCTTATGGAAAATACCTGATTTTGGTTATTGTTCAGGCATTATTTATCGATTATTGGTTTGAACAGTTGTCGGTAGTTATTTTATTTGAATTATTGATCTTGTTAGATCTAAAAAATTTTCAAACCTCATAAATCATTCCAATCAGTCATGAATTCAATTAAAATTACTGTTTTAATGCCTATTTATAATGGCGAAAAATATCTTTCTGAAGCAATTGAAAGTATTTTGAACCAAACCTATAAATCATTTGAGTTTTTAATTATAAATGACGGTTCCACAGATAAAAGTGAGGAAATAATCTTATCATACAATGATTCTAGAATTAAATTAGTAACTCAAGAAAACAGAGGGATCTCTAATGCATTGAATACGGGATTGAAATACGCTTCTGGAAAGTATATAGTAAGAATGGATGCAGACGATATTTCTCATCCTGAAAGGATTGAGAAACAATACACGTTTATGAAAAATAATCCTGAATACATACTGTTGGGTAGTGATGTAAATTATATGACTGAAAATTTGGATTTCATCTTTCATTATTCGGCTCCCGAATATGAACACAACAAAATTGAAAAAATGGTTCGACGATATTGCCCTTTTATCCATAGCTCGGTTATCTATCAAAAAGATATTGTCTTAGAAATAGGAGGATATTCCGAGAGCGCTTATGCTTTTGAAGACCATTTTCTATGGAGTAAAATTATTAATAAGGGAAAAACAGGTAATTTGAGAGATACATTGGTGGATGTAAGATTGAATGTTAGTTCCGTTTCCATTGATTTTAAAGACTACGACAAAAAATACCTTGAAACAAAAGAAAAGGTATTGAGGTTGGGAAAAATTACAGTCAGTGATGCTGATATACTTCAAAACTCGTTTAAAAAAATAGATAAAAAATTAAAGGAGCTATCCTATCACCGCTTATTGGCAAAAAAATATTTATGGAATAATTATAATAAAATTAAAGCAATGGAAAACATTAAGATTGCTAATAAAATTAAGCCATTTTCATTTAGAACGTATGTGTTATTCATTACAAGCTTCTTTCCCGAAAAAATGATTCATTTTATCTATCAAATAAAAAAATCATTTTGAAATCAACGGTCAAACTTTTTATTGACGCACATGTTTTTGATGATGAATATCAGGGAACAAGGACATTCATCCGTGGGTTGTATTCAGTTATTGCCTATGAGAATCAGTTCCAACTCTATTTCGCTGCAAAGAATATCGAAAATTTAAAAAATGAACTGAGAGAAATTTGTGATTTCTCAAATGTTCATTTTCTTCAACTAAAAAGCAAGAACAAATTAACCAGATTGCTTTTTGAAATACCCAAATTAATCAAAGTTAATGAAATTGATTTTGCCCATTTTCAGTATATAGTTCCACCTGTTAAAAATTGCAAATACATTGTTACGATACATGATTTACTTTTTATGGATTACAAAAAAGAATTTTCTTTATTATATCGCTTATCAAAAAGATATTTATTTAAGTATGCTGCACTTAGGTCGGAGTTTGTTACTACGGTATCTAACTATTCTAGTGACGCCATTAAAAAACATTTTCATATCAACAAGCCAATTACAGTAATACCGAATGGTGTTTCTGAATCTTATTTTAAGACGGTTGAAAAGCAAATATCCGTTCAATATATAGAAGAAAAATATAAAATAACGCAATATTTATTGTATGTAAGTAGATTTGAGCCTCGTAAAAATCACTATTGCCTCTTGAAAAGCTATTTGGATTTAAAGTTATATGAACAAGACTATCATTTGGTTCTGTTGGGGCATAAAAGTATGGGAAATCCAAGATTTGAAAACCTATATAATATTCAAAGTGATGCAATTAAACAAAAAATATTTATTCACGATAAAATCACAAATGAAGATTTGTTCCATTTTTACAATGGAGCATCTCTTTTTGTTTATCCATCTATTGCAGAGGGGTTTGGAATTCCCCCTTTGGAAGCCGGAGCAGTAAAAACACCAGTTATTTGTTCCAATACATCTGCTATGAACGAGTTTGATTTTTTTGAGCAAAATCACATCGATCCAACTAATACTGAGATCCTAAAAGAGCGAATTGAAGCCTGTTTAGTAGAAAATGAACGGAGTAACGAAGAATTGAAGAGGATTTCTTGTTTTATAAGAGAGCAATATAATTGGAGCAATTCAGCATCTATTTTTCTTTCCAACATCCAGGGATTATGAATGTGGCAATAATAGGTACCAGAGGCATTCCCAACAACTATGGTGGTTTTGAACAATTTGCAGAATATTTGTCTGTAGGATTAGTTACGAAAGGGCATGATGTTACTGTTTATAGTTCTGATAAGCATCTCTATAAAAAAGATAAATACAAAGGAGTCCGCATTATTCATAAGAAGGATCTGGAGGATAGGCTTGGAACAGCGGGGCAATTTATCTACGATTTGAATTGTATTATTGATTCCAGAAAGCGACATTTCGATGTTATCCTTAATTTAGGATATACAAGCAGTTCGATTTGGATGAGATTGTTTCCAAAGTCCTCGATCGTCATAACGAATATGGATGGTCTGGAATGGAAGAGAACAAAATTTAGTAAATCGGTTCAGAAATTCTTGCTTTTTGCGGAGAAATTAGCAGTAAGACATAGTGATTATTTAGTTTCTGATTCAAAAGCGATCCAGTCCTATCTTATGCAGAAATATAAAATTGACTCTGAGTTTATTGCTTATGGGGCTACTGTTTTTAATAATCCAGATTTTGAATTAATCCAAAAATATAATTTAAAGAAGCATGAATATAGTTTACTCATTGCAAGGATAGAACCCGAAAATAACATTGAAATGATTCTCGATGGAGTAAATCAATCTCAAAATCAGGAATTATTTTTTGTCATTGGAAACCCTTCAAATAAATTTGGATTATATCTTCAGGATAAATATAAAGAGGATAAACGAATTCGATTTTTGGGGCCTATATATGATATCGAAATGCTAAACAATTTAAGGTATTTTTCAAAATATTATTTTCATGGTCATTCCGTGGGAGGAACGAATCCCTCACTATTAGAGGCGATGGCATGTAATTCTCTCATTGCAGCGCATAAAAATCCATTTAATGAAAGTGTGTTGTATGAAAATGCTATTTACTTTTCAGATTCTGAAGAAGTAAAAAATATTATGGAGAAAAACTATGAGAATAGTAGAATGATGTATTCCGAGAACAATATACAAAAGATAAAACGGCAGTATTCATGGGAATTCATTATTGATGAATACGAACGGTATATGATAAATAAAGGTAGTATCCCAAAAAGTGTGTAAAGCTGAAAGTTATTCTGAAATTTTAGAGCCTTTTAGAGCTCAATAAAATTTCGGAAATAACTTTTTAGTAATTTAAACACACAGAATATGAAA
>JBIKSL010000015.1:0-63166 GCA_044348645.1 Crocinitomicaceae bacterium | reverse complement strand
GTTGGCTTTAAAAAGAGAAAAAGAACTCAAAACTAGTCGTGGTCGAAATTTTATTAGAGAACAAATCAAGATCTTCGGGCTCTTATCCGTCAGCTGACGGACGCACGTTCGAGTCGTGTCCCCGCTACGAGGAAAACCTGAGTAATTTAGCTCAGGTTTTTTTGTTTTTACTTAAGCAATATGTTTGTTACTTACGTTTTATACTCCAACACCTTTGATAAAATCTATATCGGTTACACTGCTAATTTAATTGACAGATTTAAATCACACAATCAAATGGCAACCAAAGGATATACTAATAAATATCGACCATGGATGGTTATTCATGTTGAGTTTTTTGACCGAAAAGAGTTGGCTTTAAAAAGAGAAAAAGAACTCAAAACTAGTCGTGGTCGAAATTTTATTAGAGAACAAATCAAGATCTTCGGGCTCTTATCCGTCAGCTGACGGACGCACGTTCGAGTCGTGTCCCCGCTAAGAGGAAAACCTGAGTAATTTAGCTCAGGTTTTTTTGTTTTACCCATTTAGATTCGATTTCCGAAAACTATAGTTAAATTAAGGTGATGATGTATGTTGATGTAGCTTCTTGAATCTTTCAATTATTCAAAAACTAAATCAAGATGCTATTTTCATAAATATCTATCAAATTAATGACAGATAAATAAACAAAAATCAAAGAAAAATAAAATTTAACAATCTAAATTTCAATTAGTTATGTATACTATAAAATTGAAAAACTTAATAAAAAAGTATGAGTTTGACCTGATTATTTGACCTGAACTTTGTTCTTAACTTCCTCAACAAAAGTTTTTGCTGGCTTAAATGATGGAATGTTATGTGCAGGAATGATAACTGAAGTTTTCTGGGATATATTTCTTCCTGTTTTTTCAGCTCGTTCCTTTACAACAAAACTTCCAAATCCTCTTAAATAAACGTTTTGCCCATTAGATAGTGAATTTTTGATTGAATTCATGAATGCTTCCACAGCTCTTAAAGCTTCCGCTTTTTCTAATCCAGTCTCTTCTGCAATTCCTGCAACAATATCAGCTTTAGTCATATTTTGTTTTTTAAATAGTTACAATTCTGTTTTCACATTGCAAAAATAATTTTTCCTAAATAAAAATTACACTTTTATATGTTTTTTTAAAGAATTTTGCGTTTTGAAAGTCAGATTGATCATAAAAAAAACCTATTCAGAAGTTTAATTTAAATAGTTTGAAAAACAATAATTTACTCCAATTAAATCCTTGCAAAAGGAAATAAAAAGAATAAAGTCGAATATATTTGCAAACATACTCAAAGTATCAACGGATTGTCAAATCTAAAAAGTTGAACACAAATGAAACCATTTCAAACTAGATTAATTCAATGGTATCAATCAAATAAAAGAAATCTGCCCTGGAGAAATATAAATGATCCGTATTTGATTTGGTTAAGCGAAATTATTTTGCAACAAACACGTGTCGATCAGGGCATGAATTACTTTTTGAAATTCAAAAATAATTTCCCAACTGTTAATCATTTGGCAACGGCATCTGAAATGGAAGTTCTAAATTGTTGGAAAGGCCTTGGATATTACAGTCGTGCAAGAAATTTACATTCGACAGCGAAATTAATCGTGACAGAAATGAATGGTGAATTCCCACGTAATTACAATGAATTATTAAAACTTAAAGGTGTCGGCTCTTACACTGCCGCCGCAATTTCATCTTTTGCATACAATGAGCCCAAAGCTGTGGTTGACGGTAATGTTTATCGGGTTCTAAGCCGCTTATATGGAATTGAAACTCCAATTGATTCGTCAGTCGGGAAAAAGATATTTCAATCCCTTGCAGATGAGTTACTTGATTATAATAACCCGGGAATTTATAACCAGGCTATTATGGAATTCGGGGCGATTCATTGCTTGCCTGTAAATCCTAATTGTGAAAGTTGCCCTTTTGACAGTTTTTGCGAAGCTAAGGCCAGAAATATTGTTAAAAAGTTACCAGTGAAATCAGGAAAAACACAAATAAAAGAAAAATATTTTGTATTCAAAATTATTACGCATGATGGGAAAGTGTTACTTGAAAAACGAGATTACAATGGTATTTGGAGAAATTTATTTCAATTTCCATTGACTGAATTTCAAAATTCAAAGGATAAAGAATTGTTCCTTCAAAAGGGAGAATTCAAATGGATATCCAGTGAAATAAAGCACGTTCTTTCACACCAACATTTACATTGCAACTTCGTGTTTGATGAGAAAACAAAAAATATTGAGGGTGAAAACTATGTTTGGATTGCATTTAAAGATTTTCAAAATGTTCCAGTTCCCAGATTAATTGAAAAGTATGTCGAACAAAACTATGAACGACTATTTTACAATTAACTTGTTACCTTTGTTGAAAAGGAAAAATAATGACAATTATAAAAAGACAATCCGAACTTTCCAAGAATAATTCTGTGGCATTAATTCTAGGAAAGGGGTCATTAAAAAAGGAACAATTTGAACAGTATGTTTCCAAAGAAATTGCAGAACGATTTTTGACTTCCGATAAAAATTTTGACTACATAAAATCTGAAAATCATTTTGTTTTTCTTGTTAAAGAAGATCAAAACGGTGAAGAGTTGCGGATAACGGGCTCAAAAATTCAAAAACTAATTGCGGAATCAAATGACGAAATTAATTTGATCGGAAAGGCAAAGTCTTTGGTTTTTCTTGCAGAAGGTATTGCACTGGCGAATTATCAATTCAATCAATTCTTTAGAAACGCTAAAGTTAACAGACTTCAGTCGATCATCGTTCAAGAAGATATTGATGAAGATAAAATTGCAGAACTAAATGATATAATTAAATCCGTGTATTGGACTCGAAATGTTGTAAATACACCGGTTTCACATTTGAATGCAACCCAATTAGCAGAAGAAGTCGTTGGACTTGGAAAAGAAGCGGGATTCTCTGTTCAAGTATTAGAAAAAACGCAAATTGAATCCTTAAAAATGGGTGGACTTTTGGCAGTAAACAAAGGTTCAATTGATCCTCCAACTTTTACCATTGCCGAATATAAGCCAAAGAAAACTAAAAATAAAAAGCCAATTGTATTGGTTGGAAAGGGAGTGGTTTATGATACTGGTGGACTGAGTATAAAACCTACGCCAGGATCGATGGACACAATGAAAAGCGATATGGCAGGTGCTGCCGCTGTTGTCGGAGCTCTTTATCTTTCCGCGCTGCAAAAATTACCTTTACACATTATCGCATTGATTCCGTCAACTGATAACAGACCAGGGGAGAATGCATACGCGCCGGGCGATGTTATTACGATGTTTGATGGGACTACCGTTGAAGTTTTAAATACGGATGCAGAGGGAAGAATGATTTTGGCTGACGCATTGGCTTATTCCGCAAAGTACAACCCTGAAATTGTAATTGATGCAGCGACATTGACTGGGGCGGCTGTTCGTGCTATTGGAACAGAAGCAAGCATTGTCATGGGGAATGCTAAAGACACCTATTTTGAAAGTCTTGAATCTGCTGGATTTCAAACGCATGAACGCGTGGTTAGGTTTCCATTTTGGGACGACTACAAAGAACACATGAAATCCAAAATAGCAGACTTAAAAAACATTGGTACAGCCAATGCTGGAATGATATCAGCAGGAAAATTCTTGGAACACTTCTGTAAATCGCCGTATATTCACATGGATGTTGCCGGTCCTACCTGGTTGGATTCCAACGAAAACTATCGCGGATGTGGTGGAACCGGAGCTGGTGTTCGATTGTTATATGAATTTTTCAAAACACATTATTTATAATGGAAGGAAATAAAGAATTAGTGAGAGTTGGCATTACAATTGGAGACGTAAATGGAATCGGACCAGAAATAATTGTAAAATCATTATATGATAATCGAATTTTATCCGATTTTACTCCCATAATATATGGATCTTCAAAAATCATTTCCTTTTATAAACGCAACTTGAATATACAAGATTTCAATTACAATGTTTGCAAATCAGCCGATGAAATTCAACATAAGAAGATAAATCTTATCAATATATGGAATGATGAATTTGAAATCACTCCAGGAAAAGCAAATGATTTAGGCGGCATTTATGCGTTTAAATCACTTGAGGCAGCGACGAACGACATTGCTTCGGGTAAAATTGATATTCTTGTTACGGCTCCCATTTCCAAAGACAATATCCAAAAAGCTGGCTTTCAATTTCCAGGACATACAGAGTACTTGGCTGATTTATCAGGAGTTAAAAATGCCCTGATGGTGCTGGTTTCTCCATTTTTAAGAGTTGCGTTAGTAACAACACACTTGCCTTTGAAAGAAATAAGTGCTGCTTTGAGTAAAGAGGTAGTTCTTTCCAAAATCAAACAATTCGAAAATAGTTTGAAAAAAGATTTCGGAATCCAACGCCCAAGAATTGCGGTTTTTGGCTTAAATCCACATGCAGGTGAAAATGGAAAAATTGGAAGTGAAGAACAAGAATTAATTATTCCGGCGATTTCAGCAGCCAAGAATGATGGAATTTTGGCTTACGGACCTTTTGCTGCAGATGGATTTTTTGGATCTGAAATAAAAAATCAATTTGATGGGATTTTAGCAATGTATCACGACCAAGGCTTATCGGCATTTAAAGCTTTGTCATTCGACGATGGAGTAAATTTCACTGCAGATCTGCCTATTGTGAGAACTTCGCCTGATCATGGAACAGCTTTTGATATTGCAGGAAAGAATTGTGCTTCTGAACAATCTTTTAGAAGTGCGATATACTTGGCTGTGGATATTTTTAGAAATCGAAGGTTTTTGAAGCAAATTTCTGCAAATTCCCTTCCTTACAATATTGGAGACAAGCAGAAAAAGAATCTAGAAAAGGAGGAATGAAATTTGTCAATTTCAACTCGCAATCAAAAAAAAAGGATTCCTGCAAGAATCCTTTTTTAATAGTAGGTTAAGATGAACAACAACTAAAGTGAACAGGTTCTTCTTATGCAACTAGTTAGAAATGTCGACAAAACTATAAAACTCTTAATAAGTAACTGCCTCTCCAAGCAGAAAAGTCGAACTTTACATAAGAAGACACCTGCTACCTCCTTATTTCTTTGACTAAATTAGTCTAAAGTACTTTAAGTCCTGGGAGACATGAATATTTACGAGATTTAAATGAATATTTTTTTTATCTCTTCGAGTATCGATTTTCGGAAGTAGATTATTTGATTCGGTTTGGATCTTTTTCTCAGCTGTAAAGCATATTTTAGAATACTTCAAAATTAACTTAATTGGTATCTTCTAAGAAAAAAAAAGCTATCGGTAAAGATAGCTTTCAAAGATTAACTCAACGAGAATCGCCTGAAATCGAGAACTGTTAAGCCAGACTCTGTTGAACTTAGGAACTGCTCTACAGTAAGTTTGTTATCACGAACAAATTGTTGACTCAATAGTGTATTTTCTTGAAAAAATTTATTTAATCTTCCCATTGCAATTTTCTCTGCCATTTCAGCAGGTTTACCTTCTTGAATGGCTAACTCTTTACCAATTTCAATTTCTCTTTCGATTGTACGAGCATCAACCCCATCTTTATTTATGGCGATTGGGTTCATGGCCGCAATTTGCATTGCAACCTGACGACCAGCATCTTCAACTATATCATTACCACTATTCAACCCAACTAAAGTTGCTAATTGGTTCCCTGGGTGATTATAAGCAACAACTCGATCGGCCTTGATAATTGCATAATTAGAAAGATCTAGTTTTTCACCAATAACTCCTACCTGTTCGATTATTTTTTCCTCTACACTTAATTTAGAATCGTATGGAAGTGCTTTTAATTCCTCAACCGAAGTCGGTAATTTTACAAGAGCCACATCAACAATAGACTGAACAAGGTTTTTATAACCATCGTTTTTAGCTACGAAATCTGTTTCACAATTTAAAGTGACAATAACTCCCGACTTTCCATCATTCGCGGCTTGAGCAATAATTAAACCTTCTCTCGCCTCATTATCGCCTCTTTTCGCGGCAATTTTTTGCCCTTTTTTACGAAGGATGTCCACTGCTGCTTCAAAGTCACCATTTGCTTCTACTAGAGCATTTTTACAATCCATCATTCCCGCGCCAGTTTGTTGGCGCAATTTGTTTACATCTGAAGCTGTAATAGCCATGACAAAAATATTTTAACGTGATTAATTTTATTCCGCTGAGTTTTCCACTGATTCTGATGCAGCAGAAACTTCAGCAGTTTCAGTTACTTCATCTTTATCACCTCCTTTGAGATTCTTGCGATCTTCTAGTCCCTCGCGAATAGCATTGCAAATTTCGTCAAGAACCAAAGCAATTGATTTTGTAGCATCATCATTCGCAGGAATTGGGAAATCAACCAGCTTGGGATTCGAGTTTGTATCAACCATCGCGAAAGTTGGAATATTCAATCTTCTCGCCTCTGCCAACGCAATGTGTTCTTTCAAAATGTCAACGATAAAAATGGCTGCAGGCTGACGAGTCATATCGGCAATTGAACCAAAAGTTTTTTCGAGTTTCTCACGTTGACGAGTTTTGAATAGTTTTTCTCTCTTGTTTAAAGTATCCCAAGATCCATCTGATTTCATTTTGTCAATTAGAGACATTTTACGAATCGATTTTCGGGTTGTTTGAAAGTTAGTTAACATACCACCAGACCATCTTTCAGTCACAAAAGGCATATTCACTTTAGATACACGCTCGGCTACAATTTCTTTCGCTTGTTTTTTAGTTGCAACAAACAGAACTTTTTTTCCTGATTTTGCGATTTGCTTCATTGCCGCACAAGCTTGATCCAAACGAACGATTGTTTTGTTTAAATCGATAATATGAATTCCTTTCTTCTCCTCAAAAATATAGGGAGCCATTGCTGGATTCCATTTTCTTTTCAAGTGTCCGAAATGAACACCAGCTTCTAATAATGTTTCGAAATTTAATTTAGACATTTTATGTTTTTGTTTACGTTCCTAATATTAATTAAATCAACAATGGAGGGGATTACATCAATCAAGATTCTCCAAAGTTTGGATGCTAAACAGCCAGTTCGATTAACGTTTCGAGAACTGGAATTTCTTACGTGCTTTCGGACGTCCTGGTTTCTTGCGCTCAACCATTCTTGGGTCACGAGTCATTAAACCATCCGCTCTTAATATAGACTTGTAATCAGCAGAAACCTCAACCAATGCCCTAGAAATTCCTAAGCGAATTGCTTCAGCCTGACCATTAATTCCGCCACCAGCAACATTTACTTTAACATCGTATTGACCAACAGTTTCTGTTAAAACAAAAGGTTGATTAATCTTCACTTGTAAAACATCAACTGGAAACATTTCATTCAATGATTTCTTATTAATTGAAATATTGCCTTTCCCCTTGGTTAAATAAACGCGAGCAACTGCGGTTTTTCTTCTTCCTAAAGCATTAATTACGTCCATATTTTTTATTTCAGTGTATCAAGATTTAATATCGTCGGTTGTTGAGCTTCATGTTTGTGCTCAGAACCTTTGTATACTTTCAAATTTCTGTAAAGTTGACGACCTAAGGTATTTTTAGGAAGCATTCCTTTAACTGCTTTTTCGATAAGTCTTTCAGGATGATTCTTCAACATATCTTTCGCAGCAGTAAAACGCTGACCTCCAGGATATCCAGAGAAACGCACATATTCCTTGTCTTCTAACTTAGTTCCTGAAAACGCGACTTTTTCAGCATTAAGAACAATAACATTATCACCACAATCCGCATGGGGAGTATAACATGTTTTGTATTTGCCACGAATGACTTTAGCGACTTTACTCGCCAATCTACCAACTGTTTGACCTTCAGCGTCAACTATAAACCACTTTTTTTCAGCAGTTTCTGTATTTCCAGATATCGTTTTGTAACTAAGTGTATCCACGGTTTCTCTCTATTAAAAAACTTATTTTTCCTAAAATTAGGGGTGCAAAGATACAACTATTGTTTTTAATAACAAGAAAAACCGAAAAAAAATGGATTTATTTATGTTAGATGTAACTTTGTTGCATCCGTCTTATTGATGTTTCCTTGAGCGTAAAAGGTTTTATGGAGTATAATTTGAGTAATTTAGATTAATAAATATAATGAAATTAATCTTCTGTGTTTTCGTTTATTTTCTTCACTCAGTTTTAATTGGGCAAAGCAATTTTGAATACAAAGGCGGTATTGATATTTATTTTGGATTGAATCCAATCGATATGAACCAAAAAGAGGTGCCTTTCTATGTTAGTTCCAATCAATTGAACAATATTTCGGTGAATCTCGGATTAATCGAACTAAAATATAATCTAAAGAAACAATATAGGTTATTGTTAAGTCCTGCTTTTGGAACATATATGAATTCAAATTACGTTTCAGAAAAACAACATCTGAGATGGATTTATGAGGCTTACATTGGATTTTCACCAAACAAGAAGAATTCGGAATGGCTTGATTTTGGTGTTTTTTCATCTCCATTTACATTTGAAACTCCAAAAAGTTGGGATCAAATCGCGTATTCTCGCAGCTTGGCTCCAGAATACGTTCCATATTACGTTTCTGGAATTCGTTATCAAAACGAATTGTCAAATCAATTAAAATTATCCTTGTTTCTTTTGAACGGTTGGCAAAAAATTCAATGGCAAAAAAAGATTCCTTCACTGGGAACACAATTGGAATGGAAAAATAAAAAAGAATATCTTAATTGGACGACATATATAGGTAATGAGAAATCTGAAATCACGCCGAATTTTGGACTTCGATTTTTTACAGAATTAAGCTGGGCTCATGAAACACCTAAATTCAGAACACAGGCTTGCATTTATTCCGGAGTTCAAAAAATTAAAGAAACAGGATTTCATAATTGGTGGCAGGTAAATGGGATTTTTGATTATAAATTAGGAAATAAATCCGATGTATATATTCGATATGAATATTTTCATGACCTCGATAAAATTCAAATTCAAACTCCATCCAATTCATTCGGATTTGTTGGACATGTAACAAGTTTTGGTTTTAATCATAAAGCATCCGCGCAATTAATTTTGAGACTGGAAGGCAAAAATATATTCAGTCGAAAAGAAAATGAGTTGTTCTATTTCAATAACCAACTTTCAAATTATTTACCTTTACTTTTTGCCAACATGACAATTCTTTTTTAATTATAAATCATGAAGATTATATCATTCAACGTGAATGGCATCCGCGCCATTACCTCTAAAAATTTTATTCAAGATATGATTAGCATTAATCCTGATGTTATATGTCTGCAAGAAACCAAGGCTACAGAGGAACAGGTCAAGGAAGCTGTTTCACCACTGATTGATTATCATGTTTACGCCCATCACGCCGATCGAAAAGGCTATTCAGGAACGGCCATTTTAAGCAAGATTAAGCCACTTCATGTTCATTATAAAATTGGAATGGACGAGCATGACATGGAAGGAAGAACGGTTTGTTTAGAATTTGAAGATTTTTTCTTGATTAATGTCTATGTACCAAATTCAGGAAGCGAATTGTTAAGATTGGAATATAGACAGAAGTGGGACAAGGATTTCCTCACGTATCTAAAAAAATTGGAAAAGAAAAAACCAGTTGTTGTTTGCGGAGATTTTAACGTAGCTCACAAAGCGATTGATTTGGCTCGACCGAAAGAAAATTACAACAAAGCGGCAGGTTATATGCAAGAGGAAATAGACGGCATGAATGCATTCACAGAAAATGGATTCGTTGATACCTTTCGTTATTTCAACAGAGATACAGTAAAATATACTTGGTGGAGCTATCGAGCGGGCGCGCGTGGAAACAATATCGGTTGGAGAATTGATTATTTTTTGGTTTCGGAAAAGTTTATAGTTAAATTGAGTGATGCTTTTATTCTAAACGAAGTAATGGGGTCTGATCATTGTCCTGTTGGGATAAATTTAAAGTAAACAATTAGTTAATACAACAAAAATTAATATCAATGAAAAAATCATTTTTTATACTAATCGTTGCCATTACAAATGTGGCTTTTTCTCAAAAAACATCAAAAATAGCCTTCTACAATGTCGAAAATTATTTTGATACAATTGACGGACCCAATGATGATTCCGAGTATCTTCCAAGCTCCAAACTCAAGTGGGATAACAGGAAGTATCAAGACAAGAAGCGACATGTTTCCGAAGTTATTGGAGCGCTAAACTATCCGATTATTATGGGGTTTTGTGAAATTGAGAATAAGGATGTCTTGGATGATTTAATTCGTAGCGACAAGAAATTGAAACACTATCAAGTGGTTCATTATGACAGTCCAGATTTACGTGGGATCGATGCGAGCCTCATTTACAACTCTTCTCGCTTGAAATTAATAAATTCAGGAAACATTCGATTTACTTTACCCGGAGACACTATTCCGGGATCACGAGATATCGTTTGGGCGAAATTTACCCTAAAAAAAGACACCATTTTCGCATTGGTTAATCATTGGCCGAGCAGAAGATCAACTAACAGTGAACCAAAAAGAATCAAAGCCGCCGAGTGCGCCAGATTATTCATTGACTCCGTTTTGAATGTAAACGCCAAATCAAAAATAGTGTTTATGGGAGATTTAAATGATCATCCAGAAGACAAAGCTCCTTCGCTGATTTCAGAAAAACTTACACCAATGATATTAAAATCTTCTGGTGAATTCGGTGGAACACATACCTATAAAGGTGAATGGGGAATATTGGATCACATCATGGTTTCGAACGGTTTTCAAGAGGGCAAATTAACAGTTGTTCCCAAGTCAGGAAAAATAAATAGTTTCGATTTTTTAATGGAGGATTATAAAGGAAAAAGGCAACCTAAACGGACATTTATTGGTGAGAAATACCTCGGAGGTTACTCTGATCATTTACCTGTATCGGTTGATGTGATTTTTAATTAAGGAAATGAGTCCGTTTACAGTTGAACTTGTGGAATGCTAATTTCTTTTTGCTCCGAAGTTATTTCTAATCGCTTTATTGGATAATTAGAAGTTAACTTGACAACATACCCATTTTAACCCGATTTTATTTGTTCTTCTTGGGATGAACTGTTTGGAGATTTTTGCAGGTCAACCGCTATGTTGAAATCGAAAATACAAGTGAAACCTTCAATAACTTGAATAGGTTGCACTAGTGAATTTTCCAACGATTAAAATTTCTTTGAGGTTGCATCAAGCTTTGTAATACAGGTACTTTTCAAACTGGTTACTAGGTTATTTGTTAGTTATACTGGTTCTTTCTTAATTGGGAGTATTCGCACCATTTGAGCAAAACATCAATTTTCTATATTAAATTTGGCTTTTATTGTTAAACATTAAATTTCAGTCAACTATTCGAAATAGTCAATGCTGATTGGAAGTTCATTTTATCAAGTGCAATTTCCATTCGCAATGGTTTTATTAGAGGAATCAACAAATATTGGCATTCAGAATTGATCTAAAAACATTTTTTACTATATGAATATACTGATGTTATGTAACAAAGCTCCCTTCCCTCCGAATGACGGAAGCAGCATCGCTACATACAACATGGCAAAAGGATTGGAGCGAGTTGGAATAAACATTCAAGTATTAGCAATAAACACAAAAAAACATTATAAATCTGACGATGAGGTGCGAGTGGGCTTTGAGAAAAAATCATCTTACGAATCGGTGTATCTTAATACAAATCCAACTTTCTTTGGTGCTTTTTTAAATCTTTTTTCTCGTAAATCTTATTTTGTTTCTCGATTTATTGACTCAGAATTTGAGTATAAACTTATTGAAACATTGAAGCAAAATCAATTTGAAATTATTCAATTGGAAGGATTGTTTGTGGCGCCTTACTTGGAAAAAATACGTCAATGGAGTAATGCTAAAATTGTTTTAAGAGCTCACAATATTGAATACCTTATTTGGGAAAGACATCTTGAAAAGATGAATAACGGGTTAAAAAAATTTTATTTAAAAATCCAAAAAAACCGACTTAAAAAATTTGAGCACCTCATCTTCAAATCCGTTGATGCGATCGTTCCAATTACGGAAAGCGATGCTTCCGAAGCACTTAATTATACTGATTGCCCTATTCACACAGCATTTGCCGGAGTTAATCCAGAAAACTATGCCGTTGAGAAATCGACAAAGTTTGATCCTTACTCCATTTTTCATTTTGGTTCAATGGATTGGATTCCAAATCAAGAAGCAGTTGTTTGGTTTGTATTTAATTGTTGGCCAAAAATAATGAATGAATTTCCTAAGGCAACGCTCATTCTCGCAGGTCGAAATATGCCAAAAAAAATCAAAGAATTGGCATCTGACAAAATAATCATCAAAGAAAATGTAACAGATTCTTCGACCATTTACTCTCAATATAACGTCATGATTGTTCCAGTTTTATCTGGAAGTGGAATGCGTATAAAAATCGTGGAAGGACTATGTTACGGTAAAGCAATAGTTTCAACAAGTCTTGGTGCAGAAGGAATACAAGTTACTCCTGGACAACACATGCTACAATTTGATACTTCGGAATCATTTGCCTCTGCTGTAATTGAACTATTGAAAAATGATGAAAAACGAAGTCAGCTAGAAAAAAATGCTCATGATTTTGCATTAGCTCAACTGAATTATATTCCTATTGCGGATAAATTAGTAGCTTTCTACAAAAAATTAATTCATTTATAATGATTGTTGGGGCTTGGAGCATTTGGATATTCTGTATTTTTTTAATTCTTCACACGTATTTATTTTATCCATTTATCCTTGAGTTACTAAGCAGAAGTTTTAGCAATCGAATAAGAACTGAAAATCAAACAAGTCAATCCTATCGAATTGCGGTATTAATTGCTGCTTACAACGAAGAACAAGTTATCAGATCAAAATTGAGGAGTGTTCTTGAAAATGTTCCTAAAAGTATGAAACTTGATGTATTTGTTGGTTCAGATGGTTCTACCGATTCAACAAACGAAATCATACTTATGCTAAAAAAAGAATTTGAAAACCTACATCTGGTTCATTTTCAAGGAAGATCCGGAAAAGCAACAATCATTAATAAATTAGCTGAAAATAAGAATTATGATGTTTTTATTTTGACAGATGCTAATGTAATTTTCCAATCCAATACGATTGAGGAATTACTAATTCCGTTTGATGATCCAAAAGTTCAATTGGTTTGTGCAAATATTCAAAAGAAAACTCAAAACTATTCCTCATTTGAAGTTATCGAACAATTTTATCTTAATCGAGAAAACAAAATAAAACTTGCTGAAAGTAAAATTTGGAATTTGGTTATTGGTGCCGAAGGTGGCTGTTATGCCATTCGCTGGAAGGCGTTCTCACCAATTCCTACTAATTTTTTTATGGATGATTTCTTTATGACCATGCAAGTTCTTGAAAAAAAGGGAAATGTCATTTTTCAGGAAAAGGCTATTTGTTTTGAAGATATTCCAAATCAAGTAAGTGAAGAGTTTCAACGAAAAATAAGGATATCAATCGGAAATTTTCAAAATTTGAATCGCTTCAAACACCTTTTATTTCCGATTTGGGATAAAACAGCATTTGCTTTTTGGTCGCACAAAGTTTTACGTTGGTTTACACCATTTTTTTTGATTTTCCTTCTTCTAAGTACCTTCGTTCTCGCGTTTGAATATAAAATTATGCTTGTTTTTTTTGTGGTTCAATTGCTGTTGATTTCAAGTATTTCATTTTCCGGAAAGAATTTCAACAATTTTAGATTAAATGCCCTAGTTCATTTTTATTCAATGAATCTCGCTCTTTTAATTGGTTTTTTTCGATTTTTAAAAGGCGTTGAATCGAGTGTGTGGAATCCCACTCGCAGAAATACAAATAATAATTAGCATTAACTCGATACTTTCTTTTTAAATAACCTAACCCACAAATCGCGATTAAATAGTTGCGTATCATTAGCCGCAGACCAAGTGAATAGAATGGCAATCGGAGTGAAGAAAATACCGGCCATCCACATTCCCCAAAATGGATTAACCACTTTGGTCGACGCCAAATTATTACCGATGCTAATTAACATGAAATACATCAAAAATATAACAGCCGCAATTACAACTGGAGCGCCAAAACCTCCTTTTCGTATTATCGCCCCAAGAGGTGAGCCAACAAAGAACAAAACAATAATAGCATAGGTTAAAGCAAATTTTCGGTGAAATTCAATCCAATAGAGATTAGTTTCATTATCAATGGTTTCCCATAATGCAAATTGGTTAGTAATGGTTTCATTGTTAAAATACAAATATGAAATAACGGAATTGTAAACATCGATCCGCTCACTTTTTGACAATTTGTTAGGTTCGACTACCTGAACAGGTTTTGGAGATTCATCAGAAAAATTTGAGACCTTGAATGAACTGTGACGACTTTTTAAACTGACTGCAAATTGATTAATGGATTTTTGTTTCTTTATGTTAAGGCTATCCATGGCATCTGAAATTTGAAAAACATTCATCATCTCATACTTATCAGTGAAAATATCTTCATCAGAGCGATTCAATTGGAATCCGGAAATATTTAACTTATAAATCCCTTTTTCGAATGACGAAATTCTAGCAGGTCGCGAAGAAGCCATGCTATTTCTTTTTCTAGGGTCAGAAACATATATCGGATTTTGAATATCCAACTCCTCATAAATTTTTCCGTTTTTCAAATCAAAAAACAAGTATCGGCCATTTTCAGATTTGAATACACGCGCTTCTTGCGCTCTAATAGTCTTCATCTCGGAAGGATTTGTATGATCGTGGATTGTGACTCCCTGAAACAATGAATCTTTCCCTTCATTCACCTTAATTGCATATCCCTCAAAATCTTTTGTATACACATTGGGTGTTAAAACAGTTGAAATTTTGGTATTTTGAATGTCGTAAATCAATGAATGCCATTTTAAATTTGCAATCGGAATCACATAATTTGCAAAATAAAATGTTCCACAGGCTATAATGATTACAACCCATGTCAAGGGACGCATGATTTGATATAAAGAAAGACCACTGGATTTAAGTGCCGTTAATTCATTATTCTCAGCTAGATTTCCAAAGGTCATCAGGGAAGAAAGTAATATTGCCAAAGGTAGAGCCAGCGGAATCAAACTGGCAGAAACATAGAAAAGCAACTCTAAAATTACCAAAACACTGAGTCCCTTTCCCATTAAATCATCTATGTAAACCCAAAAAAATTGAAGTATGAGAATAAACATTGAAATAATCAATGTTATTATAAACGGCCCGACAAATGAACGAATACTAAATAGATAAAGACGTTTCAAGTCTTAAAATTTCTGCAAAGGTAACGAATTACAATTGATAACTAGCTTAGGCACCAAGTAATCGTTTCAAATCGGCAACCTGCTGATTCCACAAGAGAATTGCACTATCTTTTTCGTCAGGAAGAGCAAAATCAGTAATATTAAGAGCAACTTGGTTGGTGATTGGATCAATATTATAGCCTATTTCAAAATAGGATTCCAAACCATCTTCTTCATCTGCAAGCCATTTGAATCTAATTCGAGATTGCAATTTATGATGAATCAATCGCGCTTTTTCAGAGCTTCCATCCCAATCAAAGGTATAAATGTCATCTTTCACTGTAACGTCGTCTGCAAACCATTCACCCAATCCATCCGGAGATGCAAACATTCTTTCTAAAATTCTAGGTGAGGAATTTAAGATAAATTCCAACTCGTATTTTTCTTTCATAGGAATAGTCTTAAAATATTACATTTGCTTTTCAATGGCAATATAAGAAATTTTTTTTAATGTCGCTAATTAATTCATTTGAAAAATCCGGTAATTTGCTTTTCAAGTATCGAGGACAATTACCCCTGATACTCTTCATTGTTACAATTCCGATTGCATTATTTACACCCTACGAATTACACACCAAAAGCAAATTTCTTTCATTTTTTATTAATTCTTTTTCAGCTCTTTGCATATCATTCGGGCATATCATTCGAATATTTACTGTTGGCAGAAGATTCATGCAGTCTTCGGGAAGAAACAGAAGTCATCAGGTCGCAGATCAGCTCAACACAACCGGAATGTATTCCATTGTTCGACATCCTCTTTATCTTGGAAATGCCTTTATATGGTTTGGATTGGTTTGTCTTGTTGAAAATCTTTGGTTTGTTTTTTTATTCGTTCTAATATATTGGGTTTATTATGAACGCATTATGTTTGCAGAGGAACAATTTCTTCAAAGAAAATTTGGTGTTAAATTCGAAATATGGTCAGCAAAGGTACCTGCATTCTTTCCTTCATTTCGTAATTTCATCCCTTCATCCCAAACGTTTTCCTGGCGAATTGTATTCAAAAATGAATATCCGGGTTGGATTTCAACGCTTAGCACAATCCTCTTTTTGATGATTCTCAAACGAAGTATAATGGCTCATCAAATTAGATTTTCAATCCATGACTTATATTCTTTAATCTTCATTATCACAATAGGTCTTACGTTCAAAGGGATAAAGAAGTACACCAATCTATTCAACCCTATGGATTAAATGATTTTTGGGAAACTAATGCATTTTGAATTCTTGTCGTTGCTGTAGGGATCGACTTAAGGTTAATTCATCCACATATTGTAATTCAGAACCTACTGAAACCCCGCGAGATAGAGCCGTTATCAAAGGGGAAAATTTTTGCAACTTTTTATAAAGATAAAAATTAGTTGTATCTCCCTCCATGGTTGGACTTAAGGCAAAAATTATTTCCGTTGTTAAACCGGAGGCTACTTTTTCCACTAACGCTTCGATATTTAGATCTAAAGGGCTAACGCCGTCCATTGGTGAAATAAGTCCTCCCAAAACATGATAAATCCCTTTATATGAAGCAGTTGATTCAATAGCCATTACATCTCGTATATCCTCAACAACACAAATCGTCTTTTGATCTCTGTTGGGATTCAAACAAATTGGACAAAGTTCAATATCAGAAATATTACCGCAGTTTTTACAAATTTTTATCTTGTGCCTTAAATCAATGATCGAATTCGAAAAATCGGAAACTTCAAGCTCCGTTCTGTTTAATAGGTTCAAAGCCAATCTTAGAGCAGTTCTCCGACCAATTCCAGGTAAAGACGCAATCTGATCAACCGCATTTTCTAAGTATTTTGATGGAATAGTCAATTCGTTTAATTTGATTATCAAAATTAATGAAATCTTCATGTTTCGCAAATTTGGAAAATCTAAAGTTAAATTTTGGTTTTTGTGTTTTAGATCCGCTGCTATTAACTTGGTCAGCAGTTCTAGTTTGTATTAGTTGTTTCTGGCAAAATTAATTTATCGGATTTTTGCTGACCATACAGCTTCTTTGAACCGTTTTATTCATCGCTTGGATAAGAAAATAGATTGTTCAAAACAGACATTTGATATTGAAATTTGATTTCCTTTCACCATTTTAAGAAATATTCAAATCCATTGACATTGGCTCCTTTTGTCTATTTTTGCTAAATGAATAACGAACGACCACTATCGGATTGGCTTCCTTTGTCCTTGAAAGATGCAGAAAAAAGAGGTTGGGAAGAATTTGATGTTATTCTAATTTCTGGTGACGCCTACGTTGACCATCCAGCTTTCGGAACGGCAGTAATTGGGCGAATAATTGAAGATGAAGGTTTACGAATTGGAATTGTTGCACAGCCAAACTGGAAAGACGACTTACGCGACTTCAAAAAGTTAGGAAAACCACGTTTATTTTTCGGTGTTACAGCCGGATGCATGGACTCGATGGTTAATCATTATACAGCAAACAAACGCTTAAGATCAACCGATGCATATACCCCAGGTGGGCAAGCAGGATTTCGCCCCGATTATGCTACAATAGTTTACTCCAACATTTTAAAACAACTTTTTCCAGATGTCCCGATTTTATTAGGAGGAATTGAAGCCTCACTTCGAAGAGTGACACATTATGATTATTGGAAAGATGAATTGATGCCATCCATTTTGGTTGATTCCAAAGCAGATTTGTTGGTTTATGGGATGGGCGAACAACCTTTGCGTGAACTGTTACGACTCATGAAAAAAGGAGTTCCTTTTCATCAAGCTAAAACATTGAAACAAGTCGCATTCTTACAAGAAAAAGAAGTAGAACTACCTAAAAATAAAAATTGGGAAACAGTTGAATTAGCAAGCCATGAAGAATGTTTGAATGACAAAATAAAATACGCAGCGAATTTCAAAATCGTTGAAATCGAATCCAACAAATGGGAAGCAAATCGTATAACTCAGCTCGTTGGCAATCAAACCTTGGTAATTAATCCACCATATAAAACGATGGAAGAAGGAGAAATAGATAAATCATTTGATTTACCATACACTCGTCTCCCACATCCAAAATACAAAAAACGGGGCGCAATTCCCGCATATGACATGATCAAGTTTTCGATCAATATGCATCGTGGATGTTTTGGTGGCTGTAGTTTTTGTACGATTTCGGCGCATCAAGGAAAGTTTATCGCTTCCCGAAGTGAGAAATCAATTTTAGCTGAAGTGGAAGAAGTGACAAAACATCCTGAATTTCGAGGTTATATTTCAGATTTAGGCGGTCCTTCAGCCAATATGTACAAAATGAAAGGCAAAGACGAATCGATTTGTGCTCGTTGTACATCACCAAGCTGCATTCATCCCGTGATCTGTAATAATTTAGATACATCACATAAACCTCTTACCGAACTTTATCGAAAAGTGGATGCCAATCCAAAAGTAAAAAAAGCTTTTGTTGGCTCAGGAATTCGCTATGATTTGCTTGTTGACGATTTCAACAAAAACAACGAAGATGGTAATCATGACGAGTACATCGAGCAAGTTGTAAAAAGACATGTAAGCGGCAGGCTCAAGGTTGCACCTGAACATACTTCTGATGCTACGTTGCGAGTAATGCGAAAACCGTCTTTCAAATACTTTCACAAATTCAAAGAAAAGTATGACGAAATTTCTTCAAAACATAATCTGAAACAGCAATTGATTCCTTATTTTATATCATCTCACCCGGGCTGTGAAGAGGAAGACATGGCGAATCTAGCTGCAGAGACAAAATCCATGGGCTTCCAACTGGAACAAGTTCAGGATTTTACGCCAACACCAATGACCGTTGCTGAAGTAATATATTATTCAGGAGTTCACCCGTATACCTTAAAGCCGGTAAAAACAGCAAAAACACGAGAAGAAAAGTTGAATCAAAATCGTTTCTTTTTTTGGTATAAAGGCGAAAATAGGAATTGGATCAAACAACGTTTGGAAAAAGCAAAACGTCCAGATTTAATTGAGAAACTTCTTGATGAAGACACAAAAAAAGAAATAAAGAATATCCCGTCATGGCTTGAGAAAAGACGGAAATACAGAAGTCGAAATTAATAATTCAATTCTTCTTATGTCGAAGAAAATCTAAAATTCAAAACGACCTCAAAGGAAACAGAATTTTTATTGCATTTTGCGGGAATCCATACAGGCATTTTGCGAATTAATTCAATAATTGAATTTTCATACTGCCTCAATTCAGACTTTTTAAATTGAATGCGAGAAATTCTTCCATTTGGATTTACGATAAATGAAACTTGTGTGTTAAAAGCGGTGTCTGAAGAAATTGAAAGAGGTGGAAATGTCGCATTTGCTTTGTAAAAACTCATTAATCCTTTTTGTCCTTCCACAAATTCGGGATAGAAATCAGCATTGGTATATACCCTTTCGCCTGTAGCGGAATCAATATAAAATTCACAATGATTTATTTTTGAGTAAATGCAACGAATAGGCGAAGTAATTAAGTTTAATGAATCTAAATCTAATTGATTCGACTCAACAGTTCTAGTACATCGACTCGTCCAAAATGTGTTATTCAACTGAACATCAATTGCTGCAAATTCCTTAAGTTGCTCCTGTTTGAATAAATCAATGTCATTGAAAATGATAAACTCCTTTCCGACTTCAAACTTATTGAATCCACACGATGCACCGCTTCTAGGTGTAAAAATCTCGAGCGTATCGAACCCCGTTTTGTGTTTAAAATTCTTAATTACAAGTACTTTGATTTTTGTAACGTTCGGAGTAATGATGGAAACATCTAATAGTTGACTTTTGTCTTTAGCTCGTTTTGTTAAGGTATCAGCCCATTGAGGGAGCAAAGTTTCCAAATAATTAATAAATTCCTTAGACAAAACTCGTGCGTGAATAACCAATTTCGAGTTTTCAAGCGCCTTTTCGATTGACTGATTCATTTTACAATCACATGCAAAACTTACATTTTGAAGAAAAATGCAAAGTATAGATGATATTAAAAGAATTACCTTCATTTAACGCATGATAAATTAAAAGAAAAGCGAAACCACAAAAATTAGGTGACTTCGCTATGTTGACAATTTATTTGTTTAACTTTCCTAATCTTGCCGTTGTTTTTACGGTAGTAATTTTTGTTAAGAACCCAATTCCAATTATTGGCTTTACTACTTTCACCTCATACTGAGGATAAAAAACAACGTCATATCCTGGATTGTTATTCATTAATTCATAGAGCGCATAATTCGATGTTTTGTCTCCCAACACATTTCCAACAACCGGCAAACTTGCCAACGTTATCGCAACCGAACCGCTAACAACATTACCTGTTTTTTGAGTAAATAATCGAGCAAAATCAATTCCTATGATTTTTACACTCTGTGCCTCTGCACTAACTTGTTCGGAAAGAGTAAAATCGCTTTTTGTTAAATCAACTCTCACATTTGGTTCCCTCATTGTTTTATTTATGGTTGTACAACTTGAAAACAATATAACTGCACTGATAATTCCGGTAAAACTGGTTCTTATTTTTTTCATTTTTTTGATTTTATATTTTTCCTACTCGTTTGGCTTTTCGGTTTCCGCCCCGTTTATTGTAATGGTTCGGCCTCCACTTAAACACGATTTATGCATTAAAAAGTCTATTACGTCTTGAAACTAATTCAGAATAAGTGTTTTTCGATTTCACTATAGCGGTGGCTATGCCAAAATCTCCAAACTCAATTAATTTATCGTATTTTAAAAAGTCATTACGAAGTTCCAATACATAATTCGGGTTAAAAATTATTGTTTGTCACACGGGTGGTCAGCCCTAGATTTACCAAAATTTGTTTATTTATGCTTTTCAATTCGTTTGACATATTCAGGCTATTCGAAAAAAGTGCTTAATCCAAAATTTTGAGTGCTTTGGCATCTTTTTTTTCGCTAAAATTTTTTGGTTAATGTAATGAGTTAAGAGAGCTGTTCCACTTCCAATAATCGCTCCAACAAGCACATCACTTGGATAATGAACTCCGAGATGCATTCGCGAATAACCCATTGCACTTGCCCAAATAAACGATGGATATATTACGTACCATTTGGGAAAACTAATGCTAAGAGCTGTCGCTAAAGTAAAGGCCCCTGAAGTATGCCCAGAAGGAAACGCAGGGCTATTGAAACTAGTTTGCGGATCAATTTCAGGATATTTTTCTGATGGTCTTCGACGATTTATTGCATATTTTAAGGAAAGAGTTACAATGCCATTTAATGCAATACTCTCAACTACGGAAACACTCTTGTTCAGCAATGCCTCATTCTTTTTAAGATAACCTATAGCAATCATCAAAATAGGTGTCGCAACTGTAGTAGGTACAATGCTGTGAGTCACCCCCAAAAGCAAAGGATCCAACTGTTGATTGCGATGAATATTTAATCTTTCCAACATCCTGAAGTCTAAATTTTGCGAGAAGTTAGAAAAGTAAATGAAGGATAGAAAAATGAAAGTCAAATGTTTCATACTCCAAATAAGCTTTACAATAATACTACAAATTGTTTAATAATTTCCATTTAATTATCTAGTACTTGAATTCCATTTTTTATCTTTGAGGGAGCAAGTAAGAAGGGGTTTCATTCCAATCTCGCATCAATTCTGCGGACGTTTGTTCTGTATTTCGATTGATTGGATCACCAATATTCAATTGGTTTTTCTTTGAATGATAAACCCTCTTAAATTGAGTTAGAAGGAAATATAAGTATGAAGATCTACAACAACATCCTTGAAACGATTGGAAACACTCCGTTGGTTAGAATAAACAAAATAACCTCGGGTGTCTCCGCCCAAATTTTTGCAAAAATAGAAACTACCAATCCAGGCAATTCAGTGAAAGACCGCATGGCAGTTAAAATGATTGAAGATGCCGAAGCGAAAGGGCTACTCAAACCTGGAGGCACTGTAATCGAAGGAACATCTGGCAACACAGGAATGGGTTTGGCACTTGCTTGCATTGTGAAAGGTTATAAGTTGATTTGTGTGTTGAATGATAAACAATCCAAAGAAAAAATGGATATTCTTCGAGCGGTAGGAGCTGAAGTTGTTGTTTGTCCAACGGCTGTAGAACCTTCTGATCCAAGATCCTATTATTCTGTTTCAAGGAGATTAGCAACTGAAATTCCAAATTCTTGGTATGTAAACCAATATGATAATTTGTCGAATCGAATAGCACATTATGAACAAACTGGACCAGAAATTTGGGAACAAACAGAGGGTAAGATCACCCATTTCATTGTCGGAGTGGGAACAGGTGGAACCATTTCGGGTGTTGGAAAATACTTAAAAGAAAAAAATCCTAAAATCAAGGTTTGGGGAATTGATACGTATGGCTCCGTTTTTAAAAAATTTAAAGAAACAGGGATTTTCGATGAAAATGAAATTTATCCATACATAACAGAGGGAATTGGGGAGGACATTTTACCTGCCAACGTGGATTTTGAACTCATTGATTTGTTTGAAAAAGTGACGGACAAGGATGCGGCAGTCTTCACCCGAAGACTGGCTCGTGAAGAAGGAATCTTTGTAGGAAATTCTGCCGGAGCGGCGATAAAAGGTTTATTACAATTAAAAGATCAATTGACACCCACTGATTTTGTTGTTGTATTATTTCACGATCACGGAAGTCGTTATGTTGGAAAAATATTTAATGATGATTGGATGCGCGAACGTGGATTTTTGGAAGAAAAAATAATAACAGCTGGTGATTTGGTTGCGAACCATATCGATAAACCCCTTGTTTCACTTTATGCAGAAGAGTTAGTTTCTCATGCCATTGCCAAAATGCGAAATTTTGGAATTTCACAGATTCCAGTTTTGAAGGATGGTAAGTTCGTTGGTTCAATTGATGATAGTCACGTTTATCAATTATTAGTGGATGATCCTCTTTTGCGCGATGCACCGATTTCTTCCATCATGAATCCAGCATTTCCAGTTGTAAAAAGTACGACGGCGATTGAGGACGTTTGCAAATTAATCAACAAACAAACTCCTGCCGTTTTGGTTGAGTTGCCAAACGGAAAGTTTCACATTGTATCAAGGTACGATGTAATTTCAGCAATGTCCTGATGGAAAAAAGAAAAATTAATGATCAAATGATGCGAACAGTTGAAATTCCAATTCAACCAAAGCGAATTGTTTCATTAGTTCCTTCACAGACCGAATTGCTTTATTATTTCGGTTTGGAAGACGAAGTTTTAGGGATAACCAAATTTTGTATTCATCCTCAAAAATGGTTCAAAAACAAGTCTCGAATTGGTGGCACAAAGGAACTCAATATTTCCAAAATACTAGATCTAAACCCCGATTTAGTGATTGGCAACAAGGAAGAAAATACCCGCGAGGACATCGAAGAACTCGAGCGCAATGGCGTTAAGGTTTGGATGAGTGATATAAATTCTTTTGATGAAGCCTTGTCAATGATAAAGCAACTTGGAACAATTGTCAATAAAAATAAGGAAGCAAATCAGTTGTGTGAAGCGATTACACATGGATTTCAGTCATTAAGGAATGTCGGAAAAGGGAAGAGCGTTTTATATTTGATTTGGGATGAGCCACCTATTGTTGTTGGAAAAAATACATTTATTCACTCCGTGATTGAACAACTTGGATTTTTAAATGCTTGTTCATTAAATCGTTATCCACAGCTTAACCAGTTTCCAAACCCACTGCCAGATTATATTTTTCTTAGCTCCGAACCGTTTCCTTTTTCACAAACTCACATCGAAAAATATCAGAGATTGTTTCCAAAATCAAAGGTAATTCTGGTGGATGGAGAAATGTTTTCTTGGTATGGTTCGCGCATGCTGGAGGCAGTTCAATATTTTAATTCCGACACTTTTGCAAGCTGAGAAATATATTGTTTTCTTTGACGACAATTGTGGTTTGTGCAATCGATCCGTTCAGTTTATTCTGAATCACGAACGACAACCCTTCTTAAAGTTTGCATCGCTAAACGGCTCTTATGCAAAAAGTATTCTTCCAAAATTCAACTTGAATTCGGATTTCAACGATTCAATTTTGTTCTATCGAAACGGAAAAATTTATCAAAAATCAAGCGCAGTTTTACATCTGATCCAACATTTGAAATGGTATTGTTTCTGTTTTTATATTTGTTGGGTTGTCCCTCGATTTTTACGAGATTTCATCTATGATGCCATTGCTGTAAATCGACAAAAAATACGACAAAAATATTGTTTCCATCCCAACGCTTTTTCAGGTCGTTTTTTGGATTAAATTTTTAACATTTTGCGAGGCAGCAAAAAGAAATTGGAAATCAAAAATGTTTTCGAAATTGTCGAAATGAATTCCTACTTTTGTAGAGTAAGTATTTGGAATGTACAAATTAATTGTTTTTCTAATCATCACTTTATTTGGGCTTTCTTCGTGTATAGAAATAATTGACGATTTGACGATTAGGAACGATGGTTCAGGCACTTTCAAGTACACCATTAATCTAAGTTCCAGTAAAATAAAGGTCAATTCGATTTTGGCTTTGGATAGCATAGATGGAAAAAAAGTTCCGCAAATCAATGAAATTAAGCAAAAAATCGACCAATTTGTGAAAATATTAGATTCTCAAAATGGAATTTCCAATGTAAAGTTGGAGGATAACTTTTCTGAGTTTATTTTTAAATTTCAATGTGATTTCGCCAATGTTTCAGCTCTTCAAACTGCATTGAAGCAAACCATTCTAATAGTGAGCAAAGAAAAGTCTCTTCCTCAACTTGATTATAATTGGTTAACTTGGGATGGTAATAAATTAGTTAGATCGATTCCTGAAATAACAGAAAGAAAAATAAGCGAAATAAATCTAAATGATATTGAGCTATTGAAAAAAGGCACTTACACATCGATTACACGCTTCGAAAGAGAAGTAGAAAAATTCGAAAACACATTTGCCCAGCTTTCAAAAAGTAAAATGGCAGTTATGATCAAAACAGATGTTTATCGCTTGAAAGAAAATCAGAATCTTTTAGAAAATACCATCTATTTGTCAACTGGCAAAAACTAGTAAGATTATTCGTATCTTCGCCATATACACCTGCTCATGAAACCGAAGTCACTTTTTTTCTGCGCTTTAATCATAAATTTAAGTGCGTTTAACGCTCAAACATCTGAGTTTCTAATACCAAGTGATGCAGTTACGGTTTTTAGTATCAACAACATAAGTTTATTGCAGAAAATTTCTGTGGAAGAATTAATTACTTATGAATTCATGGAGGAGGTTCACCAAGAATTATTTGATGGATCAACGACAGGAAAAACATTGAAAGATTTGGGTTTGGATTTCGATCAAAAATTGAATGTTTTTTATGGCAAAGGTTTAAGAAATGAAATTTCAGGTTTTTCTTTTGGTGTGAAATCCTCTAAACAACTATTTGATGTTTTTGACGATTTTCAATTGGTTCATAAAGATTTTCACGGAGCGCAAGTTTACGGGTCTTTCTTTAATAATTTGATTATCAAGGATAAATCTGCTTTACTCATTCGGGTTGAACCAACGATGGAATTTATTGATCAAATGACTGACTCCATTTGGTATTCACGCGGAAATGAAAGTCCTTTTGGTAATTTTCTCGAAAATGCAGACGAGGACGGTGCTGTCATGGATGAAAAAGTTTATGATGAGAATACTGAACCATCTGAATTTCCGCAAGCCTCAGAAGATCCGAACGTGAAAAATTATTATGAATTGCGAGATAGTGTTCAATTAATAATACAGCGCAAAGAAATTGATATTCTATTGCACGAATTATTTGAAAAAAAACAAAACTTAATTACTTCTGATTCACGATTTGCTTCCCAAATCCAGCAAAATTCCGAGGGTGTTTTTTATCTGGACAATTCCCGAAATTTGGAAAAAGCAAAGGGGCTGTGGTATTTTCAAACTATTTTACCGACGCTCTATCAGGACATTAAAGAGTTGTACACGGGAAATGTAATTCTTGGTGATATGTACTTGAAAGAAAATTCAGTGGAATTTGTTTTGAACGCATGCTACGGTGAAAAACTTGGCTCTATTTATCAGGAAATGAATGATTCTCGTTTTGATAAAAATGTTTTGAAATACATACCAGCCAGTAGCACGGGATATTTTACATACAATGTCGATTTACGAAAAGCTTATGAAAAGGCTTATGAAGTGATTATGCCGATTTTGATGGATGAAAAAAATGCTCAAATCGCTATGAACGTGCTAACTCTTGAGCTATTGAATGAGTATATAAACAAAGATGCACTTTTTGGAACTTACAAAGGAAGTATGTTTGGATTTTTCAATGGAGTCAAGAAAATCAAAACGAAGAAAATAGAATTTTTTTATAATGAGGAAACTTTTGAATATGGCGAACGGCAGGCTGAGGCAGACGAAGATATGCCCATATTTGCTCTGGGACTTTCAATAGACCGAACCGATATTCCGGAAAAAATAATGAAACATTTAAGTCGATTAACATCAAAAATTAAAAACATGGGAGATTATTGGCGGATGGATAATGCTATTTTAGATGCCGCACCTGTCTTTTTGATAAACAAAAATGGTCTGTTGATTTTGACAAATGATGAGGATCTTGCCGTTAATCATTTCGATGGTTATGGAAAAGAAAAATTAGCCGGAATTAATGCAAAAAAAGCTAAGAAAAGTGGCTTTATGTACGGGTCCATAGATATTTCAGAGACACTTAATCGTTTTCCAACCGATTTATTATCTCCGGAACAAAATGAAATGATTCAGGCGCTTAAAGGTAAATCAGGTAAATTAGAATTAACGTCTGGTGAAACAACTTCAACTCACACAACATTTGATTTGAAGTATGTTTATGAAGGTCAAGAATCCTCCGCTAAACATTTACTCGATCTAATTAATACAATTTACGTCGTTTCAAAATAAAGAACGTTGGCTAGAAAAGTTTTCACGATAATTATTCTTGCTCTTTCTCTTGCTTTATTTCTCTACATTCGACCATACATATTTAAAAAGGAGACACCTCCACGAATTGTTGATCGATTGCCTAGTGCAGAATTTTTAGGGAAAGCGAACATTCTTGAATTAGCAAGAGAAACAAGCAGTATTATGTTTTACAACAAAATACCTTTCCGTGATTTCACTTCCTACGAATTCATACTTAGCCAATCAAAAATGTATGGCATTAATCTTCAAAAACCAGCTTATCTTTTCGGTTTTGAAAATGGGAATTTCGGAGCAATTATTCAAATTAGCGATAGTTCCAAAACAGCCAATTGCATTGATCGGATAAAAAATTTTGTTTCTATTCGCGATACCATAATTTCAGATTCAAAAGTTTGGGTGTATGCGAAGGAAAGAATTTATTTACATTACGATAAGAACTATTTATTGATTTATAAAGGATTCGGATTCAAAAAGATTTTGGAACAAGTTGTAAGAACAAAGGTTCACAGCATTAAAAAGGAGTGGAAGCAATTTTTGAGCTTGAATCAGTTCCCTCGTGACTACCTCGTCATCTATTCTAATTGGAAGAAAACTCAAAATCTAGGTTTTGAAACAGCTATGTTTGCACATGATAGTGATACTCTTGGTTTTAAGCTTAAAAGCTATTTTAAGAAAAAGTCGCCACTTAATCTATCAAAAAAAACAGCAGGTATCACACTAAAATCGGATGGAAATCCTAAAAAAATTGTCGAATTGCATTTGAATGTTCAGGATTTTGCGAAGAATCCAAAAGATTCTCTCTATCTGGGACTTGTAAAATTTGCTCGAAAATTCGGATTTCCAATCATAGATTTTTTAAACGCTTGGAACGGCGATATTTGTTTTATGGAAGGGGGCGCGCAGAGAGTGAGAGAAAAATACATCTCAAATGAGTTAGATGACGAATTCAATGTGAGAGAGGTTGAGAAATCTCGGGATATTGATGTTCCTGGTTATTCGTTGTTACTCTCAACCAATGATAAAGCTACTACTTTTGTGGATCGACTCTTTCAAAAAGGATATTTGAGGAAAGACGGCAAGCAATTTAGAGTTTTATTTTCTCCACCGCTCAATTTTATTCAAACATCCAATTTCATGATGTTTTACTCAGGTCATATAGCTCCTAAACTCTCTTTAGGGGAGACAAATAAGTTGATTTGGACAAATAGAGAAACCAAATATTCTTTCCAAATAGACTCTTTGAATCAATTCGAAATTTTTGGAAGCATGCAAATTCCTGTTAGTCGTATATTCAAGCAAAACAAAATTTGGGCATGGTGAAAATTCTAATTTTCTTAAACCAAACGATTGATTGAATTCAGGAATAATAAAAGTTCAAATTAACGGAAATCGTAAAATCCATTTGGTGTGATACAATAGTGCAACGGCACATCAAGATAATTTATATCATCAATAATTACGAATTCATCAAAAATATTGAGACCAATAAAGATACAGGTTGGTTTGCATTTAGAAAGTAACTTATCATAAAAACCTTTCCCATAACCAACGCGATGCCCCCGATTATTAATAGCTAGCAGAGGAACAAAGACAAAGTCAAGCATCACTTCAGGGATTTCATCACCAAATTTTGGTTCTGGAATACCAAATTCGTTTACGACAAGTTGAGATACTTTTTCGAACTTGTAATGGGCAAGAGAATGATCTTCAAAATTAGATTTCGAAAGAGAAATGATGCCTCCTCGGTTAGAAATTTCTTCAAGCAATTCGTATGTATTAATTTCCTTTTGTTTTTCTATAGGCAAAAAAATACTGACAATTTTACCGTTAAAATCGAATCGTTCCAGAACAATCTTTGTACAAATTTCAGAAATACGATTTAATTCAAAAGGAGAAACAAACTTACGACGTTCTTTAAACGTTTTTCGAATGTCTGCTTTCAGCATATCTAAAATCTTAAAGTCTAATTCTTAAATCAAAAAGCTTTCGGTTGTCAATTACATCAGCTTTTTTTCTCAAAGCTGCTAGAGCTTGAGATTGTACCGAACCTTTTACCGAATTGAGCAATTGATCCTTCTCCGCCTTGTAATTTGAAGTTGCCGGTGCTTTTGTTGTTTTGTTGACAACAATTACATAAACTCCATTTTTACCTTTTAGAGGCAAAGTTCGTTTTCTATCTTTGATAGCAGAATAAAGACTTCCAACAATTTCAGGTTCGTAACCGGAATTGCTAATTTGCGGAGAGCCAAAAGTAATATCAGCAGTCATAATTGATGTATTTCCAAGTTTTGCCAATTTCGTCAAACTTTTAGATTTGGCCATCTGATTAATCAATCGCTTAGTTTTTTTCTCTTCGATTAAATCTTTTTCCATTTGAACTTTTACATCCTCGAATTTTGGCTCACCTTTCTCTTTGATGGATGAAACCATGGCAATAACGTATTTATCTTTATCTTTTATCGGATATGAAGTTAGAGAACCAACTTCAACATTAGGACCAAAAGCCAACTCCAAAATTTTGTCCGCGGCAAGAGTTGTTGTAAAACCATATACCTTCGGACTATTGTCTTCAATTTGAATAGGTCTTGGATACTTCTTCGCTCTAGTAACAATTGTATCGAAAAGTGCCACTTTTTTAAGCGGATCGGATTCTTTTGAAATTTTTCGATCTAGTTGATATAAAATTCGCGTTACTTCACTTTCTTTACTGGAAATAGTTTCCTCAGAAGCTTTGAATGGCTGAGAAATTGAAGCCAATAGAGGCAGTTTGTCGGTTGACCGATCTAAAACCTCAATGATGTGAAACCCAAAGTCAGTTTTAACCAAGCCAATTTTACCGATTGGTTGTGTCGCACAAAAATCACTAAATTCTTTTACCATTTCACCTTCTAGGAAGTTTTCGTATTTTCCACCATTTGATTTGGATCCTGGATCTTCAGAAAACTTTTCGACAAATGATGTGAAATTTTCATTGTTTATCAATTTCAATAAACTATCTGCTGTTTTCCTTTTCAAGGCAATTTGCTTAGCATCTTTCGATTTGTCTGCTGCTATCAAGATATGTCTTGCTGATAATTTTGCTGGTGTGAATCCAATTACTTTTGAAACAACAACGTTTTCACCAGAAAAATAAGGCCCAACTACTTGTCCAATAATGGACTTCTTGAAAACGGAATCCAACGCTAGAGGATAACTTTGAAAACGATTTGCCTTTTCATTTCCCTCCGGAACAGCGGTTGCGCGTTTATCTTTAAAATACACTTTATTAAAACTATTTTTCATTACGAACAAAGAATCATTCGTAGATTTTTGGAAATCAGTTTTTAATTTGCTCATGAATCGGCGACTGGTTAGAGAATCTTTCCGTGATGGAGCAATTGCCACGTCAAACATTCGAATTTCTCTACTAGCCGAACGAATAGCATATTTAGATTCTGACTTATGACTCTCATAGAAAGTCTTTAATTCATCAGCCTTTACTTTGATATCTGCATCATTTATTTCAGAATATCTTCGGACAACGAACGATATATTTTTCTTCTCATTATTGGCTCGATACTCATGTTCTGCCTCCAACCTCGTAACGTAAACTCCCTGATTCAGCAAGTTAAAATATTTTTCTTGTTTTCGACGATCCGTGTAATATTGCTTCGTGTTATTCCATTGCTGCACAGCTTGCGGATCCTTGTTAGTTTTTAACTGATTTAATGTGGTTTGTAATTTTTGCCTCCCGACAATTGTTGATTGTTCCGTTATGGTTCCTGTTAAAGAATCTGTGAAAAACTGCGATAAATCCTGAAGCACGCTAAATCCATCTGTTGCCATTAGGTAAGCATTAAACTCTCGATCTGAAACTGCAATTCCTAGAGCTTCATATTCTTTACCGAGAATAACAGAATCAACCATGAAATTCCAAGATTTGTCATTCGAGGATTCGATTTCTTGCTCACCAAATTCCTTCTGTTGTTGTTGAGCCTGCATTCTGTCTTGATCTTGCACTCTGGCGCTAATTTGACTGTAGACATTTGCATCTAATTTTTCACTGTAAACGGTGCCGATTCCATATTCTGTATTGTCACCAAACAAAGAAAAATTTGGATTCGCAGTTTTGAATGATTCATACAACATTGCGATTCCGACAATAACGAATGCAATAATGATAATCATTGAATTATTTCTAATTTTTCCAATCAATGCCATACTTAAATTTTGAGACGCGAATATAGAAAGAAATGCGCAATAATGAAAGTGTAATACAATGACAAACAGGGTAAATTCTTACTATTTTATTTCGAACAAAATAAGATTTGCATCAGTCGGAGCACAATAATTTCATTCACTTAATTTGATTTAATACCTTGATTTTTTGACTATTCATTTGGAAATCAAGTTAATAAAAAATAATCCAAAAAGGAAGTTGCTGCAAATCTTTGAACGAAGTCAGTTTATAAAACAGATGGTAATTGTTAGGTTAATTCCTAATTATTATCATTTTCCACTATCAAAAATCCTCCTTGAAAAAAGATCAAAATTAAATTATTGTTAAAAAATTATCCCACATTCTACCACTTTTACCAAAAAGACTTATTTTGTTGATATTTATCAAATTTTTCTTGTTCAAAAAGTAACTTTTTAATCGTTACATCGTTATAAGTTATCAACAATTCAAAATTACGTGGTAAAAAGTGGTAAAAAATCCATTAATTTTACCCATTATTATCGCTATGGCAGGATTAGTAGGAGAATTCGAAGTAAGACTGGACGAGAAAGGTCGGTTTTTATTTCCTTCCGGTTTACGGAAGCAACTCCCTGCGTCGTCTCAACGCGATTTCATGTTGAATAAAGGATTTGAAGATTGCCTAACGCTTTATCCGCTTCCTGATTGGGAACGTATCAGCACCAAGCTTTCTAAAATGAATTTATTTAAACCCAATAATCGGATGTTCTACCGTTTGTTCCATCAAGGAGCGAAACAAGTAGCATTGGATAATGCGGGTCGAATCTTAATTCCCACCGCTCACATGGAGCGAGTTGGATTAGTGAGCGAGGTTATGCTCATCGCTTACAATGATCGCATCGAAATCTGGGACAAATCCAAATACTTCAACATGATTGAAGGCAACATGGCGAATTTCGCTGATTTAGCGGATGAAGTAATGGGTGATTTGGATAATGGAGAATAATACGACTTACCACATACCAGTTCTGATTCAAGAAAGCATCGAAGCGTTGCAGATTAATCCTGCGGGCACTTATGTGGATGTAACATTTGGCGGCGGCGGTCATGCTCGCGAGATTTTCAGTCGTTTGAACGAACATGGAAAACTAATCGTTTTTGATCAAGACCCAGACGCCAAAAAAAATGCTTGGGAAGCACCAAATTTTTATTTTGTTCCAGCAAACTTCTCCTTTCTGAAAAATCACTTGCGTTTATTGAATATCAAGCAAATTGATGGTTTACTTGCCGATTTAGGTGTTTCATCGCATCAGTTTGATGAAGCAGAACGAGGATTTACCATTCGTGAAAATGCAGCGCTTGACATGCGAATGAATCAAAATGCAGAATTATCTGCTTACAAAGTAGTCAATGCATACGATGAGTCGGCCTTAACATCAATTTTCAGGAACTACGGCGAGTTGTCTAACGCACGATTGTTAGCACAGGAAATCGTTTTAAAGAGAACAGAAAATCCTATTGGGACCACTTCTGAATTGATGTCAGTTTTAAGTCGTTTCGCTCCAAAGTTTAAAGATCATAAATTTTACGCTCAGGTTTTTCAAGCCATTCGAATTGAAGTAAATCAAGAACTCAAAGTTTTAAAAAGTTTACTCGAACAAGCAACGGAAATGCTAGCCCCGAAGGGACGTTTAGTTGTCATTTCTTATCATTCGTTAGAAGATAGATTGGTAAAAAATTACATGAAGCGAGGTTCATTTGAGGGTGAAATTCAAAAGGATTTTTTTGGAAATGTCTTAAAACCATTGAATGAAGTGGTGAGACATCCAATTGTTCCAAGCGAAGAAGAAATTCAACGCAACACTAGAGCAAGAAGTGCAAAATTAAGAATAGCAGAAAAAAATGTCGGATAACGATTACATAGCCTATTCAGAAGAAGAAAAGTCGACAACAAAAGAGTCGAAAGTTGATTCGGAAAAGGAATCAAAAAAAGATGCTCGTGCCACAAAAACGAGTGCTTTTTCACAGATTTTGAATGGTGATTTCCTGACACGTGAATTCGTTTTGAATAACCTCAACTTCATTTTCTTCATCATATTCCTTCTTTTATTAGTTGTAGGAAAAGGATATTACGGAAAACAACTTTCAGATGACATAAATGCGACACAACAAGAAGTAGATCAAAATGCAGCGGAATATATTGAATCAAAAGCAAAATTAGAAACGGTTACTCGGCGATATAAATTAGTTGAAAAACTGGAAAAGCGAAAATTAACAGAAACTCAAAACGCCACCAAAGTTATTCGAGTTAAAAAAAAATAAATGAGTAAGGATAGTAAGAATTTCTTGTACTACCGAGCCTATCTGATTTATTTCGGATTCGTACTTATTATGCTTGTGGTTTTATACAAGACGATTTCACTACAATTTGAAGGAAGAAAGAACATTTTTGCTTCTGGTGATGAAACGTTGCCTGTTCGAACGGTAAGTCGAATCCCAAGAATGGGGGACATTTTAGACCACAACCTAACACCACTTGTGACTTCAGTAACTTATTACGACGTTCACATGGATCCGACTGTTGTTGAACAGAAATTATTTGATGCTGAGGTTTCTGAACTAGCACAAGGATTGAGTCGATTGTATCCAAAAAAAACAGCTCATGAATACGAAAATGCCATTCGTTCAGCCCGTGAAAATGGTTCTCGCTACCTATTAATTCAGAAAAATGTGACCAATGATGAGCGTAAATTGCTTCGTCAACTTCCTATTTTCAGAGAAGGAAGAATGAAAGGTGGGATAATCGATTCTGACGAAACCATCAAGCGTCAATTTCCAAATGGTAGTTTACTTCGAAGAACTTTAGGCTATTATAAAAACGATGGGGGCAAAGAACTCAAGGTTGGAATCGAAGGTGCATTTATTAATTATTTGAAAGGAGAGGAAGGAAAAGAAATTGAGCATAAAATTTCTACAGGTTGGAAGAAAACAGGACAAATTACCAAAGAAGCCATTGAGGGTGCTGACGTTATTTCTACCCTAGATAAAGAAATTCAAGAGTTTGCACATTCGGAACTAGAAAAACAATTGCGCGACATGAAAGCCGAACATGGTTGTGTGATCGTAATGGATGTAAAAACAGGTTTCGTTCGTGCCATGGCAAATCTGGACCGAGCAGCTGATGGGAGTTTTATTGAAGGATTTAACCACGCAATCGGAACTAAAGAAGTTCCTGGTTCCACCTTTAAATTGGCGTCATTAATGGCTGCTTTAGAAGATGGCAGAATAAATATCATGGACAAAGTAGATGCTGTTGGATCTTATGTTTTCAAAGGGAAAACCTTTACTGATTCAAACCACGGAATCGGATACGGAAGAATTACCATCAAGCAATCCTTTGAAAAATCGTCAAATGTAATTGCTAAAATTATTTATAATGCTTACCCAAATGACCCTGAGCAGTTTTTAGCTCGTTTAAAACAATTTGGGTTACTTGACCCACTCGGAATTGACTTAAGTGGTGAGCCAAATCCACATTATTTGCAGCCTGGAGACAAAGGTTGGTGGGCCCTTACCGTTCCGATGATGGCAATCGGTTATGAAATTCAACAAACGCCTTTGCAAACATTGGCGTTCTACAATGCAGTAGCGAACAATGGAAAGTTCCTTCGTCCTCAGTTCGTTGAGGAAATCAGACGATCGGGACAAACCATCAAAAAATTTGAACCGTATGTTTTGAATGAAAAAATCTGTTCACAGCCGACATTAAATGCGCTTAAATCATGTCTTGAAGGCGTTATGACAGATGGAACTGGTGCAGCATTAAAAAGTATCGAATTTAAAATCGCTGGCAAAACAGGAACTGCAAAATTGGTGAACCAAGGAGGTTATTCTTCCGAGGAAAAATTAAGTGAATACCAAGCTTCATTTGTTGGTTATTTTCCTGCAGACGACCCTATTTATTCGTGTATTGTTGTGATTTCCAAACCAAAAGTTGCTTACTATGGTGCTGCTGTATCTGGAACAGTTTTCGCTGCAATTGCCAATAAAGTATATGCTTCCACTTTGAAATACCACGATGCTGTCAATGAAAAGAAGCAAAAGTCGAGTCAAGTTCCTCTGGTTAAATCAGGAAATAAACGAGATATCACTTCGGTTTTAAAGTCGTTGAAAGTTCGCTATCAATTGAATTACGAGGGAGAATGGTTATCCACTGACACGTTGAAAGGATCCGTGCATTTGAACAGAAAAGAAATTCCAAAAGACAAGATTCCGAATGTTTATGGGATGACGGCAAAGGACGCCATTTATCTGCTAGAAAGTCACGGTTTAATCGTAAAAATGAAAGGTTATGGTCGTGTTGTTTCACAATCCATTTTAGCTGGAACGGATATAACCAAAGGTCAATTGATAAAAATTGAATTGAGATGAAGGCATTGAATGTGTTAATGGAAAACATCAATTTCAAACTCATTCATGGAAGTTTGGAGCAACGTGCGTCTGACTTGATTTTCGATTCAAGAAAAGCCGTTGCTGAATCAGTTTTCTTCGCGATTAAAGGTTTTTCGAACAATGGACATCAATTTGTTCAACAAGCATACGATCAGGGTTGCCGAATTTTTGTGGTTCAAGAAAAAGTTGAATTACCTGAGGATGCTACAATAATACTAGTTCATAATACTTCCGAAGTCTTAGGATTAATGGCTTGCAATTATTATGAAAATCCATCCAAAAAATTAAAATTGATTGGGATTACGGGAACGAATGGTAAAACAACCACAACTACCTTGCTATTCAACCTATTTATGAATTTGGGCTACAAAGCAGGTTTGATTTCTACTGTAGTCAATAAAATTGGAAACGAAATAATTCCCTCGACTCACACCACTCCAAATCCTATTGAATTAAATCAACTATTGGATAAAATGGTAAATACCGGTTGCGAATATTGCTTTATGGAAGTCAGCTCGCATGCCGTTCACCAACATCGAATAGCAGGATTGGATTATACAATCGCCGTTTTCACCAACATTACGCACGATCATTTAGATTACCACAATACGTTCGCAGAATACATCCGAGTGAAAAAAGCCTTTTTCGATGGGTTAAGCAAAGATTCATTCGCACTGACAAACGCCGATGACAAAAATGGAATGGTGATGTTGCAAAATACAAGCGCCAAAAAACAATCGTTTGCTCTCAAAACTCCTGCTGATTTCAAAGGAAAAGTAATCGAAAATGCGCTTTCTGGTTTGGTTATGACAATCAATAACACGGAAGTCTATTCACGTTTGGTCGGCGACTTCAATGCTTACAATTTATTGGCCGTATTTGGTGTTGCGTCACTTTTAGGAATTGATGAATTGGAAGTTTTACGTGTGATAAGCAACTTGGAATCGGTTGAAGGTAGATTTCAATACCTAAGAAGTAATAACGGAGTCACGGCAATTGTCGATTATGCCCATACTCCAGACGCTTTAGAAAATGTTTTGAAAACGATTCGTGGCATTCGCAAAGGATCAGAGCAAATTATTACGGTTGTGGGATGTGGTGGAGATAGAGATAAAACCAAGCGACCAAAAATGGCTTCGATTGCGGCTGAAATGAGCGACAAAGTCATACTTACTTCTGATAATCCAAGAACAGAAAATCCAGCGACGATTTTAGAAGAAATGGAAGCAGGACTTAATGAAAATCAACAATTGAAGTCACTCACGATTCAAGATCGCAAACAAGGAATTAAAACAGCGATTACATTGGCTAATTCTGGAGATATCATTTTGATTGCTGGGAAAGGACATGAGAAATATCAGGAAATAATGGGTGTTCGCCACGATTTTGATGATTTGAAAATAACGAATGAATTGTTTAACCAACTGAAGAAATAATGCTTTACTACTTATTTGATTATTTGGATAAATTGAATTTCCCAGGAGCGGGATTATTCGACTACATTTCTTTCCGTGCTGCAATGGCCTTGATTACATCGCTCATTGTTTCAATCTTTTTTGGAAAGAAAATCATTGGAGCCTTAAAAAATCAGCAAATTGGCGAAACGGTTCGAGATTTAGGTCTCGAGGGACAAATACAAAAATCAGGGACGCCAACGATGGGTGGTATTATCATTCTGAGTGCTATTCTCATCCCGACTTTGCTTTTTGCCAAGTTGCACAATGTCTATGTCATAACAATGCTCATTTCAACTATTTGGCTAGGACTTATCGGATTTTTAGATGACTACATTAAGGTTTTCAGAAAAAACAAAGAAGGTCTTAAAGGAAGATTTAAGATTATCGGTCAAATAGGTGTTGGATTGATTGTCGGATGTATTCTCTATTTCTCTGAAAATGTAGTTGTTCACAAGCGAGTTCCCGCAAATTACAAGCTTCAGGCAGATGAAGAATTTGTTTCCCAACATCATATACAAAATGAAGGCGAAAATTTTAAATGGATCAAAACGGATGATATGACCACTACAATTCCATTTATGAAAGGTAATGAATTCAACTATAATTGGTTAATCGGTGATTGGCAAAAATCGTATGGTTGGTTGTTGTTTATTCCAATTGTCATTTTCATCGTAATCGCGGTTTCCAATGGAGCAAACATGACCGATGGGTTGGATGGTTTAGCAACAGGAACATCTGCTATTATTGGTATTGCTTTAGCGGTTTTAGCCTACGTAAGCTCACATGCTAAATTCGCTGATTACTTGAATGTTATGTATATCCCTAATGCTGAAGAACTGGTGATTTTCATCAGTGCATTTGTTGGAGCCTGCATCGGATTTCTTTGGTATAACTCCTTCCCTGCTCAAGTTTTCATGGGTGATACAGGAAGTTTGGCTCTTGGTGGAATTATAGCCGTATTTGCCATTTCAATTCGAAAGGAGTTACTGATTCCAGTTCTATGTGGAATTTTCTTGATTGAGAATTTATCGGTGATGTTACAAGTGGGCTATTTCAAACTGACCAAAAAACGCTTTGGTGAGGGCCGACGGATATTTCTCATGGCTCCGCTCCATCACCATTATCAGAAAAAAGGAATTCATGAAGCGAAAATCGTTTCACGTTTTTGGATTGTGGCGATTCTATTGGCAGTTGTAACAATTGTAACTCTGAAATTGAGATAAATTGAACGGAATCGGTAAAAATATCGTCATTTTGGGCGCCGGTGAAAGCGGAGTCGGAGCTGCAATTTTAGCCAAGTTGAAGGGGTGGAATGTATTTGTATCTGATAAAGGTCAAATCAAAGAAGAGTTCAAACAAACGCTGATTGATGAGCAAATTGAATGGGAAGAAGGATTGCACGATGAAGACAGAATTTTTAAAGCTGATTTAGTAATAAAATCGCCTGGAATTCCGAATAATGTTGCTCTAATCGTTGGTTTGAGCAATAGAGAAGTAAAAATCATCTCTGAAATTGAATTCGCAGGCTATTACTCGAGAGGAAAGAAAATTTGCATCACCGGAAGTAATGGGAAGACAACCACAACCATGTTAACACATCACATTCTAAAAAAAGCAGGATGGGACGTTGGTTTAGCTGGTAATGTGGGATACAGTTTTGCCAAGCAAGTAGCAGAAGGTGATCACGATTGGTATGTCATTGAATTGAGTTCATTTCAACTCGATGATATGTTTGACTTCAAAGCTGAAATCGGGATATTAACCAACATCACGCCGGATCACCTTGATCGCTACGAATACCAAATGCAGAAATATGTGGACTCAAAATTCCGCATATTAAATAATCAAACACACGAAGATTGGTTTATCTATAACTACGATGACCCAATCATTCAAGCGGGAATAAAATCCCGACAACTTCCTATGAATTTGGCTCCTTTTTCATTGAAGGAAAAAATTGAGGTGGGAGGCTATGCAACTGAGAAACAATTAACAATAATCATAAAAGATCAATTAACTATGTCAATTCATGAATTAGCTTTGAAGGGTAAGCACAATACCCAAAACTCACTTGCAGCCGGAATCGCTGCTCGAATTGTTGAAATCCGTAAGGATATTGTGCGTGAAAGTTTGGAAGATTTCGTAAACGTAGAACACCGTTTGGAGTTCGTTGCAAAAGTTAACGGAATTGAGTTTATAAACGATTCTAAAGCAACCAACATTAATTCGACTTGGTTCGCATTAGAAAGCATGGAAAAATCTACAGTTTGGATCGTTGGTGGTGTTGATAAAGGAAATGATTATACGGAATTAATGGAATTGGTTAAATCTAAGGTGAAAGCAATCATATGTTTAGGAATCGATAATCATAAAATTATGGATGCATTTTCTGATGTTGTTGAAACGATAGTTGAAGCGAAAACAGCCGTTGAAGCAGTTGCATATGGTTATCGCCTGGCATCCAAAGACGAAACTGTTTTGCTTTCTCCAGCTTGTGCTAGTTTCGACTTATTCGAAAACTACGAAGATCGTGGAAACCAATTCAAGCAAGCAGTTCGCATGTTATAAAAACAATCACTATGAGTGAACAAGAATTAAATAAAATCGAATCTCAATTAGTCGCAGCCAGAAAAAGTGGCTTGTTAAAATTGAATGAAACGTCTCTGCAATCCCAAGGTAAATTATTTGGAATGGATGTTTTTAGTTGGATTTATCCCAATATCGAAGTGCTCAATTCGACACTCAATTCGTTTCCATTTGAAGTTCTGTGGATAGGAAACAAAACAGAAATCAACTTGGTATTGAGTGAAAATAACGTTTTGGATTCAAGGGTTCGAACGAAACTTATGTATAACGACGGCAAAGAACTCAATAACATTTTGAAAACCATTTCTGAGTTTGCTTTCAAACCGGGAATTCTTTTATTCACATCAACCGACACTGATTCGGAATACTGTTACAATTTATTCAAAGAATACCTTGCATTGGTACAGATAAAATGAGAAGCTACCTAAAATACCTCAAAGGCGACTCCGTAATTTGGCTCATCACCATTTTGATGATGGCTTTTTCACTTGTTACAGTTTATAGCTTTGTTCCGATTTTAGTTAAAATCGAAGGTGGTTCGCCCTTTCAATATTTATCAAAGCACTTGGTTTATGTCATCATCGGATTTGCATGTATGTATGTCATTCATCGCTTAGACTCCAAATACATTTCTCAGTTGGCGAAGTTTAGCTACTACTTAGCCATTGGTCTTTTATTGTTTACAATGTTTTTTGGAGCTAAAGTAAATGGAGCCGGTCGTTGGATTCGAATTCCTTTTGTGCAATTGACTTTTCAATCTTCAGACTTTGCGAAACTGGCTTTAATCATTTACTTATCGAAATTATTGGTCCGAAAAAAAGATAAACTCAACGATTGGAAAGAAGGAATAATTCCTCTTATGATTCCTGTGGTGGTAATCTGTGGATTGATTTTAAAAGATAACTTTTCGACTTCAGCCATGCTTTTTATGCTTTCTATGGCGATGTTGTTCATCGGAAAAGTGCCGTTTACAAAACTATCAATCATGGCAGCAGGTGGAGTTGGATTAATTGCATTAACTATTGGAATTCACTTGGCAATTCCTCAACTCAATTTACTTCCAAGATATGAAACTTGGGTTAACCGAATTGATAATCGAATGGAGGATGATATTTCCAATGTCGAAAATGCACAAGTGAACAACGCCAAACTTGCTATTCATATTGGTTCTTTTTTCGGTCTCGGAGTTGGAGATGGGAAATTAAAAAGTTACACTCCTGAGGCTTATGCCGATTTTTACTATTCTAGTTTCGTGGAAGAATTCGGATCGATTTCGGCGATATTTCTCGTCTTATCGTATCTCATTTTACTCTTACGAATTATAAAAATCGCTTTAAAAACAGACGATTTGTTCCAATCTTATGTTTGCATGGGAATCGGAATACATCTTCTGACTCAAGCAAGTATTAACATGCTCGTTTGCACAGGAATTTTTCCGGTTACCGGACAAAATATGCCGTTTATGGCAATGGGAGGTTCAGCCTTAATCATGGCATGCGTTTCCATTGGTGTTATTCAATCTTTCTCCTACCAACTACAAAAACAGTCGAAACAAGAACAAAATGCTTTTGCGAATTAAAAATTAGAAGATGATTATTGAACGCGTAATTATTTCCGGTGGAGGAACGGGAGGACACATTTTCCCTGCTATTGCGATTGCCGATGAAATTAAAAAAAGAAATCCGTTGGCTAAAGTGCTATTTGTTGGTGCAAAAGGAAAAATGGAAATGGAGAAAGTGCCACAAGCAGGCTATAAAATTGAAGGACTTGAGATTTCCGGATTCCAACGAAAATTTACGTTTTCCAATTTTTTATTACCGATTAAAATTGCAAAGAGCTTATTGAAAGCAAGAAGAATTATAAAGAAATTTAAGCCAGATTTGGTTATTGGCGTTGGAGGATATGCAAGCGGCCCTACCTTGAAAATGGCACAATTCATAGGAATCCCAACCGTTATTCAAGAACAAAATTCATTTCCTGGCAAGACTAATCGTATGTTAGCAAAGAAAACAGAATGCATTTGCACGGCATACGAAGGAATGGAAAAGTATTTTCCTAAAACACGAGTTGTTTTAACAGGAAATCCTGTCCGAAAGGAATTAACAGGAAAGGCAAATTGTGAACGACAAGAAGCACAAAAAATGTTTAATTTAAATCCTGATTTACCAACAGTTTTGGTAATCGGTGGCAGTCTAGGGGCAAAAACCTTAAATCGTTCGATGTTGCACGGAGTTGAAGAATTGAATAAAGAAGGAGTTCAGCTCTTATGGCAATGCGGGAAACATTACTTTGAACGTTTGCAGGATGAGTTAATTGTAAAAGATAAAACGAATATTCATTTGCACCAATTCATTTCTCGAATGGATTGTGCTTATTCTGCAGCGGATGTAATCATTTCAAGAGCTGGAGCCATTTCTGTTTCCGAATTAAGCATCGTTGGAAAACCCGTTATTCTGGTTCCGTCACCGAATGTTTCGGAAGATCATCAAACAAAAAATGCCATGGCACTCGTGGAGAAAAATGCAGCATTGCTAGTTCGCGATACGGATGCTAGAGATGATTTAGTTGAAGAAGCATTGAAATTAATTAAAGACAACGACCGATGTCAACAGCTCTCAAAGGCCATCAAGAAATTGGAAAAGCCAAATGCAGTGGCTGAAATCGTTGACATGTGTGAAAAGATATTAGATGAGTAAAACGAGTATTTCGGAACAATACAAGAATGTCTATTTCATTGGAATCGGTGGGATTGGAATGTCGGCGCTTGCTCGTTATTTCAATTATCATGGATTGAAAGTTGCCGGCTACGATAAAACTCCAAGTGAATTAACAGAAAAACTAATCGAAGAAGGCTGCGATATTGATTTTGAAGATTTAGGTGATGAAATTCCGAAGGCCTTCAAAAACAAGGAAAAAACATTAGTTATTTACACGCCTGCAATTCCGAAAACTCACAAAGAATATAATTATTTCAATCAGAATAATTTCAACGTTCTTAAACGAGCTGAGGTTTTAGGTTTACTAACACGTCAATCTAAAGGACTTTGCGTTGCAGGAACGCATGGCAAAACAACGACCAGTTCCATTTTGGCTCACATTCTGAATCAATCTAATTGGAAGTGTAACGCTTTTTTAGGAGGAATAGCAACAAATTTCAATTCGAACTTAGTTCTTTCTGAAACAAGCGAATATACAGTTATTGAAGCCGATGAATTTGATCGGTCATTTTTGCATCTCTCACCATTTGCGAGCATTGTTACAGCAGTTGATCCGGATCATTTGGATATTTATGGCAATGAAGACCAATTTAAAGAAGGCTTTAGACAATATGCCATGAAAACAGAGATGCAAGGGTTCTTGATTCAAAAAGAAGGATTGGCATTGAATTCACTTTCAAAAAGTTATACCTATTCGATAAACTCTCCCACTGCTAATTATTCGCTTCAAAATCTAACATGGACAGATGGATATCTTTTCGGAGATGTTCGACTGAGAAATGGTTTTTGGCCACGGGTTAAATTCGGAATTCCAGGAATTCACAATGCTGAAAATGCACTAGCTTGTATTGCTTTATTGAACGAAATGGGAATGGATGAGCAATCGATCCGAAAAGGAATCGAGTCATTTACAGGAGTGAAACGAAGATTTGAGTTTTGTGTTCGAACAGAAAAACTGGTTTACATCGACGATTATGCGCATCATCCTGAGGAAATAAAAGTTTTAATTGACTCGATAAAAATGTTCTATCCAAATAAAAAGATTACCGGAATTTTCCAGCCACATTTATTCACCCGTACACGCGATTTTGCAGATGGATTTGCCAAGGAATTAGCGCGTTTGGATGAACTTATTTTAATGCCAATTTACCCAGCTAGAGAGGAACCAATTCACGGAATTTCAAGTGAATGGCTATTGCAGAAAATCAAATGCGATAAAAAATTCTTGAAATCCCCTTCGGAAGTTCTTCAACATTTCTCCAAGTTTAAACAAGGCATCGTTTTAACCATTGGAGCTGGTGATATTGATCGTATTGTTAATCCATTGACTGAAATATTAAACACGAACCTCGATGATTAAGAAATGGCTTAAACTAGTTTTATGGATTTTAATCTTAGGCGGAACAATTACTGTCTTTGTATTTGCAAATAAAGAAGAGAGTAAAAAAACGATTGAATCTCCTGCTATTTCCATTCACGTTGATGGAGAAACTTTTTTAACCGAGGAGGAACTTACTGTAAGGTTAAAAAATGTGGGATTATTGACTCCAAATCAAAAAAACGAACAACTCGATATTAGCAAAATAGAGCGCAAAATCGCCTCAATGGAGGAAGTGAAAAATGTTGATGTTTTTCGAGAAATAGGTAATAAATGGAATATCCGAGTTGAGTTAAGAAAACCAATTGCGCGTATTTTCAATACAACTAATCAAACTTATTACATAGATGAGGATGGATTTTTGATGAGTCGTTCTTCAAACCATACCGCCCGAGTTATTGTTTTTTCAGGCTATCTCCATGACCGATTTTTTAAAGGATCATTAAGCGATTTTATTAACAACGATTCCTTGAAAAGTATTAAAAAATTGGACGATGTCTTTCGAATTTCAAATTATGTTTGTAACCATCCATTAATGTATAAATTAATCGGTCAAGTTTACCTAGAAAGAGATGGTGATTTTGTTCTGATTCCATTAGTTGGAGACCAAAAGATTGTTTTCGGAACGGCCAATACCGACGAAGAAGTTGCAGAAAAATTTAGTCGATTGACAACATTTTATAACGAGGCAATTTCATTCGAAGGTTGGAATAAATATAGTGAAATAAGTGTCAAGTATGATGGACAAATCGTATGTAGAAAAAGAAGTTAGTGGCTCGAAAAGAACCAAAATTATTGTTGGTTTAGACATTGGCACCACTAAAATTGCCTGTTTTGTAGGTCGTCGAAACGAACACAATAAAATTGAAATCATTTCAATGGGAAAAAGTGAATCTCTGGGTGTTATGCGTGGGGTTGTTTCAAACATTGAAAAAACGATACAATCCATACGATCGGCTGTTGAGGAAACAAAAAATTCTACGGAAGGGGAATTATCGATTCGTAATGTAAATGTTGGAATTGCAGGACAACACATTAAAAGTCTTCAGCATCGTGGTATGTACACACGTCGAAATAGAAATGGCGAAATCTCGCAAGCAGATATAAATGCTTTTGTGGACGATATGTACAACATGGTCATGAATCCAGGAGAAGAAATTATTACTGTAATTCCACAAGAATATATTGTTGACGGCGAACGAGAAATAAAGGAGCCAATCGGAATGGCAGGTGTTCGTTTGGAAGCAAATTTTCACGTCATTACAGGTCAATTCACAAATGTTCTCAACATAAAGAAATGTGTTGATCGCGCAGGATTAAATGTTAGGGAAATAATTCTCGAACCTATTGCCTCTGCAGAAGCTGTATTAAGTGAAGAAGAGAAAGAGGCGGGTATTGTTTTGGTCGATATAGGCGGAGGTACAACTGATGTTGCGATTTTTCAAGATGGAATAATTCGTCACACGGCTGTAATTCCTTTTGGTGGAAATGTAATCACTCAAGACATCAAAGAAGGATGTCAAATAATGCAACGTCATGCTGAGGCACTGAAAGTGAAATTTGGAAGTGCATTGGCCGCAGAAAGTAAAACCAATGAAGTAGTTTGTATTCCGGGATTGAGAGGTCGTGATCCAAAAGAAATCACATTACATAATTTGGCTAGCATCATTCAAGCTCGTATGGAAGAAATCATTGAGTTGGTAAATTACGAGATAAAGAACTCGGGATATGCGAAAAAATTAATCGGCGGCATTGTTGTAACAGGTGGCGGTTCGCAATTGAAACATCTAACTCAATTATTTGAGTACATGACCGGAATGGACACCCGAATTGGTTATCCAACAGAACACTTGGCAAATACAAATAATTTAGAGAATCTTGCGAGCCCGATGTTTGCCACAGGGATTGGACTCGTATTAAATGGGTTCCAAACAATGGATCGCTTGGCCAAAGAGCGAGGTGAAATTGAACAAGACGAGAAAGAACCAAAAGAGCTTAAAAAGCCAACAACGCATTCTGATGCTGAAAAAAGAGGGAAATTTTTTGATAAAATCCTAAAAAAAACAAGGGATTTCTTCGACGATAATGAATGATTTATTAATTTAAAAATAACAAGTATGGAATTTGATATACCAAGAGAAACAAGCTCGATAATTAAAGTTATTGGAGTTGGTGGAGGCGGAAGTAATGCCGTTAATCACATGTACAATCAAGGAATTGTAGGTGTTGACTTCATTGTTTGTAATACAGACAGACAAGCTTTAGACATTTCTCCTGTGCCATATAAGGTTCAATTAGGACCTGCACTGACAGAAGGACGTGGCGCCGGAATGTTACCTGAAGTTGGTATGCAGGCAGCAATTGAGAATATCGAAGAAATCAGAGAATTACTTTCTAAGAACACAAAAATGGTTTTTGTTACCGCCGGAATGGGTGGGGGAACAGGAACTGGAGCAGCTCCCGTAATTGCTCAGGTTGCGAAAGATCTTGGGATTTTAACAGTAGGAATTGTTACCGTTCCTTTCAATTTCGAGGGAAGAAAAAGAAGACAACAAGCCGAAGAAGGATTAGATCGAATGCGTCAAAATGTTGATACACTATTGATCATAAACAATGAGCGTTTACGCGAGTTTGGTAAGAATATGTCGTTGACAGATGCTTTCTCACATGCTGATAATATTTTAACAGTTGCTGCTAAAGGAATCGCTGAAGTGATTTCTGTGACTGGGGTCATCAATGTTGACTTCAACGATGTAAATACGGTTCTTCGTAATAGCGGACAAGCCATCATGGGAAGTGCGATTGCAGAAGGAGATGACCGAGCTATCGTTGCCGTAAAAAATGCCCTAACGTCACCATTGTTGAACGATAACGACATTAGCGGAGCGAGATACGTATTATTGAACATTACTTATGGAAGCAAAGAAGTAATGATGGATGAAATCACCGAAATTACTGACTACATTCAAGACGCAGCAGGAGCAACTGCTGATGTTATTTGGGGTCATGGTTTCGATGCTTCTCTTGGTGAGAAATTGAGTATTACCTTAATTGCAACAGGGTTTAGTTCGACTCCCATAACGGGTTTTGAAAAGGCACCGGAAAGAAAAATTGTTTCACTTGAAGAGGAGAATAAAAAAGAAATTACCACTCCATTGGTTACTCCTTTTGAGCAAGCAACGGTAACTCCAACAATACAAGAGCAACTAACGCAAGAACCATTTTTGAAAACGGAGGAACCAGTAGAAAATGTAATCCCAACAGGTACATTCACTCCAGTAGTAGAGGAGAAAAAATCGTTTGATTTATTCGAATCCAAAAGCGATTTAACCAACGAAACAAATATCGAAATTAACAATTCATTCGATCAAGTTTCAAATGAACCAGTTACAAGCGTTGTATCGGAAGAACCTATCTCTTATGTTTCTCTTGAGGATAACAACACTGAGCTTTCTTATGAAATCAAGGAAGAGGAAACTATTTCAGAGGTAAAGCCTGAATTTACCTGGGATGTAGTCGATACAACAATTGAAAATGAAAAAGTGGAAGAAGTAAAAGAAGAAGTTCGTCCATTTACACTTTTTGATAGTCCAGTTAATTCAGAGCCTACAAAAGTGGAAGTTGTTCGTCACATGCTTGAAGATGATACAAACGAGAAATTAAGCTTTGAGCAAACAAAAAAAGTGTTATCTCCAGAGGAGCAACAACGCAAAGCACAAGAACGTGTTTCCAAGATTCAAGAATATACAGCAAAATTGAAAAAAGCTGAGGGAATTACTGAATTTGAAAATGAGCCGGCTTTTGTAAGAAGAAATATTAGTTTGAATCAATCTACTCCAAGTACTGAGGAATCATACTCTAGATTTGGTCTTTCTTCAGATAGCGAAGGCAGAACTGGTTTGAGAAATAATAATTTCCTTCACGATAACGTTGACTAATGAGTTTTACCGCAAAAATTAACGATGCAATCAAGCAAGCAATGCTCGCAAAGGAGAAAGAGCGCTTGGCAGCATTACGTGATATCAAATCAAAATTACTTTTAGAGGCAACTTCCGGAGCAGGTGGCGAAGTCAGTGATGAAGCAGCAATGAAAATTTGCATGAAACTTCACAAGCAGCGCATGGAGACATACGATTTATATAATGCGCAAGGAAGACAAGATTTAGCGGAGGAGGAATTGTTTCAAGCAAAAGTGATTGAAGAATATTTACCAAAAATGTTAACGGAGGATGAGATCCGTTCAGAAGTTACCAAAGCTATTTCTGAAACTGGGGCTTCTGGGCCTCAGGAAATGGGTAAAGTAATGGGTGTGTTAACTGGCAGATTGGCCGGTAAAGCTGATGGAAAAATTATCGCAGCAATCGTTAAAGAACAACTTAGTAAGTAGGGTCTGCTGAAAAAGTCAGAAAAGGATTAGATTCTAGGCGCAGTTCATGAAGGCATATACGAATTTGCCGATATGACTGTAACGAAGAAGATGATTTTTTTCTGGCTAACGAACAGTAATATGCGTTTCAAAAAATCAAGATGCACGTTTTTTCGAGAAAACAGCTTAAAAACCTTGCAATTGAAATGCGAATTATGAACATATATTATTCTAATTCAGAAGGTTCGAGTTTTTCAGCAGGCCCTAAGTAACAAACAACAAACCAAATAGAGAGGTTATCATTTAATGGTAGCCTCTTTTTGTTTGAAAACTATCCTATTAAAACTTAGAATTAAAAATTTATATTGAGTAATTTATTATATTAAGTAATTTAACTCATTATATTGCGTAATTTAACTCATTATATTGAGTAATTTATCTCTTTGTATTGAGTAATATATTTATATTTGTCTTAAAATACTGTTTATATGATAGTTAGAAGTCAAGAAAAACTACTTAAAAATAGATTAAAAGAGCCTAGAAAGTTAATTCAAGTAATTTTAGGTCCTCGTCAGGTTGGAAAAACAACACTCGTTTTAAACGTTTTGCGAACTATTGAAATTAATCATGTTTTTGAATCAGCCGACAATGTTATTGAGTCTCAAAGCATTTGGATTGAGCAATTGTGGGAATCTGTTCGGATGAAAATGAAGCAACAAGAGCAGCAAGAATTTTTACTTGTTATTGATGAAATCCAGAAGATATCAAACTGGAGTGAAGTGGTGAAAAAAATGTGGGATGAAGATAGTAGAAAAGGGTTAAATATCAAATTGATTTTGCTAGGTTCCTCGCGTTTATTGCTTCAAAATGGATTAACTGAGTCTTTAGCTGGAAGATTTGAGATTTTTCCAATGACTCATTGGACTTTCTCCGAAATGAAAGAGGCATTCAATTTTTCTGTTGAACAATACATATATTTTGGCGCATACCCTGGAGCCGCATCATTAGTGGAAGATGAAACTCGCTGGAAAAATTATATTAGAAATTCATTGATAGAGACAACCATTTCCAAGGATATATTAATGTTGTCGCGAATCGATAAACCGGCATTGCTTAGACGTTTGTTTGAGCTAGGTTGTCTTTATTCCGGGCAAATACTTGCGTTCAATAAATTACTTGGAGAACTTCAGGATGCCGGCAACACGACAACACTTAGTCATTATTTATCGTTGCTTTCAGATTCTGGTCTCTTGAGTGGATTGGAGAAATTTTCCGGAACAACAATTCGAAAACGCGCTTCAAAACCAAAGTTTCAAGTGAATAATACGGCTTTGTGGAGCGCACAACAAGGATTGACTTTTGAAGAAATTCGTATTCATCCAAAAACTTGGGGAAGACTTGTTGAATCTGCTGTAGGAGCTCATTTAATTAATGCCTGCTTTTTGAACAATATGCGACTATACTATTGGAGAGAGGGAAATGATGAAGTAGATTTTGTTTTAGAAAAAGATAATCGAATAATTTCATTAGAAATAAAAAGCGGTAAAATTTCAAATTTAAAAGGGATGTCTGTTTTCAAACAAATGTATTCACCACAAAAATCGCTTTTAGTCGGAGGAAATGGTATTTCTATCGAAGATTTCTTATTGATTCCTCCGATACAATTATTTGATTAGCAATAGATTCAATTGTCTTATTCTTTAAGGAACTTAGCATACGGCTTGTAAACATAATTCTCATCACAATATGTCCTATGAACGGTTAAACAACACCAAATAGCATTAGAGAGGTTATCATTGAATGGTAAACTCTTTAATGTCACATTTTCAGGATTTTTTTCTAATCTTGAATACGCTTGTTGCGTGATATATAATTTAGAGGCAACAAAGTCTTGCGAATAACCTTTTGACTCTCGAATTAAACGAATTGTTTCACTGATATTTACTTTCATAGTTTCACGTTTTAGAAGGTTTGTACTAATGATTAAATTGATTTTAAGTTAATTTCTGTTAGCTTGAGCATTTACAAATATGAAATGTAATTTATAACTCATCTTTGTCATAGCAGTAACTAACTTTGTCGCCGAAAAAAAATTACAAATTATCGAAAAATGTAATTTTCGCATGTTTCGATAATTACCCCATAGCACATTACCCCATTAGCACATTAAATAATTAGCACATTAGCACATTACTTCTCCGCCCCGGAAGCACATTAAATAATTAGCTCATTGAACAATTAGCAAATTAACACATGAGCACATTATCCTTATCTTAGCATAAATTCTATCCAATGGAAAATTACCAACCCAACAGACAATTTTTGTTATACAAAACCGACAATGGCGATATTAAAGTTGATGTTCTTTTACAAAATGAAACCATTTGGCTTCCTCAAACTAAAATTGCCGAACTTTTTGAAGTGCAACGACCTGCTATTACAAAACATTTGAATAATATATTCGTGAGTGGTGAATTAGATGAAAAAGTGGTGTGTTCCATTTTGGAACTAACCACTCAACACGGTGCCATTGCTGAAAAAACACAAGTTAAACCCACTAAGTTTTACAACCTAGACGCCATAATTGCTGTTGGTTATCGTGTAAATTCTAAAAGAGCGACTCAATTCAGAATTTGGGCAACTACTATCTTAAAAGAACACATAATAAAAGGGTACACAATGGATGTGGAGCGATTGAAAAATCCGCAGCCTATTTTTGGTAAAGATTACTTTAAAGAACAGTTAGAAAAGATTCGGGATATTCGGAGTTCTGAAAGAAGGTTTTACCAGCAAATCACTGATATATATTCCGAATGTAGTATTGATTACGATTATAATTCTGAAATTACTAAACAATTCTTTGCGACTGTTCAAAATAAGCTTCATTGGGCAATAACAAAACAAACTGCTGCTGAAATTATCGTTTCCCGCGCAAACCATCAAAAGGAGAATATGGGATTAACAACTTGGAAAAATTCACCCAACGGAAAGATCAGAAAATCAGACGTTAGTATAGCTAAGAACTATTTGACAGAGGACGAGTTGAAACCGTTAAACAGAATCGTTTCCATGTATTTGGACTATGCAGAAGACCAAGCCGAACAAGGCAATGTAATGACAATGAAGGATTGGGCTAAAAAACTAAATGCGTTTCTTCAATTTAACCAAAAAGAAATTCTTGAAGATGCGGGAAAAGTTACTGTGGCTATTGCTAAAGAATTTGCTGAAAAAGAATACGACAAATACAAACCCATTCAAGACCGATTGTTTGAAAGTGATTTTGATAAAGTGATTAAACGTAACCTAGGACTTTAAAATGGAGTGTTTTATAGGTTATGAGGTAGAAACTTTTAAAGTGTGATATTCCGTGTCGGAATATGGAATAAATCGAATTGTCATAACTTTTTCCATTTCCAAATTCCTTTCTACTATTAGAAATCAATTAGCACATTAAACCTCCGCCGCAGCGGAATCACATTGATCCATTAGCACATTAAATAATTAGCACATTACCTTTACAACTCAGCGTTGTAACTTCAACACTAATTCTCTTAAAAAATTAATCTCATTTTGCATTCCTTTGATTAATTCGTTTTGTTCGGCAGGTATCGACGATTGATTTAAAACCAATTTGGTTGCTGCATTCCCTCCTTGTTGATTGATGTTCTGCATAAAGTACATGTTTTCTTCTCCAATTAAGGTTAAGAGTGGTACATTTAGAACTTTGGCTAAATCATGTAACCTTTTTAAAGTCATACTTTCAGGGTTCTTCTCTAGTCTTGAATACGCTTGTTGCGTGATGTGTAATTTAGACGCAACGAATTCTTGAGAATAGCCTTTTGACTCTCTAATTAAACGAATTGTTTCACTGATATTCGTCTTCATAATTTTTAATTTTTTAGGTGGTACTTGTTTTAGATTGCAATTTTAAGACAAATTTAATAAAACTTAATTGATACACTTTAAAATTGTATCTTACAAATAATAATAGTAAATATGTAACGAACTTTGTACCCAAATTCAACACATGATGAAAAAAATCAGAAATTTACTCTTACCAACTTTGTTTTTGGCTTTGTTTAGTGCACAACTACACGCCAACAACATCCAAATCTCAAACATCTCCCTTACGAGGCAAAACACTACCTCCGATTTTACGATGGTGCAATTAGACCTGACATGGGAAAACTCATGGCGCATTTCTGGCGGCCCTTCCAATTGGGATGCCGCATGGGTGTTTGTGAAATATCGTGTTGGCTCAGGACCTTGGCTGCATGCTTTCTTGGACAACTCGGGACACAATACTGGCTCGGGCACAGCTGCAACCATCACTCCTGGCTTATTGAACTCTGCCAACGCCTTTAATGCTACCACCAACCCTGCTATGGGCGCATTTGTACACCGCAGTGGTAATGGTGCTGGAACTTTTACCCAAACGGGCTTGCAACTCCGATGGAATTATGGTGCAAACGGCATTGCCGATGGCGATGCGGTGGATATTAAAGTGTTTGCCGTAGAAATGGTATTTGTACCAAGTGGAAGCTTTCAAGTTGGGGATGGTACAACTACCTCTGTGCAAGGGCAATTCAGAAACGGCTCTACCAACACACCACTTACAATTAGCTCTGAAAATGCGCTAACACTCGGTGGAACAACAAATGGAAACTTAGCCAACAACAATAACACAGGTATGTTTACAGCGGATGATTTTAACAATACTACCTCTATAATTCTCCCTGCGGCTTTCCCAAAAGGTTTCAATGCCTTTTATTGCATGAAATACGAAATCTCCCAACAACAATGGATTGATTTCTTTAATGTCTTGGACAATACTCAAAAGACCAATCGCGACCTTACAGGAGGAACTTACAACTCAACTGGTAAGGCTTCTGATGCAGTAACGAACCGAAACAACATTAGTTGGACATCAGGCGATGCCACCCTAAACGGCGGAACTTTTGGCAATGTAGCTTGTAATTTCTTATCACGGATGGACGGGGCGGCCTTTGCCGATTGGGCGGCGCTAAGACCCATGACCGAATTAGAATTTGAAAAAGCATGCAGAGGAACGCTTACTCCTGTGGTCAACGAATTTGCATGGGGAACAACCACCATCACAGGTGCAACGGGCATTAGTAACAGCGGTGCTAACAACGAAGTAGCATCGAATGCAGGCGCAAATGCCGTTTTTAACAACAATGCAAGCGTTCAGGGACCATTGCGAGTGGGAGGTTTTGCTACAGCAAGTTCCTCTCGCGAGCAAGCAGGCGCATCTTATTATGGCATTATGGAACTAAGTGGCAATTTGTGGGAGCGCACTGTTTCTGTAGGGAATGCAACAGGAAGAAATTTTACCGCTCCCATTCATGGCAACGGATTATTAACCAATGATGGGTTTTGCGACATTTCGACATGGCCAGGTTTCGTTACTAACAAAGTGACAGGTGCTACGGGGACCGGGTTTCGCGGTGGGGATTGGGATACGACCTCCATCCGTTTGCGCGCTTCTGACCGTCGCTTTGCCTCTTTTGTCCCAACGGAACGTAACGTCCATTACGGTTTCCGTGCGGTGCGGTCGGTTCCTTAGGTCGCTCGCCCGGGGAAATAGTAATGTGCTAGTTTATCAATTTGCTAATTACCACATTAGTACATTAGTACATTAGTACATTAGTACATTAGTACATTAGTACATTAGTACATTAGTACATTAGTACATTAGTACATTAGTACATTAGTATATTAAGTAATTAATATGAAAAGTTTAGTTTTATTTCTTTTAATCAGTTTTGTTTACGCAATAGGTGTTGCACAGAACGAACTTTATTATGGAGGTGTTGGGCGTGGCGATGTGCATTTAACCCAAAACAACATTCTTCTTGGTGATCCTTTGATTTATTACGGAGGTGTAGGTCGCGGTGACGTGCATCTTACGCTATCTAACATTAATCTGGATAATCCAATGATTTTTTATGGTGGTGTAGGGCGCGGAGACGTGCATGTAACCCAAACCAATATTCCACTTGGCGAAAACAATCCTCTTCCCGTTGAGCTACTATCCTTAACAGCAATCTGCGCCTCCGATAAAAAATTGGTTCTTTGGTCAACGGCTTCCGAAAAAGACGCTTGGTATTTCCAACCAGAGTATTCTCTTGATGGTCAAAATTGGTTTGTTGGTGATGAAATTCCAGCAGCAGGAAACAGCAATAGTTTGTTAAACTACGAATGGTATTTAGACAATCGTCATTATTTAGTTTATCTGCGATTGCAACAATTCGATATAGATGGCGTGATAACTACTTACGGTCCAATAGTATTGAATTGTGAAAATGAAAACTATTTCACGTTGTTCCCCAACCCTACTTGGGACGCTGTCAACATTGTTTTCTCATCTCAGCTAGCAGGCAGTTCTTTCTCGATTGAAATTCAAGATTTGGAAGGAAAAAAGGTTTTTGAAAAACAGTTTACAGGTACAGTTGGCACAAATCTCCAATATATACCTACTAATTTCAATCCAGGCATTTATTTGCTTGGTTTGTTTGAAAACAATATTTTAATTGGAAGAAAGCAATTGGTTATCCAGTAATTAGTGGCTGCTAAACTTAAAATGAATGCGGTTAATCAACAATAACGTTCTGAATAGAGCGGATATCATTCCTGGCCAACCTCTTTTTATTTTACATTTGCTGAAAAAAAATCTATGTCACTTCATGAAGAACTAGCTAACGTCATTCGCTACTATAATTCCAAAGGTTGGTCACCAGCGACATCTACTAATTACTCGTTTAAAGATGAACAAAATCAAATTTGGGTTTCACGATCCGGAGTGGACAAAAGTGAATTTTCTAGCAATGATTTTATTAAAATCAATTCAAAAGGAGAAGCAATCGATGAATTCATAAACATCAGACCATCTGCCGAGACTTTGATTCACTGTTTCATCTATGAAATGTTTCCCGAAACAAGAGTAATTATACATGGACATGGAGTTAATCCAGTTGTGATTTCTGCCTTGGAAAAATCAGAAGTTACTTTTGAAGGTTTTGAAATTCAGAAAGGTTTTGACGGACAAACGACGCATCTCAATCAAATCCGAATTCCAATTTTAGAAAATTCACAGGAGATGTCGTTCTTCGAAAAGGAGCTGGTTTATAAACGGTCGCAATTAATCAATCATTGTTTCATTATTCGTAAGCACGGAACGTATGCTTGGGGAAAAAGTTTATTTGAGGCGAAGCGCCATTTGGAGACCTTGGATTATCTTTGTGAGTGCAAATTGAAAATGATTAAATAACTCGATATGGCCATTTTATCCATTCCTGAAAAGAACCTTACTATTACCGATGCGGTTGAAATCCGTAAATTTTTCACGAGTCGAGGAATTTTCTTTGATCAATGGCATTGTGATGTTCAATTTGAGGACACAGCAACGCAACAAGAAATTCTGAGCGCCTACTCGAAAGATTTAGATCCGTTTATGCAAAATGGCGGTTACCTCACTGCCGATGTGATTTCCATAAATTCGTTGACAGAAAATTATGAAGCCATTCGCAATAAGTTTCTTGCGGAACATACACATACCGAAGATGAGATTCGTTTTTTTGTGGATGGAAAAGGTTTGTTTTGGTTTAACTTAGAGAATGAACCAGTTTTTAATTTACTTTGCGAGCGAGGAGATTTAATCAGCGTTCCGGAAGGAACAAAACACTGGTTTGATGCAGGAGAATCAAATCCGTTTGTAAAGGCTATTCGAATTTTCATCGATATGAGCGGATGGGTTCCTCATTACACAGAATCGGGGCTCGAACAAAAATTCCACGATTTCAAATTCCCTTCTCGTGTCGGATAAAGTCAGTTACATTTTAACCGATATTGAAGGAACAACCACTTCTGTTTCATTCGTTTATGATGTCCTTTTTCCGTATTTCCGAGAGCATATTTGGGAACTGAAGAATATGACTGGAATTTTGGAAGTTGAGAATGCGTTCGCAGAAACCAAAGCAATAGTTTTAAAGGAGGAAGGAAATGAACTTCAATCAACGGATGAGATTATTCAAAAACTTCATTCTTGGTGCGAAGAGGACCGAAAAATAACGCCTCTAAAAACACTTCAGGGTTTACTATGGAAAATTGGTTATGAAAAAGGTATTTTGAAAGGACATGTTTATGATGATGTTCCAATCGCGTTGGATAAATGGTACAGAATGGGTTTGAAAATAGGGGTGTTTTCCTCTGGTTCGGTTGAGGCTCAAAAACTCATTTTTGGATACAGCATTAAGGGAGATTTGACGCCATATTTTTCTAATTATTTCGATACGAAAACAGGAATGAAGCGCGAAACTGAAACCTACTCGAAAATAGCTCGAATAATTAACTTTCAACCAAATAAAATCCTTTTTCTCTCCGATATTGTAGAAGAATTACAAGCAGCTGACAAAGCAGGATTTCAAACCATTCAGTTAGTTCGTTCTGGGACTAAAGCAAACTGGCTAAAAGTAGCAGAAACTTTTTCGGATGTGTTTTAGCCTTCGAAAACTAAATTCCTTTTGTCCATTCCAACCCAAAGCATGATTTACTAATCCAACGAACCAATCATTTTTGATGGATCGACATATAAGTCATACTCTTCTGGTGTGACATGACCCAATCCAACCGCAGCTTCTTTCAAAGTAGTTCCATTTTTATGAGCGTATTTGGCAATTTCCGCGGCTTTGTAATATCCTATTTTCGTGTTCAAAGCCGTTACTAACATCAAAGAATTGTCCAAGTGTTGTTTAACCATTGGCAAATTAGCTTCAATTCCAACCGCACAATTGTCGGCGAAAGAAACACAGGCATCACCAATTAGCCTTGCAGATTGTAAAACGTTATATGCAATTACTGGTTTGAAAACATTCAATTCAAAATGTCCATTTGAACCTGCAACCGAAACTGCCACGTCATTTCCCATAACCTGAGCGCAAACCATCGTCAAAGCCTCTGGTTGGGTTGGGTTAACTTTACCAGGCATAATTGAAGACCCCGGTTCGTTATCTGGAATAATAATTTCTCCAATTCCACATCTTGGTCCAGAAGACAACATGCGAATGTCATTTGCAATTTTCATTAAAGCGACAGCAGCTCTTTTCAATGCTCCTGATAATTCGACCATCGCATCATGTGCCGCCAAAGCTTCGAATTTATTTTTGGCAGTAACAAAAGGTAAGCCCGTAAACTCAGCAATTTTCTTCGCGACCAACACATCGTATCCTTTTGGCGTATTCAATCCGGTTCCAACCGCTGTTCCGCCCAAAGCAAGTTCCGTAACAGCAACCAACGCATTGTTAATGGTACGAACGGAATTGTCAATTTGGGCTACGTATCCACTGAATTCTTGACCTAAAGTCAGAGGTGTGGCATCCATAAAATGCGTTCTACCTGTTTTTACCACATCTTTAAATTGCTCCACTTTTTGTTGAAGCACGTTTCTTAAATGCAATAACCCCGGAAGAGTCGTCTCAACTGTCATCTTGTAAGCCGCAATGTGCATTGCTGTCGGATAAGTATCGTTAGAGGATTGTGATTTATTTACATCATCATTCGGATTCAATACTTTTTGTTCATCTAATAAATTTCCTCCGTTGATAACATGACCACGATTCGCAATTACTTCGTTGCAATTCATATTCGATTGTGTCCCTGAACCCGTTTGCCAAATCACTAATGGAAATTCAGAATCATGCTGACCGGTAAGAATTTCATCACAAACTTTTGAAATTAGGTCACGTTTCTCGGTAGGAAGAACACCTAAATCACAATTCGCATGAGCAGCAGCTTTTTTTAAATAGGCAAATGCATGAATTACTTCAATTGGCATCGAACCCTCAGGGCCGATTTTAAAGTTGTTTCGCGAACGCTCGGTTTGTGCTCCCCAATATCGATTTGCAGGTACTTTAACCTCACCCATCGTGTCTTTTTCAATTCTAAATTCCATTTTTTATTTTTTATTTGTTTTTAATTTTTAATTTTACATCGAAATCGTTCGCAAAAATAATAGAAGATGAGCACTTTTGGAATTGTATTATTTCTTTTAATTGCCGGAATGGCATTTTGGATGTTGATTTTTTTAATGGGTTTCATCCTTCCTTATTGGATTACGCTTGGTTTGTTCGAACAGCTTCGACCAAAAAGAATTTTTGAAGATAAAGATTCACAATAGTATTTTATAATTTAGTCAGTTGAGCGCGTTGAATTGATTCGATGCGCTTTTTTCTTTCTAATTAAACTGTAATTTTGCCAAAAATTAACACAAAAATGAGTCATCAAGAACTTTCCGAACAAGAACTTCAACGCCGAGAAAATTTAAAAAAATTGCGCGAGATGGGAATTGAACCATATCCCGCAGCTTTATATCCTGTAAATACGCTTGCATCTGATATAAAACAGGTTTTTGAGGAAGGAAAAGAAGTCTGTTTGGCAGGTAGAATGATGTCTCAACGTATCATGGGAAAAGCTTCTTTCGCTGAACTTCAGGATTCTTCAGGGAGAATTCAAGTGTATTTTAATCGCGACGAGATTTGTCCAGATGAAGATAAAACGCTATACAACGAGGTGTTCAAACGTCTTCTTGACTTGGGTGACTTCGTCGGAATAAAAGGAAATGTATTCAAAACACAAGTTGGTGAAATTTCGGTTAATGTGAAGGAATTTATAATTTTAAGTAAGTCGTTGAGACCGTTGCCTCTTCCAAAAACGGATGCTGAAGGACGTGTTCATGATGCTTTTACTGATCCAGAATTAAGATATAGACAGCGCTACGTCGACTTGGTGGTAAACAATCAAGTGAAAGATGTTTTTGTGAAACGCACAAAACTATTCAATGCGATGCGTGAGTTTTTCAATGCGGCCGGTTATATGGAAGTTGAAACACCTGTTTTACAAGCCATACCAGGTGGAGCATCAGCAAGACCTTTCATTACTCATCACAATGCCTTGGATATTCCGCTTTACATGCGAATTGCGAATGAATTGTATTTGAAAAGATTGATCGTTGGTGGTTTTGATGGCGTTTACGAATTCTCGAAAAACTTCCGAAATGAAGGAATGGATCGTACACACAATCCGGAATTCACTGCGATGGAAATCTACGTTTCATACAAGGATTACAACTGGATGATGGATTTTACCGAGCGACTTTTGGAACATTGCGCAATCGCTGTAAATGGAACCACTCAAGCGACATTTGGTGAACACAAAATAGATTTCAAAGCTCCATACAAGCGGGTTACTATGCGTCAAGCAATAATTGATTTTACAGGTTTTGACATTGCGGGAAAAACGGAAGACGAACTTCGTGCTGCAGCAAAAAATATGGGAATCGAAGTGGATGAAACGATGGGGAAAGGAAAGTTGATTGACGAAATTTTTGGAGAAAAATGTGAAGGAAATTACATCCAGCCAACATTCATAACGGATTATCCCAAAGAAATGTCGCCATTGTGTAAAACACATCGTGACAATCCGGAATTGACCGAGCGCTTTGAATTGATGGTTTGTGGAAAGGAAATTGCCAATGCCTACTCCGAATTAAATGACCCAATCGATCAACGTGAGCGCTTTGAAGAGCAATTGCGTTTGCAAGAAAAAGGCGATGACGAAGCAATGTTCATTGATCAAGATTTTTTACGTGCCTTGGAATATGGAATGCCACCAACAAGTGGTTTGGGAATCGGTATGGATCGTTTGATCATGTATTTAACGAATAATCCTTCGATTCAAGAAGTATTGTTTTTTCCTCAAATGCGCCCTGAAACGAATTCTGTCAAATTGAACCTGAATGAATTGGAACAAAGCATTTACGACGTGATGCTAGGTGAAAATGAAATGGAGCTTTCCTCCTTGCGCACTAAGTTTGAGATGAGTAATAAGCAATGGGACATAAGTCTTAAAACTTTGACGAAGCAAAATCTTTTAAAAGTTTCTAAGGAAAATGAGGTTCTTGTAATTCGATTGGTGAAGTAATAGATTGTCAACAAAATTCAATTTTTTAGTCTTTTTCACGTTTTATTGAAATGAGGTTTTTTGTTTTCCTTTTCGCGCTGGTTTGTGGTTCTATACGAGCCCAAATTGGCATGGGAGAATGGCGGCTTCATGTAGTTACCTCCAAGGCGATTGATATTGCCCAAAATGAACAATACATATTTACAGCTTATGAAAATGGGCTTTCGGTTCTCAATATTTCTGATGAATCCCATGAGCTTTATACTGCTCTGAATGGACTTTCAGATATTGAAATTAGTTGTATTTTCTTCGATGAGGTTGAACAAGCTTTGTTTATTGGATATGAAAATGGAAATATCGATAAATTTAAAAATGACCGATTTTACAATATACCGGCATTAAAACTTGCAAATGTTCCGAATTCGAAACGGATTAATCGTTTCACAAGAGCGGGAAACTTCGTTTTAGCTGCAAATGATTTTTCTATTTTGAAAATTGACCCAATCAAAAATGAAGTGAAGGAAACATTTTATCCAACCAATTCTTTGGAGCAGATTCAAGATGTTGTGCATGTAGAAGACACTTTATTTGCCTTAACCCCAAGTCGCTTGTTAAAAGGAAACATAAATAATCCTGCGCTACCCGATGCCTCTCAATGGGAGATAGATCAGCGTCTTCCTGCAAACGAAAATAAAGGAATTTATAAGGAATTAGAACGATTTAATGATCAATTAGTGGTTCTGTTTGATAGTCAAATCATGAATACAGGAGATACCGTTTATGCTCTTTCTTATTCGAAAAATAAAGTAGTAACCAATTTACCATGGATAGCTCAAATAAATTCTATCCAAGAGGACGATAACCAACTCTTTGTGAGCACAAATGGAGAATGTGCTGTGTACAACTTGGAATTAAAGTTGGTAAATATATATTCTGCTGCAAACTTCGATAAACAATTTAAATTCAATCGATCAATTAAAAATCAGAATGGACTTTGGGTTGCGGATAATAATTGGGGACTTGTCAATTTTGCATCAGAATTAGATTATCGCTTGTTTTCTTTGAGTGGGCCCAAGAATAGAAGTTTCTACTCAATGGATTGGCAAAAAGATAAATTGATAATTGCTTCAGGAAGTCTTTCTGGCAAACAGCCAACCTTTTCAAAAAATGGAATTCATTATTTTCAAGATAAAAGTTGGAAAATCAAAAAAATTGAAAACACACCCGAATGGGAAAACAAGTATATTTGGGATTTTCTGGATGTTAGTATTAACCCGAAAAATACTGACGAAATTGCCATCTGTACATATTCATTTGAGCCAATTTCAATCATTAACAATACAAAAACCACTTGTTTCGACCCCTCAAATTCAACCATTCAACCAACGAGTCTTGGAAATGACTGGAGCTTAGTTTCCGATGTAACTTTTGACGAGGATGGAAATCTCTGGTCTTTGAATGGATATACTGAAAAACCATTGAATGTGTTGGACAAAAACAAGAATTGGAAGAATTTTGATTGCGGTTTTCAAGCCCGAAATAAATTCACCACAAAAATGATCATCGATTTTAATAATATCATTTGGTTCAGTGTTCTAGATGAAGGATTGTTCGGTTACAACCACAATGGAACGATCGATGATGAATCAGACGATCAATACAAACAAATTACTTCAGGGGCATTCACCGGGGACCTGCCTTCTTCCAATGTAACTGCCATAGCGGCTGATTTTAATGGAGAAATATGGATTGGAACCGATGCTGGTTTTGCCATTTTGTATAATGCATCAAATGTTTTCAACGCCAATTTAGGTGAATACAATGCTCAACGAATCAAAATCAATTTTGAGGGTAATGTTGAATATTTATTAGGGTCTACGCACATAACTGATATCGAAGTAGATGGAGGAAATCGAAAGTGGATGGCAACTGCAAATGCAGGTTTGATATTACTCTCAGCCGACGGTAATGAAATTTTAGAAACGCTTACCACGGAAAACTCACCACTAATTTCAAATGTGATTTATGATATAAAACTGAATCAAGAAACAGGGGAATTGTTTATTATCACCGATAAGGGATTAGTTTCCTATCGGACAAATGCAAGTTATGAAGATCCAGAATACGCTAACACGATCGTATTTCCAAACCCAGTTCGGCCTAATTATTTCGGCCCTGTAACGATTCAAGGTATTCGCTACGACTCGGATGTTAAAATAACAGATGTTGCTGGAAATCTTATTTACAAAACAACATCAAACGGAGGAACTGCAACATGGAATGGTAAAACATTAAATGGACAAAAAGTTGCCTCTGGCGTTTATTTCATTTGGACAGCGACCAATGAAGGAAATGATAAAAAAGTGGGGAAAGTATTGGTGATCAACTAACTCATTTTTATGAAATACCATCAACATTTTGAAAAAACACTGATTAACAAACTGATTTCGTTTTATAAATTGGATTGACTTCGGAGCTACTTCGAGGTATTGGGATGTATCAAGAAAGGGTTGCGAAGTAAATCGTTGTTTATCAATGACGTAATAAATGACTTTGGATAAAAACCAGTTATACGGTGTTGTTCCCTAACGATTTAAGCCACTAAATTTTCGAACAAACGCCTTGTCTAACAAATTTTTATGTCAATCTGACCGCGCTAGCATCACCACAGGTAATTTCAATTTTAGAATCGAACTAAGGTTTATACATATTTTTTCCTGACTTGTACCCATAAAATTTAGTGCGGTTTTAAATATCTGATAATCAGTATTTTTTGTTTTAAAAACACTAATTTTACCGCACTAAGGTAAATTTTGGATGAAAATCAGGGTTATAAAG
>JBIKSL010000036.1:0-20359 GCA_044348645.1 Crocinitomicaceae bacterium | reverse complement strand
CAAAAATACAATTAGCTAAAAAAAGAGCCAGAGGTTATCGAAATATCAAGAATTTTATCAATATGATTTACTTTGTCGCTGGTAAACTCAAATTCAATTACCCACAATATTCCATATAGAGCCAAAAATAGATTATATCCTCCTCAAATCGAGCTTAGTATCTTCGTTTGTTTCAATTTCAGTAATAAAAGCTCCACTGTTTAGCTCTGTAAAAAGAATGTCATTAGCCAAAACCTCATCGCAGATATAGCCTTTATTTTCTTCGATGGCCGTTTGAATTTGAGGGGTTGTTTCCACTTGAACTAAAATGCGATCGACAACATCAAAACCACTGTCTTTTCGTAAATTTTGAACGCGATTAACGATTTCACGAGCGATCCCCTCAGACTTGAGCGCAGGAGTAATGGTAACATCTAAAGCAACTGTCAATCCTCCTTCGCTCGCAACCAACCACCCGGGGATGTCTTGCGCATTGATTTCGAAATCAGTCAAATCTAAAGCAATTTCTGTGTCCTCAATAGCTCCAGACCAACCGTTATTTTTTTCAATTTCCGAAATTTCCTCTTGCCCAAATCCTTTCACTAACTCCGAGATTGCCTTCATTTGCTTTCCGTACTTCGGCCCAATGGTTTTGAAATTCGGTTTGATGCTTTTTACTAATATGCTTGAATTTTCTTCAAGTAATTCGAGTTCTTTCACATTCACTTCAGAAAGGATTAGGTCGCGCACATGCAATAGGTTTTCTGCAACTTGCTTATTCAAAATAGGAATCATGATTTTTTGGAGCGGTTGACGCACTCGAATCATGTGTTTTTTACGTAATCCAAGAACCAATGAACAAGCTTGCTGTGCCAATTCCATTTGATTTTCCAGGGTTTTGTCAATCCAAGATGCATTCACATTCGGGAAGTCAGCTAAATGAACAGATTCTACGGTATGTTTTCCACTCACTTTATTCAAATCCAAGAATAACTGATCCATGTAAAAAGGCGCAATCGGTGAAGCGAGCAACGCAACCGTTTCCAAACAAGAATAAAGTGTTTGATAAGCACATAATTTATCTTTTGGATCGTCATTTTTCCAATACCTGCGACGACACAAACGCACATACCAATTCGATAATTGCTCCGTGACAAAATCTTGAATAGCACGACCAGCTTTTGTAGGTTCGTATTCCGCATATGCTGAATCGACTTCTTCAATTAAAGAATTTAGTTTGGAAAGAACCCATCGATCGATTTCTGGGCGTTCGTTCAATGGAATTTCAGCCTCTGAAAAGTCAAATCCATCGATGTTGGCATAAAGTGAAAAGAACGAATAGGTGTTGTAAAGCGTACCAAAAAATTTGCGTTGAACCTCTGTAATTCCTTCCAAATCGAATTTCAGGTTGTCCCATGGTTGCGCATTTGTGATCATGTACCAACGCGTCGAATCTGGACCATACTTTTCCAAGGTTGTAAATGGATCAATGGCATTTCCAAGTCGTTTCGACATTTTCTGTCCATTCTTATCCAATACCAACCCATTTGAAACGACGTTTTTGTAGGCAACCGAATCAAATACCATCGTTGCAATCGCGTGTAAGGTATAAAACCAACCACGCGTTTGATCAACTCCTTCAGCGATAAAATCCGCAGGGTATCCCGTTCTGTTTTCAATCAATTCTTTATTCTCAAACGGATAATGCCATTGTGCATAAGGCATTGCACCTGAATCAAACCAGACGTCTATCAAATCCGACTCGCGTTTCATCGGTTTTCCGGAAGGAGAAACCAAAATGATTTCATCCACAAAATGCTTGTGTAAATCAACTTGATTGTAGTTTTCGGCGGACATATTTCCAACTTCGAAATCAGCTAAGGGATTATTTATCATTAAACCAGCTTGAACAGCTTTGTCAGCTTCTTTTTTCAATTCTTCAATAGAACCGATGCAAATGCGTTCATCACCTTCTTCCGTTGACCATATTGGAATCGGAATTCCCCAATAGCGTGAGCGCGAAAGGTTCCAGTCGTTTGCATTTTCCAACCATTTTCCAAAGCGACCCGTTCCCGTTGATTCCGGTTTCCAGTTGATGGTGTTGTTCAACTCAACCATTCGGTCTTTCTTGTCCGTCACGCGAATAAACCAAGAATCTAATGGATAATATAAAACTGGTTTGTCGGTTCTCCAACAGTGCGGATAGTTGTGCTCGTATTTCTCGACTTTAAAAGCCTTGTTTTCCTCTTTGAGTTTGATGGCAATCTGCACATCCACTGATTTTTCGGGCGCAGTTCCTTCATCGTAATATTCGTTTTTCACGTACATTCCTGCAAAGTCGTTTACTTCCGGACGAAAACGACCTTGTAAATCCACTAGTGGAACTAAGTTGTTATTTTCATCTTTAACGAGCATTGGAGGAACCCCAGCATCTTTGGCTACTTTCGCATCATCTGCCCCAAAGGTTGGCGCCGTATGAACGATTCCCGTTCCGTCTTCGGTTGTTACGAAATCTCCGGGAATTACAACAAATGCTTTTTCTGGATTTTCAGCCGGCAAGCAATAAGGCAACAACTGTTCATATTTGATTCCAACCAACTCTTTTCCAAGACACGTTCCTGCAACAAAATAAGGAATAGTTTTATCTCCAGCCTTATAGTCGTTCAATTCTTCAACTGTTTCAACGGCTTGAAATCCTTTTCCGAACTGATACCCAACCAAGTTTTTCGCAAGAATCACGTTAATTGGTTCATTTGTATATTGGTTGAAAGTCGAAACTAACGCATACTCGATGTTCGGTCCAACGGTTAAGGCAGTGTTTGATGGTAAAGTCCATGGAGTGGTTGTCCAGGCTAATAAATGGATTCCAGAATGCGAATTATGGATTGCGGTTTGTTTGAGTAATTCGCAATTCGCAATTTGCAAATCTGAAATTTTAAACATCGCCACTACCGTCGTATCTTTCACATCCTTGTAGCAACCCGGTTGATTCAATTCGTGTGAAGAAAGTCCAGTTCCTGCTTTCGGGGAATAAGGCTGAATGGTGTAACCTTTATATAAAAGTCCTTTGTTGTACATTTGTGCTAAAAGCCACCAAACGGATTCCATGTATTTGGATTCGTAGGTAACATACGGATTTTCCATATCGACCCAATAACCCATTTTCAAGGTTAAATCATTCCAAATATCGGTGTAACGCATCACCGCTTTTTTACAAGCATCGTTATATTCATCTACAGAAATTTTTGTTCCGATATCTTCTTTGGTGATACCAAGTTCTTTTTCAACGCCTAATTCTACTGGCAGTCCATGCGTATCCCAGCCAGCTTTTCGCTTAACTTGAAAACCTTTTAGTGTTTGGTAGCGGCAAAAAATATCTTTAATAGATCGTGCCATGACGTGATGAATACCTGGTAATCCGTTTGCTGAAGGCGGACCTTCAAAAAATACAAAAGATGGTTTTCCTTCTCGCGTTGAAATGGACTTTTCGAAAATGGATTCGTTTTGCCATCTTTCTAAAACTTCGCTCGCGACATTAGGTAAATTAAGTCCTTTATATTCTTGGTATTTTTTGTTCATTATGGTAATTCTTGGAATTGTAAAGTTAATAAGAAATGAAGTTTGAGAAGTTGGTTTAGTATAATCAAAACTTTCTGATAAACTTTTTCGCTATTGATGATTTGTAATTCCCTCTATAAACCGATTACCCGATATTTGCAAGGTAAAATTTTTTGAAGTTATTAATGGTTTGATTACCAAAATTACTCTTTTTTCAACGCGCTCAAATTAGAAAAAAAACATCCTTGGGTTAAATTGTTTTGCAACAGGGATTTGAAAATATCATAGTGCGAATAGGAAACAAAAACACTTCTAGAACCTAAACAACTGTTAACTAATAAATTAATCGTATGTTTTTTTGTCGGGAGATCATCGATTAAAAATAAACCTCATTTAAGAAGTTATTTTTAATCATTTAGACTTAATTTCGCTTTGAAAAAGATGTATTCAAATGGCCCAGATTTCTGTTGCAATATGTACATACAATCGAGAAAAGTATTTGCCTCAATTGTTCGATTCTATTTTGTTACAGAATCTTCCGCCTCAGAATTTTGAAATTCTCTTAATTGATAACAATTCACCAGGAAACACTCGTGAGCTTTTCGAAAAATTCATTGAAACAAACCCATTCATTCAAGGAAATTATTATTTGGAATTGAATCAAGGTTTGTCTTATGCAAGGAATCGCGCAATCAAAGAAGCCAAGACACCATTCATCACTTATTTAGATGACGATGCATTTATAGATTCTTTATATTTAACCATTTTGTTAGAAACTTTCCAAAAACATCCAGAGTGTGGTGCTATCGGCGGACCAATTTTACTTCATTTTGAGGAGAATAAACCCCGTTGGGAAAATCCATACCTAAATTCTCTTTTGGGATATTTTAATAAGGGAAATAAAATAGTTTACTTTGACAAAAAAGATTATCCAAGGGGATCGAATATGGCATTTCGAATGGACACTTTTGAAAGAGCAGGTGAATTCAATGTGGAGTTAGGGCGAATTGGAAAACAGTTATTTGGGGGAGAGGAAAAGGATATTTTCAATCGAATGTATAAAGAAAAGATCCCTGTTATTTATAATCCGAAAGCCATTGTTTTTCACTGTGTACCCAAGGCAAGAACGACTTTTGAATTTATAAAAAAACAAGCTTTAGGCACTGGAATTAGTGAGCGTTTAAGAAGTAAAAAAGAGGGTAGTTTATCCTACACTAAGCGCCTAGTAATGGAATCGATCAAATGGGTAGCCAGTCTTTTAATCTGGTTAGGATACTCTATTGTTATGAAATTTCCAAAAGGAAATATGATTCTTTTTTTTCGGTTTTGGCTTACACGTGGGTTAATTTTCAAATATAAAGGACAATGAAGATACTTCTAATTTTGCAATCATTTTTTGTAAATTTGATTAAAACCAAAATAAGTGCAGTTAGAATACTATTGCAAAGTAATTTTTTTAGTTTCGTTTCATCAGACCTAAAATCAAAACCGCTTTTAATATTGGGAAATGGACCTTCTCTCAATGATACATTGAGTAATAATTGTCTTGAAACTCTAAATCATTTTGATATGATGGCTGTTAATAACGCAGCAAATCACGTAAAATATGTAGAACTCAAACCACGTTACTATCTACTAAATGCAGACACTTATTTTCTACCTGATAAGTCACTAAATGATTTATACATTCGAATGAACAGAGAACTATTCGAAAGTTTAAAAGTCAAAACAACCTGGAAAATAACTTTGTTAGTTCCATTTCGAGCGAAAAAAAGTTCTGCATTGCGAGACTTAATTCAATCCAATTCATACATTGATTTAGCTTTTTTCAATAAAACACCTGTTGAGGGATTTCATTTTTGGTCTCACCGTTGGTTTAACAAGGGATTGGGTATGCCGCGTCCACATAACGTGCTCATTCCAGGAATAATGATGGGAATAAGATTAGGATATAAGATTATTTCCATAGTTGGTGCGGATCACTCATGGCTGGCTGAAATCTCGGTAAATAAAGCAAATGAAGTATTTGTGCATCAAAAACATTTTTATGATGAAAATGAATCGAAACCCGAAAAAATGCAAGATTACATTCATCGGCCGAGACGATTACATGAAATAATCCACAAGTTTTATTTGTCTTTCAAAGGTTATTGGGAAATAAAATCCTTCGCAGAAAAAAAAGGTGTAAAAATTTATAATTCCAGCGAAATATCTATGATTGATGCCTTTGAAAGAGTTGAAATAGAATCAATCAAAAAATAATACATCCAAAGACTTTTTGGTATCTTTGTTTATCAAAATTTTAATGTGAAAGACAAATCCATTCTTATTACTGGCGGAACTGGTTCGCTTGGAAAAGCACTTACAAAACACATACTTTCAACTCACCCGGAAATTAAACGGCTCGTTATTTTTTCACGTGATGAACAAAAACAATTTGAATTGGAACAGGAATTTCCACATTCCAAATTCAATCAAATTCGCTATTTCATTGGAGATGTTAGAGATTATGAAAGGCTAGAAAGAGCATTTTCAGGAATTGATTTCGTCATACATGCAGCGGCGATGAAACACGTTCACATAGCAGAGTATAACCCCGATGAATGCGTTAAAACCAATGTTGGAGGAGCTGAAAATGTCATTAAAGCAGCGTTAAAAACGGATGTTAAGCATGTTGTCGCACTATCCACAGATAAAGCCTGTGCTCCAATTAACCTATATGGAGCCACGAAACTAACTTCCGACAAGTTATTTGTTGCAGCAAACAATATTCGCGGAAAAAAAGATATCAAATTTTCAGTTGTTCGTTATGGAAACGTTATGGGATCTAATGGCTCAGTCATTCCTTTCTTTATGAAAAGAAAAAAATCGGACGGCGTCTTACCTATAACGGTTGAATCGATGACACGCTTTAATATTTCATTACAAGGTGGTGTAGACATGGTGATGCATGCACTTTACACGGCTTGGGGTGGAGAGATTTTCGTTCCCAAGATTCCTTCCTATCGAATTATGGACGTTGCCGAGGCAATTGGTCCAAATTGTGAAAAACCAATTATCGGAATTCGACCTGGCGAAAAAATCCATGAAGAAATGATTACTTCATCCGATTCATTTTTCACCTATGATTTGGGCAAATATTACGTTATTTTACCTCAACAACCAAACTTTAATGTTAACGATTTTGTAGAGCATTTTAATGCTGTAAAAGTACCTGAAGGCTTTAGCTACAATTCAAAAGAAAATATGGATTGGGAAACAGTCGATTCATTAAGGTTTTTAATCAAAAAACACTTAGACGCTAATTTCGAAGCATGAAAAGAATTCCATACGGCAGACAAAATATTACGGACTATGATATCCAAGCGGTAGTAGATGTTTTAAAATCGGATTTCTTAACACAAGGACCAAAAATCAAGGAATTTGAAGATGCTTTTGCAAATTATGTCGGCGCAAAATATGCCGTAGCCGTTTCGAATGGAACTGCAGCACTGCATCTTTCGGCTTTGGCACTTGGCGTAAAAAAAGGTGATTATGTTATTTGTACCCCTCTAACTTTTGCAGCATCTGTCAACTGCATTAAGTATTGCGGTGGAGAAGTAATTTTTGCCGATATTGACCCAAAAACCTATTTAATTGATTTAAAGGAAGTTTCTCAAATTTTAGAAAATAATACGGATAAAAACATCGTTGGAATCATTCCGGTTGATTTTGCTGGACGTGTTGTTGATACTGAAAAGCTCAAAGAAATTGCTCAAAAACATAATTGTTGGATTTTAGAGGACGCTTGTCATGCACCTGGTGGATTTTTCAGAAATTCATCAGGAATCGAAGTCAAAGCGGGTTCATGTAAATACTCAGATTTAGCAATCTTTTCATTTCATCCTGTTAAACACATTGCTACTGGTGAAGGCGGAATGATTACCACACAAAATGAAGTATTGTATAAGAAGTTACTTTTACTTCGAACCCATGGAATAACAAGAGAAACTGATTTATTTCAAAATAAACTTGAAGAGGTAACCGACCTTTCAAATTCATTCAATGACTACCCTTCATGGTACATGGAAATGCAAGAATTAGGGTATAACTATCGCTTAACAGATTTTCAAGCAGCTTTGGGATTATCACAGTTAAAGCGAGCGGAGAATGGTATTGCAAGAAGAAGAGACATTGCTAAAAAATATACTTTAGAACTTTCTAAATGCAATGAAATAACTGGACTTTCAGGAGTGGTATCTGGTCATGCTTATCACCTATTCATTATTGAAGCTAAAAATAGAAGACAACTTTTTGAACATTTAAAATCGGAAGGCATATTCTGTCAAATACATTATATTCCTATTCACTATATGCCCTATTACCAAAGTCTTGGTTGGAAAAAAGACGACTTACCAAAAGTTGCCAACTATTATCAAAATTGTATAAGTTTACCGATGTTTCCAACTTTATCAAACGAGGAACAAGATTTTATTATTAGCTCAATTTTTAATTTTTATCAATAAGATGAAAATTGCAATTATCCCTGCTCGCGGAGGAAGCAAAAGAATTCCAAGAAAAAATATCAAGGATTTTTTTGGAAAACCAATCATTGCTTATTCTATTGAAAACGCCTTAAATAGCGGACTTTTTGATGAGGTTTTTGTTTCAACAGATGATCATGAAATTGCAACTATTGCTAAGAATTATGGAGCCTCCGTTCCAATTCTAAGAAGCGAGACTAATTCCAACGATTTTGCAACTACATCAGATGTGTTACTTGAAGTTGTTGACTATTATAAATCTAAAAAACAACCCATTAACGAACTACTTTGTTTATATCCAACCGCCCCTTTAATTACAGAAATTGAGATCAATGCAAGTTATGACGTTTGGAAAAAAAACGAATTCGATGTATTGCTAAGTTCAGTTGCATTTGATTTTGCTGTACAACGAGGATTCAAATTATTAAATAACAATTCCATCGAATTAACAAATCCAGAATCGATTCATCTACGATCACAGGATCTAGAAAAAATTTATCACGACGCGGGTATTTTTTATTGGTTAAAACTTGAACCATTTCTTATAAACAAATCTATTTGGGCTGGAAATATCGGGACTTTTCCTTTAAATCAAATGAATGTTCAAGACATCGATACTATCGAAGATTGGGAAATAGCTAAAATTAAATATGAGTACATACAAAGCGCTACATAGACAAAAATTTAAAGTTGGAGCTTATTCAATTGTTCCAATACGCTTTGAAGACAAAAATGCCATAATGAAATGGCGTAACGAACAAATTTATCACCTTAGACAATCCAAGCCACTAACAGAAAAGGATCAAGAAAATTATTTTGAATCGGTTGTCTCATCGCTTTTCGAGCAAGAAAAACCAAATCAAATTCTATTTTCGCTTTTAAAGAATAATGAATGCATTGGCTACGGTGGACTCGTTCATATTAATTGGATTGATTTACATTCCGAAGTTTCATTCATTATGGATACTTCACTTGAAAAAAATCAATTTGAAAAACTATGGACGGTTTTTTTATATCTTTTAGAAGATGTTGCATTTCATGAATTAAAATTTCACAAGTTGAATACATACGCGTTTGACGTCAGACCTCATCTTTACAAAGTATTAGAGGATAATCTTTTTATTGAAGAGGCGAGGCTAAAAGAACATTGTTATTATAAAGGTGACTTTATTGATGTGCTTTTACATGGGAAAATAAACGAAGATCTAAAGTTACAAGAAGCAACAACGGAAGATTTAGAACTGACTTTCAATTGGGCGAAAAACTCCATAATTAGAAAATATGCTTTTCAACAAAATGAAATTCAATTTGATGAACACAAAGTTTGGTTCATGAAGCAACTGGCTGATGAAAATACTATTTACTTTATTTTACGAAAGAACAAAATGGCATTGGGTTCTATTCGTATTAACAAAGATGGTCAAGGCATAGGATTAATTAGTTATCACGTTGACCCAAAGTATCATGGTAATAACCTAGGATCCAAAATGCTAAAATTGGCTATTCGAGAAATTCGGATAAATAACCCTGAAATAATGCGAATTATTGGTTATGTTATGCCTGAAAATTTAGCATCCATCAAAATATTTGAAAAGTTAAATTTTAATCTCTTCGAATCAACAAATAACCACTTAGGATTTGAATTATACTTAAATCAATGGGTTTAAAAAACGAACGTATTTTTATCATCGCCGAGCTTTCCGCCAATCACAATGGAAGCCTAGAAGTTGCACTAGAAACAGTTCGAGCGGCCAAACGCACAGGAGCTGATGCTATTAAAATTCAAACATATACTGCTGATACAATAACACTCAATTGCCAAAAAGAAGATTTTCGAATATCAGGTACAATTTGGGATGGAAAATATTTACATGAATTATACCAAGAAGCCTACACGCCTTGGGAATGGCACGAAGCAATTTTCAATGAAGCTAAAAAAGAAGGATTAATTTGTTTTTCTTCACCTTTTGATTTCTCAGCGGTAGATTTTCTTGAAACACTTGAATGTCCTATTTATAAAATTGCATCGTTTGAAATCACAGATATTCCTTTAATTGAATATGTAGCATCTAAAGGAAAACCCATCATTATTTCCACTGGAATTGCAGAAAAACAAGATATAGAACTTGCCCTGAAAGTATGCCGAAATCAAGGAAATAATAATATAACTTTATTGAAGTGTACTTCGTCTTATCCTGCTCCAATGGAAGAAGCAAATTTAAAATTGATGAAACAATTTGGTATTGATTATGATGTCAACATTGGTCTATCGGATCACACATTAGGCTATTTGACACCAGTAATCGCAACTGCGCTTGGTGCAAAAGTCATCGAAAAACATTTTATTTTAAATCATAGTATTGGTGGTCCTGATGCCAGCTTTTCGCTTGATGAAAAAGAATTCAAAGAAATGGTAGACTTAATACGTACGACTGAAAAAGCGCTTGGAAATGGCTCATATGAGTTAACAACTAAACAGAAAGAAGGAAAGGTTTTCAGTCGATCACTATATCCAATTTGTGATATCTCAAAAGGGGAAATCATCACCAATAAGAATATTAAATCAGTGCGACCTGGGTATAGCTTACATCCTAAATTTCTTAGTGAAATAATTGGAAAAAGAGCCAAAAGATTGATTCTTTTTGGTGATCGAATTACACTTGATGATTTTGAATAAACTATTTTTTAGAATACCTCGAATTTCAAATACATACGAGGATAAATTCCTCAAGTTAATAATTTCCCAGATACCTTCTTAAAAACCATTCACCGATTAGAAGAAGTAGGATAACTGAAATTAATGCTATGTAGTCAATTAACTTATTAAATGTTGTTTCTGCAAAGCTCATAGTTGTGATATCCTCACGCGTTTCAATGTCACTCAATAAACGTTCGAAATCTTTAAGAAGATAGAATTTTCCGTTTGATTGTTTGGAAACCTGTTTCATAACGCCATGATTAGCTACGCTTTCAATTTTTTCAAGTTCGATGTCTTCCACGATGAAAACGCCTGACTTTCGATATGTCTTTCCATTGAATTTTGTTCGAGCCTCCCATTTGTATTTTCCGGCTTTCAGTTTTCCTAAAGAAAGCTTATAAGCGGTTCCATTTACACCAAATTGAGAACGAAAAATTTTTCCATCGGAATTGATTAAGTTTAGTTCAATTTTCGGTTTTGTAATTGGTTCCAATGCAGAATTGTAAAATGAAGCATTAACAATGACTTCCTCTTCAATCGAGAATCTCTTTGGAAATTCAATACGAAGCCCTGATTCTTGTTGCTTGACCATCAGAAAATTTATTGTTTTCGAAAACAATTCGCTAAACGCATCGTGATTTCCTGATCGGATATAATCATTTAATTTCCACCGCCAGAGTCCCTCGCCATAAAGAACACCTGTTTTTAAATTATTTCGATTGACAAAAAACAACAACGGATCTGATTTTTTTACCGGTCCAACCCTTTGATTCAACAATATCAGTGGTTTTCCATCCACTTTCAGTACGCCAAATTTACTCTTAAGTGGAGGATAAAATTCGAGAGCCTCAGCTAATTTTTCGGATAACTCAAACTCATTGAATCCTTTGGCTAAAGTAGGTTGAATATCATCTGTGTTGCTGCCTCTCATTCCCGAAATACCCAATTTCAATTTGTTGATTACGGCTACATCCGTATTTGGACCAAGGATGTACAATAAAGGGATTCTTTTTTCTTGCAATTGTTGAAGCACCGATCCATCAAAATTAGTTCCCGGTTCATGCCAAACGACCAAATTCGTTTTTTCCAAGTCTTTGTTCCAGTCTTTTATTAAGTGACTCTCTGATTCGATATTCTCATTTTGATCTAAAACTTCTTTCAATGCAGCAACATCCGGATGAGGGGCACCAGCGAGTACGAGAACCTTACTTCGAGAATCAATTACCTCTAGATAAAATGTTCGCTGGTTGTTTTTTAGAGTGCTTTCACCTTCCAGAGCTTGCAATTTCAAGGTATAAGTTTGAAAGCCGATATTTTTAGCTTTGAGTGTGAAATTTGCTTGTTTAAAATCTCTTTTGGAATTTGAATAGGTAATAATTTGAGAAGCAACTTGTTTGCCATTTTCAAAAATACTTAGACGTGCTGATTTACCGCCCAATTTAATTGACTCTAAATCGACTTCAATCGGAAATTCATTGTTCAAAAACGCTATTTCGTTGACCGATACATTTTTAATCAGTTGATCTTTTCGAGGGATTGTGTCACCAACAGCCAAAGAAAAAATAGGAGTTAGACTAATTTTCTCTGCCGAGTAAGCTGGGTTTGCACCAACATTATAGTTGCCATCTGAAATAAAAGCAATTCCACCAATGTTTCGGTTGTAATAATCCTTGTTGATTTTATCAAAACCGATTTCCAGATTGGATGTTTTCTCCGAAAAATCGAGTTCTTGATTCGAAACATTTGTTCCAACGTACAATTCGATTAATTCGAATCGTTGTCCAAATTTATTTTTCAGTTTGTCACGGAAAGACGAGATTCGACTCTTTATCAAATTGCTATCCTTGTTGTTCATCATGGAAACGGAATTATCAATCAAACTGATGAAAACAGGTTTTTCTTCCCTATAATTGATTGTTTGAAGCGTTAATCCCAGCAACAATAAACCGATTAAAAAAAGTGAACCAAAACGAAGAGAGCGCAATAGATGTTGATGAAACGACTTTAAATCAGCATACCAACCTTCTTTTTTATAAAAATGGAAAGACAAAAATGCTGCCACCGAGGCAATTGGAATGATGAGCCAAAGTGAGAAATCAGAAATCAGTTGCATTGGTCAAAAATACACAGAATTAGAAAAAATATTGTTGAGAAATTGACGATATCAATTAATGAACCAAACAATTTTTATTTTTGCAATCAAAAAGTGATGGAGAAAATCATTTGCGGTATTCAACAGATGGGAATTGGAGTCCCAAATGTGGAAGAAATTTGGAAATGGTATCGGACGAATTTCGGAATAGATGTTCGAATTTTTGAAGAAGCAGCTCCAGCGCCTCTCATGACTAAATATACAGGTGGTATTGTTCAGAATCGAACAGCGACATTGGCCCTCAGTATGGAAGGTGGAGGTGGATTTGAAATTTGGCAATATACAAGTCGAAATACAGAAAAATCCTCATTTGAAATTCAATTAGGCGATTATGGTATGTTTGCCTGTAAAATCAAATCACGGAATATCAAAAAATCCTTTGAATTTATAAAAAATAATGGCGGAAATATTTTGAATGAGCCTATGCGGGATCCATCAGGTAAATGGTCGTTTTTTGTAAAGGATCCTATTGACAATCTTTTTCAAATAGTTGAAGGTAGCGAATGGTTTTCTAGCACAAATCACCCATCTAATTGCGGAGGTGTTGCCGGAACAATCATTGGCGTTTCCGACATCGAAAAATCCTTAAAATTATATCAAGAAATTCTGGGATACGAAACAATTGACTACGATAAAACTGGTGCGTTCAATGATCTAGACTTTTTGAACGGTGGTAAAAATGAGTTTCGCAGAGTTCGTTTATCCCACAAGCAATCAAGAAAAGGACCATTTGCTAAATTACTGGGATCCACTCAAATTGAACTTGTTCAGGCGATAAATCAATCGGGGCGCCGAAAAATTTTCGAAAATAGATTTTGGGGTGATTGGGGTTTTATTCATCTTTGCTTTGACATACAAGGAATGGATTTACTAAAGACTGAATGTGAAATCGGTGGTTTTCCTTTCACCATTGATAGCTCTGACACATTTGATATGGGTGAAGCGGGAGGAAGATTTTCGTATATCGAGGATCCGGATGGAACTTGGATTGAATTTGTGGAAACCCACAAGGTTCCAATCATAAAAAAAATTGGTTGGTATTTAAATTTAAAAAATCAAAAACCAGGCAAATTTTTGCCAAATTGGATGCTGAAACTAATGGCGATTAACCGTGTGAAATAGAGAGAATAACTTGATTGTTTTATCCAAGTTTAGATTTTTTCAGTTTCTTATTATAATTTTTTTTCTGATTTGAAAGTAATTTGGCGTTAGCTTCTAATTATTCTGTTTAAAATTCAACACAAGAAAATCATTTATTCAAGTTAATCTTTGCCTCTGCCTCCTCAAATGAGCTTTTTACTAAGTATTTTTGATTGTAACATAGGATTGGAATTTCAGATAATGAAATCATATTTTTAACATGATCCGATTGGAATAAGCGTTTGAAAAAACCTTTGTTTTCATGCTCGACCATCGTAATAAGTTGAATATTATTATCTCGGATAAATTCGTCCAATCGTTCATTAATATCGTTAGAAAGCAGAAATTCGAAATTCAAATTCGTGTAATTCATTTCACTGGAGAGTTGTTTTTTAAAATCATTCATTTTGTTCAAACTAAATGATTCATAATCAGTCGATATATGAAGAATGATGATTTTTGAATTGAAATTTTTTGCAAATTTCGTCAATACGTGCAACGCCTCAAAGTTATCATCGCCCAAATCCGAGGCGAACACAATTTTTTCCGGAATCGAAAAACGAGCCCCAAAGGGAACGACAAGAACAGCACATTGACAATCTTTTATCACAGATTTTGTATTACTTCCTAACAAGAATTCTTGAAGTTTTCCCTTTCCATGTGCTCCCATAACTAAAAGATCTGATTTGCATTCTTCAGTCTTTTCAACAATCGCCATCGAAACTGATGTATGTTCAATTGCATCGAAATAGATATCAATTTTCTTTGCCTTTTCTCCAGCCACAAATAGAAATTGTTCGTTCATTTTTTTCTTTTGTGCCTCCAGATATTCGCCGTTTGTATTTGGAAAATAAGGTATTTCAGTTGGATTGGTAATAAGTGCTGAAATGTCATGAATATGGATAACGGTCAATTTTGCTTTAAGCCTTGCGCTGAGTTCTACTGCGTATTTTAGTGCCAATTCCGAAGTGTCCGAAAAATCGTTGGCTAAAAGTATGTTTTTCATGGCAATTGTTTTGAATCAAAGTTCAATGTTTGCCAAACCTTTCACCTAACAAGTTTTTGAGTTTTTTTTACAATTTCTTATGAGAAAAAATAGCTGCCTTTTCAGACAGCCTTCATTCAATTTTTACAGAGAATAATCCGTTGTTTTTTTCCTTTTTTAACTTCAATGGACTTACTGTACATCAAAAGAAAGGAAATTACTTCATTTGAAGGTTTGACAAGTTTTTCATTCTGATTCAAGGAAATGGAAGGGTATTTTTTTGTCATAGGCGTTATTGGTTTCAATAAAAACGCTTTAAATACATCTTTATTTTAGCAATTACAAAGTTTTTATATTAAAAACCAAAATTAAAATTCATCGAACTTTATTCTTAAATTTGCTCCCTTAAATTAACTGTTTATGAGTCATTCGATTAAGCCGGGAGTAGCAACAGGAGATGATGTTCAAGCGATATTTAAATATGCTAAGGAAAAAGGTTTCGCCTTGCCTGCGGTAAACGTTACAAGCACAAGCACAGTCAATGGAGTTATGGAAACAGCGGCGAAATTGAAAGCTCCTGTCATCATACAGTTTTCGAACGGAGGAGCACATTATTTTGCCGGAAAGGGCTTGTCGAATCAGAATGAAAAAGCGGCTATTTTAGGAGGGATATCAGGAGCGAAACACGTTCACGCTTTGGCGGAAGCTTATGGAACCACGGTCATTCTTCACACTGATCACTGCGCCAAGAAATTATTGCCGTGGATTGATGGTTTATTGGATGCTGGAGAGCAATTTTACAAAGAAACGGGCAAACCGCTTTACAGTTCTCACATGATTGATTTATCCGAAGAACCAATAACTGAAAATATTGAAATTTGCAAACAATATTTGGCTCGAATGTCTAAAAGCGGAATGACCTTGGAGATCGAACTTGGCATTACAGGTGGTGAAGAGGATGGTGTAGATAATTCGGATGTGGATAGCTCTAAATTATACACTCAACCTGAAGAAGTTGCTTTTGCTTATGAAGAATTATTGAAGATTTCACCAAGATTTACGATTGCTGCAGCATTTGGAAATGTACATGGAGTTTATAAACCGGGAAATGTAAAATTAACCCCCGTTATCTTGAAAAATTCACAAGATTTCGTTCAGAAGAAATTTAACACAAATCACAATCCGGTTGACTTCGTATTTCATGGTGGTTCTGGTTCATCATTAGAAGAAATTAGAGAAGCAATCGGTTATGGTGTAATTAAAATGAATATTGACACCGATCTTCAATTCGCCTTTACGGAAGGTATTCGCGATTACATGACCTCAAAAATTGATTACTTGAAAACACAAATTGGTAATCCGGAAGGAGTTGACGTTCCAAATAAAAAATATTATGATCCGCGAAAATGGTTGCGTCAGGGAGAGTTAACCTTCAACAAACGTCTTGAGCAGTCTTTTACGGACTTGAATAATGTAAATACCTTATAAATTCGAATTATGAGTAATTGGTTTAAAAGAAACAAGGAAGGAATTACCACGTCAACGAGTGAAAAGAAGGAAACCCCTGAAGGGCTTTGGGTGCGTTGTTCGAATTGTAAAACTTTGTACACCTCAGATGATTTAGCGAAACATAATTACGTTTGTGAGCGTTGCTCTCACCATGAACGAATTGGTTCTGAAGAATACTTTCAACTAATTTTTGATGATGGTAAATACGAAGAAATAGCACAGAATTTATCATCTGGAGATCCATTAAAATTTGAGGATACAAAGAAATATAAAGACCGCATCAAATCAACTCAGAAGTCAACCGGTTTGAAAGATGCCATTCGCTCGGCAAAAGGAAAATTAGAAGGTCAAGATTTTGTAATTTCGGCAATGGATTTTAATTTTATTGGAGGCTCGATGGGTTCTGTAATGGGAGAGAAAATCGCTCGTGCAATTGACGAGGCAATAAAAATTAGAGCGCCATTCATGATAATTTCTAAGTCAGGAGGTGCTCGAATGATGGAAGCTGGTTATTCGTTGATGCAAATGGCAAAAGTTTCTGGTAAATTAAGTCAACTGTCTGAAGCAGGCCTTCCTTATATTTCGTATCTAACAGATCCAACAACTGGTGGAGTTACAGCTTCTTTTGCAATGCTGGGAGATATTAATATCGCTGAACCTGGAGCTTTGATTGGTTTTGCCGGACCAAGAGTTGTTAAGGAAACTATTGGTCGAGATTTGCCTAATGGATTCCAAACCTCTGAATTCTTGCTGGAACATGGTTTTCTGGATTACATAATCGATCGAACAGAAATTAGAAATAAATTGGCTCTTTCATTGAAATTATTTTCTTGATATTTATTATCTCAGCTTTTTAATTCATATTTTACAATAAATTGCGCTAGAATACAAAACGCAAACTATTTTATTCACAATTTGTCATAAAAAATCAAAATTCAAACATTTTATAAAAAAAGTTGTTTAGTTTTAAAAATCAAAACTTAATTAAAATGGGAAGACCACCAACAAAACCGGCAAGATTGAAAAACGGTTTTTATATTGAAATAAAAAACCAAGGTTCAAGTTCAATTTTAATCAGACGTGATACGAAAGAGCAAATGCTTATTGCTGCTGAGGATTATGCCAGAACCAAAGATGTTATAATCAAAGGTGAAATGTTGAATGATAAGTGGATTTCTGAATAATTGTTGATATAACAATTATGCACAATGTTAAGTCAAATTTTAATTTTGGTGTTTGGATATCTGTTTTTTTTACGCTGATTTTTTCAGTTCCTATTTTAACCTTTTTCGGTTTTCTAGATATTGCGAAATTAGTTGGGGTTGTTTGTCTAATTTTAGTTTTAGTTGCTTTGCGAATTTGGCTTCGAATCAGCGAATCTAAATCCGGTAAGATAAGGCGAATTAGTTTAAACAACAATCAAATTTTTGATCTCGAAAGAAAGTATTTCTTTCTAAAAAAGCTGAAAAAATCTACAAAAAAAACTATTTTTGAACGTTCAGGTATCATTTTGGCTGAAATTATGCCGTATAATCGTGAGTTGTCATCAGAGCAATTGATTGATTTTGCATTCAATGTTGCAATATTTCTTTTAGACAAACAACAAGTGAATTACATTGAATCAAAAATTAATTTTAATTCCGACCATTTAAATATCTTAACTGATTTTTTAAATTGGTCTGATTTATCTACAAATAAGGAATATGCTGTTTTTGAGAATTATAAAATTGCCTTGAATCAGTCTGTTTTTGCAAGAAAACTTGAAAATATGATTTTTTCTTGAATTCTAACTTGATGAAATTAATTTATCGTTTTATATTTGAAAGTTTAAATAAAAATAATGAAAAAAATATTATTTGTCTATTCGATAATTCAATTTGGATTATTCAATTTCCAATTATTTTCTCAGTCTGGAGTGGATTGTGCAACGGCAATAAAGTTAGACAAACCGGGTACATTTACCACTACTCCTCCAACTAGTTGGTATAAATTTATTCCCGACACTACTGGTATCTTGTCAATTAATTCTTGTGGAAATAGTGGTTCGATTGACACTTACATAAGAGTCTTTGAAGGAATCTGTGGTAATTTAGATACAATTGCCCAAAATGATGATAATAATGATGAATACTGTTCACAGGTAGGGTTATCTTACATTGATGAAGTGGTTTTGTTGAAAGGTAAAACGTATTTTTTTGAGTGGGATAATTCATTTGTGACATCAAACTTTAAATGGTCTTTCACTTTTAATCCTTTACCCAAAAATTTTGATGCTGGTGTAAGCGAAATTATAAATCGCTATTCAATAATTCCTTTGAATCAAATAACCGATGGTTTGAAATTAGGAGGTGTTGTGAAAAATCTCAGCGGAAACAACATTACAAACCTCATTCTTAAAGCTGAAATCTATGAATTGTCTGACACTTTAACTCCTATTCACACTTTTCCTTCAGCACCTGTTAACCTTTCTGCTGGTGAAAAAATTGAAATCGTTTGTAAGGTTTGGACACCAAGTAATTTATCGACTTCTAAGTCTTATCTTATAAAATACATAAAGTATCAAAATGAAATGGACCAAGTTTCGTTTAATGACACTCTAATACAAAAACTCGCATTAGATTTTAACTACATGGCCAGAGACGATAACAATTTCGCGAAAACCATGGATTTGCCAACCGCATCGTCTATCTCTCAAGGCTCGAAATTTTCTTTTTTGAAAAACGACTCCATTACGGCAGTTGATTATTTCGTTGGCCCTTTTTCATCTCCCCAAAGTTATAGAGTTCAAGTTTGGCCAGTTAAAAACAACTTAGTTAGTTTAACTCCAATTTACTCTTCTGACACTTTGAAAACTGTTAATTTAGGTTGGAATACTTACAAATTGGATTCCTCTATCGCTGTTTTTCCTGGAGAATATATGATTGTGATAACAAATACTGGTACAAAATCTTTTCCATTGGGTTGTTCTAAACAAATTTTTACAAAAAAAACGAGTTATTACAGGGAAGGAACAAAACTTTGGCTTCCAATAGATAAACGTGACGATATTACTTTTATGATTAGACCGAAACTTGGGCCTGACCCAGCAAAAGACATAAAATTCATTAGTAACATAAATCCCGGAGGCGAATATACTCAAATTCATTGCCGTCAAGCAACAAATGGAAATGATCTTGTATTTTCTGCAAAGGCAAAGAATGCTGGAACAAAAAAAATTCAAACCGAGCTTATTGTTACATTAAAAAATAGTCAAGGGATCACAATTTATACAGATACTTCCTCAAAACAAGATTTAAATCCTGGCGATACTGGAACATTCACGGTTCCCAACTTTTTAGTTACAGAATACGATGATTACACCATAAACTATAACTTTTTCGCTGTGGATGATCAAGTCCCTCAAAACAATATTCATACTACTGGTTTTTCTCGAACTAAAAATCGAATGTCTCGCTCATACGGAAATACTGGTTCTTTTGGAATAGGGGATAACCAAACACCTGGAGTTTATGATAATGGAATTATTGGTCAAACATTTAAATTGGATTATAAAGACTATTTGGACTCAGTTGAAATTGTATTGAATCAAAATACACCGTCTAATCAATCTGTTTCGGTTCAAATCTTCAAAACGAACGCAGAGGGTATTCCAACAGGAGATCCAATTGGAACTACAACAAGTTATATCACTACAAATAAGGATTCTATTTCAGGGGTGACGTTGAAGCTTCCTATTATAGGGGGTTCTTATTTATTGGATCCTGGTACTTATTTCTTCGGCGTTAATGAAAATGCGGGAGACATCAGGCTAGCTA
>JBIKSL010000060.1:0-5495 GCA_044348645.1 Crocinitomicaceae bacterium | reverse complement strand
GCTGAACCAAAAACAAGCTCAACCTTTTCAAAACTGACTTCTGATAAGGTGTTTTCTATTATCTCAAACACCCAATCTCCATTGGGGTCAGCTCCAGTGTTAAATTTGGCGAAATCACCGTCAGTCTCCAAAGCATAATAACCGATGGAAAATGGAAAATAACTTTGCTGAACGAATGTAGGATATTCTTCCACCCGCTCCAAAGACGGATCATCTCTGAACGTCATGTTTATCCACATGGAGGTGGAAGAAATTGTGATTGGGCTTGCGAGTACAACCGTAACTCCTTGAGGATTTTTTATCCTCATAGCGTAGGAACTTAAGTTGCCTTTACAATCTTTTGTGCCCAATTGAACCCTCACCTCTCTTAAAACCTTGCCACTTTCAGAAAGACCAGTGGTGGGAAGACCAGAAACTGCAATGTTTCGGGAAAAGCTTCCCCAGGTGCTGCCGAAATTGTCACCACAAGGTTTATTGGTTGTATTACTAAAGGTTTGAGCATTAGAAAACGTTGGTGTTGTTGGCGCATTTACAGTTACACTCATCGTAGCTGTGATTGCACAGCTCCCCACTGCTGGCGTAAACGTATAAGTTGTTGTTCCTGCGGTTGCTGTGGATATTTGTGCATTCCATGTTCCTGCAATGCTATTATTCGATGTTGTTGGCAAGACGGTTGCTGTTTCATCCTGACAGAATGGACCAACTTGGGTAAACGTTGGTGTTGCTGGCGCATTTACTGTTACACTCATCGCTGCAGCACTAGCACAGCTTCCTGCTGATGGTGTAAAGGTGTATGTTCTTGTTCCAACAGTCGCAGTTGAAATTACTGATGGATTCCATGTTCCTGTAATACCATTCGTTGATCTTGTTGGCAAGGTCACAGAAGTTGAATTTTGACACAATGGACTAACTGGTGTAAACGTTGGTGTTGTTGATTTATTAATCGTTAAGTTCAACGTTGCCGTTGAATCACATCCCAATTTATTTGTCGTTTTATAAACATACGTCCCGGATTCGGTGTAAGTTTTACCATTCCAAACATATGCCTCGCATACTGTCTGAGAACTTGAACTTGAAGTTGGAGCATTTACAGTAACAGTTGTAATTATGGCGTTGGCACAACTTCCTGATGATGGTGTAAATGTGTATGTTCTTGTTCCAACAGTTGCAGTTGAAATTACTGATGGATTCCATGTTCCGGAGATGCCATTGTTCGATATCGTTGACAAATCACTGACCAATGCTCCTAAACAGAATGGACCTACTGATTCAAAAGCTGGAGTAATATTATCATTAATTACAATTTGTAAGGTTGTCGCTGAAGCACACTGTCCTGAGTTTGGAGTGAATGTGTAGGTTGTAGTTGCTGTGTTATTAATCGCAGGTGACCACGTTCCGGTTATGTTATTTGTTGAAGTCGTTGATAATTCATCCAATTTAGCTTCTGAGCAAATCGAAGGTACTGGAGAAAATAGTGGAATTGAAAGACTATTAACAGTAATTATTGTTGAATTTGAACAACCGTAGTTATTGGTATAAGTAATTTTTGTTGTCCCCTTTGCTAAACCAGTTACAAGTCCGCTCGTTGAAACAATTGCAACTTCCGTGTTATCAGATACCCAAGAACTTGAAGCCTCGCCTATTCCTGTTCCTGTAAGCTGAGTAGATGAATTCACGCACAATGTCGTACTACCTGAAATCGATCGTAAATCAATTATAGTAATAGTCATGGTATCACTTGTAGAATTACAGGGACCAGCGGGGTCGTTTGTTTTTATGATTAGTGTCACTGTTCCTGCCGCAATCTCTGATGCACTTGGAATATATTGAGCATTTGTTGTATTGTTATTTGGAACAAATTGACCCGAGCCTCCAACCCACTCTATTGAAGATGCTGAACCACCATAAGAACCCGCAAGTTTTACACTGTCATTTACACAAATCGTTTGGTCAGAACCAGCACTTACCAAAGCGAAATTTTTACAAACTGGTTTTGGAACGCATTGATTATTATTGCAATTTCCTGTAGAAGACTCATTGTTTATCGTCCAAGGAAGATCAGATATTTTAAATGGAGAACCATAAAATTTCCAAATAGGTGAGCCATCTGTTTGGCGATATACAATTATAGGTGATGAATTTGGAATATATGTTACGATACTTCTATCTGAATCATAAATTTGTTTGGCTGTTTGTAACTTTACATCTGGACTACCAAAAGGCAAACAAATAGAACCTGGATCAAAATCCAAAGCATATGAAATTGAAGCAATGTTCGAGGCTGCTTTAGACCAATAAACACACTCCAATGGTTTTCCTGAATCATCGTATAATGCTACCCATCCATCTACATTTGGAATGTTTGGAGTCCCTGAATAACCGCATCGATCGGCAGGTGTTATTGGTATATCTACATTGCCAGCTACACCAGATCCAGGATTTGGAGAACCCAATACAATATGTTCACCAGGTTGAATAATAGCTGCAGGAACGTTTGGTATTCGTATTGTGAAACCCATTACTGCACTGGAAACAAATGCATTTTTACCAGCCAAGAAATATCCAGCAACATTAATTGGTGAACAACCACTGTTGTATAATTCGATATATTCTTTACTACCACTAAGCCATAAACCATTTGGAGGTGAGGATGACAAACCATCAGCTCTAATGTATATTTCGTTAAGAACAACTCTAGGTTTGCAGTATTCATCGATGTTCAATACCCCATCGCTGTTACAATCGGAATAAAGCCATTTATCAGTTGGGAGCATTGATTGAGCACCCATCATGAATGAACATGGATTTGTTGGATCGGTTCCATTGACAAACTCATCGCTATCTCGAACCCCATCCCCATCGCAATCTGCAAGCGCGGGATTACCAATATTTTTCCAAGAACAACTAGTTGAATCTAAAACATAGTTATCCCAACAATTTATAGTTAATGGTTTATTTGGTTTTTCAACAAGATTAATCACCACTTGATCACTAACTGCATTACAAACACCCGGAGGATCAATGGATAATAATGTTAGAGTCACAGTTCTAGCAGTTATTTCAGAAGCACTTGGTGTATATGTGGCATTTAGTGTTGATCGGTTTGGATTAAAGATTCCTGTACCCCCTGACCAAGTTGCACTAGAAGCAGAACCTCCTATGGTTCCATTTAGATTAACCTTACCTCCTATACAAATTATTTGATCATTACCAGCATTAACTTTAAAAGCAGTATTTATGGTAATAGATACTGTATCAATAGCTTCATTACATGGCCCGACAGGATTGTTTGTTGTCAAGATTAGGTTGATAGCGCCTAAGTTTATTTCGTTATCACTCGGTGTGTAGATTGCATTTAAAGTTGTATTATTTGGGCTAAAGGTTCCTGAGCCACCAGTCCATGAAATTGAAGAAGCTGAACCCCCAATCTTTCCCTCAAGTGAAACCTCAGCATTTGAACAAACAACCCTATCTTGTCCAGCATCTGCTATTGCTTTCAAACTCGTTGAGTTGCAATTCTGAGTTTCACTAATTACCTGAAAACTACCAGCAGGTATATTGGTCAAAACAGAAGTTGCTCCTCCTACCCAATAAACAACAAGTGAATCTATTGTTGTAGAATTAGCCATACCTAAATATAAAAATGGATAATTAGAGCTCGAATAAGCGATATGTTGTTGATTTGACCATGTTCCTCCAGTTTTGTATTTAATTTGAGCACCCCAACCTTCTTTCAAGCCCGTACAAGCGTCTAATTTCAACTTAACAGAGTTATAACCCGAGTTATTTAATAAGACATAATTGTTGTGAAAAGTAGTGTTGTATGTTCCAAATGATTGGATACTTAAATCCGGCTTATTATCATTGTTCATATCAATTATTGTGCTTACCATACTTGAATGCATTACGGCAGTTGAAGGTGTGCCCAAATTTATTCCCAATTGACTCGAACGCTCCGAGAAAGAATTATTACCGTTATTAATATAACATTGAAGGGCAGAACTAGAAAAAGCATAAGAATCAATATTCGTCCATATCACATCTTGTTGTTTATCTAGATTAATATCTACAGCTGTTCCAAGATTGTAATACTTTCTATCAGATGCCCTTGTCATAGCAGTTGTTGAAGACGAATAATTTAACGGCGATGACGATTGAAATGTATACAATGGATTTATATTGTTACTTCCTCCAGCTCCACCAACACAGCAATCTGCTGCTCCTGAAAAAATATCTACAATACCATCATTATTAAACTCACCTAAACACCCAAAAGCATTCGCTCTCCCAATGTTAAACCCAGGAATTGACATGAGCGTATACTGACCTGTTCCATTATTTATGTATGCAGAGTATTTGAAGTTGTAGTACTGAGAGGAATAAGGGGTGCTTTGTGTTCCATTTGCTAATAACAAGTCAAATGCCCCATCGTTATTTAAATCCGCAAAAGAAATTTGCGGATCCAAAGGATTTGAGAAGCTAAATAGATTAGAAGGAGAGGAGTTTTCAAAATCAAAACCACATGACCCGCAGGTCAAAACACCTTTTTTGGCAAGCACAGAGGCTGTGGAACCATTTGATGCGATTGCTATTAAATCATATATACCATCTTTATTATAATCTCCCAATTTTACGTTTTTGATATTTGAATTGGCAGTATTGAATAAATCGCTGATTAAAAATTGACCACAATTAAAATTAGGGGGAGAAAATTTCGAACCTAGATTAAAAGAGATTCTCAACGTATCACCTGAAATAAAATAAACATCCGTTAATCCATTTCGATCTAAATCAGCAATAAATCCATGATTGAATCTTGGGAAATTCAAGGCAGAGGAAACATCAGTAAAAGTTGAATTTCCATTGTTGCGGAATAATTTTGCGGAATTATTCAGAGTTTTATTCCATCCAAAAACATCATCATCACCATCGTTGTCAAAATCAATTACTCGGCTCAAAAAAAATTGTTGACTAAATGGTGTTATTTTTGCTTGAGTAAAAGGAACTAAATTTTGCGTAAAAGCTAAATAATTTAGCATTAAAACAAACATTGAGCAAAACTTTTTCATAAAATCATCGTTTAAACGTTTAATATTTCAATAGAATTAGAAGCTTATTGAGTCTTTATTTAATTATAAATAATTTAAATATGTTGTTTAAATGAGCATAATTAGGGGTAATTTTTATAACTATGAATTTCATATTGCTCACAAGATGCATTGTTTCAGATGATAAAATTACAAAAATTGTTAACAATCACAAATTTAATTGTAAAAATGTTAAACTTTTTTGTTGGTGAATAATTACGGGAATCGTTTCAACTACATTTACGGTTATTTTCGGCAACAACAAACAATTTAAAAAAATATTGGTTCAATATGATTTTGTGTGGGTAATAAAAAAAGCCAACTTTGTGGCTATGAATAATAGCAGAGAAATTTTTGAGTTGGCTTTGGGATTGACAACTCCATGGTTTGTTGAGAATGTTGAGTTTA
>JBIKSL010000056.1:0-5507 GCA_044348645.1 Crocinitomicaceae bacterium | reverse complement strand
TAACTGATCCAAATTAACGCCATTCGAACCTTCGTTTTCAAATATGGCAACAAGCGAATCAATGTGTTCGGCTTTCTTTGTTTGGGGGTTAAACCACGAATTAAAAAGTTGAATGAAAATCCATTGCGTCCATTTGTAGTATTCTGGAGCTGAGGTTCTTACTTCACGATCCCAGTCAAATGAAAATCCGATTTTATCCAATTGATCACGATATCGAGCAATGTTTTGTTCGGTTGTAATTGCCGGATGCTGACCTGTTTGTATCGCATATTGTTCTGCCGGTAATCCAAATGAGTCGTATCCCATTGGATGCAGCACATTGAATCCTTGCAAACGCTTATAACGCGAATAAATATCAGAAGCGATATACCCAAGTGGATGACCTACGTGCAGTCCAGCGCCAGATGGATATGGAAACATATCGAGCACATAGAATTTGGGTTTTGAAGTGTCTTCAGAAACTTTAAATGTTTTGTTTTCAGCCCAAAATTTTCGCCATTTGTTTTCAATTGCTCTAAAATCGTAATCCATTCTGTTTATTTAGATTGCAAAGATAAAAGTTCATTTCGGGTGTTGGTAGTGGAATAAAAAAATGTTTGGATGTCTATAGTAGAATTCCATTGGAGCTGACAAAATAATTGTAGTTCGACATGGAAAAGGAATAAAACCAATTGGTTCCATTTCTACGAAATAGATTCAACTACCTCGACAAATGCATATTTCGTTCCGAATAAACCTTCGTAAAGAATGGATCTTTCAGATTCTTAATGAAACGAATGGCTTCTCCCGTTGATTTCATCTCGGGACCTAATTCCTTTTTAACGTCTGGAAACTTTTCATAAGAGAAAACTGGAATCTTAATTGCATAGCCTTCTTTGCGTGGATTGAAATTAAAATCGGTTACTTTGTTTACTCCCAACATAACTTTGGTAGCATAGTTAACATAAGGCTCGTCGTATGCTTTCGCAATGAAAGGAACTGTTCTCGACGCACGCGGATTGGCTTCAATTACATACACTTTATCGTCTTTAATAGCGAATTGAATATTTAATAAACCTACTGTTCTCAATTCAATCGCAATTTTCTTGGTAATGTCTTCGATTTGCGTCATCACGAAATCACCTAAATTGTATGGTGGTAAAACGGCATATGAATCTCCCGAGTGAATTCCGGCAGGTTCAATGTGCTGCATAATTCCGATGATGTATACATTTTCGCCATCACAAATCGCATCTGCTTCAGCTTCAATCGCTCCACCTAAAAAGTGATCCAACAATATTTGATTATTACCCATTTCATTGATGATGTCAACTACGTGGTGTTCCAATTCTTCTTTGTTGATGACGATTTTCATTTTCTGTCCACCAAGAACATAGGATGGTCGCACCAATAATGGAAATCCTAAATCATCCGCCAATTGCAAAGCTTGTTCAGCACTTTCAACTACGCCATATTTTGGGAATGGAATGTTATTTTTCTCCAATAATTTCGAAAAACGACCGCGATCTTCTGCTAAATCCAAGGCATCGAAACTTGTTCCGAGAATTTTAATTCCATATCGATTCAATTTTTCGGCAAGTTTTAATGCTGTTTGTCCACCCAATTGTACGATAACACCTTCCGGCTTTTCGTGTTGGATAATGTCGTAAATGTGTTCCCAAAAAACGGGCTCGAAATACAATTTATCAGCCGTATCGAAATCCGTGGAAACGGTTTCCGGATTGCAATTGATCATGATGGTTTCATATCCACACTCTTTTGCTGCCAAAACACCATGAACACAGGAATAATCAAATTCAATTCCTTGTCCAATTCGATTCGGCCCAGAGCCTAAAACAACGATTTTCTTTTTATCAGAAACTGCACTTTCATTCTCAAATTCAAATGTCGAATAGTAATAAGGGGTTTGCGCTTCGAATTCAGCCGCACACGTATCAACAAGTTTGTATACGCGTTGGATACCAAATTCCATTCGTTTTTTGTGAACTTCGGACTCCAAACATCTCAGTAAATGAGCGATTTGACGATCAGCATAACCTTTTTGCTTGGCTTCAAAGAATAAATCTTTGGGTAAGTTTTCAATGTGATATTTCTCAATCTTACGCTCCAATTTGATGAGGTCTTCAATTTGTTTGAGGAACCAAATGTCAATTTTTGTTTTTTCAACAATTGTTTTGAACGGAATTCCAAGTTTGATAGCATCGTAAATATGGAAAAGTCGGTTCCAACTTGGGTGGCTTAATGAATGTAGAATTTCATTTTGATTGGTTAATTCACGTCCATCTGCTCCAAGTCCATTTCGGTTAATTTCTAGAGACTGACATGCTTTTTGAAGTGCTTCCTGAAAAGAACGTCCAATTCCCATTACCTCACCAACGGATTTCATTTGCAAACCAAGTTCACGATTCGTTCCTGGAAATTTATTGAAGTTCCAACGCGGAATTTTAACGATTACATAGTCTAATGTCGGTTCAAAAAGAGCTGAGGTTGTTTTGGTAATTTGGTTTTTCAGTTCATCCAAGTGATAACCGATTGCTAATTTCGAAGCAATTTTCGCGATAGGATAACCTGTAGCCTTGGATGCCAAAGCAGAGGACCTAGAAACACGTGGATTGATTTCAATCGCTATGATATCCTCTTTTTCATCAGGTGAAACGGCAAATTGCACGTTACAACCACCTGCAAAATTCCCAATGGAACGCATCATTTTGATGGCCATGTCCCGCATTTTCTGGAAAGTTGTATCAGATAAGGTCATAGCCGGAGCAACAGTAATCGAATCACCTGTATGAATTCCCATCGGGTCAAAATTCTCTATCGAACATATGATTACGACATTGTCATTCGCATCTCGAAGTAATTCCAATTCGTATTCTTTCCAACCAATTAACGCTTTGTCAATCATTACCTCATGAATAGGCGACAATTGCAATCCTCTTTCTAGTAGATTATCGAATTCTTTTGGTTCATATAAAATAGATGCTCCCGAACCACCGAGCGTGTATGACGGTCGAATACAAAGTGGGAAGCCGAATTCCTGAGCGATTTCTTTCCCTTCCAAAAAGGATTTTGCTGTTTTTTGTGGCGCCATCGGAACACCAATTTGAATCATCAAATCTCGGAATGCCTCACGATTTTCTGTGATTTCAATGGCGTTGATATCCACTCCAATAATTTTCACCCCATGTTCTTCCCAAATACCCATTTCGTCACACTTGATGCAAAGATTTAAGGCTGTTTGTCCTCCCATAGTTGGTAAAACCGCATCAATTTTATGATTCTTGAGAATTTCGATGATGCTTTCCGGTTCCAAAGGCTGCAAATAAACGTTGTCCGCAACTACTTTGTCGGTCATAATGGTAGCCGGGTTTGAGTTGATTAATGTCACTTCAATTCCTTCTTCTCGCAATGATCTGGCGGCTTGAGAACCGGAATAATCAAACTCACAAGCTTGACCAATGACAATCGGTCCACTTCCGATGATCAGAATGGATTTGATGGATGAATCTTTTGGCATAGGGACTTCAATTTACATTTTCTTCGAAGCGAACGTTCGCTGCAAATTGAGCGCAAATTTAACCGATTCAAAATTAAATGAATCGAGAAATTTCAATTGTTTTTTAACAAAAATGGATTTGTTGTTGATAATGGGGTTTTGAAAATAAAATTTTACAAAGTGTCCCTCCAATCTATTTCAACATTTAGGCGATGATAATTAAATATGTTTTCATAAGATAGGCTGATTTCATTCTTTAAATTTGTTTGAATAGGCTTATGAAATTAGATCGCACTTACACACTAAAAGAAATTTCCGAAATCGTTCAATGCGCATATGTTGGCAATGAAAATCACCAAATTACAGGTATCAATGAAATTCACATGGTAGAAAATGGCGATATCGTTTTTGTAGATCACCCAAAATATTACGATAAAGCACTTAAATCCGCTGCAACAACCATCATCATTAACAAAGAAGTGGAATGTCCAAAGGGAAAAGCATTGATCTTAAGTGAAACACCATTTGACATATTCAATCAATTGACCACACACTTTCGTCCATTACAATCGCCTCATACACAAGAAAATCAATTCATTCATCCTTCTGCTCAAATTTATCCCAATGTGTTCATAGGCAACAATGTGAAAATTGGAAAAAACACGCGTATTTATCCTGGAGTTTGCATTATGGACAATACAACCATTGGTGATGACGTAATCATCGGTGCAAATACGGTTATAGGACATTTTGCTTTTTACTACAAGAAAAAAGAAGACGGTTATGACCGATTACATACATGTGGAGGTGTCGAAATTGAATCAAACGTCGAAATCGGAGCACTTTGCACCATTGATGCAGGAGTAACTGGAATAACACGAATTGGAAAAGGCACCAAACTAGACGATCAAGTTCATATCGGACACGATACGGTAATCGGTAAAGATTGCTTGATGGCTTCAGGTGTGGGAATTGCGGGATGTGTGAAAATTGAAAACAATGTAATTCTATGGGGACAAGTGGGATGCGCAAGCGATGTTGTAATTGGAGAAGGTGCTGTGGTTTATGCCCAATCCGGTATTTCTAAGGATTTGGAAGCAGGAAAAACGTATTTTGGAAGTCCATGCGTTGAAGCAAAGGAGAAATTTAGAGAAATGGCAGCCATTCGTCAGTTACCCGAATTATTAAAGAAATTGTAAAATGCGTTTTTCGAACGGCAGAGATATCGATTTTCAGCTTGAATTAAAAGAAACTAAGCTTCATTCTTTGCTTGAAATAACGAACGCGATTAATTCGAATTATCCGGTTGAGCAATTGCTGAAAATTTACAGTTTCATTCTTAAGGAACAATTAAATTTCAAGAAATTCATTTTACTTCATTCGCAGGAGGAATGGAATTGTCTCCTGAAAATCGGTTTCAAAGGAAAAACGGATTTATCCAATGTTGAAAGTGATTTTAAACGTTTTAAGGAAATTACCTTGGTAGAATCCTCCAATTCACCTATTTTAAAGGAATTTCAAGCTGTTATTCCGGTATTTCATTTGGATAAACCTCTCGCCTATTTGTTGATTTCAACGAATTTAAAAATTGAGAATTTAGAACCTAGCCATTTCTCGTTCGCTCAAACCTTGACGAATATCATTTCGGTGGCTGTTGAAAACAAACGATTGGTGAAGCAAGATATCATCAAACAACGTATTTCGAAGGAATTAGAGGTCGCATCGGAAATGCAAAAATTGTTGTTTCCCTCTGAATTACCATCCAATCGTAAAATGGATCTTTCTGCTAGGTATGTTCCACGTCATGCGATTGGTGGAGATTACTACGACTTTATTCCTTTGGGAGACGATGAATATATACTATGTATAGCAGATGTTTCAGGTAAAGGAATTTCAGCAGCGTTGTTGATGGCCAACTTTCAAGCTACGATTAGAACACTTTTTAAATACCAACGATTTGAATTGCCTTTTTTGTTGGAGGAACTGAATACCAAAGTGATGAAAAGCACGA
>JBIKSL010000014.1:0-64630 GCA_044348645.1 Crocinitomicaceae bacterium | reverse complement strand
TGAAGTGACCTTTCAAAGCATTTGGCGTATTTTTTTCTTTACGATTACCAAATCCCAATTGAACGGCCTCGTAACCATCTCTGTCTTGCGTTTTGATTTGAGTCACAACACAAGGACCAGCTTCTATCACTGTGCATGGTAACGATTTACCCTCGGCACTGTAGATACTAGTCATTCCGACTTTTCGACCAATTATTCCAGGCATATTGCTTATTTATTAATTACACTTTTATTTCTACTTCCACACCACTTGGTAATTCTAATTTCATCAACGCATCCACCGTTTTTGAAGAACTACTGTAAATGTCCATTAATCTTTTGTAAGCACACAATTCAAATTGCTCACGTGCCTTCTTGTTCACGTGTGGTGAACGAAGAACCGTATAAATTCTTTTGTGAGTCGGAAGCGGAATTGGACCACTAACAACAGCTCCTGTAGATTTTACAGTTTTAACGATCTTTTCAGCAGACTTATCCAACAGATTATGATCGTATGATTTCAATTTTATTCTAATTTTTTGGCTCATCTCCTTTATAAATTAAGCTGTGATTTTACCATTTGCTTTTGCTACTACGTCGTCTGATATATTCTTTGGAGCCTCAGCATAATGTGAGAATTCCATGGAAGAACTTGCTCTACCTGAAGTAATAGTTCTTAATTGAGTAACATATCCAAACATCTCAGAAAGAGGAACATCAGCTTTCAAAACTTTCGCTCCATTTCTGTCATCCATTCCTTTCATCATTCCTCTTCGTCTGTTCAAGTCACCAACTACATCACCCATATTTTCTTCAGGAGTAACGACTTCTAATTTCATTATAGGCTCTAATAGAACTGGTGAACAAGACTTTAAAGCTGATCTGTAGGCCATTTTCGCACAAAGTTCGAATGAAAGTGAATCTGAATCGACATTGTGATAAGATCCGTCAATCAATTCAATCTTCATTGCTTCGACTGGGAAACCTGCAAGAACTCCGTTCTTCATTGATTCTTTAAATCCTTTTTCAACTGAAGGAATAAATTCTCTTGGAATGTTACCTCCTTTTATGCTATTCACAAATTCAAGACCCGTTTTCTCAGGATTATCTTGAGGATAAATTTTAACAAGAATATCAGCAAATTTACCACGACCACCTGTTTGTTTTTTGTAAACTTCTCTGTGCTCTGTTGAACTTTGAATATTCTCTCTGTATGCTACTTGTGGAGCACCTTGGTTTACTTCAACCTTAAATTCTCTTTTCAAACGATCCACAATAATCTCCAGGTGAAGTTCACCCATTCCAGAGATAATCGTTTGTCCCGTTTCCTCATCAGTATTAACTCGGAAAGTAGGATCTTCTTCAGATAATTTAGACAAACCAATTGATAATCTATCTGTATCAGCTTGTGTTTTTGGCTCAATTGCTAATCCAATAACTGGATCAGGGAAAACCATCGATTCAAGAACGATTGGTGCATTTTCGGCACACAAGGTATCTCCTGTTTTAATATCTTTAAATCCAACAACCGCTCCAATGTCACCTGCTCCTAATACGCTAATCTGATTTTGTTTGTTCGCATGCATTTGGAAGATACGCGAGATACGCTCTTTACTATCTGAACGTGTATTCAAAACGTAAGAACCAGCTTCGAGTTTTCCTGAATAAGCACGCACGAAACACAACCTTCCAACAAATGGATCTGTTGCAATTTTGAATGCTAAAGCAGAGAAAGGTTCGTCATAAGAAGGTTTTCTTGAAACTTCTTGTTCTGTTTTTGGGTTGATACCTTTGATGGCTTCGATATCCAAAGGTGAAGGAAGAATTTCCATTACCATATCTAGCATAGCCTGAACGCCCTTATTCTTGAATGAAGAACCACACATCATAGGTACAACCTTACCAGAAATCGTTGCCTCGCGAAGAGCATTCAAAATTTCTCTTTCCGTCAATGAATTTTCATCCTCAAAGAACTTCTCCATTAAAGACTCATCGAATTCAGCAACCGCCTCTAATAATTCGCTTCTTAATTGACGTGCCTCATCTATTATATCGGCAGGAATTTCAACTTCTTGGTAAGTCATACCATAATCATCTTCGTTCCAAACAATTCCTTTAAAATTAATAAGGTCAACAACTCCTTTGAAGTTATCCTCCTCGCCAATATTAATTTGTAGAGGAAGAGCGTGACTTCCAAGCATGTCTTTAACTTGCTTACAAACTTTCAAGAAATCTGCTCCTTGACGATCCATTTTATTAACGAATCCAATCCGAGGGACATTATAGTTGTTTGCAAGTCTCCAATTTGTTTCTGATTGAGGTTCAACACCATCAACAGCTGAAAATAAGAACACCAAACCATCAAGTACACGCAATGAACGATTTACCTCCACCGTAAAATCAACGTGTCCCGGGGTGTCGATAATATTAATATGATATTGCTGACCACGGTAGTTCCAATTAAGTGTCGTTGCCGCCGAAGTAATTGTAATTCCACGTTCCTGCTCCTGCTCCATCCAGTCCATTGTAGCAGCACCATCGTGAACTTCACCAATTTTATGATTTACACCACCATAAAAAAGTATTCGCTCCGTAGTCGTTGTCTTTCCTGCATCAATGTGAGCAGCGATACCAATGTTTCTTGTAAATTTAAGATCTCTTGACATTTGTATTAGAATCTAAAATGTGAAAATGCTTTGTTTGCCTCGGCCATTCTTAACGTATCTTCTTTCTTCTTGAACGCAGCACCTTCTTCTTTTGATGCGGCAATGATTTCAGAAGCTAACTTTTGTGACATAGTTTTCTCGTTTCTCTTGCGAGCATAACCAATTAACCACTTCATGGCAAGAGATGATTTTCTTTCTTCACGGACAGGGGTTGGGATTTGAAAAGTGGCACCACCAACTCGGCGACTTCTTACCTCAACACTAGGAGTAACATTTTCTAATGCTTTTCTCCAAATATCCAGACCGCTTTGATCTTCAATTTTTTTGTCTACGATTTCAATGGCGTCGTAGAATATTTTGAATGCTAAACTTTTTTTACCAGAATACATTAAATTGTTAACGAACTTGGTAACTACCACATCGTTAAATTTCGGATCTGGCAGAATCGCAATTTTTTTGGCTTTTCTTCTTCTCATCTTTCTAAAGCTTAATTATTTTTGCTTAGGACGTTTTGTTCCGTATTTAGATCTTCTTTGACTTCTTCCTTGCACACCTGCAGTGTCTTCAGCACCACGAACAATGTGATAACGTACTCCTGGAAGATCTTTAACCCTTCCTCCTCGCACTAGAACAAGTGAGTGTTCTTGAAGATTGTGGCCTTCACCACCGATGTAAGCGTTGACTTCTTTTCCGTTCGTTAAGCGAACACGCGCCACTTTACGCATTGCAGAATTCGGTTTTTTCGGCGTAGTTGTATAAACACGCACGCAAACACCTTTACGTTGTGGACATGAATCAAGCGCAGCGGACTTACTTTTCTTCACCACCGCAGTTCTTCCTTTGCGAACTAACTGTTGAATAGTTGGCATAAAATACTCTTAATTTTTAGTAAATAATCTACCTCAAACGCACTTTGAGGGGTGCAAAGATACTACATTAATTTTATCACACAAGTGAAATTCTAAAAAAAAATGATTTTTCGACAAAAAAATGTTGATTCGCTGATTCTAAATCTCAAAAAAAAAGCTCCTTTCGGAGCTTTCATTGTTATTTTACACGATATAAAGTGGATTTGACCGCATCAATCAATCGGTTTACATTCGGTAAAGCTTCTTCAATTAAGGTTGGTGAAAATGCAAAAGGAGTATCGGTCTGTGTTACCCGCAGAACTGGAGCATCCAAGTAATCAAATGCATAGCGTTGCAAGTGATAAGATATCTCTGAGGAAATAGACGCCAATGGCCAAGATTCCTCTAAAACGATGCATCGATTTGTTTTCTTAACTGATTCAACAATACAATGATAGTCAATAGGTCGGATGGTTCTCAAGTCGATTATTTCAACATGAATGTTTTCTTTTGCTAGAATTTCAGCTGCTTCATATGCAACTTTAATGATTTTACCGAATGAAACAATAGTGACATCAGTTCCTTTTCTTTTGATATCAGCAACACCAATTGGAATAATGAATTCCCCTTCAGGAACTTCACCTTTATCACCATACATTTTTTCAGATTCTAGAAAAACAACTGGATCTTCATCACGAATAGCAGCTTTTAGTAAACCTTTGGCATCGGCAGGATTAGAAGGAGTAATAACTTTTAGACCAGGAACATGAGCATAAAATGCTTCAAAACTTTGCGAGTGTGTTGCTGCGAGCTGTCCCGCTTGCCCATTTCCTCCTCTAAACACAATTGGACAATGATATTGACCGCCAGACATTTGTAGCATTTTGGCAGCAGAATTAATGATTTGATCGGCTGCAAGTATCGCAAAGTTCCATGTCATGAATTCAACAATAGGTCTCAATCCATTCATGGAAGCACCAACAGCGATTCCTGCAAAACCAAGTTCAGCAATTGGTGTATCAATAACTCTTTTCGGGCCAAATTCGTCAAGCATTCCTTGAGAAACCTTGTAGGCTCCATTATATTCAGCAACTTCCTCGCCAAGAAGAAAAACACGCTCGTCTCTTCTCATTTCCTCACTCATGGCTTCTCTCAGAGCCTCTCTAAATTGTAATGTTTTCATAGTAGTTTACAAGGATGCAAAAATAGTTAATACAATTTTAATTCAAAATTGTTTATGCTACTTTTAATTGTGCTAATTTGGATTTTCCGAAATGTGCCTTGGCATAGGGTAGTTCCACATGAAAAGTTTTAGTATCAGAATTCGGGAGTTCAAACATAGATTCTGTTAATATAGCCTCACAAATTGATCTTAGTCCACGTGCACCTAATTTAAACTCGATGGCTTTATCAACGATGAAATCTAAGACATCTTTATCGAAAGATAATTTAATTCCATCTAATTCATAAAGACGAACATATTGTTTAACCAGCGCATTTTTGGGTTCGGTTAGAATTCGTTTCAAGTCTTCACGCTTCAGTGGGTCTAAATGAGAAAGAACAGGAAATCTGCCTATCAATTCCGGAATTAATCCGTAATCCTTTACATCAGATGGTGTTATGTATTTCAATAACGACTCTTCTTCAATGGCAGTTTCCTGAATTTGGTTGAAACCGATTGTTTGTCTATTAACCCGATTGGCAATAATTCGCTCAATACCATCGAAAGCTCCTCCACAAATGAAAAGAATATTTTTTGTGTCGATTTGGATTAACTTTTGTTCTGGATGTTTTCTGCCTCCTTGTGGCGGAACGCTGACAATTGAACCTTCTAACAATTTTAACAAAGCCTGTTGAACACCTTCGCCTGAAACATCTCTTGTAATGGAAGGATTATCGCCCTTTCTCGCAATCTTATCAATTTCATCAATAAAAACAATGCCTTTCTCCGCTTGTTCTACATCATAATCGGCGGCTTGAAGTAATCGTGACAAAATACTTTCAACATCTTCACCTACATATCCAGCTTGAGTAAGCACAGTGGCATCAGCAATACAAAAAGGTACGTTCAACAATTTAGCAATCGTTTTGGCTAGAAGTGTTTTTCCTGTTCCCGTTCGACCAACTAAAATAACATTCGATTTATCGATTTCAATATCATCGACTTTTGGGGCGTAGTTCAATCTTTTGAAATGATTATAAACTGCAACCGATAGAACTTTTTTAGCTGTATCCTGTCCGATAACATATTCATCCAAATGTTTTTTAATTTCAATGGGTTTAAGCAAAGAAATCTTTTTAGATTTAAGTGAATTCTCTTTTGGTTTGATGTTGTGATTTAATTCCTGCTGAATGATGTTATTTGCTTGAACCGCACAATTATCACAAATATGCCCAGATACCCCGGCAATAAGCATATTTACATCATTTCTGCTTGAGCCACAAAAGGAGCAAGATGTATCTTTTTTTGCCATCGAATTACTTAGGATTTCTTAAAAGAACTTCGTCGACCATCCCGTACTCTTTAGCTTCTTCAGAAGTCATCCAATAATCACGATCGGAATCAGCCCATACTTTATCATATGTTTGTTTCGAATGAGAGGCAATGATATCATATAGTTCCTTTTTTAATTTTTGAATTTCTCTTGCTGTAATTTCAATATCACTTGCTTGTCCTTGAGCACCTCCTAATGGTTGGTGAATCATTACACGAGCATGTTTTAATGCGCTTCTTTTCCCATCAGCACCGGCACAAAGTAAAACCGCCCCCATTGAAGCTGCCATTCCTGTACATATTGTTGCTACATCAGGACGGATGTATTGCATGGTATCATAGATTCCCAATCCAGCATAAACTGAACCTCCAGGAGAATTTAGGTAAATTTGAATGTCTTTTTTAGCATCTACTGACTCCAAAAAAAGTAATTGCGCATTGATGATATTTGCAACTTGATCATTGATTCCTGTACCAAGAAAAATGATTCGATCCATCATTAATCTTGAGAAAACGTCCATTTGCGTCATATTCAATGGTCGCTCTTCAATAATATATGGTGTCATGGAAGATTCAATGTAATGGTCTACAAACATGCTATTTATTCCCATGTGCTTGGTCGCATATTTTCTGAATTCGTTGTTATCAAACATAAGTCTATTTTTTTTAGTTCCTAAAATTAACTAATCCAATGAATTTGGCGCTTTTTTTTAGCTAATTTTAAAAATAATTGTCAAATGTTGCCGTCCGATTTATTCGAAAAACGAATCTTACTGTCACCACTCAATTGGGGAATGGGTCACGTTTCACGATGTATTCCTTTAATAAAGAAATTGAAGAGCCAAAACAATGTAATCTATATTGCGTGTTCCGAAAGGCAGAGAAAAGTATTTGAATCATATGTGGATGAAGCAATTATTTTTATCGACCATGAAGAATATCCTTTTGAATTCAAAGGCCGAGGAGAATTTATTTCGGATACGATTATTAATTTAAAAAACCTAAAAAAACGACATGTTTCAGAGCTTACTCAAGTATCTAATCTTGTAGATAAATTTGGAATCGACGTAATTGTTTCTGATCATCGTTATGGATTTCGTTCTGAAAAATGCATTTCCATTTTTATGACCCATCAACTTCATTTACCTTTACCTTGGTATTTTCGCGTGGCGCAATTTTGGCATAGAAAACAAATATTAAAATTTGACTTTCAATGGATTGTTGATGACGAAATTGAACGATTAGCCGGGAAATTATCGAACAGGGAAGGTTTTCCTAATTCACATTTCATTGGAATTCAATCACGTTTTAATACCGAATTAATCATTGGAAAGGAAAAGCAAAATGGTATATTATTAATTTCAGGACCAAAAGAGTACGTCCCTAATTTAATTGAAGCGTTCAGAAAAGAACTGTTTACAGGAGAAATAAATCTTATCATTGGAAATGAAGAGACTGAAAAGTTGGTAAAATCATTAAAATTAAATCAACCTTTTTATAATTCGAATGATTGGAAAAAAACCGATTTAGTTATTTCAAGTGCCAAAAAATTATATGGCTATTGTGGTTATTCAACTCTCATGGATTTGAATTACTTGAATTGCCAATCAAAATTATTAGCTTGTCCGGGACAATTCGAACAATTGTACCTACAAAAAAAGCCCTGAGAAATTCCCAGGACTCTACTTGCTTATTTTTCAGAAATTATCTTACAACAGAACTAAAATTAGAATCGTTAAAAATTTTAATAAACTCTCTATCGCGAGCTGCTTTTTCTTTAAAAGAAGAATCTTTCGCTATGGCATTTTTTAAATGATTTACCACTGCGTCTGTTCCTTCACCACTTCTCTGAGATATTATTGCTCTCAAGTAATTTGATTCCGCGGACTCGTTTCCAGATAATGCTTTTTTGGCTTCATCATACTTATTTGATAAAGTAGCTGCAAGCGCTTTGTTAAATGAACCTTCTTTTAATGCAGCACCAGTAGCATATTTTCCATCTAAAATGTCAAGAACAGCAGTATTGTAAGAAACTGCATTCGCGTCTTTAGCTCCCTTGGCTTGATTCATCAATTTTCTCGCATCTGATCGATTTCCTTCTAAAATAGCAATTCCAGCTAAATTATTTTTTGAGTTTGCATTGTCTTTTACTTGATTTGCTTTTTCTAAACTTGTTTTCGCATCAGAAATTTTATTTTGAAGAAATTTCACCGCTCCTAAGTTATTATGGGCTCTGTAATCACCAGCAAAATTTTTCGCTGCTATTTCATAAAGTCGCGCTTTCTCATTCAAATCATTTGTTAATTTTCCGGCGATAACCAACAACTCCTCCACTCCAAGTGACTCTGCATTAGTGACAGAAGTAGCCTTCAATTCTTCTTCAGTAGGGGCCGCAATAGAATAATTTACAACAATTGTGGTTCTACGAATAGCAGGAAAAACATCTTTCTCTAAAGCTGTGTATGATTTTCCTAAATTAATCATTTCCGTTTCTCTTTGCTTTGGATCTTTGGACATCTCTAATATTCGAATGAACAGATTTTTATCAGCCTCAGAAATCGAATTGGTAAGAGCTAATTGTTCCTTAAATCCTTCAAAATCCTCACCAAATTTGGATGTGATATATTTTGAGGTGTCTGTAAAAGCAATTAACTTTTCTCTTTTCATCACATTGATTAGTGCCGAACGCGCTTCTCTTGCACGATCAGCTGATAAACTTTCATTTTTAGATTCTTCGCCATCAGGAGATGCATAACCTTTAATCTCTATAGAGTTTACGGTAATTTTCGGATTTGATTGTGAATTACGAAGCCATGAAACTAAATCTAAAATATCTTTATCTTTCAACTCGTTAGGTTTAACAATTGATTTGGCACGATCAAAGTTTATCCTTGCATTTAAGGTTTCATTAGTTGCTTTTTTCAGAGTACCTTCCTCAAAAATCATCTTAAACTCCTTTTTTACCATTAATGGTGTTATAACGGTTGCATCTGCAATTTTGACCTCAGGGAGACTTCCTTTCTCCTTTGTTCCTTTGAAAAATTTTCCAGTCAATTTTAAGTTGGCTGCTTCAAAGCTCGGATCGTAAGGTAAGTTTATATCAAATGTTGCAGAACCTCCAGGTTTAAATGGTATTGTTTTTCCGTTTCCTGTAACTTTTTCCCCTTGAATCTGCCATGTTCCAAGTGCAGCATTTCCTAGTTTTGGAGTAATTTCAGCTTTCGCTTTTTTATTTAATCCTTTCTCTGGCACGTTCACAACAATTGAAAATTTAATTGAATCGCCATGCATTTCCAATGGATTTGGATTTACACTGTATGTAAAATCCTTTACCAAATCACATGATGTTAACACTGCTACTAGACCAACCCAAAAAGCTGATAATACATTATTTTTCATTTTTAAACTTTTAAAACGTCGCAAAATTATAACAAAATTATTAATCTAGGATAAAAATAATTTCTATTTAAATGACTTTGATTAGTTTTATTCTCGAAATTGATAAATTGATAAAAAGGTTTCAGGATCAATTTGATTTGAAATTTGAGATAATGGGTATAAAACAAAATCACGTTTTCTAAAATTTTTGTGAGGAATAGTTAACTTGTTGTTATTAATAATTTTTTCACCAAAAAAAATCACATCGATATCAATAATACGATCTTGAAAATCATTTCTGTCACGTACTTTTCTACCCATTTCTCTCTCTATCTGTTGAGTTACTGAAATAAAGTCATCAACTGACATTTTTGTTTTTACTAAACAACACGCGTTTAAGAAATCATTTTGGCTCACAAATCCCCAAGGTTTACTCTCAACATAACTTGATACAGCGAAAACTTCACCAATAAGCTTGTTTATTTGCTGAATGGCATTTTGAAGATTCCGTTCTTTATCACCTAAATTAGAACCAAGTGATAACGAAACTATATTTAATTCTTCTTCCATTTGAAATTTTGAACCAATTCAAGAAGATCCAATTTTAAATATTCGAGAGTTGGTCGCAAGGAATCGTAATTGGGTCGACAATTCAAAAGAACTTCTCCTCGAACAAAGTGGTTGATAGAGTCCGTGAGATAAAATTGGAAATTTGTAGCCACATTTCCCTTCAGCTCAAAGAAAGTTCCAAAAACGCGTTTATTCTTATCAATCAGCTGTCTGAAATCAATTTTGTCAGCTTTTATTTTATGTTCATCAACTTTATCATTCGCAAAATTAATTATGGATGGCAAAGAATCCTTTGAAGGAATGTTGAGGTAATATAGGAATAAAGAACCATTCAAGGGGCCAAGATCAATTTGTTGCATGCAAAAATTCGATTTCTCGAAAATGCAAGGCTTGTAATTATATATTTCAGCGAGCTTAAGCTCATACGGGCAATCATTCGAAACAATTCGATAAGTATGTTCTGGCAATTCAGTTCTTAGGTAAGTTGGTGGCTTTGGAATAGGAATTTCATCTTTACAAGCATAAATAATGAAAGAAATCATAAAAATCACCAAAATTCTATTCATGCTCCTATAGTTTTACAACCTTTACATTCTTAATCCTCTTTTTATCCGACGAAACTACAATCAATTTATAGTTTGAAATGATAATAAACTCGTTATTTTTAAGAATTCGACCTGCTTGTTCAATAATTAACCCACCCAAAGTTTCCGCATCGCCTTTAACTGATTCAAAATCTGTTCCTTCTGTTTCGATTATTTTGTAAAAATCATTTAAAGAAGTGCGACCTTCAAAATTGAACGTATTATCGTCTAATTTCACAAAAGGAATTTCATTTTCATCGAACTCATCAGTGATTTCTCCAACAATTTCCTCTAGAATATCTTCCAACGTGACAATTCCACTTGCGCCACCATACTCGTCAACCACAATTGCCATGTGCATTTTCATTTTTCGAAATTCCTGAAGCAAGTCGTTGATTTTTTTATTCTCTGGGATGAAAAAGGGTTTTCTTAAAATTCCTCTCCAATCAAATTCCTCTGATTCTTCCAAAAAAGGAAGTAAATCTTTGATATACAATATTCCGATGACATTGTCTTGCGAATCTTTATATACAGGAATTCGAGAATAACCCGCCTCCAATATAAATTGAAAAACTTCCTTCACATTCAACTCAAAATCAATCGCTTCAACATCAACTCTTGGAGTCATAATTTGACAGGCTTCTGTTTTTCCAAACCGCACAATTCCTTCCAAAATTTTATGATCTTCCTCCGACTTGGAATCTTCTTTTGTTAATGCCAATGCTTGTTCCAATTCATCCGTTGTAACTTGCACCGAACTTTTGGTCATTTTTTGAATGAAGAAAGATCCTTTAACTAGGATAAATTTAATCCAAGAAACAGGTGGAGTAGTTCGAAAAACGTTCAAAGGATATGCAACCCAATTAACAACTCGAAGAGAATTCCTTGTTGCGAATATCTTTGGAATAACTTCACCTGTCAATAAAATGAGAAAAGTAATTCCAACAACTTCCAATAAAAATCTCGTTAATTCAGTCCCAGGCTTGGTTGGAAGAAGTTGATCCATTATAAAAGTTGAAAGTATTACAACTCCAACATTCACGAAATTATGAATGATTAAAAGGGTCGCTAGAAGTTCCTTAGGCTTAGAAATCAACTCTAAAATCAATTTGGATTTAGGCGTGTTTTCTTTTTTCAGTGAATCCGTTTCGGCTGGTTTCAAAGAGAAAAATGCCGATTCCGAACCCGACATTAGTGCGGCCAAAAACAGTAATAACAGTACGAGAAATAAATAAAGTAAAGTTGATGAGCTGAAGCCAAATTCTACAACTTCATATAAATTTTGACTGGAAGGATCAGAACTATTCATTCGACTTAAAATGGAACATTATCATCCGATGACGGAGATAAATCAGGTATTGAGGATGGAGTTGCTGGTTTCCCTTCAGATGAGTAAGGGGAGGATGACCGCTCTCCTTCTGGTCTAGAGAGAATAGTTAACTCATCACCCACAACTTCAGTTGCGTAACGATTATTCCCATCTTTATCCTGCCAAGAGCGCTTTTTTAATTTTCCTTCAACGTATACTTTAGAGCCTTTTCGGATATATTTTTCAGCAACCTCAGCCAATCCTCTCCAAAGAACGATGTCGTGCCAATCTGTAATTTCTCTTTTCTCTCCGGTGTTTTTGTCTGTGAAAATTTCAGATGTTGCTAACGGAAATGAAGCGATTACGGCTCCATTGTCGAGTCTCTTTATTTCTGGATCTTTACCAAGGTTTCCAATCAGAATTACTTTATTGACGCTTCCATTCATAATACAAATGTATAAAAATATAGAAATTCTTGGATTTTATTTTCTTTTGGTCGTTTTTTTCGCACCTTGATTTTCAGCAATTTCCAAGCATTCCGTTAATGTCAATTCCTCAGGTTTTTTATTCTTTGGTAGCTTGAAATTGTTCTTTCCTATCTTCAGGTATGCGCCATAACGTCCATTTAATAACTGAACATCTTCTCGTTCATCGAACGATTTAATCAGATTATTGGCTGCTGCGTTTTGCTTTTCAGTATACAATTCAAGCGCTCTTTCCAACGAAATGGAAATTGGATCCTCACCTTTTGGAATGGAAACAAATGTTTTTCCAACCTGAACATAAGGTCCAAATCTTCCCGTATTTGCTTTCACCTCCAGGCCATCGTGATTTCCTAAAACTCTAGGTAATTTAAAAAGTTCGAGGGCTTCTTCCAAAGTTATCGATCCGATTGACTGACTTGGCTGAAGTGAAGCAAAAAGTGCTTTTTCACCATCTGCTTTCTCATCTCCAATTTGAATCATTGGACCAAAACGACCAATTCGCGCAATAACTTTTCTTCCTGTTGTTGGATGAAAACCCAACTCTCGCTCTCCAGTGGCGCGATCAGAATGTTCGAGTGTAGATTCGACATTTTCATGAAACGGAGAATAGAACGAATGCATCATCTTTGTCCATTCAATTTTTCCAGACGCAATTTCATCGAACTCGGCTTCTACCTTTGCCGTGAAATTGTAATCCATGATTCGTTCGAAGTGTGTGTTCAAGAAATCAGTCACAACGATACCAATGTCGGTTGGTGAAAGTTTATTTTTGTCTTTACCAGTAGTTTCTGATTTGATTTCTTTCGAAATGGAATCCTTCTTCAATGTCAAACTCACGTAATTTCGAAGAGCTCCTTCTCGCTCCTTTTTCTCAACGTACCCTCTTTTCTGAATGGTAGAAATGGTCGGTGCATAAGTTGAAGGTCGACCAATTCCCAATTCTTCAAGTTTCTTTACCAAAGATGCTTCTACATAGCGAGCTGGTGGTCGTGTGAAACGTTCAACTGCTGTAATTGAGTCAACTGAAAGTTTTTCATTCAATTCAACAGCAGGAAGCAATCCTTCGATGTCGTCGTCTTCGCTTTCGTCTGAACTTGACTCAATATAAACTTTTAAAAATCCGTCAAATTTAATCACCTCACCTTTGGCTGCGAAATAATCCTGTGTTTTCAAACCACCAATTTTGATGGTTGTTCGTTCCAATTGCGCATCGGCCATTTGACTGGCAATGCCTCGTTTCCAAATCAAATCGTAAAGTCTTTCTTCATCACGATCACCATCAATTTCAGAACGATTAAAATCCGTTGGACGTATCGCTTCGTGAGCTTCTTGTGCTCCTGCAGACTTCGTTGTGTATTTTCTAATCTTTGAATAATTTGGCCCGTAATTTTTTTCTATTGCATCTTTCGCAGCGTTGATTGCAGTTTGCGATAGATTTACGGAATCCGTTCTCATGTACGTAATCAAACCCGATTCATACAAACGCTGAGCAACCGACATCGTCTTTGTTACTGAAAAACCTAACTTCAAACTGGCTTCTTGTTGAAGAGTAGAGGTTGTGAAAGGTGCAGCTGGTGTTCGAGTAGCTGGTTTTGTTTGAATATCATCAACAAAAAAATCAGTGATTTTACAAATCTCCAATAAATTCTCCGCCTCCTTTTCATTTTCAAGTTGCTTCGAAAACTCCGTTTTTAGAACTCCTTTCGTTGATTTAAACTGACCATTAACTCTAAAATACGGATTTGAATTAAACGCATCGATTTCTTTTTCACGCTCTACGATCAAGCGAACAGCCACAGATTGAACCCTTCCTGCAGATAAACTCGGACGGACTTTTTTCCACAAGACAGGTGACAACTCAAAACCAACAATTCGGTCCAATACACGCCTGGCTTGCTGAGCATCAACCAATTCCTTATTTATTTTTCTTGGATTTTCAATTGCTTTTAAAATCGCTGACTTTGTAATTTCATTGAATGTAATTCGTTTGGTATCTTTTTTCTTCAGATCAAGCGTCTCGTACAAATGCCAAGAAATGGCTTCTCCTTCGCGGTCCTCATCGGTAGCGAGCCATACCACTTCGGAATCTTTCGCTAATTTTTTCAATTCGGAAACGACTTGTTTTTTGTCTGGCGAAACCTCATAATTCGGTAAAAAGTTGTTCTCCAAATCAATTGCGAGTCCCTTCTTTGCTAAGTCTCGAACATGACCAAAGCTCGACTTAACCACAAAATCTTTCCCCAAATAACCTTCTATTGTTTTCGCCTTTGCAGGAGACTCAACGATAACCAAATTTTTCGCCATTCTCGTTTATTTTTTGGACAAATGTAAAAGTAAAACTATTGATTCCACAAATTGTTTTTTGATTATTTCTATTGATGTCGGAATTAACCTATGGTTAACATTTTCGAAATTGATTCGTTCCTTCATATTGATTTCGAGTGTAATAATGTTTGTTAAACAACCTAAATTTAAACATATCGGATATAAATTGAATGTTGCCAAACCAAAAAACCTTAAACTTTTTCATTGAAATTTACTTTTCACATTTCAAAAACAACTCAGTTCCCATTCGAGGTTTTATGGAATTGTAACATTCAGTAATTTCGACACGCCTAAAATGAATTGAAAAATAATTTAGATATTCTTCTTTTGTTCCTCCGAAAGGGGGGCCACCCTCAAAATCTCGATTAAAAATAACGCCAATTAATTTTCCATTTTCAACTAACAGTTCTGAGGTCTTTCTGGCGTATTCCATGCGAAAGATTGGCTCAATAGCACAAAACATCGTTTGTTCAAGAATTAAATCAAATCGGTCATTCAATTCAAAAAAGTCACCTTCAATTAATTGGCTTTGAGGAAAATCAGGAACCCGTTCTTTTAGATTTTGCAGAGGAATAGAAGATAAATCCATCACATGAACATTACAGAAACCATTTTCAAAAAGATATTGCGCTTCATAGGCGTTTCCACAGCCCGGAATGAGAATTTTTATTGTTTTGTCTGTAAGTTGATCTATGTAATCCTTCAGAGGTGTGGAGGGCGCACCAACATCCCAACTTGTTTCATTGTTTTGATAACGCCGTGTCCAATAATCTTTATCGAGTTTTGTTCCCATTAGTTTTCTTTTAAATGCATTTCAATGTACTGAAATGACAATTTTCTTCGAAGAATTTCTTCCCGAAAATAAATTTCACGTTTCGAAAATATGACTCGTTTTTTATAGAACCCTAAAAGAAAAACGTTAATTATTTTTTGACAAAAACTAAGATAAGGAACTAATTCAAAATCGATTCTTTCGAGTTCTTTGAAAGAGGTATTGATTTCATCTGACAATTCCATTTTAATTATTTCCGGTCGAACCTCTTCAACTAACTTATCAAACTGTATCAAATAATCGATCGAAATCGGTTTTGATTTCAGTAAACGTTTTGCCTGAAAATCAATATCAGTAATAACTTTATAAAGTTCATTGATTCCCATTCAGTTGGTTTAAAAATTGAACGATAACATCAAATATTTTTAGCTGTTCCTTTTGAGTTAAACAATAGGGCGGATTGATGAAAATCACATTTCCAAGTGGTCTCAAGAGCAATCCATTATCCAAAAAATAGTGATATGCAATTTCTTTCTTTTGTGAAAAATAGCCACTTTGGGTATCATTCAATTCAATTGCCAAAATTGTTCCAATACAGCGAACATCTTTTACCTGCGGATGAAATTTAATGGTTTCAACAAATGTTTCATTACTTTTCGAAATTGCATTTATTTTGATCCACGTTTCTTGATTTTCAAATAAATCCAAACTAGCACAGGCTGCTGCACAAGCTAATGGATTTCCTGTAAATGAATGCCCATGAAGGAACGCTTTTGCTCGATTATCGGATAAAAACGCATCGAAAATAGCGAGAGTTGAAACTGTTAATCCTAATGGTAGAACTCCACCGGTTAGTCCTTTAGACAAGCAAATAATATCGGGGTGAACAGAGGTATGCTCAAAAGCGAATAACTTTCCTGTCCTTCCAAAACCAGTCATTATTTCGTCGTAAATGACTATTGTATTGTGTTTTTTTGCTAAAATCGTTAATTTTTCCAAAAATTCAATCGAATAAATTCTCATGCCGGCAGAACCTTGAACCAATGGTTCAACAATTAGACACGCGAATTCTTTTGTTTTTAACAAGATTTCAGCATGATTTAGTATTTGAATTTCGCTATCAGCACTTGGAAAAGGCAAATAATCGACCTCAAAAAAATAAGGCTCAAAAGGCACATTAAAACAATCTCGTTCACCAACAGACATTGCACCAAAAGTATCTCCATGATAAGCGCCCTCTAATGCTAAAATTTTTGGTCTATGAACTTTTTGATTATGCCAAAATTGAATTGCCATTTTAAGCGCGACCTCTACGGCTGTGGAACCATTGTCTGAAAAAAAGACTTTTTTTAGATTATTATTTAGTTTCTCACAAACTCGTTTTGCTAATTCAATCGCTTTCGGATGTGTAACACCAGCAAAAATCACATGATCGATTTGATGAAATTGGTCCTGTAAAGCATCTGCAATATGTTCATTTCCATGACCGTGAACGTTTACCCACCAAGATGAATTGCAATCCAAATATCTTGAACCATCCGATGCAATCAATGTGGCATCGATTGCATGAGTGATGATAATTGGCGAACGTTCCGTTTTTACTTGCGTAAAAGGATGCCAAACATATTTTTCGTCATCAACTTGCAAATTCATTTATTGAAACTTAATTGGAACTTTTTCCTCTTTTAATCTAATCGCAAAATTAGCAATGCTTTCTTTATCGAGCGCCTCGAAATCAGGTATGGTGAATAAAGTTTTTATCCCGCTGATTTTCTCAATGATTTCCTCTGTTTGTGGGAGTTCTTGACCATTAAAAATAATTCCTTTGATCCGAATTCCTCTAATTTTAAGTGCTTCAATTGAAAGTAAGGTGTGATTAATACTTCCGAGGTAATGCCTTGAAATCAAAATTACTTCTTGATTGAGATGTTTAATTAGATCTGCGATTGTGAAGCCATCATTATTTAAAGGTACAAGAATACCTCCTGCGCCTTCTATGATGAGAGTTCTTTTCGATTCAGGTATTTGAAAGTCTGATAAATTAATACTCAGGTTGTCGATTTTCGCTGCTGCGTGAGGTGAAAGTGGCTGTGTAAGCGCATAACGCTCTTTGAAAATTTTAATTTCTTTTGAAACCAAATTTTTGATCCTAGAGGCATCCGTTTCACTACCCGATTGAACAGGCTTCCAATAATCCGCTTCTAAAAGTTCGCAAAGTAATGCGCAACAAACTGTTTTTCCAACATCCGTTCCAATTCCCGTTACAAAATATGAATTTTTCATTTCACGAATTTTATATTTTGCGAAAATAACCAAGAAATTCCCGATTTCCTTCACCACCGAGTATAGGAGACTCAATACTTCCAATGAATTGTAATTGATTTAGTTCACACATACGTTTAATCCGCTCAATGATTTCAGGATATAATTTTGAATCCGTAACGATTCCGTGTTTATTCAAACTTACCCTCCCAACTTCAAATTGCGGTTTGATTAAAAGAATTGCTGGTGAAAATTCATTTAAAAAAGTGTGAACAAATGGTATTACTTTTTCTAGACTGATAAAAGAAACATCAACCACAAGACCATCAACACGTTCTGGAATCAATTTATTTGTTAAGTCACGAACATGTGTTTTTTCTAAATTCACGATCTGAGGAAGTTCTTTCAGTTTTGGATGCAATTGATTTGTTCCTACATCAACACAATAGACTTTTTTCACATTTTTAGAGATCAAAACTTCGGTAAATCCTCCTGTTGAAGCACCGAGATCAATGAATGTTTTATCTGTTGTTTCGATTTGCCAATATTCAAGCGCCGCTAATAGTTTCAAGGCCCCTTTCGAAACCCAAGGAATCTCCTCAGAAATTAATTGAATTTCAACAGTTTCATCGAATTTCTTTCCTGTTTTATTGACAAGTTTACCATTTACAAGTACACCAAATTCTTCAATTATTTGCTCTGCCCTCACCCGTGATGAAACGAGTTTTCGATCCACTAAAAGTTTGTCAAGCCTTGTATTCATTCATCTTAACGTCTTTTTGACATGTAGTCCAAACATCACAAAGTGATTAATTATAACATTACAAAGTCCCGAAATAATAAAACCTAACATCCCAAAATCCTCCTCCGATACATCTCATAAATCATTCCATCCGAAAGTCCGATTTTTGGCACGGATATTTCACTACAATTCAACTCATTCATTACATGTAAATAAATTTTTAATGCCGGCACAATAACATCTGCACGATCGGGTTTTAGTTGAAAACGATCAATCCGCTCTTCGACTGTAAGCTCATTCAAATTTTCAAAAAGTTTCTTCATACTTACAATGTCAACTGGAGCCTTATCTTTCAATCCAATTATTTTGTGAATTTTATTAATGTTTCCGCCTGTTCCATAAAGTTGATGCTCCGTTGTAAAATCAACATTACTCTTTAGCCAAGCAGATATCTCGTTCCATAGGGAATATTCAACTTTTTCTTTAAGCAAGCGAATTGTTCCGATTTCAAAAGACTTCGAGGCGGTTTTATTTCCATTTTCAAAAACACTTATTTCAGTGCTCCCACCTCCAACATCAACAACTATAAATGAACTTTTTCGATCAAAATCTAATAACATAAAAGTCCCGAAAATTAATTCGGCTTCTTCATGTCCAGATATCACTTCAATATCAATTCCAGCTTTGATTTTAATTTTGGAAATAACTTTATCAGCATTTTTAGCTTCGCGCATGGCAGAAGTAGCAACGGCTCGTAATTCCTCAACCTCAAAAATTCCCCCAATTAATTTAAACGCAAGAACACAATCGACAAAATGATCTTGTTTAACTTTTGAAATTTTACCATTCTCAAAAACATCATCACCTAATCGCAAAGGAATTCGAGTGTAGGATATTTTTTTTACGTAATGATGATTTCCATCCTTACATACTTCACCGACTAATAATCGAGCTGCATTTGTTCCAATATCAATAGCTCCAAACTTCATAGAAAAGTTTCGGCAAAAATAGTCTTAAATCGTTAACACAATTGGGATAAATTCACAATTAGATCAAAATAAAAGATTTCAAAAACCGTAACTTTGTAAAATCATGCCTCAAAAAGACTTAAACATTCGAAACAAACGTGCACGATTTGAATATCATTTGAACGATATATTTCATGCTGGAATTCAATTAACCGGAACCGAGGTAAAAAGCATTCGAAATGGAAAAGCAAGCATTTTGGAAGCTTATTGTATTTTCAATAACGATGAGATTTGGATTAGAAATATGCATATTACAGCCTATGAAAATGGCTCGTTCTACAATCACAAACCAAGGTCTGATCGAAAATTACTTCTTAACCGCAAAGAAATCAACAAAATTCAAAGTTTTTTAAAAACTAAGGGAAACACGTTGATTCCTTTAAAATTGTACTTATCTGAAAATGGATGGGTCAAAATTGAAATCGCCTGTGCGATAGGTAAAAAAATCCACGACAAGAGACAAGATATGCGAGAAAAAGACGATAAGCGAGAAATTGATCGCGTTTTGAAAAAATCAACTTAAGCGTTCAAAACACCTCTCGAAATAACAATCTTTTGAACTTCAGATGTACCCTCGTAAATTTGAGTGATTTTCGCATCTCGCATCAAACGCTCAACGTGATATTCTTTCACAAATCCATATCCTCCGTGAATTTGAACTGCTTCAACTGTTTGTTCCATCGCAACTTTTGACGCATATAATTTCGCCATAGCACTCGATTGATCGTAGTTTCTTCCAGCATCTTTATCGATAGCAGATTTATATACCAAAAGTCTTGCCGCTTCAACTTCCGTTGCCATATCCGCCAATTTAAAAGCAATCGCTTGATGTTTATAAATTTCTTTACCAAAAGCTTTTCGTTGTTTTGAATATTCAGTGGCCAATTCGAAAGCGCCAGCAGCTATACCAAGCGCTTGAGCAGCTATACCAATTCGACCTCCACTCAATACTTTCATTGCGAACTTGAATCCAAATCCGTCTTCACCAATTCGATTTGCTTTTGGAACTTTCACGTCATTGAACAACAATGTATGAGTATCACTTCCGCGGATTCCCATCTTATCTTCCTTAGCACCAACAACAAAACCTGCCATTCCTCTTTCAACAATAAGTGCATTAATTCCTTTGTGTCCAAGTGAAGCATCTGTTTGAGCAATAACCAAATAAATGGAAGCTGAAGAACCATTAGTAATCCAATTTTTTGTTCCATTCAAAAGATAATAATCTCCCTTGTCAATGGCTGTTGTTCTTTGAGAAGTAGCATCTGAACCCGCCTCTGGTTCCGATAAACAAAAAGCACCGATTTTTTCTCCAGTAGCCAAAGGAACCAAGTATTTTTGTTTTTGCTCATCGGTTCCAAATTTCTCTAACCCCCAGCAAACCAATGAATTATTAACTGACATACAAACGGAAGTTGAAGCATCCACTTTCGAAATTTCCTCCATAGCCAAAACATAAGATAGGGTATCCATTCCTGAACCGCCGTATTTTGGATCAACCATCATTCCCATAAAGCCTAATTCAGCTAATTGCTTAATCTGTTCCGCCGGGAACTCTTGTTTGTTATCCCTTTCAATTACTCCAGGCTTAAGTACGTTTTGTGCAAAATCTCTGGCAGCTTCCTTAACAGCTAGGTGTTCTTCAGTTAATTCAAAATTCATGATTTGTTTTATTAAAGATTGATTTTAATTAATGAATAATTTTGCAAAAATAAAAGTTTTCAACTTATGATCATTCAGAATGACAAGGATAAACTTGAAATTATTGGTTTAATGTCTGGAACATCGTTGGATGGTTTAGATATTGCCCATGTCTCATTTGAATTCAATGACAACAAAATTAGTTTCGATCTATTAAATTGTGAAACAACACCTTATGATGCTGAAATCCTATTCAATCTTAACAATTATAATGCACTTTCGGTTCCGGAAATGCTAATTTTAGATAAAAAGATAGGTCGATTTTATGCGGAGAAGGTGAATGAATTTATTCAAAAAAATAACCTTGACAGAAATAAAATTGATGCAATCGCATGCCACGGACAAACTATTTTCCATCAACCTGAAAATGGCTTTACATATCAAATTGGCTGCGGATCAACGTTGGCTTATCTCACAGAAATAAAAGTAATCAATGATTTTAGAACACGGGATGTGATTGCAGGCGGACAAGGAGCTCCATTAGTTCCCATTGGAGATTTCGACCTTTTCGGTGATGAGGCAGAATCATTTTTGAATATAGGTGGATTTACAAATATCAGTTTCAAAAAAGGAAATGAAGTTATTGCTTTCGATATTTGTCCGGGAAACTTACCCCTCAATTTATTGGCAAATCGACTCGGATTTGATTATGATAAAAATGGTGAAATTGCTGAAACTGGAGAAGTCATTTCAGAATTATTGAATCAATTAAATTCGTTGGAGTTTTATCGCCAAAATTCTCCAAAATCATTAGGAAACGAATGGCTTGAAAAAGATTTTTATAAATTTTTTGAAGCCAATTTCGAGACAAAAAATCTAATGAAAACAATCGTTGAGCACATTGCTATTCAAGTAACTAGTATTCTGACTAGAGAAAATTTAGACTCAGTATTTATTACCGGAGGTGGAGCAAAAAATATCGCCTTAATGAACAAAATAAAAGAATATTTTGGAGGAAAAGTAATTATTCCGCAAAACAAAATCATTGATTTCAAAGAGGCAATCGTTTTTGCTTACCTCGGTTGTCTATATTTGAGAAATCAACCGACAAATTTAATCAGTGTAACCGGTGCAGCGCATTCCTTGTGCTTGGGAATTTTACATCTTCCAGGTTGAAAATTTAATCAGTTCGCGATTTTTTTTACGACATTCGCAACGTTTTTGAAAACAAAACTAAATGAAAGCACTTCTAGAAAAGTTTGAAAATAAGCGCCCTGAAATCGTCTTTGAATGGAAAGATCCTGAAACTGAGGCAGAGGGATGGGTGGTAATAAATTCACTTCGAGGTGGAGCTGCCGGCGGTGGAACGAGAATGCGAAAAGGACTTGATAAAAGAGAGGTAGAATCGCTTGCAAAAACCATGGAAGTAAAATTCACGGTTGCTGGACCTCCTATTGGTGGAGCAAAATCAGGAATCAACTTCGATCCGAAAGATGCGCGTAAAGAAGGCGTACTTAAACGCTGGTTTGAAGCTGTATCACCCCTGTTGAAAAACTATTATGGAACGGGTGGAGATTTGAACATCGATGAAATTCACGAAGTAATTCCAATTACTGAAGATTGTGGCGTTTGGCATCCTCAAGAAGGTGTTTTCAATGGACATTTTCAGCCAAAAGAAGCGCAAAAAATTAATCGAATCGGTCAGCTCAGACAAGGTGTTTTGAAAGTCATTGAAGATGAAATGTACTCTCCATCTGTTAGCAGAAAATTGGTTGTTGCCGATATGATTACAGGATTTGGTGTTGCTGAATCAATTCGACATTATTTCTCGATTTGGGGTGGAGAATTGAATGGTAAAAAAGTAATTGTTCAAGGTTGGGGAAATGTTGGTTCGGCCACAGCTTATTACCTTGCTCAAAATGGAGCTAAAATAGTTGGCATAATTGATCGTGTTGGCGGAATAATTTCAGAAAATGGTCTTTCTTTTGAAGAAGTAAAATCACTTTATTTGAACAAGACGAAAAATGAATTAGTTGCTTCAAATTTGATTTCTTATGGCCAGGTTACTGAAAAAATATGGGATATTCAAGCAGATATTTTCATACCTTGTGCTGGAAGCAGAATGATATCTGAAGGACAATTAACAAGAATGCGAAAAGCAGGAGTTTCAGTAATTTCCTCAGGTGCGAATGTGCCATTTGCGGATCCTGAAATTTTCTTTGGCGTCATTGCGGAAAAAGCAGATTCAACACTTTCATTAATTCCGGATTTCATAGCTAATTGTGGAATGGCTCGCGTTTTTGCGTATCTCATGAGTAATGACTTGAATAAATTGGAAGATAAGGCAATATTCGAAGACACCAGTGAGACAATCAAAAAAGCATTAGAGGAAACTTTTGAGCTGAATCCAGCAAAAACGGGAATTGCGAAAGCTGCTTTTGAAATTGCGTTAAAACAATTGATTTAAAAATGATAAAGAATAATGGAAATCTCTTTAAAGAGTTTTTCGAAGGGGAAAAATCCGGTGGCATTGTATTAATTTTTGTCACGATCATTTCACTTTTGGTCGCAAATTCTATCTTTCAAGAACCCTATTTGGAATTTTGGCACAAGGAATTTCTTGGACTAAAGATTGGACTTTGGGTAAACGATGTGCTCATGTCGATTTTTTTCTTGTTAATCGGACTCGAATTAAAAAGAGAATTTACTTCAGGTGAACTTTCCGATCCCCAAAAAGCAACTTTGCCTTTTGTTAGTGCACTCGGAGGAGTTGTGGTTCCTGCTGGAATTTACCTCTTTTTAAATTGGAATACAAAAACACAATCAGGATTTGGAATTCCAATGGCAACGGATATCGCTTTCGCTTTGGGAGCTCTGTCACTTTTAGGAAAACGAATTCCACTTTCAATAAAAGTTTTTTTAACCGCGTTAGCGGTAATTGATGATTTAGCCGCAATTCTTGTTATCGCTTTCTTCTATTCAAAAGGAATCGCATGGATTTATTTACTTTTCGCGTTACTGACGTTCGGAGTCCTCTATTTATTAAATCGACTTAAAATAAAATTGCTTCTACCCTATTTAATTCTTGGAATCATTTTGTGGTATTTCATGCACCACTCAGGAATTCACGCCACGATTAGTGGAGTCATATTAGCATTTACAATTCCTGCAACAAAAGTCGAATCAAAATCCCCTGCAGGTATCCTTCAAGACTGGCTGGACACACCCGTTCCGTTTGTAATTTTACCACTTTTTGCTATGGCGAATACAGCAATTGTAATTAACCCGAATTGGGGTGAGTTTTTCTCATCAAAATATACACTAGGAATTTTTCTAGGACTCGTTTTTGGAAAACCAATTGGAATAGTCCTATTTACAGCCATTTTTGTTAAAACAGGAATCTGCAAACTTCCGAGTGGAACAAATTGGAAACAACTCATATCGGTTTCCTTTCTAGGTGGGATTGGATTTACTATGTCAATTTTTGTAACCTTATTGGCTTTTAACGATTCTAATACCATCGACAATTCAAAGCTAATGATTTTAATTTCGTCGCTTACCGCAGGAATTCTTGGGATTTTAGCTTTGATTTTCGCTGCAAAAAAGCAATCAAACTAGGATATAACAATCCAATGTGAATATCTAACGATTCGACCTGAAATAGCTCATTCATTATCCTATAATTTTATCGAACAAAAATTTATCAAACAATGAAAAACAAGTTAAATCCTAAGTTTATTTTTTCAGCGATCATTATATTGGTTGCTTCTATTTCGTTCGCTCAAGTAAGCGTTGGTGCTGCTTCAGATTCGACAAGTACAGTAGCTGAACAAGTAAAAATCACAGAAGAAATATCCGCTTTTGAATTCTTAATGAAAGGTGGATTCTTCTTAATTCCTATTGGGATTTTGTTGTTTTATACAATTGTTGTAATTGTCGAGCGTGTTCTTTTCATAAGAAGAATGACACAATTGAATAAAAACATGCTGAATCAGATCAAAGGCGATCTTTCAAATGGAAACATTCAAGGTGCTTTGAATTCCATTTCAAGCGATCAAACTGCTTATGCAAATGTCCTTAGAGAGGGAGTTTTAACCGTTGGTCGTCCAATTGCTCAAATCGAATCCAACATGGAAAAAGTTGCCAACATTGAAATTGGCAAAATGGAGAAAAACATTGGTCACTTAGGATTAATTGCCGGTATTGCTCCTACACTCGGATTTATCGGAACAATCTCTGGGGTAATCAAAATTTTCTACATGATTTCCATCACTGAAAATGTATCCATTGGAAATATCTCAGGTGGTTTGTATGAAAAAATGATTAGTAGTGGATCAGGTCTGATTGTGGGCATCATCGCATTCACAGGTTATCACTTGTTAAATGGAATGATTGACAATTTTGCACTTGCAATTCAGAAAATAAACTTAGAATTCGTTAACCTAATTCATAGACCGAGCAATGGCGATAAAGCGTAATAGAAGGTTCCACGCAGAGGTTGCTACTTCCGCGTTGAGCGACATCATGTTTTTCTTATTGTTGTTCTTTTTGATCATTTCGACGCTAGCAAATCCAAATGTGATTAAAGTTCCGCTGCCAAAATCAGACGCGAATGAAAAGACCAATAAACCTCACGTCACAGTTACTTTGGATGAAAATGGAAAGTACTATGTGGACAAAACAGAAGTCGCATTTAACGATTTAGAACAAGTTTTACTGGAATCAACAACAAAATTGAACGATAACACAGTTATTCTTCGAATACCAGGCGAATCGAAAGTTCAGTTAATGGTGGATTTACTAAAGATTGGTATGGTTCACGATTTGAAGATGTTGATCTCAACTGCACCAGCCAGTAAGTAACGAAAAAAGGATACTTCGTTTTAAATAAAATTAGACGCGATGCACGTTTTAAATTTAGATGATTTTGAAGACAAAGGAGAACGCAAGAAGGCAGTGATTATTGCTTCCTCTTCAATTATTCTCTTTTTGATTTTAACTTATTTCGTAACATTCCACATCAAACCTGCGATTCCAGTTGATCTACCTCCACTGAATTCGGATGAAGTTGTAGAGGAATTTATGATTGATAACGTTGAATTAACCTCCGAAGACGGCGGTGGTGGTGGTGGGACACCAAGCAATGCTCCAATCGATGAACCCAAAGAGCAAACACGAGAATATTTGACCTCAAGCGATTCAGACTTCAAGGTAAATTCCGGGAAATCTCAAAATCAAAATTCAGACAATAGTAACAATACCAGTTCAACTTCAACACAATCTGATAATCCCTTTGCGAGCGGAGGAACCGGTGGAAAAGAAGGTGCGGGAAAAGGTAAATTCGGCGGAATTGGGAATGGTGGAGATGGCGACGGCCCAGGAACTGGTGGAGGTGGTGGAACGAGAGTTCGATTGAATGACCCTGTTTTGCCACAATACAAAACTGAGTTTGATAGTAAGGTCTATTTACAGCTTACAATTAATGGAAATGGAGAAGTTGTGAACGCAAAGTGTATTAAATCTAAATCGACTTGTTCGGACCCTTCAATTATCAATGACGTTATTCGTCAGGTTATAAAGCAAGTGAAATACAAGAAAGACCCGAATACAGCCTTGGCAATCACCTACATTACGTTAAATATCGATGCTCAATAGCTATCAAGCTGCTATCGATTGGCTTTTCAAACAATTTCCTTCTTTTCAAAATATTGGTGCAAGTGCCTACAAACCTGGACTTGAACGTGTTGAATTATTGCTAACTGAATTAGGAAATCCACACCAAGAATTAAAAATAATTCACGTTGCCGGAACAAATGGCAAGGGTTCCACAAGTTCGTATATGGCTTCCTACTTGACTGAAAAAAGTGAAAAAGTCGGGTTATTTACTTCTCCGCATATTTTTGATTTTCGAGAGCGAATTCGGGTAAACGGAGAAAAAATTTCAGAGGAATTTGTTGTTGATTTTTGTGCTCGAATTCAAAAACTAAATTTAGACCTAAAACCAAGTTTTTTCGAGATTACCTTCGCAATGGCGGTCTGCTATTTTCACGCTGAAAACTGCTCGATTTGCGTATTGGAAACCGGTATGGGAGGAAGATTGGACGCGACTAACATTGTAAATCCACTTGTTAGCGTTATCACAAACATCGGTTTCGACCATACTCAGTTTTTGGGAAATACATACGCTGAAATCGCAACTGAAAAAGCCGGAATTATAAAAAGAAATACGCCAGTTGTTATCGGCGAAACGAATTCTCAAACGAAACCAGTTTTTCTCAATACGGCAAAGGCTCAGAACGCTAAAATCATTTTTACGGAAGAAGAGCCTCTTCCAAAAAATTTCGATTTACCACTTTATCAATTAAAAAATCTCAGAACCGCGTTAATAGCGCTTGACGTTTGTGGGTTTACAATCGAACAAAGTTTGTTGGAAAAAAGTCTTGAAAATCTTCATTTAAATACTGGTTTTTTCGGGCGCTTAACGGAGATTTCTCAAAACCCTCGAGTCATTTTGGATGTTTCTCATAATTCAGATGGAATAAAAGCTACGTTGGAATCATTTCAGTATTCAAGAACTGGAAACCTATTTATACTTTATGGTGCCTCAGCGGATAAAAATGTAGAAGAGATCATTTCACAATTTCCCGTTGATGCAATTATTCATTTATGTAAGTTTAAAAACGAGCGTAGTTTGAATTTAAAGCAACTGGAGCAAATTAAACGTAAGAATAAACGAATTCGAGTGATTTATAAAAATGTCAACGAAGCGATTGCAGAAATCAAATTAAAAATGGGCGAAAAGGATATGCTTTTGGTGACCGGAAGTTTCTTTTTGATAGCTGATTTTGAATTGAATTAAAATTATCAAAGGTTTGCAATGTTTTTCTTAAAATATTTTCATTTTAAATTCAAATTAATTTGCTGCATTTTAGTAAATTAGGCACTAAATCATTTTTTGTGAGACAAGTGAAAAATTTGATTGACCGAAACTGCCATTTCAATTTGTTCATTCGACTGAAAATTTGAGAGCCTACTAATTGAATTTATACTTACTTCTTAAATAAAAACCATTTAAATCAAAAATGAAAACGAAAGAGGAAATTGTTCAAAATTGGCTTCCACGCTATACTGGTAAGAAATTAGATGAATTTGGAAAATACATCTTACTAACCAATTTCTTAGGTTATGTAAATGAGTTTGCTGAACGGAACAACGTTCAAGTGGAAGGATTGAATCGCCCTATGCAGACCGCAACGAGTGATGGAATTACCATCATTAATTTCAGTATGGGAAGTCCCATGGCAGCAACAATTATGGATTTATTAACCGCAATTGAACCAAAAGCTGCTTTATTTTTAGGAAAGTGTGGAGGATTGAAAAAGAAAAATCAAATCGGAGATTTTATATTACCAATCGCGGCCATTCGAGGCGAAGGAACTTCCAATGATTACTTTCCTCCTGAAGTACCAGCTCTGCCGTCATTTAACTTACAAAAGGCAATTTCATACACAATTCGATTGCGTGGTCGAGATTATTGGACGGGGACAGTCTATTCAACCAATCGTCGAGTTTGGGAACATGACGAGCAATTCAAAGATTATTTAAGGAAAATTCGAGCCATGGCCATTGATATGGAAACGGCAACTATTTTTAGTGTGGGATTTTACAATGAAATTCCTGTTGGTGCCCTACTCCTTGTAAGCGATCAACCGATGATTCCAGACGGTGTCAAAACTGAGGCAAGTGACCAAAAAGTAACTAATGAATTTGTTTCTGATCATCTCCAAATTGGGATTGATTCCCTAAAGGAATTGCAAAATACTGGAATTTCCGTTAAGCATTTAAAATTTTAACATTCTCGAAATTTTTGGCTCTATCCGAAATCAAGAATTTGAAATTTGGCTTACGAAGATGTTCAATATCAACTATTACGAAAGAAACCTGCTAAAATACTTGACAAACGCTATTTTGATTTTGTATCTTTGCACCCCTTTGTAAAAAAAGGTTAAAATCTTTCAAATGAGTAAAATGAAATTATCGGAGTTTAGCTTCGATTTACCAGAAGAATTAATTGCTAAATATCCAAGTGAGAATAGAGACGAGGCACGTTTGATGGTTATTCATCGCGATACCGGGAAAATTGAGCACAAATTATTTAAAGATGTGATTAACTATTTCGAAGAGGGAGATGTGATGATAATGAACAATACGCGCGTTTTTCCTGCAAGAATGTATGGCAATAAAGAAAAAACTGGAGCGAAAATCGAGGTTTTTCTTCTTCGAGAATTAAACCGTGAAAGTTTATTGTGGGATGTGCTTGTTGATCCGGCTCGAAAAATAAGAATTGGAAACAAGTTGTACTTTGGAGAAGATGACTCTTTGGTCGCTGAGGTAATTGATAATACCACCTCTAGAGGTAGAACACTCCGTTTTTTGTTTGATGGACCTTATGAGGATTTCAAGAAAAAAATTACCGAACTAGGTGAAACTCCTCTTCCTAAATACATAAATCGAGAGGTTGAACCCGAAGATGAAGAACGATACCAAACTATTTTTGCAAAAGTTGAAGGAGCTGTGGCGGCACCAACAGCAGGGCTTCACTTTTCACGAGAACTATTGAAACGATTAGAATTAAAGGGAATTAATTTTGCGGAACTAACCTTGCATGTTGGACTTGGATCCTTCAGAACTGTGGAGGTCGAAGATTTAACCAAGCATAAAATGGATTCCGAGCAAGTAATTATTCCTCGAAAAACAACTGAAATCGTCAATGAGGCTAAATCGAAAAAACATCGTGTTTGTGCTGTCGGAACTACATGTATGCGTGCCATAGAATCATCCGTTTCAACCGAAGGATTCTTGAAAGAATATGAGGGTTGGACGAATAAGTTTATCTTTCCTCCATACGATTTCAGTATAGCCGATAGCCTTATTACTAATTTTCACACACCGCTTTCAACACTGTTAATGATGATTTCAGCATTCATGGGGCATGATTTAATGATGAAAGCATACTCCGAGGCAATTAAAGAAAAATATCGTTTTTATTCATACGGTGACGCGATGTTGATTCTTTAATTTAGTTAGATTTCTTATAATATTTTTGTTCTAAGCAATTCCGAAAAGATCCTGAACAGAATACTTTAAAATGAATTAAGCTTAGAAAAGTATTGTTTCAATTCTTTTAACAAGTTTGACTTTAATTGATGGTTTAAAATTTCATACTTTTTTCACCATTTTTTTCTCTTTTTTCAATGCTTATTTTCGGAAATGATTTAATGTCTTACAATCATAAAATTTGTGATATTGAAAAGTCTCACTAACGATAATTCAAACAATCTTATTAATGTCTAATCCATTTTAATCTCGCAAATCTTATTTAATTTTGGAGTATGCAAGAAATCAAAAACAAGGTAAAAGAAAGCGGATTGATTCAGCTTGATCTTGCTGGTTTCAAGCCAACGGAGGAAATTACCGGAATAGACCTTTCAAATCAGCTTTGGCAAGGCTTGGTGTTGAAGGAAAAAGATTTTAGAAATTGGATAAAAACTGAAAATTGGGAACAATATATCAGAAAAGCCATTTTTATTTTTTGTTCCGCTGATGCAATTATTCCAACTTGGGCATACATGCTGGTGGCCTCTTCTCTCAATGGTATCGCCTCTATGGTGGTTGTTGGATCAAAACTGGATGTCGAAAAAAGTCTAATTCAAAGAAATATTGGAAGGATAAATTTGGAGGAATTGAAAAATGCTAAGATAATTGTTAAAGGTTGCAGTGACATTTCAGTTCCTGAATTTGCTATGGTTTCGCTATTAAATCACATTCAACCTGTTGTTTCTTCCATCATGTATGGTGAACCTTGTTCGACTGTGCCTGTTTATAAGAGTAAGAAATAGGAAATAAGATAAAATTGATTCAATGACAAAACGACAAGCTTGGCTTCAGGCAATCAGACTCAGAACCTTGCCTTTGTCGGTTTCTGGAATCATCGTTGGATCGGGAATGGCAAAATTACTTATCTCCAACAAGGAGGCAGAATCCAATATTCATTTTTGGGAAGTTTTTGGTTTTGCTTTGTTAACAACGACTTGTTTTCAAATTTTATCCAATTTAGCGAATGACCTTGGAGATAGCCAGAAAGGGACAGATAACAAAAATCGAGTTGGGCCAACGCGAACAGTTCAGTCTGGTTTGATTTCACAGAGTGAAATGAAAATGGCAATTTACGTCTTTTCTGCGTTTTCGTTATTTTCAGCCACCTTTCTCATTTATTTCAGTTCACAAAATCTGACTCCAGAATTAATCCTATTTTATGCCGTTTTGGCGATCATTTGTATTCTCGCAGCAATTACTTATACGGTTGGAAAAAGTGCCTATGGATATCGTGGATTGGGTGATTTGATGGTTTTTATTTTTTTTGGTTTAGTAAGCGTCTTAGGCATTTTCTCACTCTACGGAAACGGATTTGAGTGGCTAGTGTTTTTTCCTGCAGTTTCTTTGGGATTATGGAGCACCGCCGTTTTGAATCTTAACAATTTGAGAGATCATGTAAACGACAAAATATCTGCAAAAAACACGACCGTTGTGAAGTTAGGCTTTCAGCGAGCGAAGTATTACCACGCTTTTTTAATTCTTGGCGGATTTTCAGCTTGGCTTTTTGTGATTACTACTTTTTCCGTTTACACCTTTAACTTCATTTTACCAATTTCATTGCTTCCAAGTTTACTTTTATTTCCTCATCTTAAACGAGTATTTTTGAATGAAAATCCTAAAGAATTGGATCCCGAACTGAAAAAGGTAGCTCTCATAACCTTTAGCTCTTCTTTACTTTACGCAATTTTAATCAACTTCAGATTTTGAGTTATTTGTTTGTAATTAAATGGTTCCAAAACATATAAAAAGTTCAGTAAAAATTCCAAGCAAGCTTAGAGATATTTCTTTAAATTTGTACACTTTATAAAACAATCAAGCTATGAAAATTTTGGTTTGCATCAGCAAGTCTCCGGATACAACTTCCAAGATCGCTTTTACAGATGGCAACACGAAGTTCGATGAAAACGGCGTGCAATATATCGTAAATCCATACGATGAATGGTATGCTTTGGTACGTGCTCTTGAAATTAAAGAAGCCGGAGGTGGACAAGTTACAATTGTTACCGTTGGAGCGGCTGCTGATGAATCCGTTATTCGCAAAGCATTGGCTATCGGTGCGGATGAAGCTGTAAGAATTGATGCTGACCCAAAAGACGCTTATTTCACGGCAATTCAAATTGCAAATTATGCAAAAACCAATGGATTTGATTTGATTTTGACGGGAAAAGAAACGATTAATTACAATGGCTCTCAGGTTGGTGGTATGATTGCAGAATCTTTGGATTTACCATTTGTTTCATTGGCAACTAAATTGGATGTGAATGGTTCAACCCTAACTCTTGAACGAGAAATTGTTGGTGGTGTGCAAGTGGTTGAAGTTTCCACTCCCGCTGTTGTTTCCTGTGCTAAAGGAATGGCAGAACAACGTATTCCAAACATGCGTGGAATAATGGCGGCGAGAACGAAACCGCTTCAAGTAGTTGCTCCAGTTGCCGTAGATGAATTGACAACATTCACCTCTTACTTGATGCCAAATGCTAAATCTGCGGTTAAAATGATAAGTCCTGACAATATGGATGAATTGGTAAATTTACTTCACAACGAAGCAAAAGTTATTTAAAGAATTAAGTCATGGTATTAGTATATGTAAATTCAGTAAACGGACTTTCAAAGGCAGCTTTTGAAACCGTAACTTATGGTAAAAAATTAGGTGATCAAGTTGTAGTAATTACCAATGGGAATGCTTCATCTGATGCTTTGGTCTCTTTGGGTGAATACGGAGCTTCTAAAGTAATTGTAGATCGCTCTATTGATGGTGAAGATGCTCAACAATTGACTCGATTAATTGCTTCGGTTGCTCAAGAAAATAGCGCATCAACAATCATTTTTTCACATGATTTGATTGGAAAAGCTGTTGCACCAAGATTATCAGTTCGCATAAACGCAGGACTTGTTTCTGGTGCTGTAGCCTTGCCAGAAGCAGATGAAAGCATCAAAGTGAATGTGTTTTCAGGAAAAGCAATAGGACTGGTAAAAGTAAATTCATCAACAAAAATTATTTCATTACTTCCCAATAGTATTCAACCTGAAAAAAATGGAAATGCTTGTTCGATTGAGGAAACTTCAGGTAGTGCGGGTAATTCTGCTATTAAAGTAATTTCAACAAAAAAACCGGAAGGTGAAATTCCATTACCAGAAGCAGAGTTGGTTGTTTCTGCCGGAAGAGGTTTGAAAGGACCTGAAAATTGGGGAATGATTGAAGATTTGGCAAAATCATTGGGTGCGGCAACAGCTTGTTCAAGACCGGTTGCAGATATCGGTTGGAGACCTCATCACGAACACGTTGGTCAAACCGGTGTGGCTATTCGACCGAATTTATATGTGGCAGTTGGAATTTCAGGCGCGATTCAGCATTTAGCTGGTGTGAACGGTTCTAAAGTAATTGTAGTTGTAAATACAGATCCTGAAGCTCCTTTCTTCAAAGCTGCTGATTACGGAATCGTTGGCGATGCGTTTGATGTAGTTCCTAAATTAACTGCTGCTATCAATAAATTCAAGGCCAATCAGAATTAAGAAGTTTCTCCAATTTCAATGCAAAAAATTAAGCTCGATATAACAGGAATTCAATACAGCCAGACACAATCTGGTTCGTATGTTCTTACCTTGCTCGAAGTTGGCGGTAGAAGAAAATTACCAATTCTAATTGGAGGTTTTGAAGCGCAATCGATAGCTGTTGAGTTGGAAAAAATGGTTCCAAATCGACCGTTGACGCATGATTTAATCAAAACATTTTGTAAATCGTTTGGTGTAAACGTTAAAGAAATTGTGATTTACAAGTTTTTAGAGGGTGTTTTTTATTCGAAGATAATTTGCGAGAAAGACGGGATGCTCACCGAAATCGATTCTAGAACATCTGATGCCATTGCTGTTGGTGTGAGATTTAATGCACCCATTTATTCCTATGACGAAGTTCTTGAAGAGGTTGACAGTAATGAGGGCCAAGATAATGGAGAGGAAGAATTATTCGATGAAGAAGAAGAAGTTGATTCAACCATGGAAAGTGAGTTGCGAAATGCGAGTAAAGAGGAACTTAATCATCGACTTCAAGAAGCCATTGAAAATGAAGCTTATGAGCTTGCCTCAAAAATAAGAGATGAACTTAATCGAAGGGGAAAGTAATTCATATAACACCAATTTAAAGTACAAACTTACCTTAATGAGTTTCCTGCAATTCTTTGTTTGGGGCTCTTGGTTAATTACGATTGCCAATTATTGGTTTGAAACTAAAAAATGGGACCCAGTTCAGTTTGGCGCTATTTTTAGTACGTTGGGTCTATCATCGCTTTTAATGCCAACTTTGATGGGAATCGTCGCTGATCGCTGGATAAATGCTGAAAAACTTTACGGATTACTTCATTTTCTTGGTGGCCTGACGTTACTTTTTTTACCTCAAGTCAAGGATCCAAACTCGTTTTATTGGTGTATTTTCCTTTCCATGATTTTTTATATGCCGACAATTGCTTTGTCAAATTCTATTGGCTATAATGTTCTCAAATCAAATAATTTCAATGTTGTAAAAGACTTTCCTCCAATTCGAGTTTGGGGAACAATTGGTTTTATCGTGGCGATGTGGGTAACCAATTTAACAGGAAATAAAGCTTCGTTTGGGCAGTTTTATATCGGTGGGATTTCGGAAATCTTCTTAGCTGTATTCGCATTAACTGCGCTTCCAAAATGTCCAACTAATCCTAAATCTACCGAAAGAAAAACCTTGATAAGTAGTTTTGGATTTGATGCATTTCGTTTATTTGGGCAATATAAAATGGCTCTGTTTTTTTTGTTCTCCATGCTTTTGGGAGCTTCTTTACAACTCACAAACATGTACGGAGATTTGTATATTTCAGAATTCAAAAACGTTCCTAAATATGCTGATTTATGGGTTGTAGAACATTCAACAATTATTATGTCGATTTCTCAAATTTCAGAAACCATTTTCATTTTGGCTATTCCATTTTTTCTTAGAAAGTTTGGTATAAAAAAAGTTATGCTAATCAGTATGTTCGCTTGGGTTTTACGATTTGGGTTGTTAGCCTTTGGTAATCCTGCCGAAGGACTTTGGATGATTATCGTTTCTTGTATAGTCTATGGAATGGCATTCGATTTTTTCAATATTTCTGGTTCTCTTTTCGTTGAAACCACGACTGATTCCAAAATACGCTCTAGTGCACAAGGTCTTTTCATGATGATGACCAACGGATTTGGAGCGGTTTTCGGAAGTTATATGAGTGGATTATTGATCAAAAAATATTTTACACTGCCAAATGGAACAAACGACTGGTATAACATTTGGTTGACATTTGCGGTGTATTCTTTAAGTATTGCCATTTTGTTTGCTTTGCTTTTTAAACACAAACACAAAGAACTGACTACGGAAAATATTCATGCTGGCTGATTTTATTAATTCAGTGCTTGAAAAATATCTTCCCAAATATCTTCAACATTTTCCAGTCCAATAGACAGACGAATTAAACCATCGCTGATACCAACTTCTTGTCGCTGCTCGGGGCTTAACTTAGAGTGAGTTGTGGATGCAGGATGGGTTGCAATACTTCGCGTATCTCCTAGGTTTGCTGTCAGCGAAAACAACTTTAACTTATCCAAGAATTGTCTTCCGGATTCGAGCCCGCCTGCAATTTCAAAAGAAACCAAACCGCCACCGGCAGACATTTGTTTTTTTGCAATTTCATAATCGGGATGAGACGATAAAAATGGGTATTTTACCCACGAAATTCCCGATAGGTTTGATAGTCTTTGAGCGATTTGAAGTGCGTTCTTACAATGTCGTTCCATGCGCACATCCAACGTTTCAATTGATTTGGAAATGACCCAAGCATTAAACGGACTCATTGCCGGACCCGAATGCCGAGCAAACGCTTTTACCTTTTCAATGAGTTCAGTTGATGCAACAATTAGTCCACCTAAAGTTCTACCTTGACCATCCATAAATTTGGTGGTCGAGTGAATGACAATGTCTGCGCCCCATTTCATTGGTTGCTGTAAAATTGGAGTCGCAAAGCAATTATCAACAATCAATAGTGTTCCTTTAGATTTACAAATTGCGGCCAAACGTTCAATATCTATTAAATCAAGAGCTGGATTGCTCGGAGTTTCAATGTAAACTAATTTAGTTTTATCGGTAATAGCTTCTTCATAAGCTGAATAGTCATTGAAATCAACATACGTATTTTTGATATTCCATTTTGGAAAAACATCAACAAGCAAGCGGTGAGTGGAACCAAAAACGGACCTACTCGAAACAATTTCATCTCCCGCTGAAAGAAATGTAGCAAAAGTTGTAAAAACAGCGGCCATTCCCGATGCCGTTGCCCATGCCGCTTCGCCTCCCTCTAAAATCACAACTTTATTCAGTAACTCTTGAACGTTGGGATTTGCATATCGCGAGTATATCTCACCGGGCTTCTCTTCAGCAAATTGAGAACGCATATCCTCGGAATCCTCAAATATGTAACTACTGGTCAAATATAGCGGAACTGCGTGCTCGTTATATTGCGAACGTTCAATTTGACCGCGGATGGCAATGGTTTCTTTTCTCATTAAACAATTTTTATTTCGTGCGAGATTTTAATGTTGGGGTTCAGCGAAAGAGAAACAGAACAATATTTTTCCTTAGAAAGTACAATTGCACGCTCCAACTTGTCCAGAGGAACAGAATCATCAACATGAAAAATTAGATGAATAGCTTCGAATGGAGAAGGGGTTCCTTCTTTTCGTTTTGCATCGATTTCAATTTGATAGATTTTAGGATTAATTTTCTGTTTTTGTAAAATCAAAACTATATCAATTGACATGCATCCCGCCAATGACCCCGCCAATAGTTGCATCGGAGTTAAGCCTTTGTTTTTCCCCCCTAAAGTGGCATTTGCATCAAATGTGCATAATGCACCTGTTTCATTTTTTAGTTGAAAAACATAAGGTTCCTCAATTCGATTTAATTCTATTTTCATCGTTTATTGCGTTTGTTTTATTTCGGTAATTTGTTCTCAAAAATGCCAAATAATAATACTCCAATTAATACTCCTAACAACAAAAATCCTCCGATTGCCCATTCCTTTCCAGCCAAAATAAAAACAGGAGCAGAGCAAGCGCCACTCAAACCCCATCCAACACCAAAAGTTATGCCTCCAATTACATTTGCTTTTAATTGAATAGGCTTAGGTTTTACTACAATTGGATTTCCATTCATCGATTTCAAATTGAATTTTTTTATTAAAAATAACGCAAGAGCTCCTGTTGCAATGGCCGAACCTAAAACGCCATACATGTGAAAGGATTCGAAATGAAACATTTCTTGAATTCGATACCACGAATATGCTTCTGTGCCGATCAGGATCCATCCGAATAGAAATCCAATCGTTATTATCAATAGTGTTCTCATGCGTTTTTATTTTTTAGTGTCAAAATCATTATAAATTAATTCATCGGTGCTTGCGTAATTTGAATTCATTCAAAAAAAATGGGAATAAGGTAATGACTAGATATTAAGCCGCCAATGAAGAAGCAAATTGTTGAAACAAGCGAAACAACTGAAAATTGAGACATTCCCATGATGCAATGTCCAGCAGTGCAACCATTTGCGTATCGCGCACCAAAACCTACCAAGATTCCAGAAAACAGAAAAAACCACCCGTTTTCAATTGAATAGATTTGAGTGGCAATCTTTCCGTAGCTACTCAAGGTTTCAGGAGAGCCTTGGGGTAAAAGAAAATGAGCGGTTAGTCCGGCTAAAAAAATACCTACAACAAGCTGAATCTGAAAGTTGTCCTGCCTGTAATCGTAGTTGAAATAATGGATTTTCTTGAAAATTCGCGATAACAACGTCCGATAACTTGAGGATAAACCAAATTGTTTTTCTCGAATAATAAGAAGAGTTGGAACCATGAGTCCGATTAGAGGACCTGCGATGTACCAAGGTAAAAATGGCTCGTTCATTTGTTTTGGATTATGGGTTTTATTTAAATATCGATTTCAAAATGGTTACATCAAACCAAACTTAGGAAATTTCTTCTGGAAAAACAATCAGCGATAAATTGGGATTTTGATTTAAATTTAACGATTGAATTTCATGAAAGTTCATCCAGCCAATTTGATAGGCATAGTTTTTACTTTTATAATAAGTTTCAATTTGCTGAAAATTCAATTCGTTCAATAATCTCTCATTTGAAGACCCAACATACACCCGAAGATTAAAGTCACTAGAAAACGAGCCATTAACAATTTCAGTTTTTCGGTATTCGTAATTGTAGTCATACAAAAGAGCGGAAATATCAGACAATACTGCACTGGCTGTTGGAAAACTTCCCGCACCTTTCCCCATAAATAACTGGCGATCTGAAAAAGCTGCTTCGACAATTACGGCATTAAATTCATTGTTTACTTCAAATGCCGGATGATCATTTTTTACGAAATGAGGTGCTACAAAACCAATAATTTTGTCACCAAATTTTTGAGCTCTTGCCAAAAGCTTGATTCTATAACTCTTTTCTTTCGCAAATTGAACATCTTCATTTTTTATATGCCGAATACCGTAATTGAGAATGTTTTCCTCGTTTACAATCAAACCAAATGCGTGTTTAATAAGTATTACTAATTTATACTTTGCATCAAATCCATCAACATCCAAAGTTGGGTCTGCTTCCGCAAAACCCTGATCCTGAGCAATTTTTAAGGCTTCTTCATACCCAATTCCGTCGTTTGCTTTAGTTAAAATGAAATTCGTAGTTCCATTTACGATTCCTTGAACGGATGAAAGCGAATCATTGTTGTAATATTCCTCTAAATTTCGGATAATTGGAATCGATCCGGCAACAGCAGCTTCATAAAGAAAAGAGACATTATTTGCTTTTGCCAACGTGATTAATTCGTTGTAATGCTCAGCGATTAGTTTTTTATTGGCAGACACAACGTTTTTGCCTTTTTTCAGAGAAGAAGTAACTATTTCATAAGCAGCTTCGCTATCATTAATTAATTCAACTACCGTATTGATTTCCGGGTCTTCGATGATTTCATTTCGATCATACGAAAACATCTCATTTGGCAATTGACGCTTTTTATTTTTGTCTTTTACCACAATAGTTTTGATACTTGCATTCAGCAAATTGGATCTGTTTAAAACTTCATAAAGGCCACCTCCAACACATCCGAAACCGAATAGACCTATGTTTAATTGTTTTTTCATTTAGTTGATATTTAGATATTTTGGGTAAGAACCGTAATTCACAAATGAATGCGAGCCAAAGAACTTAAATTTATTATTTAGAAACACTTTCATTTTTCAATTTTAACTTAAAAAACTTTTGAAAATCTCAATTAGCTTGGCGTTTTCAACTAAAAAACCATCATGACCGAAAATAGAATCAATCAGTTTGTAGGATGATTTCGGAATGTATTTGGCCAGATATTCTTGTTCTCTTGGAGGAAAAAGACCATCAGAAGAAATACCAATAACTAACGTTCTTGCTTGAATCAACGAAAGCGCTTTTTCTACGGATTCTCTTCCTCTACCAACGTTATGCGCATCCATTGTCTTGGAGAGCGCCACATAAGAATATGCATTAAATCGATTTGCTAATTTCCACCCTTGATAGCGCTGGTATCGACTAGCCAAATAATCATCCGTTTTTTCCTGGTTTAATTCCGATTGGGTTTTTAAATAACCATCATAAGAACGATAACTTATCAAGGCGATACTTCGGGCGGCTATAAGTCCTTTTTGTCCTCCATTTTCCGATCGGTGATGATAGGTAGAATCTGCTTGAATCGCAAGACGCTGACTTTCATTAAAAGCGATTCCATAGGGTGAGTGAAACGCATTCGTTGCAATCAAAATTAAGTTTTCAAAAAGAGAAGGATTAATTATTGCCCACTCCATAGCTTGCTGGCCTCCAAGAGACGAACCGATTAAAACATTAATTTTTTGAATTCCTAAATGATTTCGAAGTAAATCGTGCGCATTTGCTATATCGCGGGTAGTAATTTGGGGGAAATCATCAAACCATTTTTGACCGTAGTCGTCATCTGACAAAGGCCCAGTAGTTCCGTAACAAGAACCAATGATATTTGCACAAACTATGAAATGTTCATTCGGATTGAAATAGGCATCCTCTCCAGCAATTCCTTTCCACCAATCAAAAACATCGCTGTTTGCAGTTAATGCATGGCAAATCCATATAACATTATTTTTTTCTGAATTGAGATTTCCATAAGTGTGATAAGCAATTCTTAACTTGTTAAGGAGAACACCATTCTCCAATTTAAAGGGTTCTTCAGAATAAAAATAATTGAGTGCCGCCATAATTCAGAATGTAAAAAACAGATTATTAACAACACTAAAACAATGAAATTGATAACTACCGAAATTCGTTGTAAACAGTTGATTAGGATTTTCTATTGTTTTCATAGCTCTCATTTTATATTCTTTCGACAAATCGAAATCAGGAATTGGCACCGGTTTTCCAATATCAAGCTAAAGCACTGATACTTCCAGTTGGTTGCCAGAGGGTCTAAAAGCCTGTCTCTCGCCTCTTCTTTATAAACATTTAACAATCACCTTCTGTGAAATCGTTGCAAAATTCAACAATTATTTCCACATCGCAAAATAACTTAAAACATTTTTTGCTTTCAACAGATCTCACATTCGATTATGCGTCAAAAACACTTATAAATGAGGAGATTATTTTTTGCGATCAAAATTTAAAAAACCAACTGCACATTGGAATTGGAAAGGAATAAGAATTTTCATTGCTTTTACCAATAATTCCTGCCAATGATATTTGAAATGCTCTGGTTTCTGATTTTTGAAAACGCATTCCCGGCATAAGTATAAGATTGGTTGACTTCGTCATAGTGGAATTATAACCTACTTGGGTAACTTGTAAATAATCAGGCTGATTTTGATTATTGTAAATCAATAAATGATCTTGATAGTATTCTTTGGTTACACGAGAACCAAATATCAACATAGCGTCACATATAAAACTTGCTTTTTTTCCAACGGGAGTAATTCCTGCAATTCCAATTATAGCAGCAGAGGGAATTTGACTTCTGATATTCATTTTAATGCCTCCCGCCGGGGAAGGAAAGTATTTGTTGCCTGAAACGTCTTCTTGGGCAGGGTAAATGCCTGGTTGATCAAAATATCTTTCAGAACCATTTCCTAAATTCACATAAGAAAATCCAAGTGAAAAAGTAATATTTTGTGATCGATTCCCTAAACTTACCATTCCCCAATGTAAACCACCAAAACTTTTGGCTTGATTCAAATAACCGGAAGTACCCAGTAACGTTCCAAAGCCGAAATTCAATTTATCATTCTTTGTAGGAATGGTATATTTTGCAGCAAGTATCAGCGGACTAGCAATCCAGGTAGCCATTACTCCAATCGAAAGCCTTTTAGAAACAGCGAAGTGTACTTCCGGCCCGTACAAATTTACCATGGCATAGTTCTCTCCTTTTTCGATAGGAAATGCATTTGTTGAAAATTGATATCGAGTTGTGAAAACGCCTTTATCTCTATATTCATTGTTGATAATTTCTTTTTCAATACTAATTTCTCTGATGAGCACTATATCAGCTTTTGGGATGTAAATTTTACCCAGTCCTTCAGTTAAAATTAGCACTTCTCGACCATCATCGCTCAAAAGTTTACCAATATATTCTAAACCATTGCTTTTTTTGATTACGTATGTGCTAGTATCTGTTGTATTCCCCTGAGAGTATGAGGTTCCCAAGAATAAAAACCAAAGTAAGACAAGAATGAAAAGTTTATTTTTCATTTATTCTGAAATTAAAAGTGGTTAACTGAATCAACGTCAAATTTAATATAGAAAATTGGTTTAATCATGCTTTAAAATTGAATTCAGTTTGGTTCGGTATTATAACAAGAAAAATAAATTATTAAATTCGAAATGTATTTGCAGAAATGGATAAAATTCATTTAAGAATAGGAAGTAGCCCCGACAATGATATGGTGATTGAGTCTGAGGGTGTCGACGAAAATCATTTGGAACTATTCTGTGATAGTGATGGAAATGTGTTTATAACGGATTTGAACACAAGAAACGGCACTTTTATCAATGGTGAAGAATTGAATGGGTATGCCTTACTTAGTCAGGGTGATAAAGTTGTTCTCGGAAGGCATTACGTTTTTCGTTGGGAGACTTTTGTTCGAAAGAAACCTTTGGATGCTCAAATAAAAAATGATCAAGAACCAGCGAATGACAACAACAATAAATATGGGAGAGAAATTGGTCAAGAATCCAAAAAAACCGAACAGAGGACTTCCAACATTGAATTAATTTTAATTTATGGTGCAATAGTAATTGTACTCATACTCATGTTCATTCTGTTTTAAATTTTTCTATGTGACTTGCACTTGAGTATCGAATTTAGTTTGGACTCAATATTCATGAGACTTAAATTGATAAGCGATAAAGTGTTAGTCAAAGAGAATTATTTTCTTGACTATTCTAAATAATCAAAAAATATTCGTAATATTGCACCCCAATTATTGATTGGTCAAAATTTGAGACAATGAACGTTATCAGTGAAATTCAAAAAGAGTTAGTTGCAAAAAATGATTTGCCGCAATTTGGTGCAGGAGACACCATTTCAGTTTCTTACAAAATCGTTGAAGGGAATAAAGAACGAATACAGCAATTTCAAGGTGTTGTAATTCAACGAAGAGGAACTGGAACTACTGAAACTTTTACTATTCGAAAAATGTCTGGGAACATTGGTGTTGAACGAATCATTCCAATTACGTCTCCATTTATTGACAATATTACCGTAATTAAAAGAGGCGCGGTTAGAAGAGCAAGAATTTTCTACTTCAGAGAAAGAACAGGTAAATCGGCAAGAATTCGCGAAAAGAAGAGTTTTTCACATTAAAGATTCTTTGATTAAAGTAGCGGTCAAACAAATTATTTTCAACCGTCTTTCCTTCTTAAGTCATTTTCTATTAGTTAGTTCATGGAACTAAATTTGCGTTAATTTCGCATTAAAAATTGATGTCTATTCAAATTCAATCCTTTCAATTCAATTCCTTCCAGGAAAACACATTTATTGTCTGGGATAATCATAATAATTGTGTAATTATTGACCCAGGTTGTTATAATCGTGACGAACAGCAGGAAATATCAGATTTTATTATTTCAAATGAACTAAACCCTTTGGCGTTGCTAAATACACATGCACACATCGATCATGTTTTGGGAAATTCATTCATAAAAAAAACGTTCCAATTAGATTATTACCTACATCCATCGGATGCTACAACATTGAAATCAGTCGCTTCGTATGCTCATTTGTATGGGTTTGAGGGATATGAAGTCTCTCCAGATCCTGATATATTTCTTGAACACAATCAATTGCTTCAGTTTGGTGAAATCAAGATTAAAGTATTATTTACCCCTGGACATTCTCCTGGACATGTTGTGTTTTATTTTCCTGATGAAAATTTCGTAATCAATGGAGACGTTTTATTTCAAGGAAGTTTTGGTAGAGTTGACTTGCCAGGCGGAGACTTGGAAACCTTGAAGAAATCAATTTTCGAAACGATGTTCAAATTACCAGATGAAACAATTGTTTATTGCGGTCACGGACCCGAAACCACAATAGGTAGAGAAAAGCAATTCAATTACATTCATCAGTTTTAGTTTTGAGAATCGGAATTAATACCCGTAATTTACTTTCCAATAAATTGGAGGGCTTCGGTCAGTACACCCTGGAAATTACTCGTCGCATTTGCCAGAATCATCCTGAGCACGAATTTTATCTTTTTTTTGATCGTGAGTTCGATCCTAAATATGTTTTCGCTAAAAATGTTAAACCGATTGTACTCTTCCCTCCTACTCGACATCCGTTTTTATATGTTTGGTGGTTTGAGTTTTCCTTAAAACGAGCCTTGCGAAAACATAAAATCAATTTGTTCTGGTCTCCGGATGGATTTTGTAGTCTTGGATCCAATGTGCCACAAATTGCAACGATTCACGATTTGAATTTTGAGCATAATCCCAAGGATTTACCGTGGATTGTTTCCAAATACTACAGATTTTTCTTTCCAAAATTCGTTCGTAAAGCGAATAAAATTATAACGGTTTCAGGGTACTCGAAGAACGATATTCACAAACTCTATGCCATTCCAACAGAAAAAATCAAGGTCGTTTACAATGGATCAAATGAGGCTTACCAACCAATTGATTTTGACTCGCAACAAAAGATTCGAGATAAATATACAGATGGAACCCCTTTCTTTGTTTTTGTTGGCTCTTTGCACCCTCGAAAGAATGTGAAACGATTGATTGAGGCATTTGAAATAGTTTCTAAAAAGAATACCGAAATTCAATTGGTTATTGTTGGGAGCGCCATGTGGAAAGACGAACAATTGCCTATTTCAGACGAACTACAACATCGGATTATTTTTACCGGGCATTTGGATTTTCCAGAATTAACCAAAATCATGGCAAGTTCATTAGCTTTAACTTATATTCCATATTTTGAAGGTTTTGGTATTCCACTCGCAGAGGCAATGAATTGCGGAACACCGATTCTTGCAGCAAATGCAACCTGTTTACCCGAAGTTGCAGGAGATGCAGCTATATACTGCGATCCATTTAACACCCATGATATTGCTAATGGTATGTGGAAACTTTTGGAAAGTGACTTATTAAGAAAGGAACTTTCTGAAAAAAGTATTTTTCGTAGTAAGCAGTTTAGTTGGGATAAAGCTGCGGAGGAAGTTTGGATGGAAATTGAGGAAATTTTATCCAAACTGTAAAAAGTATAATTTTTAAATTTGCCTCATGACTTCGTAGTTCAACGGATAGAATAGAAGTTTCCTAAACTTTTGATCCAGGTTCGATTCCTGGCGAGGTCACTAAAATAACCTGAAAGTATTGATTATATTATGTTTTTATTTTGAGTTGACCAAAAGTTGACCAAAATATTATTAAAAAACATGAGATTTTGCATAATTATTCTTGCCAAGCCGAATTAAGCAAAAAAAACCGAAACCAGATTTCTCCAATTTCGGTCTTTTTTTGCAGCAATTATAACTTGATATCGAAAAAAATTCAAAGAATTAAGTGCTTTTTAAGCAGTTTTTCACAGTTTCAAAATTATTGACTCAGAACCTACTTTTCTTTCAAGATTTGATTAAACGTTTTTGTTTTCTGCTAAATTGACAAAAGTCTTGAATACTATAATAGGTAAGAAAAGGAACTACAATGATTATTAACCAATTGCTTTGAAATGCATTCAAGAAGTCAAGTTTCATAAGGTTTATGAATGCCGTTGTAATTCCACATCCAGGACATCTTATTCCAAAAACCAATTTCCAAATGCACGGAATACAAACGTCTATTCTAAATGTCATTTTTAAAATAGCTGCGAATAGAAAGTAACCAACGAAAGTTAGAAATAATTTATTTGCTCCAAAATATTTCTTCAAAACGCGCATCGAAATGATTGAGTTACTCACCAAATTTTCAATCATCAATATCAATGTTATGGTTCGATTTAATCATTTAAAAGCTCATTATTTATATCAATTCATCACCATTAGCCATTTTCATTTTCCCTGTAATTATTTTTATCAAATCAATTAATGCCCACCATCCGCATCCTCCTAGTGTGATAAGCATTAACCACCAATTAGAATATCCCATCATTAGGCGGTGAATACCGAGATTGCCTAAAAATAATGTAATCAAAATCATATTCGTTTTTGATTGAGCTTGTTTTTCACCGGGTATTGGTTTTTTCTTTAACTCAAGTTCATTTATTTGACTTGGAGTTAGAATAATACACTCGCTAATTAAATTGGCCATTCGTGAAATATGATCGTTAGCTTTTGAAACTTCGAATGATTGATCAAAAGCACCAATTTTTCTTGAAACCTCAATTTCTATTTTAGATTTCGTTTCCGCAAGTGAACTAACACTAACATCCACATAGACACCTAAACTCAGGAACTCAAGTGCCTCGAAACGAAATGTCTTTAAGACTTCATTTTTTGACGTAAATTTATATGTCTTGTTAATAAGAGGAATATACTCAATGGTCTCAATTATTTTTTGACTGTCAAAGTCAACATCAAATGATTTTTTTGGATTTGGAATAGCTCCTAACATTTTATTTTGCTTAATTATTATTGCCTACTCTTTGCAGTTTTCAGCTTCCCTGTTATGAACGATAGTAATTTTATTCAGCACCGTTCATATCGTTAAATTTTCGACAAAAATCACCTCTCCGAGTGACAAATCAAGTCAATGAATAAAAAAATGTAAAATTTTTCAGACAACTCAGGTCAATCGTTTGCTCAGGTGTGTGATTTGTTCTATTTTGACACCCAAAATTGATTTTGTATGCTCAATCAACATAAAATTTTAAGGGTGTTACATCTGATTTCTTATTTGGAACAAAGCCCTTCAAAAACCATATCACACTTGGCTCAATTGCTCGATTCAACGGAAAGAACGGTTTATCGGTATTTTGATTTGATACGAGAATGTGGGTTTGACTTACAAAGAGATGAGTTCAATCGTTTTTTTATTGTGGATGAACGATCCAATGGTGTTCGGTTTACAGATGAAGAAGCCAAGTTTTTGAAGGAACTTATTTTAACCTACGGAAAGGAAAATAAACTCAAAGATTCCATTTTGACCAAAGTGTATTTGGGATCTGAAATTCCAATGGTTGCCAGTCATTTGGTGAATGCCAAAAATAGTAAGGTGATTGAACGACTTGCCTTATCAATGGGGAACAAAGAACAAGTCTATTTAAGAAAATACCAATCCATTAATTCAGGAACTATATCTGACCGTCTAATTGAACCTTTTGGATTTACGGACAACTACACCACCGTAATGGCGTATGAGATTTCATCCAAGAAGAATAAGACCTTTCACATTGACCGAATCGCTTATGTGGACTTCGCTGGAAAACCTTTTAAGAATAGTAAGAAGTTTGAAAAACAGATTCCTGATGTATTCGGATTTAGTCATTCTGGTAAAACCTATCCCATTCAGTTGGAACTGGATTTAAAACAAGTTTTACTTCTCAAAGAACAATATCCCTTAACCGCTCCATTTATTCATTACAATACCCGAAAAAACAACTATGAACTGAAGGTTCAGGTGAATGATTTAAAACCGATTGAACGGTTTATGCGAGGGATTGAGGGAAATGAATAATGTAAATTATTGGTTATTTTTGAAAAACATAAAAATCACATGTCAGAAGAACAAAAAAAACAACTGGAACAACAACTTTGGAACATTGCCAATACCTTGAGAGGTAAGATGGATGCCGATGAATTTCGGGATTATATACTCGGTTTTATTTTCTACAAATACCTTTCGGATAAACAACTTCAATACGCCAATGAACAGTTGGAGGGTGAGTCGATTACTAATTATATGAAATTGACCGACGAAGAAGATATTGATGCAATCCGTGAATTATCACTTGAAAGTTTAGGGTATTTTCTAAAACCAGAAGAATTGTTTAGTTCTATTGCCATTAAAGGAAACGGAACGAAAGAAGGGGCGAATTTCATTTTGGATGATCTCAATCGTATTTTGAATAGCATTGAACAAAGCACGATGGGGACGGAAAGTGAAGATGATTTCAATAAGTTATTTGAGGACTTGGATTTGAACTCTACCAAACTGGGAAGAACTCCCGAAGCAAGAAACGAACTAATTTCTAAAGTTTTGTTGCATTTGGATAAAATTGATTTTGGGTTGGAAGAAGTGGAAGCGGATGTGTTGGGTGATGCTTATGAGTATCTGATTTCCCAATTTGCATCTGGAGCAGGTAAAAAAGCAGGTGAATTTTACACCCCACAGCAGGTTTCCAAGATTTTGGCAAAATTGGTTACTTCAGGAAAAACGAAATTAAAATCGGTCTATGATCCAACGTGTGGTTCTGGGTCTTTGTTGTTGCGTGTGGCAAGAGAAGTGGAAGTAAGTGAGTTCTACGGACAAGAAATGAACCGAACTACTTACAACTTAGCACGAATGAATATGATACTTCACGGAGTGCATTACCGTCAATTTGATATTCAACAGGAAGACACTTTGGAGGAACCAAAACACTTGGATAAAAAGTTTGAGGCAGTTGTTGCTAATCCACCGTTTTCGGCACAATGGAAAGGAGATAAAAACCCTTTGTTTCAATCCGATGAACGATTTAGTCAATACGGGAAATTAGCACCTGGAAGTAAAGCTGATTTTGCTTTTGTTCAACACATGATTTATCAATTAGGTGATAACGGAACTTTGGCTTGTGTGTTACCTCACGGAGTTTTATTCAGAGGAGCTGCGGAGGGATTGATTCGAGAATATCTGATAAAAGAACTCAATTACATTGATGCTATTATTGGGTTACCTGCCAATATCTTTTACGGAACCTCCATTCCAACTTGTATTTTGGTGGTGAAGAAATGTAGAACCGCTGATGATAACATCCTGTTCATTGATGCAAGCCAACATTTTGAAAAACAAGGAAACCAAAATGTATTGACAGATGCACATGTGGAGAAAATAATTGAAACTTACAAAAAATATACTTCCCCACTTGAGGGGGGACCGAGGGGGGTGACCCAATGCATCGAGGAAAAATACGCATACTCCATTGCACTTTCCGACGTAGCTGAAAACGATTACAACCTCAACATTCCTCGGTATGTGGACACTTTCGATGAAGAAGAACAAATTGATATCAACGAAGTGGCAAAAGAACTAAAAACATTGGGAGAGGAAATGAAACAAACCGATATGAACTTGGCCGCTTTTTGCAAGGAGTTAAATATTGAAATGCCCTTTTGATATGGAAAAACTACAACCAAAATTGAGGTTCATGAAGATTATGGAAGAAGGAAGTCAATTAAACTCATAGATAATTCTGAAAAAATGTTCAAATAAAAACAAGTTAAAAAATGAGTCAAGATAAACTACCTGTCAATTATTCACAAACGTTCATAGAAATTAAAGAGCGGATTAATAAAGCCCGTTTTCAAAGTTTAAGAGCAGTTAATAAAGAATTGATTCTTGCTTATTTAGAAATTGGAAAAGTTATTTCGGAAAGAGTAGCTAAAGGTTGGGGAGACGCTGTAGTGGATAAACTATCAATAGATTTGCAATCTGAATATCCTGGTGTAAAAGGTTATTCTTCAAGAAATTTACGGAGAATGAAACAAATTTACGAGCAGTGCGCCGAAAATCCAATTTGGCCGCAGCTTGTGGCCAAAATACCATGGGGGCATACTGGATTAATATTTTCAAAATGTAAACAGCCCGAACAGATTAACTTTTACCTTCAAAAAAGTGTTGAACGAGGTTGGAGCAGAAGTATTCTAGAGGAAGAAATTAAGGTTGATGCGTATTTAAAAATACAACAATTTCAAAATAATTTCCCAAAAACAATTGATGAAAATCAATTGATTGAATACCGTCTCGAATTTAGAGACGAGTATGATTTATCGTTTTTAGAGCTGGAAGATGTTCATACCGAAAGACAATTGGAAAATGCCATTGTGCAAAATATTACAAAAACATTAGGTCGTTTTGGTTCAGATTTCGCCTTTATGGGGCGGCAATTTAAGTTAGAACTTGATGAAAAGGAATATTTTATTGATTTGCTTTTTTACCATAGAAAATTAAAGTGTATGATTGCTATTGAGCTCAAAGCGAACGAGTTCAAACCAGAACACAGCCAGCAGCTAAGTTGGTATTTACATTTGTTAGACAAAACAGTTAAATATGACGAGGACAGACCAAGTATCGGAATTTTACTATGTAAAAGCAAAAGTGCCATTACCGTAGAGTATGCACTTGAGTTGAATAATAAACCAATGGGAATTGCAACTTATACATACAGGCAATTACCCGACGATATTGCAAAGTATCTGCCGAATGAAAACGATTTGAAACAAATGATGCAAGAGGATGAAGAGTATTAAAAACCCCATAAGGAGCAAGGAAGTTAAACTACAACCAAAATTGAGGTTTCCAGAATTTATGACGGAATGGAAAAGAGTTAAATTAAGAGATGTGTCAAAATATTACAATGGTGGTAGTTTTGAAGGAGATGTTAAAGAAAAAGGGCAATACGAACTAATAACTCTGAAATCAGTAGATATGAATGGTAATTTGGCTCATTCAAATCGATTTATAAATCTTGATGTTCCGAGATTAAAGAAAAACACACTCATTATGATCTTAAGTGAACAATCACCAGGATTACTTGGAATGACAGCGTTGATTCCTGTTGATAATAAGTATGTTTTAAATCAACGCGTTGCCGAAATAAGACCAAATAATGAAGTTGATAGTTATTTTTTATCTTTAGCGATTAATATAAATCAACCGTATTTTAGTAAACTAGGAGCAGGAACTAAAGTTCAAAACATTACTAAACCTAATGTAGAAAATTATGAGTTCTTTTTACCCACCCTTCCCGAACAAACCAAAATTGCCTCGTTTCTCACCACCGTAGATGAAAAAATAAATGGGTTAAAAAAACAACGCACCTTATTGGAACGCTACAAGAAAGGCGTAATGCAAAAGATCTTCTCCCAAGAGCTTCGGTTTCAGGATGAAAACGGTAATGACTTTGCGGAATGGGAAAAATTAGCAATTTCACAATTATTTGATTCAAAAAAAGGTTCAGGATTATCTAAAGATAAATTGTCAAACACTGGAAAATATAAATGCCTATTGTATGGGGAATTATTCACAACATATAAGGAGAAGATTACTTCAATTGTCAGTTTTACAAATTCCTTGGAAGGAGTTTGTGTTGATGAAAATGATATTCTAGTCCCAGGATCCACAACGACAAGTGGTATTGACCTTTCAAAATTCTCTGCACTAAAGGTTAGTGATGTCCGAGTTGGTGGAGATGTTACAATTCTAAAATCAAAGAGAAAAATAGAACCTGTATTTTATGCCTATTACTTATCTAACTTCAAAAAAAGAGAAATTGGAAATAAGGCACAAGGAATAACTATTGTCCATTTAAGTTTTTCAAATTTTAAAGATATTATTATTGATTTTCCTTCATTTGCGGAACAGCAAAAAATCGCCACCTTTCTATCTTCCATTGATGAAAAAATAGAAAAGTGTCAGGGTCAGATAAAAAAAATGGAGAACTGGAAAAAGGGGTTGTTGCAACAGATGTTTGTGTGATGGAGAGATACAAAAATAAATACCGTATTCAATCGCACCGCAAACCCAATTGGGATTATTCGGCCGATGCGTATTATTTTTTGACCATCGTAACCCAAAACAGGGAATGCAATTTGGGAACCATTGCCAATAACGAAATGGTATTATCGGATTTTGGCAAAATTGTGGAACAGGAATGGTTTCGTTCATTCGAAATTCGGAATGAATTGATTTTACACCAATTTATTTTAATGCCCAATCATTTACATACCATCGTTGAAATATGGAATAAAAATCGGCGTGAAACGACCGTTGATGATGGTATAACCGTTGACGTTAAACCCGTTGATGATGGTATAACCGTTGATAATGGTATCCCCGTTAATGATGGTATAACCGTTGATGATGGTATCCCGGTTGATGATGGTATCCCGGTTGATGATGGTATAACCGTTGATGATGGTATAACCGTTGATGATGGTATAACCGTTGATGATGGTATCCCGGTTGATGACGTTAACCCCGTTGATGACGTTAACCCCGTTGATGACGTTAACCCCGTTGATGACGTTAACCCCGTAGAGACGCACGGCCGTGCGTCTCTACGGGGGATTGATCACCAATCACGGGGGATTGATCACCAATCACGGGAATTAAAACGCAATCCGCCCATTCGTTTGCCAAAATCCATTTCATCGTTTATTGCGGGGTTTAAATCGTCTGTAAATTCAAAAATTGATGATTATATCGATCAACAACAATTGGAAATTCCAAAATACAATCGAAACAATCATTTTTTTCAACCCAATTACCACGACCATATAATCAAAAACGAAATGGAATACCACAACATTTCAAATTATATTAAAAACAACCCAAATAATTGGAATAATGATACATTTAATCCCTGAAAATTCAAAAATTAACGTAAAAACAAAAATCGCCACCTTTCTATCTTCCATTGATGAAAAAATAGAAAAATGTCAAGGTCAGATAAAAAAGATGGAGAACTGGAAAAAGGGGTTGTTGCAACAGATGTTTGTGTGATGGAAACGAAGAATCAAAACATAATCATTTGTATACCAATAGGGCATAAAAAACAAAAACCCGCAAGCTTGTTACCAGGGGCTTACGGGAATACTTGAACGAAGATAATGTTATTTTGAGATAAAAACAGTAATATAAAATGTTAAAAAAAATAGTTATACAAAATATTATAACCGTGAAATTAAAAAAGTATTGTACATTTGTCTCAACAGTACTCACCACGCTACCCATCAGAACAGCGTCCCAGGGTGAGTCTTTTGCTTTTATAAACTTTTCAATCACAATACTTTTACCTCCTAGTTGTCTCATTAAACCGAGATTAGGAGGTTTTTTATTTAAGGCCATTTAAGAATTTAATATGATCTACAATAAACCGACTTTTACGATAGATGAACATATTAATCAGTTGAAGCAACGCGGAATGACAATTAATTCCGAGGAAGTTGCTAGACATTATCTTGCTCATGTTAGTTATTATCGTCTTGCCGGATATTGGTGGTCAATGCAAGAAGATAAAGTGCAACATCGCTTTAAACCAAACAGCAGATTTGAAGATGTTATCAGTTTATATAATTTTGATCGTGAATTACGAATTTTGATTTTTGACGCCATAGAAAAAATAGAAATTAGTTTAAGGTCAAAATTGATTTATCACCTCTCGCATGAATTCGATCCATGGTGGTTTCAAAAGCCTGAAATATTTGAAAACACAGGTGCTTTAATTGATACATTGGCTTCTTTAAGAGTTGAAATAGATCGTTCTAAAGACACTTTTATTAAAGAACATAAGAAAAAATACAAAGATGATTTTAGGATGCCTCCTTCATGGAAATCCCTCGAACTAACTAGTTTCGGATCACTATCAAAACTTTACGGAAATTTAAAACAAACTATTAAATCTAAAGAAATCATTGCTCAAGAATTTGGAGCTGTGAATCACACCTATTTACCAAGTTGGTTGCAATCTATAGCCCAGATAAGAAATTACTGCGCCCATCACAGTAGGCTATGGAACAGAAATTTACCTGGCACACCAAAATTACTTTCAAAACCACCTTACAAATGGATTTCAGATGTTCCAAAGGATTCACAAAAATTGTATATTCATCTCTGCATTATTCGTTATCTCTTAAATAGCATTGCTCCTGAAAATACTTTTTCCTTAAAATTGGAAAAACTTTTTTTAAAATATCCATCCGTGGATCCAAATGCTTTAGGAATGAAACTAAAATGGAAAAATGAACCTTTATGGAAATGATATGACCACACAACCTGAGCAACTTCTTGAAAACTTAAGACGAAATGGTTTTTGTAATGAAGGTTGTTGCTACAGATGTTTTGTTAAAAAATCAAGTATTTATGTTTAAAAAAGAAAAAAGTAATACCTTTGATTTTAAGTTTCTTGAATGGAACATTTTAAACTTCCATTCTTTTTATTCTTTAAGAAGTTTTACAACCAAAAATAATACACCTCCTATGCCTCTCTACGATGCACACTTAGGGGGTTTTCTCTTTTTATAACCTATGACCAAAATTTACGATAAAATACCTTTAAGCATTTCCGATCAAATTTCCTTATTAAAAAGTAGGCACTTAACTATTGGTGATGAAACTAAGGCAAATTCATATTTACGAGAAATCAGTTACTACCGATTAAGTGCTTATTTCTTGCCCTATCAGTTATCAAAAGACAATTTTGATTCAACAACGAGTTTCGACCAAATTATCAAAACCTATTCCTTTGATCGTGAATTGCGACTGTTAGTTTTTGATTGTATTGAAAGAATTGAAGTTGCGATACGAACTCAATTCGTTTATCAGATGGCTACATTTCATAACGATAGTCACTGGCAAGACAATCAAAATCATTTTATAACCCCATATTACAATAAGATTGGAAATTTGATTAATCCTTTTGCTGATTTCCAAGCAATTATCTCTAAGGCAAAGACCGCTAGAACACCAGAAACTTTTATAAAACATTATATCAATAAATACCACAAGCCATCTAACCCACCAAGCTGGATGTGTTTTGAATTATTGACCATTGGAGAGTTATCACACATTTACAGGGGATTAAAAAATAATTCAGATAAAAAACGAATCGCAGATTTCTTCGATATCCATCCAACTGTTTTCACTTCTTGGTTGCATACACTTACTTATGTCCGAAATATTTGTGCCCATCACAGTCGATTATGGAACAGAGATTTAGCAATAGAACCTGAAAAACTTTTGAAACCAAAAGGTGATTGGATTGATAAAAAATACGAAAACAATAAAAGGGTTTTCTATTTTCTGTGTGTTCTAAGATATATGCTTTTAAGAGCAAATCCGGGAAATAATCTAAATCAAAAAGTCGAGAATTTATTTAACAAATACCCTACGATTCCTATAAAATTTCTTGGTATTCCTTCGGATGGAAAAGGAAATTTATTAGATTGGAAAAATGAACCTTTATGGAAATGATATGACCACACAACCCGAGCAACTTCTTGAAAACAATTTGGTTACCCAACTACGAGGATTGGGATATCAATATGTGGAGATCAAAGACGAAGCAGATTTGATGGCAAACTTTCAAGATCAACTTGAAAAACACAACAAAACCAAATTCACTCAAAACGAGTTTTTTCAAATTCTTAATCAATTAGGGAAAGGAAATATCTTTGAAAAAGCTAAAACCCTACGAGAAAAAATACCTGTTACCAACGATAAAGGACAAGTTCGCCACATTGAACTAATAAATAAAACCCATTGGTGTCAAAACCTTTTTCAAGTTACGCAACAGGTAACCATGGAGGGGTCCTTCAAGAACCGATACGATGTTACCATTCTTATCAATGGATTGCCTTTGGTTCAAATTGAACTAAAACGACGAGGTCTTGAATTGAAAGAAGCTTTTAATCAAACCAACCGCTACGAAAGACATTCCTATGGTTCAGGTGCAGGATTATTTCAGTTTATCCAAATTTTTGTCATCAGTAATGGGGTCAATACCAAGTATTATTGCAACAACCCCATTAAAATGCGATCTTTCAAACAGACCTTTTACTGGAGCAACAAAGACAACCAACTCATCACTCAACTAAAGGACTTTACAGATAATTTTTTGGAACCGTGTCATTTGGCTAAAATGGTAACCAAATACACCGTATTAAACGAAACCCAACAACTCTTGATGATCCTTCGTCCGTATCAATTCTATGCGGTAGAAGCCATTGTGGACCGGGTTAAAACGACCACTAAAAACGGTTATATCTGGCATACAACCGGCAGTGGGAAGACCTTAACATCATTCAAAGCAGCCCAAATCATTACCGGGTTGGAAAAAGGATTGAAAGTGGTTTTTGTGGTGGATAGAAAAGATTTAGATTACCAAACGACCAGAGAATTTGACAGTTTCTCAAAAGGAAGTGTAGATGCTACAAACGATACACAAAGTTTGGTAAAGCAATTAACCGATGAAACCAGTTTGATTGTTACCACTATTCAAAAACTCAATACAGCCATCAGTAAAGCACACTTTTCACAACTGATGACCAAAATTCAACACGAAAAAATTGTGTTCATTTTTGATGAATGTCACCGAAGTCAATTTGGGGAAACCCATTCCAGAATAAAAGGATATTTTACCAATGCCCAAATGTTTGGATTTACGGGAACACCCATCTTTGCTGAAAATGCGGCCAGTAATGAAAAAGGGAAACGAACCACCAAGGATTTATTTGATGAATGTCTGCATAAATATGTGATTACAGACGCCATCCGAGATGAAAATGTATTGAAGTTTTCGGTTGAGTATATTTCTACCATTCGCCAAAAAGACCAAATCTTGGATATCAATGTAGAAGATATTGACAGAGATGAAGTGATGAATGCTCCAGAACGATTGGAAAAAATCGTGGATTACATTTTGACTCATCATCCTTCCAAAACTCAAGACAGACATTTTACCTCTATGTTTTGTGTTTCATCCATTGATACATTGGTGAAGTATTATGAATTATTCAAAAAGAAACAACAACATTCCGAAAAGAAACTAGTAATTGGAACCATTTATTCTTATCAAGCTAATGAGGATGATAAGGATGTCGGAACCTATTATTTAGAATACACCGATATCATTGGAGAAGAAACCACTACCAATGTTCATTCACGAGATAAATTGGAAGAATTTATAGCAGATTACAACAAACAATTCGGATCAAACTATTCCACCAAAGACAGTAAGTTATTCTATCAATATTATAATGATTTAGCCAAACGCGTTAAAAATCGTGAGATAGATATTTTATTGGTGGTAAATATGTTTTTAACGGGATTTGACAGTAAACCGTTGAATACATTATATGTTGACAAGAACTTAAAATACCACGGTCTCATACAGGCATTTTCAAGAACCAATCGTATTTTGGATGAACGAAAATCGCAAGGAAATATCGTTTGTTTCAGAAACTTGAAAAACAGAACTGATGAGGCAATTACCTTATTCTCGAACAAAGATGCGATTGAAGAGATTATCCTCCAACCTTATGGATATTATGTATTGAAATTCAATGCGATTGTAAATGAAGTACAGAGAATTGCTCCTACTGTGGATGATGTCACCCGCTTACCAAGTGAAACAGAGGAGTTCCAGTTTGTCAGCACCTTCCGAGAATTAATGCGTGTGAAGAATGTTCTTTCCAGTTTTACTGATTTTAATTTTTCTGATTTATCTTGGGAAGAACAACATTTTGAGGATTACAAGAGCAAGTATTTGGATATCTACGATAAAGTAAAAAAGAATAAATCTGTTGCTCCGACAAGTATCTTGAACGACATTGACTTTGAACTGGAGTTAATTCACAAGGACGAAATCAATGTGGCATATATTCTTCAACTTCTTGGTAGAATTAATCAAATGAAAGGTGATGAAGTTGAGAAAGAAAAACAAATCAAATCGTTGGTTGATATTTTGTCTGGTGAATCAAGATTACGAAGTAAACGAAAATTGATTGAGCAATTTATCCGACAAAACTTACCACTTATTCAAGATTCAGAATCCATTTCGGAAGAATTTGAATCTTACTGGGAGGATCAAAAACACAAGGCAATAATTGAATTGAGTGAAGAGGAAAAATTGGATGCCAAAGGATTGGAGAAAATCATAGGAGATTACTTATTCACAGAAAAACCGCCGTTAACTGATGACATTCTAAATGTGTTATCCTATCGACCAGGATTAAAAGATAAAAAAGTTGTCGCAAAACGAATCACAGATAAAATCATTGATTTTGTGGACACATTTGTTTCAGGAATGGAATATGCGGCTTAGATGGTAGCCTAATCGGAAAAACTTTTACCCATCCTTCTTCGGATGTTTCTCCTTCCGTTTATAGGTTTTCTCTGATTCTTCTGCTCGTTGAACAAATCGTCCATCAAAGAAACCTTGTTCCACTTGTTGTTCGCGTTGTTTTCCAACGGTAATTTTATGTAGTTTGTCTTTTTTGGGTTTCATGAAAAATTATTATTTTCAAGGAGTAAATATAAACCCGAATTCTGCATTAGAATAAATATAAGGGATATCTCAATTAGTTTTCCGAACTATGTATCTTTGTGCTCACGGGATGTAGCGCAGTCCGGTAGCGTACACGTCTGGGGGGCGTGTGGTCGCAGGTTCGAATCCTGTCATCCCGACTATTTAACAAATAAATCATTGATTTAAAATACTTTAACAAAGTATTGAACTAAAATTAATCTGTCCTCAAAAATAACCATAAATTGATTAAGGCTGATTCCCCAGTCCATAATTGGCATGGTTTAATTATTGTAGCCTCATGGATAGCAAAAAGTTGATATCATAACTGTATCATCAGTCGGGAATGACATCTTATTATTGGTGTATTTTCTGATTTTCCCATTTAGATTTTCAATCAAATTTGTGGTGTAAATAATTTTTCGAATTCCTGCACTCAATTTCTGTAGAACGGTAAGTTCAGCTGAGACAAAATCATTTCTTAACTTTGCATTATGCAAAAAATGGATTGGTTTGAGAGTTGGTTTGACACTATCTATTACCATCAGCTTTACCAACATCGCAACGAGGAGGAGGCCAAATCATTTATTTCTAACTTGTTGACTTTATTAAACTTGGAGCCTAATTCCAAAATTTTGGACTTAGCCTGCGGAAAAGGGCGTCATGCGAAAATACTTAACGAATTTGGCTACGATGTAATGGGAGTTGATTTGTCTCAAAACAGCATTTCTATTGCTTCCAAAATGAAGAATGAACACTTGAATTTTCGAGTTCATGATATGAGAGAACCGATTCAAGGGAAAAAATTTGACGCTGTATTAAACTTGTTTACAAGCTTTGGTTATTTTGATAAATCCAACGATAATGTTCGAGTTTGCAATGCGATTGCCGAAATGCTAAACCCAAATGGTATATTGGTTATCGATTTTATGAATGCCGAAAAAGTAATTTCGAATCTTGTTGATTCGGAGGAGAAAAAAATAGAAAATCTTTCTTTTCAAATTAACCGTCATTGTGATGGTAAGCATATATTTAAGCGCATTCGATTTGAAGATAAAGGTAAAAAGTTTGATTATACAGAACGTGTTCAGGTTTTGAAATTAGATGACTTTGAAAATTTACTTGCAAATAACTTCCGAATTCTTCATACTTTTGGCAGCTTTGATCTAAAACCATTTGATGCCTTTGATTCAGATCGTTTAATCATCGTTGCGCAACGAAAATAATGAGTTTAACATTTGTATTTATTGGATTGTTTCTATCTGTTATTTCAGGAGGAATAGTTGTGAGTTATCTTCAAGCGACCAATAAAAGTCAATTTATAAAGCTTTCACTCGCATTTAGTGGTGGATTTTTATTAGCAATTATTTTTCAACATTTACTCCCCGATTTATATCAAGAAAAAGGAACGTTGATAGGATTGTTTATTTTACTCGGATTTTTGATTCAATTGATACTCGAATACTTTTCAGGAGGAATTGAACACGGTCACGTTCACGTTCACAAAGGTCAAGCATTACCTTGGGTTTTATTTCTTTCACTTTCCGTTCATTCAATCATTGAGGGTATTCCTTTAGGAAATCAATTCGTAGGAATTACTTCAAATCATGCACACGAACATGGATCACTATTTTGGGGGATTATTTTTCATCAAATACCTGTTTCAATTGCGCTGATGACCTTGTTGGTAAATACAAATCTATCCAAATTGAAAGTTTGGACTGTGTTTTTACTTTTCGCTGCCATGAATCCAATTGGTTTGATTCTTGGATTTTACACCTCTCCCGAAGACATCGGAATTGATATTCATGTGATATTGGCCATTGTAGTGGGTATGTTTCTTCATATTTCAACAACGATTATTTTCGAAACTTCCGAAAACCACAAGTTCAATTTGTTGAAACTCATCAGTATTTTAATTGGAAGCGGATTAGCTATGTTGATGCTTTAATTAACTTTTTGACTTCTCGATTATTCGGGTTGTTGAATAACCCTCAACCAATTTAATGGTAACAACTGAACCACCTCTTTCTTTAACGATATCGGAACCAACAATGTATTTTTTAGATTCAAGATTGACTTCATTCGCATCATAATCACCTCCTTTGACAAGAATATCAGGTTGCAGTTTTTGGATTAGTTCATAGGGTGTTTCATTGTCAAATAAGACAACCAAATCAACAAAACCAAGTGCCGCAACTACATTCATTCTGGCCAATTGATCATTAATTGGGCGATTCGGCGCTTTATCTAAAGTTTTTACCGAAAGATCACTATTGATACCAACAACTAATCGATTTCCCGCGGCTGCTGCTTCCGCTAAATAGGAAATATGCCCCAAATGTAAAATGTCAAAACAACCATTAGTAAATACAACCTTTTCGTTCTTCATCTGATACATTGCAACCAATCTTTCCGCTTGCTCAACGGAAACGATTTTCGATCTAACAAAATCTAATCTTTCGGACATTAGTCTAACAAGTTGGTTTGTTCATTCGGAAATACAAGTGCTGGCTTGAATGATTTAGCCTCTTCAAAATCCATGAATCCATATCCAATAATGATAATCACATCGTTCAAGGCAACTCGCCGAGCAGCAGGACCATTCAAACAAATCATTCCAGATTTTCGTTCACCTTTAATAATGTAAGTTTCAAAGCGCTCTCCGTTGTTGATATTTACAATTTGAACACGCTCACCTTCGAGTAAATTTGCTGCTTCCATCAAATCTTGATCGATTGTAATGCTTCCAATGTAATTGAGATCAGCTTGTGTAACTCGAACACGATGAATTTTAGACTTTAATACTTGAATCAACATAATTTGACAAAAATGAGCGACAAAAATAAGGCAAATAAACGGATTAAAGCAACAAATTGTCAATCAGTCGCACATCGGAACAATAGGCAGCAATGCAGCAAATAGTTGGCAAACACCAATCATTCACAGGCATGAGATTTTCAGAATCAACCAATTCAAGATACTCCAATTTCAATGTGCCATGTTCAAAGTATTGAATAGCTTTTTCTTTTAACTCGCTCGGACTCAAACTTGTTCTGTTGGCTTTTACAAAGTTTAATGTGTTCCAAATAATCAAAGCTTCTCTTTTTTCAAAATCACTTAATCGCATATTTCGACTGCTCATGGCCAAACCGCTTGATTCTCTGTAAGTTTCACAAGCAAAAATATCGATAGGAAAACCATAATGTTTCGTTATGAATCGAATAATGGCTAATTGTTGAAAATCCTTTTGTCCAAAATACGCCTTATTTGGTCGGATTATTTCGAAAAGATTGTGAATCACATGAACAACACCCTGAAAATGACCTGGACGAAATTTTGCCTCCAGAATCTGATCCAAATGACCAAGTTCAACAGGTTTAAAATCATCATTCGCAGGATAAATTTCATCTACTTCAGGAAAAAATACAATGCAATTATTAAAGTGCTTTTTTAAAAGTTCAAGATCACTATCTAGTGTTCTAGGGTATAGTAATAGATCCCCTGGGTTATTGAACTGTGTTGGATTCACGAAAATACTGACAACCACCCAATCATTTTCTTCAGATCCACGTTTAATTAGTCTCAAATGTCCTTCATGCAAAGCTCCCATAGTTGGCACAAAACCAATACTCTTTGAGGAGTGAAAAAAACTGAGCAATAAATTTTGTAACTCAAAAACTGATTTTACAAGCATTTCAAGATGATTTTGATTTGACAAATGTAGCCTAAAGGATAACGAGAGCTATTAGTTGTTATCATTTTTTTAACTTTGCCAATCATAAACATGTCTAAAAATCCTTTTGTTATTGGAATTTGTGGAGGAAGTGGTTCAGGAAAAACTACTCTTTTAAAAAGACTTTCTGAATCGTATAAGGAAAGAAGTACGGCAGTTTTTTCAATGGACAACTATTATTTACCAATTGAAAAGCAAGCTAGAGACCAAAACGGTGTTGTTAATTTCGATTTACCAACAGCACTCAATGAGCAAAAACTTTCAGCAGATTTATTGCGGCTTATTCGAGGTGAATCGATTGAAGTGAAAGAATATTTTTTCAATTCTCCTCCCGATAAAAATGTCCTAATTACCATTGAGCCTGCTGAAATAATCATTGTTGAAGGTTTGTTTCTGTTTCACTATCAAGAAGTTCATAATGCAATTGATTTTACCATTTTTGTGGATGTAGATCATAAAATTCAACTTGACAGAAGGATTTACCGCGATCAAGAAACTCGTGGATACAAACACTCGGATATTATTTATCAATGGGAAAATCACGTTTTACCTTGTTATGAGAATTTTATTGAACCCCATAGAAATAAAGCAAACTTCATATTTAGAAACGATCAACACGCCGATCTTGATTTTAATAATTTACGTGATGAACTTTTGAAAGTTAGGATTTGATGATTTTCAGGTTGAAAAATAATTAATTTTAAATTTACCATTGATGAACTTGCCCACTCGTTATACAGTAACAGCAGCTTTACCATATGCCAATGGACCTTTGCATCTGGGACATGTTGCTGGGGTCTATTTACCTGCTGATATTTTTGTTCGATTTTTGAGATTAAAGGGACATGACGTATTGTTTATTTGCGGAAGTGACGAGCATGGAGCAGCAATTACGCTTCGTGCAAAAAAAGAAGGGATTTCTCCTCAAGAAATAGTAGATAAATACAACGCGATCATTGGTAAAGCATTTAAAGATTTTGGGATTACTTTTGATATTTATCACAGAACATCAGCTCAAATCCACCATGAAACGTCACAAGAATTCTTCAAAAAACTTTATGAAAATGACAAATTCATCGAAGAAGTTTCTGATCAATATTACGACGAGGAATTCCAACAATTCTTAGCAGATCGTTACATTACTGGAACTTGTCCCAAATGTTCAAATGAAAGTGCTTACGGTGATCAATGTGAGAAATGCGGAAGTGACTTAAGCCCGACCGATTTGATTAATCCAATTTCTACCCTGAGTAATAAAACTCCTGTTTTAAAATCAACTTCACATTGGTATTTACCAATGGATCTCCATGAAAAATGGTTGAAATTATGGATTGAAGATGGAACTATAGATGGGGAAGTTCAACACAATCCGAAAGAATGGCGAAATCAAGTGATTGGTCAGTGCATGTCTTGGATTAATGGCGGCTTAAAACCTCGTGCCATGACGCGTGATTTGGATTGGGGCGTAAAAGTCCCTCTTCCCAACGCCGAAGGAAAAGTACTCTATGTATGGCTTGATGCACCCATTGGATATATTTCAGCTACCAAACAATGGGCAATAGATAATGGTAAAAATTGGAAAGAATATTGGTGTAAAAACGAAGCCGGTGATCGAAAATTAGTTCATTTCATTGGAAAGGACAACATTGTTTTTCATGCGATTATTTTTCCGATTCTTTTGAAAGATCATGGAGATTTTATTCTTCCTGATAACGTTCCTGCCTACGAATTTTTGAATCTCGAAGGAGATAAATTTTCTACTTCACGTAATTGGGCGGTTTGGTTACACGAATTCATTGAAGCACATCCAAATCGAATTGACGAGTTGAAATATGTGCTCACGGCGATTGCACCAGAAAGTAAAGACTCAGAATTCACATGGAAAGAATTTCAAACACGGGTTAACAGTGAATTAGCAGATATTCTCGGGAATTTCGTAAACAGAACCTTGGTACTCACCCAAAAATATTATGACGGCATTATTCCAAATCCAGGAGAATTAACCGCAGAGGATAAAGAACTGGTGACAGATATAGAAGCCTTGCCGGCTCGACTTGAAAAGCTTATTTATGCATACAAATTACGCGAAGCACAATCGGAATGGATGAATTTAGCAAGACTTGGCAATAAATACTTAGCAGATCAAGAGCCTTGGAAATTGATTAAAACGGATCCAGAGCGCGTGAAAACGATTCTTTACTTTGCCAATATTTTAACTACACAGCTAGCATTGATTGGTCGACCATTTCTTCCAAATACAAGTGAACGATTGACTAAAATGTTGAACATCGATATTTCCAACTCAACGTGGGATTGTAATCCATTTGAAAAACTTTCTGAAGGACATCGAATTGGGACACCTGAGATATTGTTTACAAAGATTGAAGATCAACTAGTTGAAGAAGAGCGAGCTAAACTAATGAAAAACAATTCCTGCGAATTAAATAAATTCCCCCCTATGAAAGACGCGATTGCATTTGATGAGTTCACAAAACTAGATATGCGCTTGGCCACAATTAAGCATGCTGAAAAAGTGGAAAAGGCGGACAAATTGCTCAAGCTAACAGTAGTTACAGGAATTGACGAACGAACCATTGTTTCGGGAATTGCGGAGCATTACAAACCAGAAGAAATCATCGGAAAAACGGTTTTAGTATTACTCAATTTGGAACCAAGAAAAATTCGTGGTATCGAATCACAAGGAATGTTATTAATGGCTGAAAATGAAGAGGGAACATTGAGTTTTCTCGCACCTGAAAAAGCCTTTGAAGCAGGTCCAACAGTAAGATAATTCAAACATTTGTTAAATGACTTGCATAAACAGGATATTTGACTTACATTTGTAATCTAATTCTTAGCGTAGAATTTCAAATTGAAATAAAAATTAAAGATATATTGC
>JBIKSL010000002.1:0-169659 GCA_044348645.1 Crocinitomicaceae bacterium | reverse complement strand
GTATCCTTCGATTTTTACGAATTGGTAAATCTTGTTAATTTTTTCAATTTCTTTCACCGTAAATAATCGATTTCCTTTTTTGTTTTTCTTTGAAACCTCTAATTCAAATTCTTTCTCCCAAAATCTTATTAATGAGGCATTTACATTAAATAATTTACTTACCTCGCCAATTGAGTAGTAAAGTTTGTTAAGTTGTTGAATATCAATCAATGTCACTTATTTATTTCTATCAAATTTCGAAAATAATGATATTTTTGCATTTGTTATGTTAATTAGGAATTTATCTAAAATTTATTTTTCAACCATTTTTATTATCCTGTCAACAAGTGTCTTCTCTCAGGTTAAACGAGTCGAAATAGACACAAGCGATTTTTCATTTTTAGATACAATTTCAAGAGTCAATACTTCAAATCCCAAAGCTGACGCGATGATTTCATTTGCTAAATCATTTTTAGGTGTTCCTTATCGCTATGGTGGATCAACTCCTTCAGGTTTTGATTGCAGCGGGTTTATCAATTATATTTTTGGAAATTTTGGTTTTTCTTTAGTTAGAACTAGCTATGGACTTGCCGAACTTGGTGAAACGGTTAGTCTGAGCTCGCTTCAACCGGGAGATTTAATGTTTTTCAAAGGAAGCAACGTTCGGTCTTCTTCCGTTGGACATGTAGCTTTGGTTGTTGAAGTTTTACAAAATGACATAAAATTTATTCACGCTGCTAATGATGGTGTAAGAATTGATCATTTAAAAACAGAGTATTATATTCGGCGTTACATGAAATCTAAACGACTAGACTATGGTATTCCTAAGTTAAAATAATAAATTATAATAACCCCCATTTTTAAGACAGCTAGTTAAAGTGTAATTTTAACAGTTGTAATATGAAAAAAGAAAGACGCAAATTTAGTGTTGCGTTCAAAACGAAAGTGGTACTTGAAGCAATCAAGGAAAAATAAACGCTTCAACAATTATCTTCAAAATTTGAAGTTCATCCCAATCAGATATCTCAATTGATAAAGGAGTTTTTAGATGGTGCAGAACAAATTTTTAGCAAGAACAATACTGAAGAGAAGATTAATAACGAACAAGAAAAAGAAGATCTTTACAACAAGATCGGCCACATGCAGGTCCAAATTGATTTTTTAAAAAAAGTCTTGGGAAAATGAGTTTGGATCAAAAACGACATTTGGTTAATCGCGAAAACGGTTCGTTAAGTATTGTCAAGCAGTGTGAATTGTTAGAAATTAATCGTTCTGGAATTTATTTTAAACCAAAGTCAGAGAGTTTGTTGAACCTCCGTTTGATACGATTGATAGATGAAAAGTTCATTGATTGTCCATTTTATGGGGTTACACGTATTATCACTTGGCTCAATAAAGGCATGGGATATGTTGTCATTTTCTCTAAAAAGAACCAATAAGAAACTTGCAGAAATACACACCAAAAAATAATATCAAATTATTAACAATCAAATAGTTAAATACTTTTCAATGGTTGGCTACTTAAAATTTTATGCAAAGATAAATGAAATTCAGAGAATCGTTGGATCAGATATCAACCGAACCATTGGAGCTTTTGTTATTATAAAGAGTGTAATAAGTCAAAAAATAAATACAGAAAATAGTATTAATACCAATGCTAAAACTTTAAACTACAAATTAAAAACCAAAGTCACCAGGATTAACCAAAGTGGATAGGTTGTTGACTAAATCTTCGTAACGTTGTTTGATTCGCTTTTTTTCATCCGCTTCACCAAAAGCTTTTTCCTCTTCTAGTTGTGTGATTTCCATATCGAGATTATTGACTTTTTCACGATAGGCATTCAGGTTATATTCGATAATTCTAGATAAATACATTTTCACACTTGATCCGCCTTTTTCGTTGAGATAAGTGTAGATAGCATGAGATTTTTCTATCAAGTCTATTTTCATACGCATAATATAAACTGCATAGCCAAAAACCATTCTAACTTCATCGTAACCTTTCAAGTTACCTTCTTTAATTTGTTTTTCGAAAAAATCATTTTCTTGAATTTCACCTTTTTGACCATAAATATCCGCAAGAACAAGATTAATATTTTTATTATTTTCATTTTCCAAATTACGCGCAATTACAATGGCTTCATCTGGGTTTATTTCCATCAATACAGAAAGTGCAGTTGAAATAACCAAATAGGATTGATCTTTTTCAATAATGTTCTTAAATAGAGTGATAGCCTCAGATTGAGGTAGAATTTTCAAATAATTGATGGCTTCTGCTCTAACCTGAGGTTTTACATCGGATAGGGCAATTTCTTTTATTCGATTAAGTCCTTGTTCCGATAATTGATTTTTTACATTCGAGAACAACGAAATCGCATTCAACCGAATGTCCCAAAATGAATCTTTCAACGCATCAAAAACCATCTTTTCGGAAGCCTCACTTTTTACTTTTCCTGCCCTTTTCAAAGCGATTAATTTTGAACGGTAGCGGTTGGAGTGGTAAAATTGATGCACAAGTTGATTCGTTGGTTTATCCTCGAAGTATTTTCCAAGAAGCGCCTGGTCTGCATCCAACAGAACATTTAATAGTTCTCCCGTGAACTTAAAAGTGAAGGATTGTTCAATAGAATCAATCACTATTTTTTCGATTCGTTTTCCATTTGAATCCCATATTGCCAAACTTACAGGAATTTTATATATAAGAAAATCACTCGCTTTCTGCCGTTGCTTGATTTGAATAGAAACCAAACCATTCTCTTTATCAATGGATTGCGTTGTATGAATAATTGGATGACCTTTGCTTAAAAACCATTGATTGAAAAACCAATTTAAGTCTTCTCCGGAAACTTCTTCGAAAGCCATTCTTAGATTATGCACTTCAGCAGTTTTGAATTTGTTGGTTGCCAAATAATTGTTCAACCCTTTGAAGAAAACCTCATCACCTAAGTAATTTCTCAACATGTGCAAAATACGACCGCCTTTGTTGTATGAATGTCCATCAAACATATCTTCTTTGCTGTAATGGTCAAAATAGATGAGGTCGTGGTAACCTTGGTAAACTCCGGACTCAAAATAACCATTTGCTTCTTGCTCGGCTTGATAATCCGCTTCATCCAATCCATATCGATGTTCATCCCACAAGTATTGTGAATAATTTGCAAAGGATTCGTTCAGTGGTAAATTTGACCATGATTCACACGTTACCAAATCTCCAAACCAATGATGAAATAATTCATGTGCGATTGTTGATTGATCATTCCCATCTAATAATTCGCGATCGTTTTTGTAGACGTATTCACCAAAAATCACAGCTCCAGTATTTTCCATCGCGCCTGAAACATAGTCTCTTACAACTATTTGACTATACTTATCCCATGGATACTCAACTCCCAATTTTTGAGAGAAAAATTTAATCATGGTTGGAGTTTCACCGAAAATCGCTTTTGCATTTTTCTCGTATTCTGGCTCTACGTAATAGTTTACATCCATTTTCGAACCATCCGGACGAGTGTATGAATCTTTCACCACTTTAAATTCACCAACGGCCAACATGAAAAGATAAGGAGCATGAGGTAAATCTTGTTTCCAATAATCCGTTCGAGTACCGTCTGCATATTTCTTGGATGAAATAAGTTTACCATTAGAAAGCGTAACATATTTGTCTTGAACTGTGATATACATTTCTTGAGATGTCTTTGAATTTGGAGAATCTATCGTTGGAAACCAAACTGAGTTTGATTCTGTTTCTCCTTGAGTCCAAATCTGAGGCATGTTCCCGTTTTTCTCATTCTTTGGATTAATAAAATATAAACCTTTATCAGATGTGATTGCGGCACTTCCTGAAGTTTTCCGTTCCTCTGGTTTGGAAATGTAGTTAATTGTTACCGTAAATTTTTCATCTCTGTTGTATTTTTTATCCAATTTAATTCGAAGTTTGAGAGAATCGTTATAAGCAAATGAAAGTGATTTTCCTCCCAATTCTACCTTTTTAATCTCCATGCCTTTGGCATCCAAAATAAAACTATCCGAAGCATGAAAATGTTGTTTTGCTGTTATGGTTGCTTTCCCATTTAGTTGCGCTTTTTCCCAATCAAAACTAACCTCCAATTTCGTATGAATTAAATCGGTCAGAATGGTTCTTGAAGGGTTGTAAATTGCTCGAACTGGAACTTCATCCGTAGGCTCAATGTTATCAAGGTCATCCAAATCATCATAACCTTCGTCTCCATAAATAATTGAGTCGCTTGGAATTTCAATTTCTGTTGTTTCGTTAGAATTACTTTTCCCAACCTTACAGCTAACTAAAAGTGAAAAAAGAGATAATCCAATCAGATATTTCTTCATAAAAAGTTATTTGTCACAAAACTGCATAATTTATTCGATAAATCTGTTGAGGTGAAATGATTTATCTTAAAAATAATTGGGTTTCATTATTTTTGCCAGAAAAATATTCTTTATGGCTGATTTCAAAAACTATTCATTTAACGGTAAAAAAGTATTAATTCGAGTTGACTTTAATGTTCCACTAGATAAAGAAACATTGAAAATTACAGACGACAAGCGAATAAGAGCGGCCTTACCAACCCTCAACCACATTTTGAATCAAGGTGGAAGTCTTATTATTATGTCACATCTTGGACGACCAAAAGAGGGGCCAGAGGATAGATTTTCACTTCGACATATTGTTTCAGGAATGGAGAAGAATTTAAACCGTTCTGTCCAGTTTGCAAATGATTGCATCGGAGAAGAAGCCGTTGAAAAAGCCGAAAAGTTGAAATCAGGTGATGTTTTGCTTCTTGAAAATGTTCGATTTTACAAAGAGGAAACAAAGGGCGATATGGCTTTCGCAGAGAAGTTGGCTAAACTGGGAGACTGTTATGTAAACGACGCTTTTGGAACCGCTCATCGAGCTCATGCAAGTACGACTCAAATTGCAAGCTTTTTCCCAAATGATAAAATGGTCGGTTTCTTGATGCAGGCGGAAATTCAAAGCGCGAAGAAAGTCATGGAAAATACTGAACGACCATTTACGGCAATTGTTGGTGGAGCCAAAGTTTCTGATAAAGTATTAATTGTTGAGAATTTGCTCAATGTAGCCGATCACATTATAATTGGTGGCGGAATGGCGTACACTTTTTTCAAAGCAAATGGAGGAGAAATTGGAAATTCATTATGTGAGGAGGATCGTTTGGAAACCTGTCGTGAGATATTGGAGAAAGCCAAAGTAAAAGGAGTACAAATCCATTTACCGATTGATTCAATTGTTGCCGATAAATTTGCAGAAGATGCAGCGATTCAAAATTGCGAAAGTGATTCGATTCCTACGGGTTGGATGGGACTCGATATCGGAAAGGAATCTATAATCAACTTTAAATCGGTTCTATTGAACAGTAAAACTATTCTGTGGAATGGCCCAATGGGTGTTTTTGAAATGACTCCATTCGAAAACGGAACCAAGTCAATTGCTGAGGCTGTTGCGGAAGCAACTAAAAATGGTGCATATAGTTTAATCGGTGGAGGAGATAGTGCGGCAGCCGTTCAAAAGTTTGGCTTTGCTGAACAGGTAAGTTATGTCAGCACGGGAGGAGGTGCTCTTCTTGAATATTTTGAAGGGAAGGAATTACCCGGAATTGCTGCTATTTTGAATTCTTGAGAAATTAATTAATCTTGAAGATTTTCAGTTCAAATGTTGTGAATACTATCCAAAGTTCTTCCTTTGCGATTCATAGATATTTTGATATCTCGATCTATGACTTAATTTGACAAATAAATTAGGTAATATTCAAGATATGATTTAAACTAAACTTTGATTCGAATGTTAAAGGTAAGTGTTGGAAAAACGCTTAAATGTAGTCTGGTTCAAACGTGATTTGCGATTTCAAGATCATGAACCATTAAAACTGGCCATAGAATCAGATTTACCCTTAATTTGTCTATACATTTTTGAACCTTCTCTCATCAATCACCACGATTCAGATGCTCGTCATTGGCGTTTTGTTTGGCAATCATTGATGGATTTAAAGTCTCAATTTTCAGAAAATCAATCGCTTACCATACTTCATGGGGAAGCTTTGGATGTTTTTGAATTACTTACAAATTGTTACAAAATTCAGTCCGTTTTTTCGCATCAAGAAACCGGAAATGGCTTGAGTTATGATCGAGATTTGGCTTTGAAAACATTCCTCAAATCGAAGGGAATAGTTTGGGTAGAAAGTCAATGCAATGGAATTCTTCGTGGAATTAAAAACAGAAAAGATTGGGACAAAAAATGGATGGAATTCATGCATCGATCGATCATTGAAATTAATCCGAAGGAGCTAAAAACAGTGAAATGTGATAACACAATTTTCAACCAATTTAATTTGGATTTAATTCCTAGCGACATAAAACAATCAAATCCAAATTTCCAACCGGGCGGAGAATTGAAGGCTTTGAAATACGCCAAAAGTTTTTTTGATGATCGTCACATAAATTATAGTCGTCACATTTCCAAACCATTGTATTCAAGAACTGGATGTAGCAGACTTTCGCCCTATTTAGCCTACGGTAATATTTCGCTGCGACAAGTTTATCAAATGGCATTGGAAACGAAAAGCAGGATAGGGAGCAAACGCTCATTGAATAATTTCATTTCTCGGCTTCATTGGCATTGTCATTTCATCCAAAAGTTTGAATCCGAATGTGAAATGGAATTTCGCGCAATAAACAATGCATTCGAGGATTTGGGAAAACAAAAAAATGAGAAGTATATATTGGCTTGGCAACAAGGGAAAACGGGAATTCCATTGATAGATTCGTGCATGCGCTGTGTTGTGGAAACGGGTTATTTGAATTTTCGAATGAGAGCTATGGTCGTTTCGTTTTTTGTGCATAATTTGTGGCAAGATTGGCGTGAATTGCATTTTTTGGCTCGACAATTTCTAGATTATGAGCCCGGAATTCATTACCCCCAAATACAAATGCAAGCTGGACTTACAGGAATCAACACCTTGCGAATTTATAATCCTATCAAAAATTCTGAGGAGCATGATCCGGATGGTGAGTTCATCAAAAAATGGATTCCTGAATTGAGAGAAATACCGTCAAGTTTAGTTCACGAACCTTGGAAAATGAACGAAATGGAACAAACTTTCTACAATTGTAAAATTGGGAAGGACTACCCTTATCCGATAGTTGATTTGGAAGAATCACGAAAGTTTGCAGCGAGTTACATGCATGAGATTAAAAAATCTTGGTTTTCAAAGCAAAATGGACTAAAAATACTCATGAAACATGTTTCTCAGAAATAAATGCAGAGTGTGGAAAGTTGAGCGCAACTTCTTTTGAAGGTATTTACTTCATCTTTGTAGTGAATCGTTTTGAATTTGACCATAATGGAGATATTATTTCGCCAAATTCCAGTGGGCCAATTTTAGTTAAGAATCATTCTTTTAAAAGCTCCTTTAGTTTAATACTTTTATCTTCAACGATTTCTTACATTTGAAACATGAAATTATTTCTTTCTATCTTTTACTTCAGTTTTTCTGTTGTGCTCAATTCTCAGACGAATACAAAAACGAAATTAGTAGTTGGAATCGTTGTTGACCAAATGTGCTATGATTATTTATATCGTTTTCAACCTCATTTCGGCGATGAAGGATTCAATAAGTTTCTGAAAAATGGATTGAATTGTCGAAATGTTTTGTACAACTATGTTCCAACCTACACTGGTCCGGGGCATGCGTCCATATATACTGGAACCACACCCAATAATCACGGAATCGTTGGAAATGAATGGTACGATCGATCAACATATAGTGCGATTAACTGTGTTTCAGACACAAATTCATCCACCATCGGAAGTATTTCGGAAGAAGGAAAGGCCTCTCCTGTAAACCTAAAAACATATACAATTACGGATCAACTCAAACTAACTTATCCAAACTCAAAAGTAATTGCTGTATCAATAAAAGATCGAAGTGCTATTTTGCCAGGAGGCCACTTAAGCGATGGTAGTTATTGGTTTGATTATGTCTCCGGAATCTTTATCACGAGTTCGTTTTTCAAAAAAGAGTTACCAAAATGGGTAACAACTTTTAATGCAATAAATAATGCTCAAACCTATTCAAAAGTATGGGATTTGTTCTTACCCAAAAAGAAATATCATTGTTCGGATGAAAGCCCGTACGAAGTTTTGATTGGAAATAAATTAACGCCAACATTTCCTTACGATTTCACTCAGATGACCTCAAGTAAGTCTAATTTTCAATATTTTACAATTTCTCCCTTTGCAAATACCTTACTTACTGATTTTGCAATAACGGCGCTATCAGAGGAAAATCTCGGCAGTGATAATCAAACTGATTTCTTGTGTATTAGTTATTCAACACCTGATATTGCTGGTCATGCCTTTGGGCCTTATTCTAGAGAAATGGAAGATATCTATGCACGTTTAGATCGAGATATTGCTCAATTATTGAAAACCTTGGAAGACAAACTTGGTAAAAATAATTTTACAGCTTTCCTAACCGCTGATCATGCGGTAGTTCCAGTCCCACAGATGCTGATTGACAAGAAATTGCCTGGAGGTTATTTATTTTTGAATTCTAATCTTTTGAAATTAAAACAACTTTCTGTTTCGAAATTCAATGCTGATTTGATTGAGCATGAGACAAACCAAAATATCTATTTGAACCTCAAACGAATTGATTCACTCAAACTTGAAGTCGAACCCATTGCAGATTTTTTTGCAAATGAAATTAAGAATTGGAAAGGAGTTAAGGCTGTTTTTACAAATAGGGAATTAACAGATCCTTCAAGTGGCAATGAATGGAAACTTATGGTTTATCGAGGTTATGAGCCCAAGCGAAGTGGAGAGATTATTTTCATCATGGAACCTGGTTTCTTGGTTAAAGAAATGGATTCTGAAAAAGCACATCGCGGAACCTCTCACGGTTCCTCCTTTAATTATGATACGCATGTTCCTCTCCTTTGGTATGGCAACAAGATACCGGCAAGAGATGTTTTTGAAACATATGAAATAATTGATATCGCGCCAACGTTGACTCATATTTTGAATTTACAACGCACCGGAGCGATGACAGGCAAACCCATTTTGGAAGCATTGAAAAAAAGAAAATGACCGAAACAAATTTCTTTCTCAATCATTTAGGTCAAACGAATCTTCAACCTTTTCGACTAGAAGTTGATCGAGCTGAAGGAATTTATATTTATGATAAGCAAGGTAAAGCTTACATGGATATGATTTCGGGCGTGGCGGTCAATAATATCGGTCACCGACATCCAAAAGTGATCGAAGCAATACGAAATCAACTAGATAGGCATTTACATGTCATGGTTTACGGAGAATTTGTTCAAGATTCTCAAAATGAAATGGCAAAAGAACTCATTTCACTACTTCCCGATAAACTCGATTGTGTGTATGCTGTTAACTCAGGCACAGAAGCGATTGAAGCTACGTTGAAATTAGCAAAACGTTATACGGGAAGAACCGAAATCGTCTCATTTCGCGGCTCCTATCACGGCAGTACGCATGGTTCGATGAGTGTTTCTGGAAACGAAATCAAAAAACAAGCCTATCGCCCCTTACTTCCTGATGTGCGTTTTCTGGAGTTTAACAACGAAGAAATGTTGACACAGATAACCAAGAAAACAGCAGGAGTCATCATCGAAACCATTCAAGGTGATGCGGGCGTTCGCATTCCTAAAAATGAGTTTCTCCAATCATTACGTGATCGTTGTAACGAAGTTGGCGCGCAACTTATTTTTGACGAAATTCAATGTGGAATGGGCAGAACAGGCAAAGCTTTCGCCTTTGAACATTTTGGAATTTTTCCCGATATTTTAACACTTGGAAAGGCATTGGGTGGCGGAATGTCAATCGGTGCTGTTGTTTCTTCCAAACAAAAAATGCGGGTCTTTTCAAATAATCCTATGCTTGGTCATATTACAACATTTGGTGGACATCCCATTAACTGTGCGGCGGCTAGTGCATTTTTAAAAGTTTTAAAAACTGAAATTGATTGGAATGAAGTCGAACGACTGGGATCATTACTCGAAAAAATCATTGCTCAAAGTTCAGAAATAAAGGCGATTAGAAGAATTGGAATGATGTTCGCATTCGATATGGAATCGGCCGATCGTGTAGCGCAAGTGGTAGAAAAATGTTTGGAAAAAGGATTAATTACATTTTGGTTTTTGTCGCATCCATACAGTTTTCGTTTGTCGCCACCAATTAATATCTCGGAAAAAGAAATACTTGTGGCCGGAGAACTAATTTTAAATGCAATTGAAGATTCATCCTCCGAACGGAACGCCTTTTTTTAATGTGATATTCGGTGATTTGATATTTTCGATTGGGTATTAACGTTCGAATCTATTCGTATAATCATTCTTAAGCGTATCTTTGCATTAATTATTCTACTAAATGAAAGTAACCGAACACCTTAAGTCAGCGAAAAAAACTTTATTTTCTTTTGAAATACTTCCACCTCTCAAAGGAAAAAGTATTCAATCCATTTATGACGGTATTGATCCGTTGATGGAGTTCAAGCCAAAATTTATCAATGTCACTTATCATCGTGAAGAATACATTTACAAAGAACGAGACAATGGTCTTTTAGAAAAAATTGCAATCAGAAAACGACCCGGAACAGTTGGAATTTGTGCCGCCGTTATGAATAAATATCAAGTTGATGCCGTTCCGCATTTAATTTGTGGTGGATTCAGTAAAGAGGAAACTGAAAACGCTCTCATTGATTTGCAATTTTTAGGAATTGATAATGTTTTGGCTCTTCGAGGTGATTCTATAAAAACAGAAAATTCTTTCAAACCTCATGCTGACGGGCATTCTTTTGCCAATGAGTTGATACAGCAGATTTCTGATATGAACCGAGGAAACTATATGATGGACGACGTTCAGTTGGAACCCACCAATTTTTGCATTGGCGCTGCGGGATATCCAGAAAAACACTTCGAGGCAATGAATTTGGAATTCGATTTGCAAAACTTGAAACGAAAAGTGGATGCCGGTGCTGAATATATTGTTACTCAAATGTTTTTTGACAACAAAAAGTATTTTTCTTTCGTGGAAGAATGTCGAAAAATTGGCATTAATGTACCCATAATTCCAGGTCTTAAACCAATTAAAAGTTTAAATCATATTTCCTTTTTACCAAAAGTTTTCCATATAGATTATCCGGTTGAATTATCAAATGAATTGTTAAAATGCAAGGATAACAAATCTGTTGAGCAAGTTGGAATTGAATGGGGAATTCAGCAATCGAAAGAATTAAATGCTGCTGGAGTTCCTTGTATTCATTACTACACCATGTCTAATTCATCTTCGGTAAAAGCTATTGCAAAGGAAGTATTTTAACTCTATTCAATGCACAAATCAGTTTCAGTCATTTGTTTTCTTCTTTTCAGTTTAGCTGTCTTTACGCAAAGTTTAAAGTTGACCAATGCCATTGTAATCGGACAATTTGATAAAATTGAAGACCGCTATGCTGTTGAAGTTAATCTAACGGAATTATTAATTAATTCGGGAATTAAAGCTGCACCGTCGATTAATATATTAAAACAGGGAGAATCTGCTTTTGATTTGGCAACAGATTCTATTCGACAACTTATTCAATCGAAAGGTTTTGATACGTATTTAATCGTTACAGTTCGCGGATATGACAGAAAGTTTAAGCCCTCTGAGGCAAAAGTCACCTTGATTGAAATGCTAAATATGGCTAGCTTGTATCATATATTTCGTGATGAAGTTTCTTCGGTAAGTTTTGAGTTTACCTTTTTTAGAAATGACAAAGTTGTTCATCGAGATGTTATCAGATGCAGTAACGTTTCTAATCGGGATTCGGTTATTAAACGCCTTAGAAAAAAGCTTCCAAAATTAATAGAGAAAGAGTGGAAATCTTAATTTCCCATTCGATATTTCTTATCAAATTCCGCATCTTTTGGATCTCCATATGCACCGCATTTGGGTGCTCTTTCGAATAATTTTATGAATTTAATTTGTGCTTGAACAGGCCAATATTTAGATGAAAACCAATTCATTCTTGCATTAAATCCGTTCCATTGATACAAGCCCAAGATAGGAATCTGAACTCCTGGAATCATCATCCAAGCTCTGTTCAACCGAATACCGACTCCAACGGAATAATGCAGTTGAAACATCATCGGATGTTGAAATTTTAACGTGTCTTGATACTCGGTGAAGTTATTTTTGTACAAGGTGTCGCCACGAAGGATATTGATATCAAAATTTAGACCCAAACTCTGATCAATAAAATATTTTCTTGCTTTATCAATTTTCTTCTTTCCGACATAAATCAAGGAATGAGCAGAGACTTTTGCGTACAAATAACCATTTCGAAATTCACCTTTTCCGCTTTGCGATGATACAATTTCTCCCAAGGCATTTTTAAGTTGAATAGTTGTTGATTCGGTTCCTGATAATAGACGATAACCAAGCCCCCAATCTACATAATCCAATATTCTGCTTTTCTTCAATAATTTAATCGGAACACCTTTCCATTTAGGAAAATGAGCCATTCCAAATTCCATAAAATAGCCCATGTTTCCAGTCGGACTTATTTCAAAATTTCCTCTGACTCCTTTGTTGTCAGTGATTTCCCCTGAAATAGGTTTTGAAGGAATTAAAAACGTCGGACCAAATGCAAACTGAATCCCGTCATTTTTCACAATAATGTAATCGTTTCCTTTTGTTCCTTTTTTGAATCCACCTTGAGCGAATGTGAAGGAACAGATAAACGACAATATAAACAAAATTCGACCTGTCATGATAGCAAAATGAATTGTATTTTGAACCGATGCTAAATTAGTCATAAAACATATTTGTTCGAATAGAAATGACTTTGCAAAACTTACATCACGATGTTTATATCCTTTTTCATAAGGAATCGAAAGTTATTTGAGAGAAATTTAGTTGAAGCAGTTATTTGTGCGAATGACCGTTTGTCAAAATGCGAATGGAGGTAATTCCAGAAATTTTTGCTGCCGTAAATGAACCTAAATTTTTTTCTTTTCGAATTACATTTCTAAGGAACAATGGATAATCTCTAATTATGTGACTGAGCACTACGATGTCTTTTTCCTTCAATTTAGAGTTCAATACTTCGATTAATTCAAATTTTGAGTCTCCCAAATACCTTAATTTCAAATTGCGATTGGGTTCATACTGCAAGTCCAATTCGTCGTTCATATTTAACGATTCAGCTCGCACTTCTTCCAATATTTCGAGCTCTGAGCTATTCGCTGTTTTAAATTCAATTAATAAATCATCGTAATTTTTGTATCCTATGTATATGGCGAGCACATCTAATGTATACAATCGAGGCTCTTCAATACCTTTGGCTAAACCGAAGAGACGTTTAATTGTTGAAACACTTATTTTTCTTGAAGTATTGTTACAAATATCAACCGCTAGAACCTCACAGTCTTTCGAATAGCGAATCTCTTGTCCGAATTTTTGCTGTATACGTTCACGAATAATTTTTGATAACATTCTCAAATATTTCGTAACAAAGATATGTTTTGTTTTTCATCGTTTTTTATTTTGAACAAAATGAACAAAATGAACAAAATGAACAAAATGAACAATAAGGATAAAAAGAAGTTGCATTTTTTTAAGTCAAACCATTAAGTTTGTATAACAAATTTTAACATTTTGTTTAAGGTTTAATCAAGGTTAGAGATTAAAAATTGATATTGGTTCTGAAGAAATAAATTCAAAATAACTCAATAAAAATTTCGGAAAATGATTTTAAAAAATGTTTCTGATTTGTACTTCAAGTTCTATTTATTAAACATTTTTTTCTTTTCCTATACTCGTAACCAAATAATTTTTCAAACTTAAGTAGTTACTGCAATTGAAACGAATGCCCTTGCTTGCTGCGAGTAGGGTATTTAAATGCGAAAGCAATAAAAATTATCAATCAGTAACTGCCTATTTGAAGGTTGGAAAACCTCTGACTAATTTGAGTTAGTTAGAGGTTTTTTCAATCTAATTCAATTTTCAATTTAGAATTTAGTTCGCTATTCAAACAAGGTGAATTCAAATTAATACATAATGATTTCACTAATTTTTCTGTGAAGTTTCTTAATGACAATAACATTCTTGTTTCATTCGTGTTTTAATCTCACAACCTTTTTTAGGTAATCGTTCAAAATCTTGTTCAATCAAATTTATCTCAAGATAAACTTCTTCAACTATGTTGTTGCACTTGTATTTTCGATTTTACAAATTTCATGACTCTGCCATAATCTCCAAAAACAATTTTTTATTTCAACTTTAATTACGAAGTCTTGAAGCATAATTCGAGTTGAATCTCCAGTTGAATCCTTCATTTATTTGATACAACAACTTATCTTCGTAGGTAATGCCTTTTCGAGTCATACTTGTTGTATTTGTAATTCTATTTCTTCCCATTTTTTCAATGGCGCAAGACGGCAGTTGGCGTATTGTTAGGCGTGTCATTGGAAATGAAAAGTTTCAGCTAGATAGTTTGAGTATTTATCCAAACACATTTACGGTAAAAAATGGAAACATTCCTTTATCTGAGAACGACTACATCATTGATTATTTTAAAGGAACATTTCAATTGAAAAAACAAATTTCCGATACCTTGCTTTTTTCTTTTCAAGTATTTCCATTCCAACTTTCGCAAGATATGCATAAACGCGACGAATCAATCATTTACAATCAACAAAAGGGTGATAGGGATATTTTTAAAATAGAAAATAAAGTGACGGTAAATGATCTATTTGGTGGAAGTGAATTAAATAAAAAGGGAAGTATCTCACGAGGTGTTTCATTTGGTAACAACCAGGATCTTGGGATTAATTCGTCCTTGAATTTGGAATTGAACGGGGAACTTACGCCTAACTTGAAAGTTTTAGCCTCTGTTTCGGATGCCAATTTGCCGATTCAACCCGATGGAAACACCAATAAATTGCAGGAGTTTGACCAAGTTTTTATACAGATTTACAATGATCGCTTGAAAGTCGTTGCGGGAGATTTTTGGATCAGTAAGCCGACGGGTTATTTTTTGACTTACAAAAAGCGTGGACAAGGACTTACTTCTGAATTCAAATGGGCCACACCTAAAAATAGCGAGTGGAAAACCCAAGTTAGTGGCGCACTATCAAAAGGAAAGTTCAATCGACAAATCATTCAAGGAATTGAGTCAAATCAAGGTCCTTATCGCCTTCGTGGAGCTGAAAACGAGCCGTTTATTTTGATTTTGGCAGGAACGGAACGAATTTATATTGATGGTCGTCTTTTAGAAAGGGGACAGGAGTTTGATTATGTGATTGACTACAATTCTTCCGAATTGACATTTACCTCACGTAACCTCATCACAAAGGATACACGAATCGTCGCAGAATTTCAGTATTCAGACCAAAACTTTGCGAGATCACTCTTTCAAAACTCAACAACGTATTCTGGCAAGAAAATGAATTTTTGGATAAACGCATACTCTGAACAGGACGCGAAGAATCAATCGTTACAACAGGAATTGAGTGGGGCACAGAAACAATATTTAACTCAAATTGGTGATAGCTTGGAATTAGCTCGAATTAATAGCATCGATTCGGTTGGTTTTATCGACAATCAAGTGCTTTACAAAATGGTCGATTCGTTGGGATATGATTCGGTTTTGGTTTTCAGTGTAAACCCTGACTCAGCAAAGTATAGAGCCTCGTTTCAATTTGTAGGAGAAAACAAAGGTGATTACGTACTCGATAATTTCAACGCTTTTGGTAAGGTTTATCGGTGGGTAGTTCCTGTTGGAGGAATTCCTCAAGGTGATTATGCGCCAAGTCGTCTGATTATTACGCCAAAAAGAAAGCAATTGGTGAGTTCGGGATTTTCTGTTCGATTATCACCTAAAGTTTCATTGGAGTCTGAAATAGCGCTTTCCACGAACGACTTAAATACCTTTTCAAAACTGAATTGTTCCGATGATCAAGGTTATGCGAATCGCACAAAAATCAAATCGCTACTTCCGTTTGGAAAAGATACGACTTCGGGTTGGCAACTTGAAAATGCCGCAGAAATTGAACTTTTATCAACTCATTTTAGTCCCATTGAACAATATCGAAAGGTAGAATTTGATCGTGATTGGAATACGCGAAATCAAGGTTTTGTTGGTCCTCAGCGTGCCGTTAATTTGTCTTCTATGTTGAAAAACAAGCGAAACGGATTTATGAATTTGGAAGGTCAGCACTTCTCGATTGGAAATGATTATTTCGGAAATCGCTTATCATCAGAAGGATATTGGAAACAGCAAGGGTGGTCTGCGAAATGGGACGGTAGTTTTCTTTCTTCTAAAAATGAACAAACGAATATAAACCCAAGCTTAAACTATTCCGATAATACATTTTTAAGGCATCGAGCAGATGTTTCGAAGGATTTCAAATCAATAAAATTCGGATATATGGATGATCACGAGCGAAACGAATTTCGAAATTCATCCAATAAAATAAGTCAGTTGAGCTACCAGTTTTTCGATTATCAATTTTACCTTTCAAGTGGCGATTCTTCGAAAACGTTCTTCAAACTTTTTTACCGTGAGCGTTATGATCAACGAGCAGATAGTTCTCGTTTAAAGCCTGTTGCTAAAGCAATAACAGCGGGAGGAGAAATCAAACTAGCCGAGTTGAAAAATCAACGATTGAATATCATTGCTGCGTATCGGTCATTGCGAGTTTCAGATTCAATATTACTCGTTCAAACGCCTGAAAATTCAATGGTTGGGAGAATTGATTATGAGGCGAGATGGTGGAAAAATGCACTGACTTGGAATACGTTTTATGAAGTAGGATCAGGCTTAGAACAAAAACGTGAATTTCAATACCTCAAAGTAAACGATGGACAAGGAATTTATGCGTGGGTTGACTACAATGGAGACGGAATTAGAGATCTCAATGAATTTGAAATAGCTCAATTTATCGATCAAGCGAGTTACATTCGGGTTTTCATCCCTAGCAATACCTACATTAAAACCTATTCGAATGAGTTCAATCAAAGCATTTTTTGGAGGCCGGAACGAATTTGGGCAAATAAATCAACTTATTATAAATTTCTTTCCCGATTTTCAAATCAGGCAAGAGTTCGAATCAATCGAAAAATTAACGAATTTGATCCCAATGCAGCTTTCAACCCCTTTGTTACATCAATTAATGATCAAAATTTAGTAAGCACCAATTCGACGCTGAAGAATTCACTTTTTTTCAATCGAACCTCAAGTATTATTAACGCAGAATATAGCGTTCAAGATGTGCGAGCAAAAACAATACTTGCAAGCGGATTTGACTCAAAGCGAAATGCATCTCACGATTTTTCTCTTCGATGGAACATCCGACCAACTTTTTCAATCGAGTTAAAAAGTCAACTTGGGATAAAGGAATCTTTTGCGGATTATACCATCGGCAGAAACTATAAATATGATTACAAGACTGTTCAACCAAGCTTCATTTATCAACCCTCAACGAATTTTAGGATTTCCCTAGACGGCAGAATTTCTGATAAAGAAAATGCTTTAGATTTAGGAGGGGAAAGATGCTCTCTGTTAGAATTAGGAAGTAGTTTGAAATACAATCAAACGGAAAAAGGAAGTTTTCAAGCAGAATTCAAGATGGTGAATATGAATTTTGAAGGAAACAGCAATTCTGCAATTGGATTCGAATTGTTGGAGTCATTAAAACCAGGAACAAACTACACGTGGAACATTAGTTATCAAAGAAATGTATCCAAAAACCTTCAACTTTCCATTCAATATTTGGGAAGAAAATCAGAAAATTCTCGGTTGATTCAAAGCGGAACGATGGAAGTGCGAGCGTTTTTCTAGAATGTAATTACTGAAAAAAGTCGTTCTTTCAAACGACTTTTTCTAAACTATGAAAAAAACTATTGCTTGATTATTCTACTAAAGAATTCTTTTTCAGAATTATAGATTCGAATAATATAAGCTTCGTTTGCTAAACAAGCACCATAATTGGACTTATTTAGCAGTATTTTTATTTCAATTTTAGATTGAGTTTTCAATATTCAGATTTTGGTTTTTGTATTCAGAGTAATTTTCTTGTATTAATCTAAATAAACATCTTCCGTTTGAAATCCAAATTCCAAGCTGTAATGAATTTGAGAATCATAGTTTTTCAACACATCTTGAATCTCATCCAGATCGTTAACTGACAAGTTTGAGTCACAAATAATGGAAATAACACGTAAATTTTCGTCAATTAGTTCATTGATAAGTGATTCAAAATCATCTGAACCAATTGAACGCTCAATGGTAGATTTCAAATACTCTTCTTTCAAGCAATTCATCACGTTTTTTACGAAGCTAAAATCTCTTGAAACAATTATCAATGCTGGTTCCATAGTTGTAAAATTTGGTTTTGTAAAATTCTTGAATACATGTTGTTTGAAAATTAACTGGGTATGAAATTTACATCAAATTTTATCTTCCGTAAAAGCATTTGAATAATTGAAAAACATCTAACCTGGGTCCGATTTTATTTTAATGATCATCAAATCACCTTTTAATTTATTATCGATGATGATAAAAGTCTTTTCAGCTTTTTGATGGGTAACTTGGGCAGGTAAATGGATAAATTAACTATTTCATAAATGCGCTCTGCAAAACATTAAGGATTAAATTCATATTAATAAATTCAATGAAGCACAAATGAATTGTTTCTCGTAACAAGTACAATCGGTTTATAATTCGAAATGGTTATCATAATTTGAGATTAATTGCTAATCAATCTCTAAAAGTTAAAATGTTTGAGGATCTTTGATTTGCCCGTTTCTGTAATTATTTCAATGAAATAAGCCCCTGTTGGAAATTTTTCGTTGATTAGAAATGCATTAATTCCTTTCTCCAATTCAAGCTTTTCCGACTTAATTATCATACCATTGATATCTCTGATGGCGTAATTAGCTATTTTGTCGTCAACTGAATTGATCATCAAATAAAACATTCCTTTTGAAGGATTTGGCGAAGTAGATGTAATAAATTTAGATGTATTACAACTAACAGCTATCGGGCCGAAATATTCGTTTTTTCCATCAATATCAACTTGGTTCAGGCGATAGTACACAGTAGCATTATTTTTCTCAGCATCCACAAATTGGTAGCTCAATAATTCATTTGAATTTCCTGCTGCTACTTGTTGATCAATCAAATTCCAGGTTTGCCCATCTCTGGATTTTTCGATATCGAAAGACAACGAATTATGCTCAGAAGCTGTTTGCCAATTAAGTAAGATTTGATCATTTTCGCAAGTAGCGTTGAAGGAAAGCAGTTCGACGGGTAGGGGACCACCTTGACCACCTCCGCCAAATTCACTAAAAGAAGTCAAGCCTGACCAAGATAAAACATTCGTTTCTTCGTTAATTTCTCCAACTGTATTCGCTAATTGTGTTCCGAAGTCAAAGCTTACATTGCCGGGATACTGCCATACACCAGAACTTAATTTAACCGGCCTGATTTCAGATTCTGTTCCAACTACATCTCCTTGAGCGTAAGTCAAGTTAGCAGTGTATGAATAACTACTCAAGCCAGCACCTGGTTCAATAAACCATGAACGATTGATGTAATTGATATTTCCACTATTCATGCCTGTTACCTTGGATGTTTTTAATCTCACTCCAACGTAGTCATCAGCTGCACCGCTTAAGGAAGATCCTGTCGTGAAATTGATAGTGGCTGGAGTATAGTTTGTTCCATCACCAACAGGAAAAGAAAACGAACCATTACCAACATATATCTTACGAACCTCTCCAGTTGATGTGGCTACGATGTGACTGCTTGCGAAAGCTGAACTTATTGTGGAGGCTGAACCAAGTATTAAATTGGTTGCTCCAAGAATTAAATCTCCGCTGGTTAAGGTAAGAACACCGTTAATTGTTCTTGCATCATTCAACGTAACATCTGAAGCATTCTGAATGGTAACATTTCTAGGCGCATTATTTGTTGGCCATTCATTTAAGCCTGAAGTGATTGAACCTCCTTGATTATACACCAAGGTTGCAGACGCTCCATATATGATTGGATTGGTTGTTATTGAACCACCATTGTTGATGGTAAGTGTCCCGTTAACGGTTGGAGATGTATTTACCGTTAAGGCTCCGCTAACCGTTAAATTATTAAAGGTTGTAGCACCTCCGCCTAGGGTTCCAGAACCTGCAAAAGCTACTGTTCCAGAACCTGTTCCAGAATTAAAGGTTCCATTATTTGTAAATGTACCTCCATTAGCAATCGTAATTGTGTTGTTTCCCGCATTAAGTATAGATGTAGCGGCGATTGTCAGTTCAGAAACTTCGGGAGAGGCATCTAAATTTATTGTTACACCAGCAGGAACAGAGACCACTGCCGAAATAGAATTAGGAATGCCTCCACACCAGTTACCAGCCAAATTCCAATCACCTGTTGAACCACCTATCCATGTTCCGTTTTCGTTTAATGTAACAGCTACGCTTGTTCTTGATGAACTCTCACAACCAGAAACGGTTTGAGTTGCGTAATAATTTCCAGCAGCTAATGCTGCACCACCTGCTAATAAATTCCCATTGGATGCAGCATCGTACCATTTTATATTTGAACCTGAAGTAGTGGTTAAACTAGCAACAGTAGGAGAGTTTGATGAACAAAATGATTGAGCTGATGCGGTTGGGGCAGAAGGAATTCCAGGTGCACCTGGTTGTGCATTAACAACTTGACTTCCTGTAGATGCAACACAATTTACAGTTAAAGTGCTTCTAACATAAATCGTATAAGTATTTGGTGATAAACCAGAAAACACATTGCTTACTTGATAAGTTGAATTATCAATACTGTATTCTACATTGGATTGAGAAGTAATGGTGATTGTTCCTGTTGCAACTGAACAAGTTGGTTGGGTAATGGTTGCTGCTGGAGCTGTTGGAACGCTTGGTTGTGCATTAACAACTTGACTTCCTGTAGATGCAACACAATTTCCAGTTAAAGTGCTTCTAACATAAATCGTATAAGTATTTGGTGATAAACCAGAAAACACATTACTTCCTTGATAAGTTGAATTATCAATACTGTATTCTACATTGGATTGAGAAGTAATGGTGATTGTTCCTGTTGCAACTGAACAAGTTGGTTGGGTAATGGTTGCTGCTGGAGCTGTTGGAACGCTTGGTTGTGCATTAACAACTTGACTTCCTGTAGATGCAACACAATTTCCAGTTAAAGTGCTTCTAACATAAATCGTATAAGTATTTGGTGATAAACCAGAAAACACATTGCTTACTTGATAAGTTGAATTATCAATACTGTATTCTGCATTGGATTGAGAAGTAATGGTGATTGTTCCTGTTGCAACTGAACAAGTTGGTTGGGTAATGGTTGCTGCTGGAGCTGTTGGTGTAACATTCACCGTCCTCGCTCCAGAAACATTACTATTAGTTGCTACACCACAACCGTTTGTAATTACGCAGCGATAATACAACGTACCAGTAGCTGAGTTTACAGGAGTATAGCTATTGCTGTTGGTACCCACATTCGTAACACTGGCACTAAAGTCTGATGCCGTTGAAGATTGCCATTGATAACTCAAACTCGTTCCTGTTGCGGTAACCGACAATGCTGAAAATGCAGTGCCGTTTAGACAAGTGCTAGCGGTTGATGTCGAAGGATGCGCACTGATGGAAGTGGTAGGGCAAGAAACTACACCTTGAACGATAAAATCATCTCCTGTCTGAAAATGATTTAAGTACCAAGTTCCGCCAGAACTTCCGGTATTTATTATTCTAAAAGTTACCGTTGTGGCAGAGGAAAGGTTTTGAAGTTCAGAAATTCCGATTAGTGAAATAGCAGATTGGGCGTTTCCTGAAGATGATGTTGTAGCACCCCAAGTAATCGAATTTCCGATATTTGTAAAGTTCGTACCATCCAAACTATACGCCCATTGACCAGTGGTTGCTCCTGTGCCTGATCTTCTCACATTGTATGCGCTAATTTCAGATAAACTTAAGGTATATCCGCTATTGGCTTTCACAGTAAAGGTTGTCGTCCCATCTCCAGTTCCACCCCAAGCATTCCCTGCGCCTGTTCCTGTAGTTCCAAAACCGCTGGCTCGTGTTAATCCACCAATTGTAACATTTAAATTGGAATTGGTTGGAGAAGCCGGAGAAGGACCATAATTATTTGAACCACCAGGATAATTTCCATCTAAAAAATCCCAACCAGCAATTTTTGTAGGCGTAGGCAACACCGTAATACTCCCAGAAACATAACTAATGGAATAATTACCTGCAGTAAACGTACCTCCAGTAGCTGCAGAAGGCGTAACTTGAGATGCATACACACCAACTGTATTTCCATCCCCTGTTGTTGCTCCTGCTGAACCATAAGTAATAGTTACTGAACCAATGGTCTCGCCATTTTGTAAACCTGATGATGTAAATGCTGTTGAACCAGCACCTCCAGACAATGATACTCCTTGCACTTTGGAGACGTTGTTTGCTGTTATTGTTAAAGAACGAACGGTAATATTTGCAGATAAAGTAGGTTGTGTTAATGTGTAATTACCTGCGTTTGCACCTGTAAGCGAATATCCACTTGTAGTTACCGAAATCCCAGTTCCTACATTGGCAGATGTAAACGAAAAAGTTGGTGTTCCTGTTAAAGAAACAACATCGGCACCAACAACTCCTGATAATGCTGCTGTACCTGTTGCAGTTGAGGTCGTTAAGCCATCATATACTTTATTTTGAGCAGTTAGCCCTGTTACTGTTAATGCTTTTTGTGAAACCGTATTGCCCAAAGAAGAAGTGGTAACATTCGCGCTACTTGATGCACCGCCACCAGAAAGAATAACCACAGTAGTATTGTCATAGTTACCTGCAGCGCGTGTTGCAGCAAAACGAACCCATACAGGAGTACTATTTGCCACACTAATTGCAGAAGATCCAAAGCCACTTGTCGCATCAGTTATTGAAACTTCATAACCAGATTGAGGCGTAACTGTTATGTTGGATGTGAGATTAGAACCACTTGCCGTAAAACTAACTCCGGTTGAAGCAGTTCCATAGGTTGATGTTAGTGATGAAGATAAGGTTACAGCGTTAAGGGTAGGACTTGAAGCTGATTGCAATGTTTTTGCCCCACCAGCTGTGGTAGAACCAGATTTCGTTCCAGAAGAAAAAGTTATGTCACTCGTAGTTAATGCACTTACGTTTATGGTATTTCCACCAGTTGGGGATGCAGAAATGTCTGTGGTAATAAAAATATAGCCTGAAGAACCTGAATTAATTGCTTGACTAAGCGAGGAAACAGATTTTGCACCGGATCCAAGACTTGTTGTTATCGTACTTCCTAATTGTGTGTTATCTCCCGTGGTTGCAAAACTATTATCTGCAGAATACCACACTTTAAAATTTGAAACATCTGCAGCCGCATAAGTACCTGCTGTTGTAAATGAAACTCCTGTTAATGAAGCATTTGCTGTTGTAACAGCCAGTGAAGATTGATGTAAAATAACATTGGTAGAACCTGCCGCAACGGAAGATGCACTTACTTGACTACCGTTGTCAGCAAGGTTGATAGAGGGAGTGGGTGAACTTACTGTAATATTTCCGCTTGTTGTTGCATCCACAATTGGTGCCTCTGCTGTGGCTTTGATAGTATATACATCAGCCGAAGAAAATTGAATATTACTGTAAGTTGCCACACCTGCGGTGGCGTTAGGAGCTGTTGTACCTGAAATACTTCCGGCTCCGCTCACTTTAGCTACGGTAATCGCACCAGTAAAGGAATTTGCAACAGGACCCGAGGAAGAACCTGATCTTGCCTCTGCAGTAAAGCTGGTAAAATTAGTGCCAACCGTACCTGTTGTTGGAACACTAACCAAAGCTAAGTGAGTGGGTGGAAGAGTACAGGTATTATACCATCTGATGTTATCCAAAGCTATAGTAGCAACGTTACTAGCAGAACTTTCACCATAAAAACGAAAAGCATTGATGTTTGTACTATTCGCTAATTCTCCTTTGGCTAAATCATTTCCAGCAAGTGAACCATTCACCCACAAATCATATTTGTAAGCTGCAACTGAATAGGCATTTGAAGCCCCGTAATTAACGGTTGAGGAACTATTATTACCAATTATGGTAACGTAATAACTTGTGCTTTGAGCAAAAGGTGTCGATAAGCCGGTAGCATTCCAGCTTGCCCCCGCTCTATTATTAGTGGTAATTGCACTAGAGGCTCCAAAAGCCCAACGAATTCCTGTGAATACTTGATTACCTGTAAACCCGGAAGTTTGGGCCGAAGCAAACGAGGCCCCATTTCCTGCAAAAAAATACCAATTTCCTGAAGAACCACCAGATAGATGTACTTCAAATGAAATTGTAAATGTTGTAGCAGCTGTGCCATATTCTGTGCTTGTAATACCAACGCTATTTACAGATGTGTTAGTTGGTGCTATACCTCTCAATTCACCATCCGATCCAATTGATTGCCCAGGATTTTGAATTGTGAAACTACCCCCACCAGTTCCAACTCTAACACCTCCAAATCCCGTATTTCCGGTAGTTGCGGTTGTTCCATTAGCAGTGGTTCCAAAATTGAGTGTTCCATTCGGTGTCTGCCCCCAAACATTCCCCACTCCCAGCACCAACATAAAACATAGTGGCAGGGTGAGTGGCAAAACAGAAAGTCGAGAAACGATGCGTGAAAGGAATTTGGGCATGCCTTTGCGCGGGGTGGCGGTAGTAGTAGGTTGAGGGGCGGCCACCACCGGCAAGGACATTTCAGTATTTAAATCAATAATTTTAACGAATTCTACTTCATCAATGATGCACGAGCCATCTTCGGTGAGAATTTGAAATTCTTTTTTGTCAATTAGGAGGTCAATTTTTTGAGATGAAGCTGTGGGTTGGTTTAACAATTCGGAGGTTATTGTGAGAGTTTTCATAGCTGTTTTGTCTTAATACAGCAAAATTCTTACAATTAGATGAATCGGATTTAAAACCAAAATTATATTTGTATTAAACCTCTGTGAATAGAAAATCTTCGGTTTACAAAAGTGTTTTGATTACAATGTTCGAGTTTCTTACTTTTTTTATCAAAGTAGAAAAGCTATGGTTATGCGAAAGTTGATTTAGAAGCACCAATACTTTGGGTCTGCTGAAAAAAAGAATGGTAATTATCTCAAAAAAAATGGTCTCTGAAGCAGCCTCATTCGATCGTAATTTTTTAATTTTTCTCCGTGTAGCTTGTGTAAATAATTTTGAAGAGTTGTTCCTCCCATTGGAGTGCAGATAAAATCATGCCTATTGACATAATAAAAATAAGCCATTCGATCATGCATGATGGGATTACGAACTTTGAGATACGGAAGAATTGTTGGAATCGATAATGGACTAATTCGTTTTATATTGTAAAAACCATTAGCTAAAGACTGAAGTTTTTTCGCGATCTCAAATCGTGTGAAAATCTCTGGTCCTCCGCAATTGAGAAGAATTTTATCATTGGCCAAATTTTGAACAAATACCGAAGCGACATCACCATCAAAAATTGGATTTATTTTAGCTTTTCCTTCTCCAATTATCATGTTTTTTCCTTTATCGGCTAATTTCAACTGACGTGTCAGAGAACTAAATAATAACGTTGAATTGATAATCGTATAGTTGATTCCTGAAGAAATAATTTGATCCTGAAATTGTTGATGATTTTTAAAATAGGTGTGTTTGACTGATGTTTTATCTTGATATGGAGCAACGACTCCAAACTTTTTAACTCCATATTTTACGGCAATTTTTAGTAATTTTTCATTAACCACAAAAAAGTCTGAGCCGCCCGTTTCATCCATATTGTTCGAGTGGGAAATTCGATTTCCCAACAATGAAATCACCACATCGTAGGAGGCGAAAATGTCCTGAGGCAAATCGAGAATGGATTTATTGTCTAAATCCAGAATATTCGCCCAGTAAGAGAATAATTCTACCGCTTTTACTTTGTCTCTGGCAACAACCGTAACATCATAGTTTTGCTGAACTAATTCCCAGAAAACAAATTGACCTAAACTTGCGGTGGAACCAAAAAGTAATACTCTTTTTTTCATGGTGCTTGATTTTATCAAATTTAGTGTTGGTTATTTTGAAGTATTGAGTGTAGAATGATATTTAAACTAAATTTAATAATTCGTTCACAAATAATTAATTTAAAAGTTGATTCAGTCAAGATAGGAAACTCTTCTAACTATTTTAAAAACAATTAGATAGATATTGTAAAGAGATAATATCAATGCAATAACTCCTATAATTAATGCCAACGTACTTCTTCTGCTAAAGCGATCACTCGTTCTCATAAAAAATAACGATAAAATTTAGGGTCAAAAGCAATTTTCCCAAACGTTTCTTTGGGAATTCGTTTCTGTGTGTAATCGAGAATTAAATTAGAAAGGATATCCTCTGTGTAATCTAAATAATTTACAGATACGACGTTACTTGTCTCAATCCAATTGGTAATTGTACGATGAAAAACTAAATCAAAAGTTGGTAAAACGGTTACTCCCATTTTACGCAAACTTTCCGCATTGCACGCCTGTTCAAACTGACCAACCATTGGAATAACCATTAACTTTTTTTGCAGAAAAAGTGCCTCTGAAGGCAATTCAAAACCAGCTCCGCAAACAACGCCTTCACAGTTTTCCAAACTTTGTTTAAAGGAATCATTGTTAATGGGACTGAAACGAATTTTGTTAAATTGATAGGGCTGTTTCGAATATTTTGAAAAAACATGCCATTCAACATCGAATTGATCCAAAATTTGCCACAAAACATAGTCGTGATATGCTGGTAAATAAACCGTATAATAGCCTTTATTTGATGGGTTCAATTCGCGTATTTGAGACCTAATTATTGGTGTAAATATCCTTTCGTCATATTTTTGAAAGTGAAAGCCATACTTTATTTTTGTAGGACAATAATGATTGAGAATGTATGAGCTTATTCGATCTTTATTTTCAGGCTGAGGAGCATTTTTATTTAATACGGCAGCCTGATGACTCAATTCAACACACGAAACTCCATTAATCAATGCCGACCAAGCAGAAATCGGTTCAAAATCAGAAATCACTAAGTCATATTTTTTACTGTCAAAATTTTTGATTTCTTTAATCAGTTTAATAGGGCTAGAGTTAATTATTGTTCGAAACAAATCAACTCTTCCATCTTTGGAGGCTAAAAAAGTTAAGCCATTTCGTTTGTATTGAATATCAAAACTCGACTTTATTTGTGATTGATTTCCACTTATCAAAACATCTACCTGAGCCATTTTTTTCAGAATCGGAACGATTTCTTCTGCTCTGCTCAAATGTCCATTTCCTGTTCCTTGAATGCCATATAAAATTCGCATATCAATTCATTTTTACAACTTCATTAAACAAACTATTGTAATTCAAGGCATCGTTTAAGGATGGTTCATCTTGCTTTGAGACAATTTGATTTTCATAAAGCGTATGGTAGTAAATCCTCCATTTTCCTCTATGGTATTCCAATGAAGTCATATTTTCAACCCAATCACCTGAATTTAGATAAGTTACCTCTTCGTTTCTTTTGTTTTTGAATTTTTTAATCTTTGGTTGATGAATGTGTCCACAAACAGCGTAGGAATAACCATTTTCAATCGCAATTTCAGAAGCCGTATCTTCGAACCAATTGACAAAATTTGAAACCCCCTTAACGCTATCTTTCACCTTTTTGGAAAGTGAGATTCGGCCTTTTCCCAAACGACTACTTATCCAATTTGCCAAATTGTTGATTAGAATTAATAGATCATATCCTTTACCACCTAATTTGGCAATCCATTTCGAATGTTTCATGGTGTTGTCGAAAACATCTCCGTGAAAAAACCAAGCTTTACCAGTTTTTAATGGTAACACCAATTTGTTTACAATTTTGAAATTACTCAACTGAAATCCTTTGAATTTCCGAAGCATTTCATCATGGTTGCCTGTTATGTAAAAAACTTCGGTTCCGTTGGCTAACATGGATGTAATCGCCTTTATAACTCGCATGTGAGATTCAGGGAAATAACGCTTGCTAAATTGCCAAATATCAACAATGTCTCCATTGAGAATGAGTGTTTTAGGCTGAATGCTATCGAGATATTGAACTAATTCTTTGGCTTTGCTTCCGTAAGTTCCGAGGTGAACATCTGAAATCACAACGATTTCAACTTTCCTTTTTTTAATCATTGTTTTTTTACAAAGTTGATTGGAAAGAACAAGAATCGTTTTAATTGAAGTTTAAGTTTTTTTTAATATATTCAATGAAAATTCCTTGTATTGTAACATCTTGTTAACAAATTAGAAATTTAATTTTAACTTGCTCATTTTAAATTGGTTAAACATTTTAGTGTTTGTAATTTAATCCCAATTGTGCTTTTTTAAAAGTCTTTAATATATTTCAAAGAATTACTCAAACGAATGAATAGATTTTCCACTATACAGACTCAACATTTCAATTGAACTGATACATTTCCATAATTGATCTGATGATGAGAGTAATCTTTAGTCAAAGGCTATTGGACTCAATTTCACAAATTTCGGAGTGACAACAACTTGATCACTGGCGATACAGCCATGTCCATCTGTTACAGTGAGCGTATAGGTTTGAGCGGCTGAAAGCTCGGAAACAACTGGATTTGAAATGTTGCTAGTCGTCAGCCCAGTTGACGGCGACCAGCTGTAGCTTAGATCGGGTTGAAAACTGCTAACTGTTGCCGACAGTTCTTGAGAATTACCACTGCAAAAATTCAAATCTGAGCCGAGATTTACGGTAGGTAAATTAAATGGGGTGCCGACTCCGTAAGTTGTACCAGTCAATTTTATATTATCGATAGCCCAATTTTCTTCCGTTCGATTATTATTAGCGGTAAAACGAAATTGAAATTGAGAAATCCCACTCATACTTAATGTGAAGGCACTTTTCGTATCGCAACTTCCAGATGTGTAAACGGGTGATGAACCCATGGATAAACTCGTAATGGGTGAACTGGTTATTCCAAACAAACAATTATTGAAACCTTTTTTTGTAAGTATGGTATTCCAAATAGTTCCTCCATCTGTGGAAACTTGCATAACCAATTCTTCATCCGATTCAACTCCGCATCCATCTCCAAATCCACAAGCACCGATACCAAAGGAAAGTAAATTAAACGAAAAATCAACGATATTGTAAGCAGAAAGGGGGCTTTGATTGCCAAAGGTGACTGTATTCGAACATCCTAATTCTCCTGAGCCGTTATTTACAGAATAGGATTTTCTCAGCACATTGTTTCCCAAGTGATTAACAACTCCAACTACGCCCACTCCTGGTGTTCCGCTGCTCCCCGTTGTTACATCAGTTCCTGTTGTGTAATTCCAATTCACATTGGCATCAAAATCATTTTGAGCAATTGTGGTTACAATTGGTGCACCTGTTGGAGCATCAACATTAAATGAAGTAGATGTAGCACTGGTTAATCCAATTGATGTTGCCGTAAAAGATAAATTGGTTTGTGGGCTTCTCAGAAAAATGATATTAGAAAACGTTGCAACTCCGTTTATAAAAGTTACAGTTTGCGAGGTATAACCGCAACCAGGTGAGTTAACTATAAGCGTTACACTACCTGAATAACCTGAAGCAATAGTTCCATCAGAACAGGTTGCTGCTACCTGAACAGCTGGCGACATGGCTGTATTTTGGTTAACGTTGGAGGGTTGGGTAATAAATGATAATTGATTTGGAGCGTTACAACTGCTCAATGTGATGCTGAAATCATCTAAACCCAAGCCTTGAGCATTAGTTGACCCACCATTTCCTGTATATGTCCACCTGAGATAATAAGTTGTCCCATCGGGAATACTTAATCCATTTACAGTAAGTGATTTTGCAGTTGCAGCGGGTGGATTTGATACTGTTGTGTTATTGGCGTCCGCAGCATAGGATTGATTTCCGACTGTAGCTGCCGTATTTGCGATAAAAGTACTTCCGTGAAAAAAAGTCCAATCTAAAGTCCTTGTACCCGAACGATATTTTTCATAATTCCATGAAATAGAAAGACTAGTAACAGTAATTCCAGTGTTATTTGTAAAAGCATAAATAATACTTCTTGGTGAACTGTAACTACCTGATGTTAAAAAACCAATAGCTCGATCTGTTGATGAAGCAGTTATTCCGTTTGCGAAATTGTAAAAACCGCCTGCAGATGAACTACTAACAATTCCAGTACCTGATGTCCCTGCGGCTTGTGTTGTTACAGTTGCACCTGTACTCCAATCAGTTCCCATTTTAAATCCAGTTGGCAAAATTGCAGTACTTGAAGTACCCATACTGTTAAAATCTTGCATTACCGGAGTACCAGTTATTGTAATTGATTGTTGACTCAGCGCAGAAGTCACTGTCATCATACAAAACAACATTAACCATCTTTTAATATTCTTATAAAAAAACCAAAAAATGCCTTTGCTTGGCTTAAAAACGATCTGTGTTGTGAATTTGTCAATCAAAGGTACTTTTTCAGAATCGCTATTTGTGGAAACGAAATCAGATTTGTTGACGTTGTAATGACATTCTTCGTTTTGATTGAAGGCGCTGGCATTTTTTGGGAAATCATAATTGAGTTGAATTTTGATTTTCATTATTGTTTTGTCCAAAAGTTGGAAGTTTTACAATGACAGTTTTTTTCTTTGCAAAATTCAAGAAGTAATATAAACTCAAGTTCAATGGAATGTTATCATTTGTTGAAATCGATCGATAGCATGATAAATAACAACATAGAACTTCAATTTTTAATTTGAAATTTCCTGTGGTGCTGCTGTTTGGTCAGATTGAAATTAAAATCTATTGTACAAAGTTTTGATTGAAAAATTGTCTTCGGTTATGCTCCTTGGTTGCGAGCTAAATTTAGAGGAAACAATGCGGAATAACTGCATTTTTATTCAAAGAAAAAATGTATTCAATTGATAAATATTTAATAAATTATCCTTTCTTAATATATACCGATACCACCAGGAAGTAACGAAAGTAAATTTTCAAAGGAGTCATTCGTAAATAATTGTTTATAAGTGGTGTGAACTCAATTTTATTAATCTAACTCTCGATTTCGAATTCATATTTTGAGATAGACCTTTTTTATTACAAAAACATTTCCTTTTTCAAATCCAGCCATTCAAGTGTCGCATGGCAGAAAATATCTTCAATTGTTTCTTCTGATAAATTACTTTCTTTAATGAATTTCCCGATTTCTAAATCGCCCAATGGAAAGGGATAGTCAGAGCCTAAACAAACACGTTTAGAACCTTGCATTTTCAGGATGTATTTTAAGGCATCAATGTCGTGCGTGATGGAGTCCACCCAAAATTTCCCCACATATTCACGTGGATTTGTTTGATTGTCAATTGCAACTAAATCAGGTCGACAATTGAAACCATGTTCAATTCGTCCTAGAGTAGGGAGGAAGGAGCCTCCGGCATGTGAGAAACAAACGCGTAGGTTTGGAAGACGTTCCAAAACACCGCCAAAAATCATTGAGCATGCGGCGCGAGAGGTTTCAGCAGGCATTCCTACCAACCAGGGTAACCAATATTTTTTCATACTGTCGAAACCCATCATTTGCCAAGGATGAATCATGACAGCCATTCCAAGTCGCTCACAAGCCTCAAAAATTGGAAAGAACCTTTCTTCGCTCAAATTTTCATCATTGATATTGGATCCAATTTGAATTCCTACATGACCAATTTTTTTAGCACGTTCGAGTTCCATTATGGCAGCTTCCGTATCTTGCATCGGAATCGTTGCCAATCCAATGTAGTTTTTCGGGTATTTTGAAACAAGTTCTGCAATGTGATCATTCAATAATTCTGAAATTTCCAAGCAATCTTTTGTTTTTGCCCAATAAGAAAACATAACCGGAATGGTACAAACAACTTGAACCTGTGTATCGAATTCCTTGTATTCAGAAATTCTCAACTGCTCATTCCAGCAATTTTCCTTTATACGTCTGAAAAATTGTCCGCCTTGCATCATGTCTGCCGTTCCGTCCTCAATGTGATTCAAATGAATGAATTTCCCGTAGCCGAATTTTTCTATCCAATTGGGCATGTGCTTGGGGATAATGTGGGTGTGCATGTCAATTTTCAGCATCAATCGCATTTTAATTAGTGCAAATTTAGGTGATTAGTTCGTTTAATCAATCAAATAAAATGCTGTCAAAAGGTATGTTCTTGTTCAGATGCTTTGTTGATAAGTAATTCATCATGCAAAGGATTTTTTATTCGGTGTCATTAAATTTGAAAAAAATCTTTTTCATGCTAAAAATTGGTGTTTTCGGAGCCGGCCATTTAGGTAAAATACACATTCGTTTGTTAAAAGAACTAAATCAACATTTTGAATTGATTGGATTTCACGATTCAAACCAGCAAACAGCAACTGAGGTTGCGAGAGAATTCGGTGTAAAGTATTATCCAAGTTCTGAAATTTTGATGGATTTAGTAGATTGCATTGATGTTGTAACCCCAACTATTTCTCATTTTGAAGTAGCCAGTGTAGCGATTAAAAAGCGGAAACATGTTTTTATCGAAAAGCCGTTGTCAGAGACGATGGATGAAGCGAAAAAATTGGTTGCACTCTGTCATGAAGCCGATGTGAAAGTTCAGGTTGGACATGTTGAAAGATTCAATCCGGCTTTTCAAAGTGCGTTACCTTACTTCGGTTCACCCATGTTTATTGAAACCCATCGACTGGCTCAATTTAATCCCAGAGGCACTGATGTCCCGGTGGTTTTGGATTTGATGATTCATGATATTGATATTATTTTGAGTGTGGTTAAATCTCGGGTAAAAAATATTGCTGCATCCGGAGTATCGGTAATAAGTAGTTCGCATGACATGACCAATGCACGTTTAGAATTTGAAAACGGTTGCGTAGCAAATTTGACGGCATCTCGAATTTCATTGAAAAACATGCGTAAATCGAGGTTTTTTCAAAAAGATGCTTACATCAGTGTTGATTTTCTTACCAAGGAATTGGAGGTTGTGCGCTTGGAAGATGTCGTTGGAGATCCCGATCCGTTTGATATAGTGCTACAATTGGAAAAGGAGAATCTTAAAAAGAAAATAATATTAGAAAAGCCTGAAATAACCGAAATAAATGCGATTAAAGAAGAATTAATTTCTTTTTGTAATTGCATCGAAAACAATCAAACTCCAAAAGTTTCCATTGAAAATGGTTTTGATGCCATGGAAGTTGCTTATGAAATAATGAAAAAGATAGAAAAATCTACTCCTGTTTTTCAGCAATAAATTTGGGTAATCCTCGTTAATCTCACCAATGCGTAATAGTTTCTATATTCTTTTGATATTCACTTTATGTGGTTGTGTAAAAAATAATCCTGATCCTTCTTGGTTGAGGATAAATGAATGGACTCTTGTGGGTAATGAAGAGCTCTCAGGTGCAGAGGGAGAGTTGACCGAAAACATCTCAGAAGCCTGGATTTATGTGGACGAAAAGCCTCTTGGTGTTTTTCAAGTTCCTTGCAAGATTCCAATTTTGAAAAGTGGCTTGTCGAACATAAAAATTTTTCCTGCTATAAAAAATAATGGTATTTCAGCAACAAAAAAGATTTACCCGTTCATGGAAGTATTTGAAGTTCAACAGGAATTGAGACAAAATGATACCTTAATTCTTAATCCCAAAACGAAATACAAAACAATTACCAATTTCAAAATTTATGATTTTGAGCAAACCAATACCTTACTAGAGGACGACCCCAATTATTCACTTGCCAAAGTTCAATTTGGAAATATTGATTTGCAATCTTTCAATGGGAATTATTACGCAAAAGTGATTTTAAACCAAAAAGATTCCGTTTGGAAAGCATATACTACAGAGCAAATGCAATTTACAAAAGGGAAAGAGGTTTATCTTGAAATTGATTATTACAATTCAAATTCAATGCTTACAGGATTGATATTTGTAAACAACGATGGCTCAGTAACCAATCATCCGAATATTCAATTAAATGCCCAAAATGAATCAAATTTGAGTTGGAAAAAAATTTACATTGATTTAAAAGAATTAATTGCAAGTGCTCCAAACGGTTCCAATTATTTGCAATCCTTTCAGGCTTTTTTGAATCAAGGAAAAACAAGTTCGGAAGTTCGTTTTGATAATGTAAAAATTATTTATTTCAATTAGGATGAAATCGAAGAAATGGGTTTTTTACTTTCTGTTTTTTGATTGGTTTTCAGCTTTGTTTTCATGGTTTCTATTTTTTTACTTTCGAAAGATTTTATTTGAAAAAGCTGATTTTAGTTTGGATCAAAGTTTCATTTATGGAATCTTAATAATACCTTTTTTTTGGTTGATTTTGTATTATTTACAAGGAACCTATTTCGATGTTAAGCGTATTTATCGATTGAAAATCTTGTCGCTTTCATTTTTTGCTTCTGCTTTTGGAACAATAATTATTTTTTTTATTTTACTGCTTGATGACCTCGTACAAGGATATCAATACTACTACTTAGAAATTGGGTTATTATTTGGATTGCATTTTGCTATTACAACTTTTGTTCGTCTATTGCTTACAACATCATTGATTCACTCGATTCGCAAGCCGGGAATGGGATTCAAAACTTTGATTGTAGGAGGCAACGATAAATCATTGGATATTTTTAATGAAATAAATTCATTTTCAAAAAAAATAAATGCTTTCGTAGGTTATGTTAATTTGAATGGAAATGATCGTTTGTTGGATGATAAATTACCTTATTTGGGGCATGAAAAAGACTTGGAAAATGTAATTCGAAAACATGAAATTGAAGAGGTAATTATTGCGATAGAAAGTTCGGAGCATAGCCGTTTAAAAGATCTTTTGGTTCGTTTGGATGATGGACATCTTAAAATCAAATTATTGCCAGATACTTATGGAATTGTATCGGGATCAGTGAAAATGACAAATATCTATGGCGCACTTCTTGTTGAAATTATTTCGGAAACGATGCCTATTTGGCAGCAAGCTACGAAACGTTTAATGGATATTCTTATTTCCGTGACTGCCTTGATTGGGTTAATTCCCATTTTCATTTTTTCGGGTTTTGCAGTGAAACTCTCGTCTCCCGGACCAATTTTATATTTTCAAGATCGAGTTGGAAGAAACGGAAAAATATTTCGGATAATCAAATTTAGAACCATGGTCGTTGGTGCTGAAAAAAATGGACCTCAGTTATCCTCTTCTAAAGATCCACGAATTACAAAAATAGGTCGATTCATGCGGAAAACACGATTGGATGAATTTCCTCAGTTTTTGAATGTGTTGTTTGGACAAATGTCGCTGGTCGGTCCGCGTCCGGAGAGGCAATTTTACCTTGATCAAATTGTAAAAATCGAGCCACAGTATTTACATTTGAATCGTGTTAGACCCGGAATTACTTCTTGGGGACAGGTTAAATTTGGTTATGCTGAAAATGTTGATCAAATGCTTCAACGAATGAAATTTGATTTGATTTATCTTAAAAATCGAAGTCTAGCATTGGATTTTAAGATTATGTTTCATACTTTACTTATCATTTTTAAGGCCAAAGGTAAGTAGTTTGAAATAGAATTATTATATTTGCAACCCTAAAATAATTATTAACCGAGGTTTCGCACCTCAATTTATAAACATAGAAAATGGCAACAAGAATTAGATTGCAAAGACATGGTAAGAAAGGCAAACCTTTTTTTCACATCGTTGCAGCAGACAGTCGTGCAAAAAGAGATGGTAAATTCATCGAAAAGTTAGGTACTTATAATCCAACAGCTAATCCGGCGCTTATTGATATCGATTTTGAAAACACTTTAAAGTGGGTTCAAGCAGGAGCTGAGTTGACCAACACTGCCAGAGCTATCCTCTCATACAAAGGTGTCCTTTACAAAAACCATCTTATAAATGGAGTCAAAAAAGGGGCTTTGACAACCGAACAAGTTGAAGAGCGATTTGCAAAATGGATCTCGGATAAAGAATCTAAGATTCAAAGTAAGATTGACAATTTAGTGAAAAATGCTGCTGCTGAAAAATTAGCGAAACAGAAAGCTGAAGAAGAAGCAAACGCAGCTAAGGCGGCAGAAATTGCAGCTAAAAATACTCCAGAGGTTGAAGAATCGATTTCAGAAGAGCAATCAACCGAGCAGGACATTATCAATGATGCCTCCGCAGCGGAAGAGATTCCTAGTTCGGAATCTACCGAAGAGCAATCAGCTGAATAAATTATGAATTTTGAGGGATATTTTTACCTCGGAAAAATTGCGAAACTTCACGGATATAAAGGTGAAGTTTCGCTGTTTTTGGACGTTACCAATCCATCCGATTACAACAATCTCGAGCGTGTTTTTGTTGATATAGACGGTGTGCTGATTCCATTTTTCATCGAAGGTTTAAAACCAAAAAACAAAGGTTTTATTGCTGTTAAATTTCAAGATGTTAATGATGAAAATGCAGCTAAAAAATTATTGAAAAAATCAATCTATCTTCCCGAAATTGAATTGTCAGAGCTTAACGAAAAAAGCTTTTACGATCATGAAATTTCTGGATACAAAGTTATTGACTCGAATATAGGTTTCATAGGACTTATTGATACAGTTATTGATCTGGTTTCCAATCCGTTGTTACGCATTGAAATGAACAATCAAGAAATCCTGATTCCAATCTTTAAGGGTTTAATCCAACATGTAGATCGAGAAAAGAAAGAACTTCACATTTTGGCTCCCGAAGGGCTGATAGATTTATACCTCAATTGATTTCTAATAAAATTTCTCATTATACTCAATATAATGAGTCCGTCAGCTGGGTTAACTCTTTGTGAAAAAAAGCTTCAAAAAACTTTAAATTGATTGAGATTAATAAATGTCTTTTTTCTTTTTATTAACTTCTTGAATTTTAAGGACTTGTTCCTTAATTACCTCTGATTGTTTTTCTTGTTTGAGTTTATTCTGTTCAATTTTTGCTTTATTTTCTTCGATTCTCGCTTTAAATTCTTCAATTTCCCTTTCCATCTCACTCTTTTCTTCTTCTAAATTTTTTTGCTCTTTTTCCAAGGATTTCAAGAATTTATTTTCTTTTTCTAATTGATCGTTGATGTAATTTGAGGCACAAGTTCGACCGAAAGATTCAATTGATTTTTGAAATAATTCAAATTGTGAAGAATGATCTTTGCTATTCAGAAATGCTCCACCCAAATCAATGGCAAATGAAACATTTAAATTGGAGTATTTACTTGGTTCATAACGAGCGTAAACATCAAAGGTTTTTTTACCATAATCTTTCCATTCACCAAGGATAACGGAATATTCGCCGTCATTCTCTTTGCATTTACCCCAATCTTTCAAAAAGTTTTTCAATGAGCTTTGGAAATATTTTTCATCCACGTGAGGAATTTCAATGGATAATGCGTTTTGCGAACCTTTAGATGTACTCAAATTAATTTCTTTTACACGAATGGATTGAGAAAATATAATCGAGTAACTAAATATTGATAACGTCAGAAAAGCTATTTTCATAATACTTGTTTTAGTTGCATTAAAATTAGCAGGAATATTCAATCGATCTTCAACAACATTACAAATTTATTAACTTTGATTGTGAAAATTACAGAACTTATTGGGCAGGATAGTCTCAAGGCTGAAATAAGGAATGAGGTAAATTCAGGTAAAATAGCGCATGCCAAATTAATTTCGGGAAAGCCTGGTTTTGGAACGCTTCCTCTTGCCATGTATTTTGTGCAATATCTATTTTGTGAAAACAAACAGGAAAATGGAAGATGTGGCAATTGTCCTTCTTGCAAACGTGTTAGGGATTTCAATCATCCAGATGTACATTATGTTTATCCGATCGTTAAATCTGTGAATCATGTCTCAAGTTCACTATTTTCAACATGGAAAGAACAGCTTACAACAAATGTTTATTTTAATCTTTCAACTTGGGCATCAAAAATAGATTCTAAAAGTTTTCGGCCAATCATTCCTGCGGAGGAAAGTAATGAAATAATTTACAAACTCAATTTAAAATCATACGAAGGAGGTCCAAAAGTTTTGATTATTTGGATGGCGGAGGAAATGAATGTTTTTTGTTCAAATAAACTTCTTAAAATTATTGAAGAACCACCTTCAAATACATATATTCTATTGATATGTGAAAATATAAAAAATTTGTTGCCGACTATTCAATCAAGAACTCAACGAATCAATGTTCCGTTAATTCAGTCGGATGATTTGAGTTCCTTTTTGGTTAGAAAATTTGAGCTTAGTCGTTCAGAGGCTGATTCTGTTACTTCTTTTGCCGAAGGAGATTTGTTAAGCGCACTTGATTATTTGAATGCCAATGAAAATCAGGTTATCCATAGAGAACAGTTCATTCAAATGATGCGTGTTTGCTACAAAAAAGATGTGAATGGAATGTTGGATTGGTCTGAAAAAATGAGCTCAGAAAGTAAAGAACAACAAAAGTTTTTCATCGTTTACGCGCTTCACATGTTACGCCAAAGTATTTTAGCAAACTACATTGGATCTGAAATAATGCGCGTTTCTGAGGAAGAAGAAAAGTTTTTAAATAATTTTTCTCCCTTTATTTCGGGAAACAATATCCGTGAATTTCAAAAAACATTCGACGATGCTCATTACCATATTGATCGGAATGCTAATTCAAAAATTCTCTTTACGCAATTGTGTTTTCAAACCATGAGATACATTCATATTGCCTAAATGAATTGTCGAAAAAAAATCATTGCTACATTCAGTTATTGAATAGATTTTCGTTCTTCGAAGAGTTTAAATATTGAAGAATCAGATTTAATCGCCTTATTTCTTGAAGTAGGGGATGAGCTAAATCTTCCTCTCTCAGATCAACGAATTTATGAATATCTAGATTTTTTAACGACTTGATTGTTTGAAGCATTAGAATCGAATCTAGTTCTTTTGAAATTTTGACTTCAAGTTCTTGATTTAATTTAATTATAGGCCATTTCTCACACCAAATTTGTGTGTTTTTTATTAATAAATCAATGCAAGAAATGATGAATCTACAATTGTTAGACAAAGTGATTTTTTGCATAAGTAAAGTGCGATTCAAGTGATAAGTATTAAAAGATTCTAGTATGACTTCCGTATCGTTAGCATGTAAAGTTATCGATTCAGAAAATTCATCAATTGGGTAATTCAATGTCTCTGAAATTGAAATCAATTGATTCAGTTTTTTTTTCTTCGAAATTAATAATTGTGGAACGTGACAAAAGACGATAATTTCTTTTTTAAGGTCAAAAAGTCTAATCTCTAAAGCTTCAACTGAGTTTGATAAATCGTTTACTCCTAATAGTTTAAGCGCCTCAATTTGAGTCATTTTTATTGTTTTTTCGCATTCGAATATTCAACATTTCAACAATTAAAGAATAAACTAGCGCGAAGTAAACATAACCTTTCGGAATTTGCTGATGAAACGCCTCTGCAACCAATAAAACACCAATTGTTACTAAGAAACTTAGCGCAATCATCTTAACAGTCGGATTATCTGATATAAATTTGCTAATTTGTCCGCTAAACAGCAGCATGACAATCATTGAAATAATGACTGAAAAATAAATGATTATCATCGGATCATGACCTGATTCGTGTCGAATACCATTGGTCATACCAACTGCGGAAATTACCGAATCAAAACTAAAAACTAGATCCACAAGGACAATTTGCGTTATAATCCCTGTCATGGTCGATTTCGTCTTATTTTTTTCTCCTTCATCTGCCCCTTTAACACTGTTATGCATTTCAATTGTGCTTTTGTAAATCAAAAAGAGACCTCCGATTAACAAAACAAGACTTTGCCCAGAAAAATCGAATCCAAACGCGCTGAATAATGGGCTAGTCATACCAATTATCACAGAAACAATAGCCAAGAGAAAAAGTCGAACTACTAATGCCAAAGTAAGACCAATATTTCTCGCTTTTCTTTTTCGTTCTTTCGGGAGATTATCGGTAACAATCGAGATAAATATGATATTATCAATTCCCAATACGACCTCTAACAGAGTCAAAATTATCAAGTAGGTCCAGCCTTCAAATGTTCCTAGTATTTCAAAAAAATCCATCATGAGTTGTGCAAATAATTAAAAAAGAAATCTAAATCTTTTGGATTCTGTTCTGAATCCGTGTGTATTTCCAATAATTGTGTTGAATTGTTAATGTCAAAAATGTTTTCGAGAGAGTCAAGTAAATCACTTTTTTTATCTATTGATTTGCAAATTAATCCAAATGCTGCCGCAATCGATTGTGCATTTTGCGAATGTGTCGCTTCGAAATATTTTTTTCCTTGACTTGATGTTGCTGGCCCCGGAATTATTTTGAAGATTCCACCGCCTTTGTTGTTTACAACAATAATTTTTATATTTTTTGGAAATTCTGTTATCCAAAGTGCGTTGCTGTCGTAAATAAACGAAACGTCTCCTGTAACCAAAAAATGTTGTTTATTTGGGTTTGCAATCGCTGCACCAACGGCTGTACTTGTAGAACCATCGATGCCACTCGTTCCCCGATTCGACTCGTAGCGAACATTCTTAATCGGATCGAAAAGTTGGAAATATCGAACTACGGAACTATTAGCCATGTGTAGAACCGAATTTTCAGGTAGTAATTGAAAAATTGTATCAAAAACTAAAATGTCTGTTAATTTCTTTAGTTCAGAAAGGCAATTGAAAATTCGATCCTTTGCGCTATAGTCCAGTGTTTTCCACTGTCCGAAATAGTTTTGTTTATTTCCTTGAAAATCAATTTCATTTAACTGCTGAAAGAATGTTGACGGATTAATTTCGATGCTGTCGGTGATACATTTAAAGGTGTCCATCCATGGAAATTCATGTCCAATTTTCCAATGTTTTGTCACTCTCGCTTTTCTGAGAAAGGCTTTGATTCGCTTTGAAACAACAGCTCCACCAAGTGTGATTAATAAGTTAGGCTGAAATTTTTCAATGTCAATTTGTTTTATTCCATTCAAGGTGCGGTCAATACAGGATATAAAATTTTCATCGAAAAGATTGGATGTATTTTCAACCAATACTACCACATTCGAGTTCCTAGCGAAACGTTCCAATTCTTTGTTTAATATTTCATTTTTGGACATTTGACCGCACAAAACCATAATTTTAGAATTCGATAAAATTTGTTTTGCCTCGGATAAAAATGCATCATTTAAATTGATTTTTGTTCGAGAGGAATTGATGATACGGCTGTAATTTTTTGATTTTTCTATTGAATTATAAAGTGGTTCACTTAAACCAACATTGAAATGAACAGGCCCTTTCCAATTTCCAAAAAGATACGACATTCCTTCAGCTGTATCTAGTTGAGCTCTCCAAATAGCATCTTCTGAGATATTTGCATCGTCAACAGAAATTGAATAACGAATATGAGAGCGGAATAAGTCTTGCTGAACAATCGTTTGACCATCGCCCTGATTAACCCAACAAATCGGCCGATCTGCTGAAATTACTAAAAGTGGAATGTTGCGATAATGTGCCTCTGCTATTGCAGGATAATAATTTAGAGGGGCTGACCCGGATGTACAGCATAAAGCGATTGGTTCATTTAATTCTTGAGCCATACCAATTGCGAAGAAAGCTGCTACACGTTCATCGTGAATAACATGAGTTTCAAAAAATGGATTTTCGTCAAATGCAATGGCAAACGGAGCGTTTCTTGATCCGGGAGAAAATATGATTTTATTTATGCCATAAGCTTGACATTGATCAACGATCAATTGCACCAATAGTTTATCGCTTGTCAGCATGGTACAAAATTAAACTTTTTGAATCAGGTCGCTGATTGTTTTACTTTTATTTTTCGTTTCAATCCACTCTTTTTCCGGATCCGAATCAATAGTATAGCCACCACCCAAATAAAGGTAAATTTTTCCTTTCTGGATTTGGCTACAGCGCAAGTTTACAAAGATTGAAGCATTATCATCTTCCATTTCTCCGATATAACCAGAGTAAAGTCCTCGCTCATGACTTTCAATCTGTTCGATTAGTTCTAAGGATAAACTTTGGGGTAAGCCACTGACTGCAGGTGTTGGATGAATTCTTTTAAGGAAAGAATCAACATCGGAATTATCCATCGTAAATGTAAAATCAGTTCTCAAGTGTTTTATCGGACCAGCAAAATGTTCATAAATTTCCGACTTTTCGATATCAATTAGTTGAAGGGCGTTTAACTCTTCTTCAATAAAGTCGGAAACATAGGCTTGCTCTAATTTTTCTTTCTCCGACCAATTTGAACTATCATCAATTTCTTTTGTTCCAGCAAGTGAAATCGTAAATCCATTTGATTGAATCTTTCTGAGTAGAATTTCAGGTGAAGCACCAATCCATGTCCCGAGTTTTTCATCACTAAATAAATAAACGAAGGCATTGGGATATGCTTTTTCTAATTCGTGGAATAATGCGATATCTTTTGATTCATCGAATGGAAGTTCTTTGATTCTCGAAAAAACTGTTTTCTTTAATCCAATCGCTTTAAGCGTAGAAATGAGAACTGTCGCTTTTTTCAAATAATATTCTTTCTCGATAACATGAATGTCGTTTTTCAAGTAATAACGCTTTGATTGAATCGTTTTCTCTTTAAAAACGTATCGATTTTCACCTCTAAAATCTGAAACAATGAATCCACTCTGAGGTAATTCATGAAACAACTCAAAGTATCCTGTTTTCTGAATGATTTCTTTACCCGGAAAACGATAGATCAGCATTATGCTTGTTTATCAATAATCATCACAGTTAGTCTTCCTGAACAAATTAGGCGATCTGTTCCTTCCTCTCTTATATCAACTTGCCATAAATGTGTGCGTTTTCCTGCGTGAATAATTTTTCCGGTTGCAAGAACATAGCCACATTTAATTCCACCGATGTGATTGCAATTGATTTCCAATCCTACAGGTTGTTTTTTCTCTAAATCAATCAAAAGAGTTGAACCCATTGAACCAATGCTTTCGATAAGTGCAGCACTAGCACCGCCGTGTAATAAACCCATGGGTTGATGTGTTCGGTTGTCAACTGGCATACGTGAAATAATATAGTCTTTACCCAATTCAATACATTCAATTCCCAACTGTTCCGTCAGCGTATTTTCATTCAACCTATTGATCCAGTCGATAGAAACTTGTCTTAATTCCATAGTGCGAATTTAGTTGATAAACATCGTTTTGTAGGCTTTTGTGCTGAGTTTGATTTTGAAAATTTCATCTTTTGAGTAATTTTTCTTAAAAACACTTGCCGATAATGAAACAATTACTACTTTTGCCACGGAGAGTTGGCAGAGTGGTCGATTGCGGCGGTCTTGAAAACCGTTGAACCGCGAGGTTCCGGGGGTTCGAATCCCTCACTCTCCGCTGAAAAGATTTCAAAAGAAACCAAAACCCCGTAAAACGCTTGATTTTACGGGGTTTTTTGTTTTTTGACAAACCAAAAGAAATCAAAAAACATCAACGTCAAAAGCGTATAAAGGTGCGTCGCGGCACTTTCAATTTTGCGACGCACCTAAAACCGCTGAAACGTTCGTCCATCAAGCAGTTCAAAGAATGAACATCTTGTTTTGCATAGTAGGTTGATCTAATTTTACTAACTTAAAATTGCGCAAATGCAAAAGAATTTTAGCCTGCTTTTCTTCGGGAAAAGAAAAAGATCAAATCCGGATGAAGTATTCATCTTTGTTCGAATCACGGTGGATGGAGTAAGAACAGAATTTTCAACAGGCCGTGACTGCCCCACAGCCCATTGGAATACAAAAGCCTCCAAACGCATCGGAAACTCAAGCGACGTCAAAGCATTTAACATGTATCTTGACACCATTCGAGTCAATGTGTACGAAGCACATCGACAACTCATGATTAACAATGAGACCATCACGGCAGAGACCATACGAAACAAAGTAAAAGGAAAAAATGACCGACCGCGTATGCTCATGGTAATCTTCCGAGAACACAACGACCGCATGCATCAACTCATTAACGATGAATTTTCACCCGCAACACTGGAGCGATACAAAACATCCTATTCCCATACCCTTGAATTCATGCAGTACCAGTTCAAAATTTCCGACATCGACATCAAGAATATCGATTATGCATTTATCTGCGATTACGAATTCTACCTGCGCACCGTTCGGAAATGCAACAACAATACTGCTGTGAAATACCTCAAAAACTTCAACAAGATTATCCGAATATGTTTGAAGAACGGTTGGCTGGATAGAAGTCCGTTTGTCAATTACACCGCCAAGGTCAAAGAAGTGAATCGCGTGTACCTCACAGAAGCAGAAATTAACACAATGATGGAAAAGCAATTCAGCACCGAGCGCTTGAACCGCATCAAAGACATTTTTCTTTTCAGTTGTTTCACGGGCTTGGCGTATGCCGATGTGGCCGCGTTGCGAAAATCAGACATCAATTACGTCATGAGTGGCGAAAAATGGATATTGACCAAGCGACAAAAAACCAATTCCATTTGCAACATCCCTTTATTGCCCCAAGCAGAATACATCATCAGCAAATACGAAAACGACCCCGTTTGCCAAAATACCGGAAAACTACTTCCCGTTGCGAGCAACCAGAAAACCAATGCGTACCTGAAAGAGATTGCGGCCATTTGCGGAATTGATAAAGAATTAACCTTCCACATAGCGCGTCATACCTTTGCCACAACCGTTACACTCACCAATGGCGTTTCCATTGAAAGCGTTAGCAAAATGCTTGGACACAAAAACCTGCGAACAACTCAACACTACGCCAAGATCATTGACAAAAAAGTAGGTGAGGACATGAAACAATTAGCGTCCAAATTCAAAGAACTGGCTGCGGCTGCTTCTTTTTAAGATTGAAAGAGTTAATACGAGCCTACGAAAGTGGGCTCGTTATTTTTACCCAAAAAAAAGATTAAATTAATTCTCAACTAATTTAATCTGATTTATCTGAAGGGGTCGTTGAAAAATTGACACAACATTTTACAACTGCCCGTAAAGCAGAACTTTTAACACAAAACTTGATTTGAAAAACTAATGTTCCATTAACAACTTAATTCTATTTGGAAGACAAAACCCCGCCTTTTGGGTTATTGTTGTTCTGCGTGTCTTTTTCAGTCGTCGATTTCTATTTCAGATTATTAAGAATTGTTCGAATAAAATTTTCGCGTAATATTTTCCGTATCTGTTCATTATTAACTTACTAAGTATAATTGGTAGAAAGTACATTGATGTTAAAATAAAACCAAAATTTCTTGTCGCAATGTCGGTTGTGTAATATGAAGAAATAAGAATAATAAGTGAGATTCCAAACGCAAAGAATGAACCTCCAATTAGGTTTCTGAAAAAACCATATTCAATATTGTGTTGTAGTAGTAAAGATGTTAATGCCTAAAAACGGTCAACCTTTTTTAGGCATTAACAATAGTTGTTTGATTTTCTTTCCCCCTTCTCTTTCAAAAAATGGAATGGAACCAGAACATTTATCTTCCACCACCAAATCAAATTCCTTTTCATTGATTCGCTGTCTATCGGTCTTTTGATCTACCGTTGAAACTCTGACATAATACACCTTCATTTTTTCACAATTTTAAGATTGTATAGGTAACACCCTTATTTTAAACTTAATAACCAAGCGGTAATATATAGAAATATTTACTATCTTTACAATATGGAAAAGATAGACTATCGCACCTTAACTGCAGAGAGCCGATTGGAGTTTCGTAAACAAGCCATCAAGCTAATGCAGTCAGGTAAAAAACAAAAAGAAATAGCTTTATTTCTTGGAGTACGACAAGCAACCTTGTCTCAGTGGAAAAATGATTTCAAAGCACAAGGTCAAAAAGGGTTGAACGAAAAGAAACGTGGCGTAAAGTCCGAAGACAAAAAGTTGCTGAGTGCAGAACAAGAAAAGCAAATTCAGAAAATGATTGTGGACAAAATGCCAGACCAATTGAAGTTGGACTTTGCTCTTTGGACCAGAAAGGCAGTTAAAGAACTAGTAGAAAGGCAGTTTGGGATATTGTTAGCTATAAATACGATGGGAGATTATTTGCGTAAATGGGGATTCACGCCTCAAAAACCAAAGAAAAAAGCCTATGAACAAGACGATAAAAAAGTTCAAAAATGGCTCGAGGAGGAATACCCTCAAATTGAAAAGCAAGCAAAAGAGCAAGACGCTGAAATCCATTGGGGAGATGAAACGGGAGTTAAAAACCAATGTAATCATGGTCGAAGCTATTCTCCAAAAGGACAAACACCTGTTAAAAAGAGTATGGCACTCAAGTTTGCGGTAAGTATGATTTCATCAATTACCAATCAAGGAAAGGTTCAATTCCTCATTTATACGGATAAAATGAATGCGGAAAGGTTCATCCAGTTCATGCAACAATTAATTAAAACCAGTCCAAGAAAAATATTCTTTATCGTTGATAATCTCAGGGTTCACCATAGTAAAGTCGTAAAAGATTGGGCAGAAGAAAACAAAGAAAAAATAGAACTTTTCTATTTGCCATCTTATTCACCAGAAAGAAATCCAGATGAGTATCTGAACTGTGATTTAAAGCAAGGATTGTCTAATAAGAAGGCTCCTAAGAATAAAGAAAAACTCCAACAAAACATGAAAAATCACATGGAAATGCTCTCTGAGAATCCACAGAGGGTTAAGTCATACTTCAAGCATAAGGACATTCAATATGCGGCATAATAAAATTTCGATTTATATTCGTTGGGTTAATAAGATCTACAACATTAGCAAAGCCCCACCAACTTGAAGAGCCAAGGTTAGCACTACTCGTTACTTCAGTGAAATTCAAATTTCCATCATTTCTGAATAATCGTAATTGATGTGAAGTAAAAGCAGAACCTGAATACATTATTGTCAAAATATCATCTTTCGAATCATTATTATAATCAAATGCGATTAAAGGAGTTGAAGATGTGGTTGAAATATTAGGAATAATCTCAACCAAATTATTAAATGAACTTTCTGTTGACAACTTATTTTCAAACATCCATATTGATTTAGTGCCATTAGAATTTAGTCTTCCAAAAAGGATGTCAATATCATTGTCATTGTCAATGTCAGATAAAAAAATAGGTTCTAATGCCCTTTCAACCATTGCATATTCACTTCTCGGTACAGAAATCCCATTAAAACCAAAACAAACTGATTTATCAATAAACTCACCATTTCCGCCATCGTTCTGAAAAAATCGTAATGTATCCCCCTACTGACAAACGATATCCATATAGCCGTCTATATTGAAATCAAAAATTTTCATCCATCCATCATTGGGGACTTTGTAAAACTCTAATTGATTTCCAATATTAAATGAATTAATGTTTGTAAAAGAACCGTTACCATTATTTTTGTACAATTTTTTATGTGTAACATTTGAAGAATCGTATGCATAAATGAGATCTTCAAAACCGTCATTATTAAAATCAATAATTTGTTGAATTTCACTAATCGTAACTCCAAGCGGCAAGCCAGAATTATTGAATTCGTTGGTAAAAACTTGAGAATAATAACAGAAGAAATTTAAAAAGATAACATTTGAAATAAATAATATTTTTTTCATGATTTAAAATTTTTTCGCAATTTACATACACAAAAAAAATAATTCTAAACACTATAGGTGTAATTTTTTTAAAATAGAGCTTTACACAAAAAAGCGACCATCTCTTTTGAGATAAGATACTTTAATAATTAATGCGTAATCTATCTTACTCCTTCACAATCTGTGCAGGTTGATAATTCCCTTTAATTTTTAACGTGTACATTCCTTTTGAAAGGGTTGAAAGATTTACTTCAGTAGAAATACCGTTCAATGACCCCTATGTTCCAACGTTTAAGTCGGATGTATTCATTCAGGCGGTAAGTAAGGATTTTTTGGATTTGAAATCAGATAAATGGCATTGGAAAGAAGGGGAGAGGTTCGTTCCCATGATTATGCCTCGTGATTTTTTGGTGATGCTCAATACTTTCATGAATGCGAGCGGTATACCGCAAATTTCCGATGACTAGCAATGAAATTAAAGTTTCGTTTACGCATATCAGATGGTCAAAAGGAAGAATGGGTTGATACCAGAATTATCGGTTTTACGAATGAAATTGCCTCTATTCTCGTTCCTGAAAATTTTATGGAATATGCAACAAAGAAATTTGCTCAGGGAGATCCCAGAAAAATTACTCAAATTATGGTTGCAGGAAAAGAAGGACAGTTCGGAAAATTGGAAAAATTCATGAATGATCATGGTTTGGAATCCAAGAACTCCCAAGTTTTGGTAGGTAGATTAAAAAGCATTGTTGGAACTTTATTTGCAGTTATTTTGGTCATTTCAATCATTGCTGTATTTGCCTCCTGTCTTGTATTCATACAATACATTCAGCTGTTGCTCTCACATAACAAATATGAAGTTAGAACGCTTTTGAGACTTGGTATGGATCCTAAAACGATTGTTGGAACGTTCTTTCGTTATTTCATTTCGGTTTTCTTTTTCGTGTTCATAACTGGATTTGTTTTTTTTCTTGTTCTTAAGCTTTTTGTAGACCAAACCTTCCTTACTGGTGGAATTTATCTAAACGATTCAATTTCTACATTCGCCATATTCTCGATTTTACTTACTTTCCTTATTTTTGCTGCTGTAAGTTTTAGAACTGCAAAAAGAGAGGTATTTAGTTTGTTTAATCTATAAGGTTAAAGTTTTGTTAAAATAGGAAATTGATATTTAACATGAAACAACTTCAAATTAATTTAACAGTCAAATAAATCAAATTAAAAATGAACGTTATGAATAAGGTTATTATTGTATTAATGATTTTTACTGGATTTAATTTATCTGCTCAAAAAATCCGAATCAAAGTTCTCGGACAGAAAGATACTACAGTTAACCTGATCAAATACTATGGTGGGAAACTTTATTATGCTGATACAGCTGAGATGAAAAATGGAGAGGTGGTTTTTGAAGGAAAAAAACAAAAGCCCGGGATTGTTGGACTTCTCTTACCTGGACAAAAGTATTTTGAATTCATTTACAACAACGAAGAAATTCAATTGGAAACTTCCGCTCCGGAATTTATGGAAAACTTGAAAGTTAAAAAGTCAGAGGAAAATAAAGTTTTTATTGCCTACGTTAATTTCATTTCTAATCGTAAATCAGAGGCGAATAAACTAAGTGAACAACGCAACAAATTGAAGAAAGAAGATTCTGAATACAAAACACTTTCTGATAAAATTGATGCAATCAACAAGGAAGTTGAGACGTATCAAAAGAATTTAATCGATCAAAATAAAGGTAAACTGGTTTCTAAAATCGTAAAAATGTCGATGGAAGTTGAAATACCGGAACCGCCCAGAGACAAAAACGATAGCATAATCGATAAAGATTTCAAATTCAAGTATTACCGATCACATTTTTGGGATAATGTTGATTTTACCGATGACGCTTTGGTAAACAACCCTGTTTTTCATAATAAATTAGAGTTCTATTTCGGTAAAAACATGATGCTTCAACATTGGGATACTGTACTATATTATGCATTCAATTTCTGTGATCGATTGAATCCAAAATCCAGTATGTTTGAATATGTAGTAGGTTGGATTACATCTACTTATGGAAAAAGCGAAATCATGGGTATGGATAAGGTTTATCTCAATATGCTGGATCGTTATTATTGCTCCAAAAATGCAGAGGGTAAATCTCCTGCCTTTTGGGTGAAAGAAGATAAATTCAAAGAACTTTGCGAAAATCTCAATAACAAGTTGAACTTAGTCATGGGTGTTCGGCCTCCTAACTTAATTCTTAAAGACACTTCAGATACCGAGTGGCAAGATTTTTATTCCCTAAATTCCGAATATACGGTACTCTATTTTTGGGACCCGGAATGTGGGCATTGCAAGAAAACAACGCCGAAGCTTCAAACATTATATGAGAAGAAATTTAGAGATCGAAACATTGAGATTTTTGCTGTAGGAAAAGCTGTTGGGAAAGACTTTGAGAATTGGAAAAAATTCATTCGGGAAAATAAATTAGAATTTATCAATGTGGCAGTCACCGAAAAGTTATACGATTTGGCCAAGAAAGATCCAAATAGCCTCGTTCCCGTCTTTGGAGATAATCGCCCCAAACCTACAACTTTGGAATCATTAAATTACCAGACAACTTATGATATTTTCTCCACTCCACAAGTTTATCTTTTGGACAAGGATAAAAAAATAATTGCCAAACGTGTTTCCATTTCTCAGTTGGAGGATATGCTCGATCGATTGCAGGATAAAGCAGATTTACCCAAACTTTTTCCTCCTGATCCAGAAGAGGATGAGCACATGCAAAAGAAAGAATAAGTAACTTTACGACATGATTGAATCTTTAAAAAAGGCGATTCTTGATTGTCGAAATCCAATTATTACAACGCACAAAGGTCCTGATGGTGATGCCATTGGAAGTTCAGTGGCTTGGTATTTATTTTTGAAAAAACAAGGCAAATCTCCGATTTTGGTATTGCCTGATGCGCCCCCAATGTTTTTACTGCCTTTTTTGAAAGATGTTGATTTTCAGGTTTTTGATTCAGGATTTTCAACTAATCAGAGTGAATCTAATATTCTTTTTTGTCTAGATTACAACTCTGCCGATCGTGTCGGTTCTAAAATGGAGCCATTTGTTAGAGGGTTTACAGCTCAGAAAATCATGATTGACCACCATCCGAATCCTGAAGCGTTTTGCGACATTACGATTTCGAGAACAGAGGTTTGCTCGACTGCTCAATTGATTTATCAAGTTGTTCAAGAGATGAATTTATTGGAGCAATTGGACGCTGAAATAGGAAAAGGAATTTATTTGGGAATCATGACCGATACAGGTTCGTTTCGTTTTCCATCCGTTGATAAAAACACCCATTTGATTTTGGCTCATCTGCTAGAAATTGGAGTGAAACACCATGAAATACATGAAGCTATTTATGATGTGAATACAATCGATCGTTTGCAACTACGTGGCTATGCAATTGCAGAGAAACTTGAATTGCATCCAGATTTCCCGCTTGGTGTTATTTCTCTTTCCAAAGAAGAATTAGATCGTTTTCATTCTCAAAAAGGCGATACAGAAGGTTTGGTGAATGTCATTTTGTCAATTGAAGGAGTTTCGATTGCTGCTTTTTTCAAAGAAGAAAATGAGGGTGTTAAAATTTCATTTCGCTCAAAAGGAAACTATTTTGTCAATGAATTTGCAGCGAAGTATTTTTCCGGTGGTGGACATAAATATGCTGCAGGTGGTCAAACTTCAAGCGATTTAAATGTAACCATGAATCAATTTCGTTCGTTAGTAGGAGAGTTATTTCAATGAGACAATTTACTCTTTTTTTAATCTTAATTTTTCTAATCAGTTCCTGTAGACAGGAAAAGCCAACTCAAGATAGACCAAAAGGTTCATGGAGTGATAATCATTCGGTAGATTTCAATCAAGAACTAAACGAACGTGAACAAATTCAAATTCGCTTGTTTTTAGAGCACTTTAAGTCATTGAAAATGAAAACAACTGATTCCGGTTTGCGATACATGATTTATGAAAAAGGAGATGGTGACACTTTAGCAACATCCGGTCAAACAGTTTACACTCGACTAAAAACAGAATTGTTAAACGGAAAGGTTTGCCATGAAACTCCAAAAGGTGAAACCGAAAATTTTGTTTTAGAACATAGCGACAAAGAATCAGGAGTGCATGAGGCTCTGAGATTTATGAAAAAAGGAGATCGGGCCAAATTAATTTTACCGAGCCATTTAGCTCATGGATTATTGGGTGATCGCGATAAAATACCACCTCAATCCATTTTATACATTGATTTAGAATTAGTTGAACTCAAATGAAAATACAATTATTCGCTTTATTGGTTTTATTTTCTTTTTCATGCTCAAATGATAAGAAACCAAAATCACACTATAAAAAATCCAGAGTTGAAACGAAAAAACCGAAATTGGTAAAGAACGACTCATTATCCGAATTTGATCAAGCGAAAGTAAACTTAAAAACCTTTGAAAAAGGGAAGATAGAAAATACAAAGTCGCTGGAAAATGGTATTTTCATTAAATGGTTTAAAAAGTCGAATGGAGCAAAAATCAAAAAAGGTGAAATGGTTCTCATCGAATATCGATTGGCCTTGCCTGATGGAAAAATAATCGATGGAAATAATCGGCTGAATTATCCCTGCATTCCCTTTGTTGTAGGTTACAATATGCAAACTCCAGGATGGGATTTTGGTTTGCAACAATTAGCTGTTGGTGATTTTGCTAAAATTGAAATTCCGGCTCCTTTAGCAATGGGTGAAAAAGGCATCAAAGGAATCGTTCCACCAAATAGTGTAAACTGGCTTTTTGTTAAAGTTCTTGCTCGTGTAACGCCCGGTGTGAATGAAAACGGAATTGTTTCTTGGAAATGGAAAGATGGCGAAAATCAAAAGAATAGCAATAATTCAGAAAAAGAAATTTCTTTTCACGCAATTGTATCCACAGAGTCAAAATCATCAGTCATGAATTCATACAAGTCTAATTTTCCGTTGAGATACATTCCGGGGCAAAAAACAATTGTTCCGGGGCTTCGCAAACTATTGAAAAACGCCAAAAAGGGAGAACGATACATTGTTATATTGGATAGCGAAAAAGCATATGGAAGTCGTGGATATTCCGATTTGATAAAACCAAATGAAAATGTCTTATACAACATTGAAATAACCGAAGTTCGACCTATTTAAATCAATATAACTATCTTTGATTCCCAAAGTCAAAGTTTGCGAGTTCTGTATTTTTTTTTCTTTTCGAATATTTTTTTGTTGTCATTTAATTTTTTGAATGCTCAAAAGGCATTGGATACAATCGATACAGATTACGGTCAAATGATTATTTATTCAAACAAAACGTGGGCTTTTTTCAATAAAAATGCTTTCGATGGCATCATGAATCGTAGATTACATCGAATTATGACTGAAAATCAAGATGTACAGTTTACTCAAAAATGGAATAACGAAGTTTGCTTTACAAGCAGAAACAATGATCTTTCTCGTTTAAAAGATACCATTTGGCTTTGTGTAAATGATGAGGAACATCCAAATTATAAGATGCCAGTACCGGGAATCGTTACATCAAGGTATGGATTTAGAAGCGGAAGAAATCATAATGGGATTGACTTAGATCTTGAAACAGGTGATACGGTTTCTTCATTATGGTCGGGAAAGGTTCGCTATGCTAAATACAATGAAGGTGGATTCGGAAACTTGGTCGTTGTGAGACACTACAATGGGTTGGAGACTCTTTATGCTCACTTGAGTAAGCTACTAGTTTTTCCAGATCAGGAAATTAAAGCTGGTGAGCCTTTAGGACTTGGTGGAAACACTGGTCGTTCTTTCGGTTCGCATTTACATTTTGAAATTCGTTTTTACGATGCACCGATTAATCCTGAAGAAATTATAAATTTTGACAAAAAAGAATTGAAAAGCGAAAATCTTTTCGTTCACAGAGGCTTGTTCAGGCCCGGAGCTAAACCATCTGACTATTTTGAGGAGCCCCCACAAGATCAAGACGAAAATGATGAGCTTCCAAAGCCCATTGTTGTTCGTAAACCACAAGTTAAATATTACCGAGTCAGAAACGGGGATACTTTGACTGAAATTGCTGATAGAAATAACATCACGGTATCTAAGCTTTGTCAGTTGAACGGAATCAAACCCTCTAGTGTTCTTCAAGTTGGAAGAAGTTTAAGAATTAAATAACATGAGATTACATAACTTATTAATAGCCATTTTCATTTTTCTTGTTTCATGCTCAAGCTACAACAGAGTTGTAAAAGGCGATGATTATCAGGAGAAATTTGAGATGGCAAATAAACTCTATGATGCCAAAGATTTTGATCGCTGTATTGTATTGTACGAGCAGATTTATCAACATTCTCCAAAAACAGGTGAAGGAGAATTAGCCTACTTTCGATTAGCTAAAAGTTACTACGAAATCGAGGATTTTTATATGTCAAGTTACTATTTCGGTCAATATATTCAGCGATTCCCATTTAGCTCAAAAAACGAAGAAGCTTATTTTTTAATGGCATTGTCAAGTGTCAAAAATTCACCGGAGTATTCCTTAGATCAAACCGAAACAGAGGGTGCCATAAATTCCGTGCAAGAATTCATCGATCGTTATCCGAGTTCAACTTTGGTTGATTCTTGCAATCGCGTCATTGATAGACTCCGTTTTAAGCTGGAATTAAAAGAATATGAACATGTCAAATTGTACGATAAAACTGAAAACTTTCGTGCTGCGGTAACTTCCGGAGAAATTTTTATTGAGAATTATTCCAAATCGAAGTTTTGTGAGGAAGTTTATTTTTTGGTTGTAAAAAATTCCTACTTACTTTCAATTAATAGTATTGAATCAAAAAAAGTAGAACGAATAGAGAAAACTTGGGAAAGAATCACTAACTTTGCCATCCTTTATCCGAATTCTAATTATTTGAAAGAGGTTAAATCGATTGAATCTAAATTGAATCAATCCAAAGAATAAAAAACGAATAATAATATACAATGAGCATTAAAAACACCGTCGGAGAAAAAACAACTGTTACAAGAGATACCATTCGTATTGAAGAAAAAACAGGAAACATCTACCAATCTTTGGTTGCTATCTCAAAAAGAGCGAATCAAATTAGTGCTGAGACCAAAGAGGAATTGACGCAAAAGCTTCAAGAATTTGCAACTTCAACTGATAATCTGGAAGAGATTTTTGAAAACAGAGAGCAAATCGAAATCTCCAAGCATTACGAGAAAATGCCTAAGGCAATTGCCATTGCAACTCAGGAATTGCTTGATGATAAAATCTACATGAGAAAACCTGAAGATCAGTAATGTTCGGAAAGCGCATCCTTCTTGGAATTACAGGAGGTATTGCAGCTTACAAAATTGCTTACCTTATTAGATTATTAAAGAAAGAAGGGGCAGAAGTCAAATGTGTTATGACTCCTGCCTCTTGTGATTTTATCAGTCCGCTTGTTGTTGCCACGTTAACTCAAAATCCAGTATCAATTGAATTTTGGAATAAACAAACAGGAGTTTGGACGAACCACGTTGAGTTAGCTCTTTGGGCAGATTTCTTTGTGATCGCTCCGGCAACTGCCAATACAATTTCCAAAATGGCAAATGGTGCATGCGATAACTTGCTTCTAGCTGTTTATTTATCTCTCAAAACGAAAACTGTCGTTGCACCAGCGATGGATTTGGATATGTATCAACATCCAACATTCAAACGAAATTTGAATCAATTGGTTGAAGACGGTGTGTCTTTAATTCCGGCCACTTCCGGTGAATTAGCTAGCGGATTGGAAGGTCAAGGCAGAATGGAAGAACCTGAAAACATCCTCCAATTCATTCGTGAAAAGTTCAATCGCCGACAAACAAGTGAGAAAAAACGTTTTTTGATAACAGCTGGTCCAACTCACGAACCAATCGATCCAGTTAGATTTATCGGAAATCATTCCAGTGGGAAAATGGGATTTGAATTAGCAAAAGCATGTTTATCCGCCGGACATCAAGTTACGCTGATTAGTGGTCGCACCGCGTTGGAACTTGCGCATCCAAATCTTGAATTGATTCGAATTGAAACAGCGGATGAAATGCTTCGTGAGGTTCAGCTTCATTGGAATCAAATGAATGTGGGAATTTTCGCTGCCGCCGTTGCCGATTACAAACCAAAAACAAAAGCCAACCAAAAGATTAAAAAATCGGACAATAATCTCGAACTCGAATTGGTGAAAAATCCCGATGTTTTGTTTTGGGCCGCCGAAAATCGTTCGAATAACCAACTGGTTGTGGGGTTTGCTTTAGAAACCAATAATTCCATCGAAAATGCGTTATCCAAATTAGAGCGTAAGAAATTGGATATGATCGTGTTGAATTCTTTGGAAAATGAAGATGCTGGATTTCAAAAAGATACCAATAAAATTTCTATCTTAGATAAACACAAAAACCAATTCGATTTTGAAGTGAAGTTGAAAAAAGAAGTGGCAATCGACATTTTGAACGCGTTAGAGAAATACCAAAAAGCATGATTAAGTTGATTCTTTCGTTTATTTTTCTATTATATTGTTCATTCTCGTTTTCACAGGAATTGAATTGTCAAGTCAGTGTTGAAGCCGATGTGAAATTGGAGTTAAATTCGACAGAATTGGAAATAATCAAGCAAATGAAGCAGAGCGTTTACGATTTAATGAATAACACGCAATGGACCAAAGATGCTTTCAAAACGGAAGAGCGAATCAATTGTAATATTCAAATTCAAATAAAAACAAATCCAAGTTCTGGAACTTACACCGGATTTATTCAAGTACAATCTACTCGTCCGGCTTTTAATTCGAATTATAATACGGTTTTATTCAATTTTCAGGATGAAGATATGGCGATTGCTTTTTCCAGAAATACCGTGTTAACTTATGCTCAAAATCAGTATAGAGACAATTTATCTTCCATTTTAGCCTTTTATGCGTATTTCATCATTGGAATGGATTATGATTCTTTCTCCTTGAAAGGAGGAACTTCCTATTTCAACGAGGCGCAGCAAATCGTCTCCAATGCCCAATCATCTGGCGCTCCTGGTTGGAAAGCAAGCGAATCAGGGAAAAGAAATCGTTATTGGTTGATTGATAATATCTTACAGCCTGTTTTTGATCCGCTTCGGGAATGCAACTATTTATATCATCGAAAAGGAATCGATATGCTTTACGAAAACAAAGTAGAAGCGAAAAAATCACTTTTTGCTGCGTTGAATAAGTTAACTCCAGTAGTTCAAACAAGACCGAATACAGTAAATGTCATCAATTTCTTGAATGCGAAAACGGTTGAATTGAAAAATATTTTATCAGATTCGGAAGTGAAGGAAAAGACCGATTTCGTTAATCTATTGAAAAAACTGGATTCTGGAAATTCATCCAAGTATCAGGAAATTCTTAATTAATATGCTGCAGCGTCTTCACATCTTGAACTTTGCCTTGATTGAAGAAGCAAAAATTGATTTCAATAAAGGATTTACTGTAATTACTGGTGAGACAGGCTCTGGTAAATCCATATTGCTCAATGCCTTGAATTTAATTTTAGGTGAACGAGCTGATTTCAATGTAATTGGTTCAAAATCAAATAAATCTATTGTTGAGGCAACATTTCAAATTTCAGAAAAACTAAAGACGTTTTTTCAAGACAATGATTTGGATTTTGATCAACAGCTAATCGTAAGAAGAGAAATTTTAAAGGAAGGTAAATCTCGTGCTTTTGTGAATGACACACCCGTTCAACTGAATGTATTGAAAAACCTTTGTTCGCAACTCGTTCAGATTCATTCTCAGTACAATACGTTGGAACTGAAATCCAAAAGTTATCAATTGGAGTTATTAGACATTCTTGCGGGACTGGAATCTGAACGCAAAGAAATGAATCAACTTTTTGCGACTTTTCAAGAATTAAAGAAAAAATTAATTGCTTTGGAGTCGGAATTGGCATCGGCTCAAACTACGCAAGATTACAATCAATTTGTTTTGAATGAATTAGCCGAATTGCGACTTGATAAAACAGATTATTCGAACTTAGAAATTGAATTGAATCGCATCGAAAATTCGGAAGCACTCAAATCGTTGTATTTTTCAATCGTAGATGTTATTGAAAATCAAGATTTTTATTCAACGTTGAAATTAACAAAGTCGAACTTGGATAAATTCGCCTCAACTGATTCGGATGTCGCTTCTTTTTCTGAACGGTTAAATTCATTATTGATCGAATTGAAAGAACTTTCTTCTGATGCCAGTAAGACCATAGATGATTTGCAGTTTTCGGGTTTAAACGCGGAAGAGTTGACAGCAAAACTCGATAAATTCAACCGAATTCTTGGTAAACATCGTTTGAAAAGTCAAGCAGAATTAAAAGACTTTAAAGAAGATCTTGAGAGTAAATTGATTGGTTTGGAAACGTTGGAATTGGACTGCGAAACGTTACGAAACGAATTAAAAGTTCATTCTGAAAACTTGGAGAAAAAAGCCAACGAATTGCATCAAAAACGATTGAAAGCAGTGTCTTCGATAGAAAATAATTTAAAAGAGATTTTGAACGCTTTAAAATTGCCTGATACCAATTTGAAATTTGAAATCAATATTTCCGATGCAATCAATTCAAATGGTAATTCTGAAATTTCCTTTCTTTTTTCAGCAAACAAAGGAATGATTGCCGTTCCTGTGGAAAAGGCAGCGAGTGGGGGAGAGCTCTCTCGTGTCATGTTGGCATTGCAAAAAATGGTTTCGGAAAGGCGCGATTTACCTACTATTCTTTTTGATGAAATCGATACAGGAGTTTCCGGAGATGTAGCTCAAAAAATCGGTCATCTTTTAAATCAAATGGGGGAGAAAGTTCAATTGATTGCAATCTCACATTTACCGCAAGTGGCTGCGAAAGCCGAATATCATTTGGTTGTCGCCAAGAAAATAGAGAATCAGGAAATGAAAACGCGTGTTTATGCGATCGATGAGCAAGAACGAATCATTGAAATTGCGCGTTTGTTGAGCGGTGAACAAATCTCCGATGCGGCATTGTCAAATGCTAAAAACTTGATGCTAAACTAATTTTTCGTGGATTTTCAATTGAAATTTAACATCCCTGAAGCACAGCGAAAAATAACTTTTTCAGATAAACTTATTTTTTTGGGAAGTTGTTTCTCCGATGAAATGAGTTTATTGGCGAATCAACATGGTTTCCATGTCTTGTCTAACCCATTCGGAACATTATTTCATCCTTTGGCGCTTGCTCAAAATATATTGGACGCATTGCAAGGGTGTGAAGAAATAGCGATTGTGCGAAATGAGGACGTCTACCTCGATTATAATTGCTCAGGTAAAGTTTTCGGAATGAGTGAATTACAGTTGAAAGAAAAAGTGTTGTTGCTACGAGAAGAATTTAGAAATGAGCTCAAAAATGCCTCTCATTTGTTCATCACCTTTGGAACAGCTTTCGCTTATCATTTGAAGGAAACCCATCAAGTAATTGGCAATTGCCATAAACAGCCTTCGCAAACATTTGAAAAGAAATTAACCGATGTAGAGGCCATTGTTTCGATTTGGAAAGAAGTTATTTCGGAAATGAAACGATTCAATTCCAGAATTCAAATTGGCTTTACTGTTAGTCCGGTGCGACATGTAAAAGATGGAATTCATGAAAATAACGTGAGTAAATCTACTTTGATGTTGGCGGTAAATCAACTTCAATTAGAAACTGACGAAATGTATTTTCCGTCATATGAATTAGTAAACGATGTATTGCGTGACTATCGTTTTTTCAAGGAGGATTTGGTGCATCCCAATCAACAAGCCATTCAATTTGTTTGGGAAAAATTCATGGGAACTTTTCTCAGTAATGAAATGATCGAATCGGCTAAAAAAGTTAGTGAAATCAAATTGGCAATGAAGCACCGATTGCAATTCCCTGAAAGTAAAATGGTTCAGGTATTTCAAATGAGTTTAAACGAGCGAAAAAAATCAATGAGTGAGGCTCATTCAGGAATTTGCTGGGATTGAATCTTTCATTTAAAATCAATAATGACTTTTTTATTTCGTAAAATTATTTTTACATTTGTTCGCTCCTAACAAGGAAAACTTATTAAAAAAAAATAGCGTTTGCTGCGGCTAACAAATCTTATAAAATGAAGAAAAATTTATCCCGAATTATGCATTAGAACAAATACAAGGAGGGCTGGCATCATAAATTTTAGAGAAAATTCCATCCATTCTCTTCTTTTAATGGGCAAAGCTATTTTCAGTGTCTTTTTATTGAATGATTAACAGTCCATGCTCCTAATGCAAAGCAATACGATTTTAGGGTATTGAGCGTTACCATGTTATGATTATTGGTTAAGTGGTTGCACTCTAAGTATTCCAATATTTCTTCGGTATAAAGCCCACATCTACCCGAACTAAACCAACGGATTGCTCTTTTAATGCTTCTTGTATCCTTGGACACTGCCTTGCTGTTCTCCAAAACGGGTTATTACTGTACTGTCAAAGTCTACAGTAATCAAATTAACCTTATATCTGAGAAAAAAAACAGCTTTGAATCTTCGGAAACACCTCTGTACTAACTTTTAAAATCAAGTATGATTGGATTGAAGAGCAAAACTTAATGTATATGTCTAACGAATAAGTGAGATAAATCCTTGTCCATTGTAATCTTTTGAATCTATTCCTTTGGCTTGATACTTGAAGAAATAAACTCCTTCTTTCGCATCCGAGCCGTCAGTTGTTTTCCCGTTCCAAGTTCCATTTAGTGTTTCGATTTTCGATACCTCATTTCCCCATCGATTAAGAATTATTACATCTAAATCAGTAAGATTTTCATTTGTAATAAACCATTCGTCGTTCGATCCATCAGCATTTGGAGAGAAAACATTTGGAATTTTAATTACCACCTTAGGAAATTCAAGTACAATAATTGTTTTCGATGTCGAATCAATGCATGGACTATTTTTTGCATACAGCCAAACGGTGTATGAACCAGGATTTGAATATACATTTGAAACTCCGCTTAAATTCAGGGAGTTTATGTTCTTTCCATCTCCAAAATTCCAAATATTGTTCGTTGTGTTCAAACTCGAATTGGTAAAATTGACTGTTAAAGGTGCATAGCCGGTTACCACATCCGATGAAAAATCCGCTTTAGGTTGTTCAACAACGATTACAGAAACGGAATCTTCGGCTTCACAATTTTTTGCATCTTGACCAAAAACATAATATTTTTCCGTTTTTGCAGGAGTAAAAGAAACATTATTTTTAATACCGCCCGTCCAACTGTAGGTTAAACCTCCGGTTGCAATTAGTTTGACTTGAGAGCCAGAGCAAACAATGACATCATTTCCCGCATCAATAGTTGGAGACGAATAAACCTCAACTGACATGGGGTAAACTGACGAACATTGACCTGGATTTGGTGTGAAGGTGTAAATAGTTATGCCCGGATTTTCTGTTGACAGCATTGCCGGATTCCATGTTCCTGAAATTCCATTTTTAGATAATTCAGGGAGTAAAACTTGGGGAAGAAATGCATTTTCACAAAACGGACCTTTCGAATCAAATTCAGGTGAAACGGATGGGTTTACTGTAACAACGACATCTGCTTGGTTACTTTTACACCCGTTTAAAGTGTAGATAACAGAATAGGATGCAGTTGATGAAGGATTTATGGTGATTTCCGGATCAGTTTTATCAGTTGGTGTCCAAAGGTATGATCCTCCAATTAAATCAACCTGGGTTGTCAATGTTGTGCTTTCACCTAAGCATATAGTAGGCTTTTCCTTAATTGAAATTATTGGAATGGGGTTAATATCAATTACTAAAGCTGTTGAGTTAGCACATTGGTTTGCATCAGGAGTAAATGTGTAGGTTTTGTTTTGGGTGTTATCAATTACTATTGGTGACCAAGAACCTGTAATCCCATTAGTTGAAGTTTTCGGAAGGTCGCTAATTGTTGCACCTGCACAGAATGGTCCAATTGGATCGAATGTTGGTGACTTTTGATTAGTTGGATCAACCGCTATAGAAAATAAAACTGTATCAATGCAATTAATGGATGATTTAATAACGCAATAGTAATCGCCCTTGCAAAGACCTATAGCTTTTTGCGAATCATTAGGGATGTTAATTGGTGTATTCGTTGGTTTTTCATACCATTCGTATGTATAACCAGGAACTGAGCCGCTCGCATTAACAATAGCGGAGCCATTGCAGCAATCACTGTTGGATGGGCTGGAAACGTTCGATGGACTGGTAGAGACTAAAACCGCCTTCAATGGATCAGTTAAACTTTTGATGTATGCTCCGTTTTTTGAATTATTTGGTGTTCCAGGTGTTTGAGTTCCGTTAGTTAAACACGATGCTGAAGTCCAGTTTTTCTGATCATTGGGATTATTACTGACATTATTAGAAAAATAGAAGACTTTATCGGATGCCTCTCCTGAAAAATAAATAATGTTGTTTATATTATTGTTTCCCCAACTTACCCCATGCGCCGGTTTTGAGTTGTCAGACGGAGCGTATGTTTGAAAAGAGTCATTAGAATTTGACATCCCTAAAGGATCCCATTTCGAGCCTCCGCCTGATAACCAGTCTGTTGACTGATCTGGATACGACATGCTTGTTGGGTTAGGTTTTTCAATTTGATATTCAAATAAATCTGAGCTTACTGGAATAACTAGTTTAAAATTATTGTCAGAATTATTCAAGTCATTTGTTGGTAGAGTAGGATTTTTATCCACGTCATTGTATATAACAATTAAGGTCCCAATTGGAATGCAAGACCAAAACGAACTTTGAGCAAATCTCAATGCTCCTTTTGCAATTCCATTTCCTGAGCCAGGTCCAGAAAAATAACCGTTGTTATCATCAAAAATCCAACCTCGTAAATCCAAACAATAATCAGAGCAATTGTAGGGCCCCGCTCCGGGAATGACTAAAAATTCAACATATTCTTTATTTCCTGATGAACCTTGGGAAACTTCATTTATGACTAAGCTTTGTGAAAAAAGCAAACTAATTGAAAAAAGAAAGAATAGTAGTAGGATATTTCGTGAATTCATTGAATTTAAGTATTTTAATGCAAAGTTCGAATTAAAATGTAAATATGCTATAGTTTTAGTTGTTATTTTTAATTTTGTAAATTATTTTTAATTTTTGGGTAATAATTTTTTAATTAAAGTCAAAAAATGAGACAAACTTTTATACTCATCGCTTTACTATTTTCTCAATTGGTTTTAAGTCAAATTTCTCAGAACCCTGAAAAATCTGCTAATCCAATATTATTGTTTAAAACGCTGGAAATCGAGAGGGATTCGATTCCTTATGGATCTAAAGATTTATTTGTTTTCGAATTTGAGAATGATTCGAAAAAACCGGTCACAATTCAGAATGTTCAAACGAGTTGTGGTTGTACGGCCGCTGAAAAACCTACTGAACCGATAGAACCAGGTAAAAAAAGTAAGATTAGTGTTTCTTATGATACTACACGAATTGGTTCTTTTACAAAAACAATTACTGTATCATCAGACATTTCCGATCCCATCGTTTTAACGATTCGAGGTAGCGTTTTGTCTAAAAAAGAATAGCTCAATAATAATTAGTCAATTAAAAGCCTTTCTTTCAATGAGTTCCTTACGGGTGTCAAATTCTTTATTTAGTCTGAGACATACCTTTAGGACTTTGTGATGTTGAAGTTATGATTTCTTCCATTGTTGCATCAATTAAAAGCGTTTAGATCTATTATATGCTAAGCAATTTTTTCGAGGTTGAAGACACCCTAAATAGAGTTATCGAATATCTATTTGTGATCTTTCAATGATTAATTATGATTTTTCTATTAACATCTTAAATAATTTGCTCTTAGAATATAGTATATAGAAATAATTTATTGAAAATAAGTTCATTATTTACCTAGTCAATTCTTATGAAGGTTTCTGCTGAAACTAGTAGATGGAAAATATTAATCCTTCAGTAAATCTGGTCTTCTTTTTTGTGTTCGATCGAGTGCCTGTTTTTCTCGCCATTTTTCAATTTCTTTTGTATTTCCTGACAAAAGAACTTCAGGGACTTTCCAGCCATTGTATTCAGGTGGACGTGTGTAAACAGGTGGCGAAAGTAAATTGTCTTGAAAACTGTCGGATAGGGCAGAGGTCTCATCATTAAGAACACCCGGAATCAGACGAACAACAGCATCAACAAGCACGGAAGCCGCTAGTTCTCCACCAGAAAGAACGTATGAACCTATAGAAATTTCTTTAGTAATATAGTGTTCGCGAATTCGTTCATCAACTCCTTTGTAGTGTCCACATAGAATCATCATGTTCTCAATCAAAGACAATTGATTGCAATCTTGTTGTTCTAAAATTACGCCGTCGGGAGTCATGTAAATGATTTCATCATAATTTCGTTCGACTTTCAATTTTTCAATTAAAGTAGCGATTGGTTCAATACTCATGACCATTCCAGCGCCACCGCCATATTGATAGTCATCCACATTTTTATGCCTACTTATTGAATATTCTCGAATATTGTGAACATAGATTTCAACGTGCTTTTTATCCTGAGCTCTTTGCATAATTGAAGCAGAAAACGGACTTATCAGAAGTTGCGGTAGAATGGTAAGTATGTCAATACGCATGAAACAAAATTAATTGATTCGATTAAAAAAATGAGAAACAGACCAATTTAATTCTTTAACATTGAATAGTCTCGATAGTTAATGATTTCGCTTAATTGATAATTGTTTTCCACCACCCAAAAACGGAGTATATTGACCACCTAAAAACAACTGATTTTCGAGCGTTATCGTAGCCGTAATTTCAAGCTTTAAAAAATAAAGTTTAAAAGATGGCAGCAAAAACGATAGACATGAGTAAATTAAGAAAAGTAATCAAGTTTTATGTTCAGGGAAAGAGCAAGGTTTTTATTAGCAGTTACCTTGGTTTGTCTCGCAATACGGTTAAGAAGTACATCAAACAATTTAGTGGTTTAAAACTCACTTTTGAGGAGTTGGATAAGCTAACGGACGTTGAGTTAGATGAGCTTTTTAGTGTCCATAAAGAAAAAGAGTTGAGTCCAAAGATGCAGGACTTAGAGAGCTTTTTTCCGTATGTAGATAAAGAGTTAAAGAAAACAGGTAAAACACTGGTATTATTATGGTTAGAGTATAAGACGAAGTATCCTGATGGTTTTCAGAGTACCCAGTTTTCAGTGTATTTTAATCGTTGGTCAAAACGCATTCATGCCAAATCCACGATGCATATCCATCATAAGGCTGGTGATAAAATGTATGTTGATTATGCTGGAAAAACCCTTGAGATCATCGATCAAGAAAGCGGAGAGATTATCGAAGTTCAATTCTTTGTGGCGATTCGAGGAGCAAGCCAAATGACTTATGCCGAAGCTAGTATGAGTCAGAAAAAAGAAGATTTTATTGAATCGGTTGAAAATGCACTTCACTTTTTTGGAGGTGTTCCACAGGGTATTGTTCCCGATAATTTAAAATCAGCCGTTACCAAAAGTAATCGTTATGAACCGACTTTAAATGAGACTTTTCTACAGTTTTCTGAGCATTATGAAATTTCTTGTTGGATAAAACTTTTTATACATCAGTATTCATTGTGTAGTTAATTAGAAGATTTTGTGAATTTTAAGTTTAGAATCAAAACAAAATTTATCTTTTTCTAAATAATACTGTCTTTTTATGGAATCTGATTCCAAATAATTCCATATTTTTGACATATGATTATTCGTGAGGCACAGAAAAAATTATTGGATTTAGCATCCAAGTTTAAGTGTGTTGCCGTTACTGGGTCAAGGCAATGCGGAAAAACTACTTTGGTAAAACAAACATTTCAAGATCTTCCTTATGTTTCTCTTGAAAATATAGACACACGACAATTTGCTTTAGAAGATCCAAGGGGATTTCTACAAACATATTCAACTGGTGCCATTTTTGATGAAATTCAAAGAGCGCCTAATTTATTTTCCTACTTACAAGAGTTTTTGGATAATTCTCAAGAAAAGGGGCGTTTTATTTTGACCGGATCAAATAATTTTCTACTTCAACAATCAATCTCACAAAGCTTGGCAGGAAGAGTTGGTTACTTAACTCTTTTGCCCTTTAACTTGAATGAATTGGCATCCATAAACGCATTGCCCGATTCGGACCTTACGCTCATGAAAAAGGGCTTTTATCCTCCAATCTACGATCAACAAATCCCTCCAAATGATTGGTGTCCAAACTACATTAAAACCTATATTGAGCGTGACGTCCGGCAGATAAAAAACATCACTGACTTGATTGTATTTGAGCGATTCATGAAGATTCTGGCAGCACGAACTGGACAGGAATTCAATGCAAGTGCACTAGCTTTGGACGCAGGAGTTGATGTGAAAACAATACAATCTTGGGTGGGAATTCTAGAAAGCAGTTATATCATTTATCTACTCAAACCTCATTTCAAAAATTTTAATAAAACCATCGTTAAACGTCAAAAAATTTATTTTTATGACACTGCGCTTGTTTGCTCTTTAATAGGTATTCTAAATGAAGAACAGCTTGATTTGAATCCAGCAAAGGGAGCCATTTTTGAAAACATGGTTATCAATGAGTATGTCAAAAACTGCACGAATAAAGGCGCTGAAATAAATCTGTATTATTGGAGAGATAAAACAGGTCATGAAATTGATTTAATCGTCGATGAATATCCTGAATTACTTCCCGTTGAAATAAAATCAGGAAAAACTATTAACTCGGAATTCTTCAAGAATCTTAACTATTGGATGAAATTGAGCGGTGTGAAAAATGCCAAACTGCTTTATGGTGGCAACCAAAACCATAAATACACCACGGGAATTGAGGTGCAAAATTGGAGAACATTCTCAAGGTAAATTATTTTTTATTACCCGCGGAATCTATCATTTTAAACCACTTTCCGCGCGTAATAAATTTCAATTGATCAGGTTTTCGAGCGATAGTTTTTGTTGAATGAACCCTGTAGTGTGTTCATTATCAATAGATCCCAATGCTGCTATCAAGGTTGGAAAGATGGTTTTCTGTGTTTTCGTTGTACGTTTAAAAACATCTATGCGATGCTGAATCTTTTGAGTTTCAGATTTAGTCAAAACATACTTTTGGTCGTTGAATTTGATTTCACATAGATTGATAATTCCATCGTTTCGATCGATTAGTAGATCGATTTGCGCACCAGGAGTATTTTTATTTCCTAACGACTGAAAAGCATAAAATTCGGTATAAACCCCTTCGATTCCCAAGCTTTTTTTGATTTGAATCAAATGCTTGAAGCAAAGATTTTCAAAAGCATAACCTGCCCACGATTTCCATTGGGAAGTGGATGACAATTGCAACCAATTGACATTGTTTTTCCGATACATGAATTTCAAATAAAACAACGAAAACTCATCCGTCAGACGATAAATATTGTCTTTTTTTGCTTTTCCGTAGCTATTTGCAACGGTGATGAAATTGCACCAGATCAATTCTTCTAATATATCGCTGAAAGCCCCGCCATCTCTTAATTTACAAGCCTTAATGAGTTCTTTTCGTGATAACCCTTTGAGTTTTTTTGCTAATGCGAAAACGATTTTTAGATGATTATCTGAATTTTTAAAAAGTGCACGATATAAATTTTCAAATTCATTTACCAACAAGCCATCTCTTTGAAAGCAAATCCGCTCAATGCTTTGCATCGAACTTTCTCCTTGTTTTACCTCATTCAAATAGTGTGGAATCCCTCCCATCACCATATATAATTGCGCAATTTGATAGCTTGAAAGTTTGATTTTTTTGAATTGTAAAAAGTCCTTTGACTCTTTTAGTGTAAATGGTAATAGGTGAATACGCTGCGTTAACCTATTGTGCAAGCCTCCTTTGTTATTTACAATTTTATTGATCATCCAAGAAGTCGCCGAACCACAAACAACTAAGAGTACGTTTTTATTAATCGCCCAGTTGTTCCAAAACCATTCGAGCGCTCCAAGGAAATTTGATTTGTGCGTATCCAACCAAGGCAATTCATCAATGAAAATCACTTTTTTACTTTTTTTTCGACTCTTGTCTAATTGCCGACTCAACAGAATAAAAGCCTCCATCCAATTCGCTGGAACTTTTTCTGTATTCTCAGTTTTGAAAAAGGCGCAATACTGGTAATGAAATCCTTGCAATTGTTGCGACAAACTAGCATTTAATACCCCGCTGAAATGAAAGTTCATTTCGTTTTCAAAATAAGCATTGACCAAATAGGTTTTACCAACTCGTCTTCTTCCGGTAATTGCTATAAATTCAGATATTTCAGAGCTGTATCGCTGCTTTAAAATGGCTTGTTCGGTTTCTCTACCTATGATTATTTTACTCATTTATTTGAATTATTACTCGCGGAATCATTCAAAATTAACAAGATTCCGCGGATAATAAAATTATTTAGAGCATTTTTAAATGTCATTTTTGGAAGTTATCTAGAAACATTTTTTTTTCTTTTGTAAAGAACCATTGGTAAAAATGGAACGAAAGGCAGAAAAACAACTTTGGAATTGGAAGGATTCTAAAAATAGAAAGCAATAAGTCATATGTTGCGATATAATCAAGAAGTTAACTAAAAAGTGCCTTTACCAAAAATATCGACCGCTTCGCGGAAAATGATCAAATAATCAAATTGTCAAATGAATCAAACCTGTCGGCAGACAGGCAGGTAAATTCTAATCCCTGAGGCAACGAACAGACAACCCTTTTGCCTTCCTGCTGTCATTCAAGAACACAGCGTCGATATCGTTATAAAGTACGCTTTGCCAGGCACTGTATTCTTTACTTTCTATCGACGTCCACCAGAGGCCATTGCTGCCAATCCTAATGAAACTTCCGTTGTCTACACGCTCACCGCCCGGAAGACCTGAAAAACCAGTGCTGTTAGTTCCGTTGCCCGAATGCGTTTTTTTGCCATTTACCCTGGTATCTTGACAAACATGACAAGCAGTCTTGCTTCGGTATTCGGCATTCCAATTCTTACAATTTGAGCAGATAATATCTTCCTGCCAATTATCCCAACCGCTTGCATTTTTCAACTTAATTGCAGAATAATTCCCCCTTGAGCATTAATTAATATTGTCCATTCATCATAAGATGGAATATGCCACCCTGTGGGAGCAATTCCTCTAATATCGTTAACAGCGCACCAATTATAGAGTTTTCCATACTTAGCACCATTTTTTGGGTCGTTGTTGTAATAACACCAAGCAGGTTGTTTGTTTTCACCTGCTTTTTTCCATTCTTCTTCTGTTTTGGCTTCAGGAATTGGTTCACCATTTCTAAAAGTTGAAACATTCAAGTTCTCCGTCATCCAAATTTGGGTTCCTATTTTAACGGATTTGTAGGAGCCTGTTTGTTTTACTTGATTTGTTGTATTAGCACTGCTGTTAGTATTTGCATTGTTCACTACTACTGGTTTTGGTGCAGGTTTTAGTTTTTCTAATTCCGCAAGAAGTAAGTTCAAACTATCTGTTTTTGATTTTATTTGAAGTTGTAAATTACTTATTTCATTATTCTTTGCATTTAGTTCATGTTGCTTAGTTTTTTGATTCCGTTTTAAATGTCTGCAACTCCGAACCTAATTCACTTACAATATCATTTAATGCCGAAATATAATTTTCCAAAGATGTTATTTTGGTATTTAACACGCTAATTTGGGAGTTTTTGTCATTAATGGTTTTACTTTGGGTATTCACCACAAGTTTCAAACTATCCACTCTATTGGTTAATATCTCAATCTGCTCCTTTTTGGATTGGGAGAAGGATGTTACTATTGCCAAAAGAAAAATTAAAAGAAAAACTTGTTTCATACTTATTTGTTTTTTCATATTTATGTAAAAAGTCTAAGTGGGTTTTATCATTCAAAATTATTATTTTTTTGTTTCTATTTTGTATAAATTTTACACAAATCGTTCAGGTATTTAAAAATCTTGAAAATGAAGCGATAGAAATAATTGATAAGAATATAAATACAATTTTCGGCCTCAATGAATTCAAAACTTTATTTTTGTCAATCAAAATTCAAAACCATGAGCAACATCGAACGCATACAATGTTTAATAATCGGATCAGGTCCAGCAGGCTATACAGCAGCAATTTATGCTGCGCGTGCTGATATAAAACCAGTTCTTTATCAAGGGCTTCAACCTGGAGGACAACTTACAACAACAAACGAAGTAGAAAACTTTCCGGGATATCCAACGGGAGTATCGGGACCAGAAATGATGGTTCAATTGGAAGAACAAGCAAAACGCTTTGAAACAGATGTTCGTCTTGGATTCATTACCAAAGTTGATTTTTCAGGTGATGTTCACAAATGTTGGACAGACGACGGAAAAGAAATACATACAGATACAGTAATTATTTCGACAGGAGCTTCTGCTAAATATCTGGGATTGGAAAGCGAGCAAAAATACCTACAATTGGGAGGTGGCGTTTCAGCTTGTGCAGTTTGCGATGGCTTTTTCTACCGTGGACACGAAGTGGTAATTGTTGGTGCCGGTGACTCGGCTTGTGAAGAAGCACATTACCTATCAAAACTTTGTAAAAAAGTGACGATGTTGGTTCGTAAAGATGAATTTAGAGCATCAAAAATTATGGCTGATCGCGTGAAAGCTGTTGAGAACATTGTAATTCTTTTCAACACAGAAACTTTGGAAGTTTTGGGTGATGGCGAAGTAGTTACTGGCGCAAAAGTGATCAATACAGTTTCTAAGGAGGAAAAAGTGATCCCTTGCACCGGATTTTTTGTTGCGATTGGTCACAAGCCAAATACAGATGTTTTCAAAGATTTTATTCATTTGGATGAAACTGGTTACATCAAATACGAACAACCGGGAACGAGTAAGACCAATGTTGCAGGTGTATTTGTCGCTGGAGATGCCGCGGATAAAACGTATCGTCAAGCGATTACTGCTGCTGGAACAGGTTGTATGGCGGCGTTGGATGCGGAGCGTTATTTAGCAGCTAAGCATTGAGTCATTTATCGAATTATTTTGAATAAAGGAGGTAATTTCATTTTTTAACAAAATTGAAATAGCAATTGTTAGGACATAATATTCTGTTCTGTGTATTCATCTTTCACTTTTGAAGCTTGAAATTCCTAATCGAAAATTACGAGTAACTCGTTTTGAGTTTCAATAAATATTATTCAGGTTTAATAATTTACGATCTATTACAGAAAGATTTGTTTCTTTGTGATTAGCAAACTTTTTCCGTCATGGATATTCATGTTGAAGAGCAAACCAAAGTTAAAAAACCTTGGTATCGTCTGTTATATGTTCAGGTAATTATTGCGATTGTTGTCGGAGTTTTACTGGGGCATAATTGGCCTGAGCAGTCTCAATCATTAAAATTGTTGGGAGATGGATTCATCGCTCTAGTAAAAATGATTATTGCTCCTGTCATTTTTGTTACTGTTTCCACGGGACTGGCCTCAATGAACAATTTGAATGCTGTTGGACGCGTAACTGGAAAGGCGATGCTTTATTTCATAACTTTTTCTACCTTGGCTTTGGTAATAGGTATGGTTGTCGCCAATTTAGTGCAGCCGGGACATGGAATGAATATCGATCCTGCATCAATTGATCCCAAAACAATAAAAGATTATGTGAATGCAACCAAGGAGCATACGCTTACTAATTTTATTTTGGAGATAATACCAACTTCATTGCTCAGTTCATTAACTGGCGATCGAATTCTGCAGGTTCTCTTCGTTGCTATCATTTTTGGAATTGGATTATCATTGACACAAGAAAAAAGTAAGCCTGTAATTGATTTCCTACATGCTTTGGCACATCCAATTTTCAAAATTGTAGAAATCATCATGAAATTGGCACCCATCGGAGCTTTTGGAGCCATGGCGTTTACGGTTGGAAAATACGGATTGGCAGTTTTGTGGAATTTAATCGGATTAGTTGGAACGTTTTATGTAACTGCGATATTATTCATTGTTGTAATTCTTGGCCTAGTTGCAGCCTACAATAAATTCAATATATTCAAATTACTGAAATACATCAAAGATGAGTTGTTTTTAGTTTTAGCTACAAGCTCTTCGGAATCTGCGTTACCCAATTTAATGCGAAAACTAGAAAAATTGGGTTGTTCCAAACAAGTTGTAGGCTTGGTCGTTCCTACGGGATATTCATTCAATTTGGATGGTACAAATATATACATGACCTTGGCTGCCTTGTTTATTGCGCAAGCCTGTAATTTTCCATTGTCCCTGAATCAGCAAATACTAATTCTTTTGATTGCGATGCTAAGTTCCAAAGGTTCTGCTGGAGTTACGGGAGCTGGTTTTATCACATTAGCAGCAACATTGGCTGTTGTTAAGGGTTTTCCGGTTCAGGGTATTGCTTTAATTTTGGGTATCGATAAATTTATGTCGGAATGCCGAGCTCTTACAAATTTTATTGGAAATGCCGTTGCCACAATCGTTGTTGCACGATGGGATAAACAACTGGATGAAACTGTTCTAAAAAAAGTATTAGGATAGGAAAATTTAACAACGACTTAATCGGAATTATCAATAAATTCGTAAAAAGACTTCTATGGTTCACAATTTATCTGAAACAATATCCATTGCGGGAAATTTTCTCGCTGAGATTCGAGACGTCTCCATTCAAAAAGATCCCGTTCGATTTCGATTAAACATGGAGCGACTTGCGGAAATTATTGGTTACGAAATTTCAAAAAAACTTACATATAAAACAATTCAAACAGAAACTCCTTTGGGAATTTCAGAAGACAAAGTTCTCGATGAAAATCCTGTGCTTATTACAATTTTAAGAGCTGGATTAGCCATGCATAGCGGGTTGCTTCGTTTTTTTGATCGATCGGAAAGCGCCTATATTTCTGCCTATCGCAAACACACAACAGCAGAGGATTTTGAAATTTATGTGGAATACATCGCTGCACCGAATCTTGACGGAAAAGTATGGATTCTTAGTGATCCCATGTTAGCTACTGGAAACTCCATGTTAGCTGTTTACAAAGCACTTTTGAAAAGTGGTAAACCATCCAAGATATTCATCGCTTCAGCAATTGCAACACCTGTTGCAATCGAACTAGTGAAAAGAAATTTTCCTGACAGCACTGAAATTTGGGTTGGAGCAATCGACAAAGAATTGACAGCTCAATCTTACATTGTTCCTGGACTTGGAGATGCAGGCGATTTAGCATTCGGTGTAAAAGTTTAGTATGAATTGGACAGGATTATCAAGTATTTTTTTAGTGGCAACATTTAAATTCATGTTCTCACCTTTTGCAGGCCCACATATTGGATTGCATTTTTATGAAACATTTTTAGCAGCATTTACCGGGGGTTGTTTTAGTGCCGCGATTTTCTATTTTTCTGGAGATTTTTTCATGGAATGGACACACAAAAGAAAAGTGAAAAAAGAAAAACTGCTTTTGGAACAAGGAATTGTAGTTCCGCACAAAAAGAAATTCACAAAAACCAATCGGATGGTCATCAGAATGAAAATGAATTTGGGTAAATATGGAATTTGCTTCTTTGCACCATTTTTATTTTCAGTTCCTTTGGGTAGTATTATTGTAGCTAAATTTTATGGAAAGCTTCGTGAAACTTATCCGTTAATTGTTCTTGGAATGGCTATCAATGCTACCATCACGACTTTTTTAGCTTATGTCGTATTCGGATAAACACCTTTTTTTTGACTTAGATCGAACGCTTTGGGATTTTGATAAAAACTCGGAGTTTGCTCTCAAACAAATCATTTCAGAGGAAAAGTTAGCGAGTAGGTTAGGGAGCTTTGATAATTTCCATAGCATTTATGTTGATGAAAACGCCCGACTCTGGCAAATGTATGGTAGAGGATTGTTGTCCAAAGAGATATTGCGCTATAAACGATTTGAGGATACTTTAATAAAATTTGGTTTGGATGACATTGATTTGGCTAAGCGAATGGGAGATGCCTATGTTGATTTATCGCCACGTCAAACTCACTTATTTCCAAATACTAAAGAGACACTTCAAGAACTTCAATCTATTGGTTTTCAATTGCATATCATAACAAATGGATTTTCGGAAGTGCAATATTTAAAGCTGGAAAATTGTGGCTTGATTCAGTTTTTTGATGTCATCGTTTGTTCCGAAATAATTGGTAGAAATAAACCGGATCCCTTAATTTTCGCTCACGCAATGTCCGAAGCAAAAACCAGTTCCTCTAATTCATTGATGATTGGAGATGATTATCACGCTGATATAAATGGCGCCATTCAATCTGGAATGCATGCAATTCTATTTGACCCATACGACAAGCTGAAAATCGATTTTGAAAATAAAATCAAAGATTTGTCTGAAGTTCCGAAGTATGCAATTCACTTGCTCCGGCTCTAAATCTTATCTAATTAACTCTTAATTTTGAAACAAATAGAATCAAATGGACGAAAAAGAATTAATCGAACTTTCTGACGAAATAATTGATGCTCTGACAAAACTTGCAATGGGCTCAAAACCTGGGTTTTTATCTGGAAGTGTTTATAAGAATTTAGCTACGCACACTAAGTTTTTAGAAATGAAGCAACTCTATTGCAATTTCTTAACTGAATTTGATGGAGGTTATTCTGATCCTTCGAAATTGAAAAAATTGACCGATTTTCGCTTCAGTTTGATCGAACTTTATCAAAGCAAATAAACCTTAATTTTCCGAAATGGATCAATCCTTTGGAAAGGAATACAAACTTTGCAGCCGCATTCTGATTGATAAACTTTTTCAAGAAGGGAGGAGATTGCGTTACGATCCGTTTTCATTGGTATATCTAACTGGAAAACAAGAGTTTAAAACACCTTTTCAAGTACTGGTTTCTGTGCCAAAAAAACAGTTTAAAAGAGCCCACGATCGCAATTATGTAAAACGCCGCATTCGGGAGATTCTTCGGAAAAACAAGTCATTTTTGGATCTTCAACAAGTTGATAATAATAAAATCTTGCTTGCGGTCGTTTATAATTATAACCAACAGCTTACTTTCGCTGAAATGGAACAAAAATTGGTGGGAGCCCTTGAAAAACTATCCACCAAACTAAAACAATAATTATTTATGAGACAATTAACGCTCGTCTTTATTTTATTTTTTGGGCTTCAAGTCGCTAAAGCTCAGTCGAATGGCTTTGAAGTACTAAAAAACCTCGAGATTATGGATCAGGTGTATGAACACTTGGATTTGTATTTTGTGGACGAACCTCAACTTGGAAAGCTTTCCAAAACGTCAATTGATGCGATGCTCAAGGAGTTGGATCCGTATACCGTTTATTACCACGAATCGAATATCGAAGATTACCGCTTGATGACGACAGGACAATATGGAGGAATCGGTGCCTTGATCAGAAGAATGGGAGACGACACCTATATCGCTGAGCCATACGAAGGGAATCCGGCTGAAAAAAGTGGTCTGAAAGCGGGTGATAAGATTATTTCAATTGATGGTAAGGATATGCATAAAAAGTCATCGGATGAGGTTTCAACTGCTTTGAAAGGTCCAAAAGGAACCACGATTAAGGTCGAAGTTGAACGTCTAAATGAAGGCAAAAAAACAATTTCCATAACGCGGGATGAAATCAAATTACCTGACGTTCCTTATTTCGGAATGGTCGATAAAGAAATTGGTTATGTGAAATTGAATTCCTTCACGCAAACTGCCGCAAGCGACGTTCGATCAGCCATTGAAAAATTGAAAAAAGAAGGCATGATTAAATTGGTGTTGGATCTGCGTGATAACGGAGGCGGATTGCTCATTGAAGCGGTGAAAATCGTCAATTTCTTCGTTCCTAAAAACACAGTAGTCGTTTCCACAAAAGGCCGTGTCAAGGAAGAAAACAGAGTTTATACAACCTTGGAAGAACCAATCGACACAGAAATTCCATTGGCTGTATTAGTGGATGGTGGTTCAGCATCTGCGAGTGAAATCGTTGCAGGAAGTTTACAGGATCTAGATCGCGCGGTGATTTTAGGTCAAACAAGTTTCGGAAAAGGATTGGTTCAACGAACTTACGATATGAAATACGGATCCAAAATCAAGTTGACTATTGCAAAATATTACACACCTTCAGGAAGATGCGTTCAACGTCTCGAATATTATGACAAAGAAACTGGTGAAAAACCGAAAGAAATCGCAGATTCACTTCTAAAATCCTTTCAAACGAAGAATGGTCGTAAAGTTATTGATGGTCGTGGAATTGAGCCGGATGTAAAAGTTGAATTGGAGGATTTGAGTCGTCTTTCGGCTATGTTGTTGACTAAAAATCTGATTTTCAATTACGCTACGGAATTCACCTCTAAAAACAATTCAATTTCGAAACCAGAAGAATTTAAATTGTCCGATTCCCAATACGAAGAATTTAAAGCATTTGCCTTGAAGGATGAATTCAACTATACCACAGCCAGTGAAGAAGCCTTGAAAAAAATGAAGGAAACCGCTGAAAAAGAAGGGTATTTCAACGAAGTGAAAAGTGAATACGATGCGATGATGGCTAAAGTTACCCCTTCAAAATCACGTGATTTAGATAAGTTCAAGGAAGAAATTTCGCAAATGCTTGAAAATGAAATCGTTTCTCGCTATTATTATCAAAAGGGAAGAACCATCAATTCGTTTCGTTATGACAATGTTTTATTGAAAGCGAAAGACGTGCTTGGAAATTCGAAAGAGTACAACACTATTTTGAAGAAATAGCCGTTTCTTTCTTATGTTAAATCGATTCTTCGGCGAGAAATTTCATTCCAACTTTCACTTTTTTGTTCTGCTCGTTTTATTAGTAGGGCTTTGTTGCAGTAAGTTCCTTATGTCGATGGGGCTATTACTCGGAGGGTTGAACTTTTTCTTGGAAGGCAATCTGAAAGTAAAACTTACTCGACTGAAAGAAAATAAATTTTTCCTTATCATTTTTGGATTTTACTTGCTTCACGTGCTCGGCATGCTTTGGACTCAAAATTGGGATTATGGGTTGGATGAGTTGCGTCAGAAAAGTTCACTCGGAATCATCTCAATTATTATCTTCTCACGCCCTTTACCAAACAAGAAACAATTGAATTTATTGTTGTTAGCGTTCATTTCAACGTTGGTTCTTACTTCAATTTCTAATTTCATTGTCTACACATTTTTCTCGGATCAATTCAACCTCATCGATATTCGTGAAATGTCCCGTTTTGGGTCGCACATTCGTTATGGAATATTAATTGGATTTGGCGTGGCGGTCTGTTATAAATTGCAAACGGCTTTTCCGAAGTATAAATGGTTTTTATTTTCAGTGGCAATTTGGTTTGCTTTTTATACGTATTACAGCCAAGTTTTATCGGGAATTATTTCACTAGTGCTCGTCGTTTTTGGACTCATTTTTTGGAAGCTTTTTCATCAGAAAAGGTTTATTCTGCTTGGTGGAATCGGACTTTCTGCTATTTTACTTATTGTGGGATTGATTTTTTACCTCAAGCAACCCATTGAATCAAGGAGTGCATTTCCCGAAAATTATGTTTCCCTGAAAACCGTGTGGAACAAACGTGCTAAAATTCCCTATGATAGCCTGGATTTGCGCAAACAGCATTTATCGCAAACACTGGAGCGTTATTTAATTTCCAAGAATTTGCCTGTGCGCGGAGATGGGGTGAATAAATTATCTGAACAAGATATTGAATTCATTCAAAAGGGATTTGCTGATATTCGTGAAACAAAAAGCGGATTGGGCGCTCGCTTGTTTGGTGTAAGGTACCAATTACACAATTCATTAAATCCAAACGGACATTCTATTTTAGAACGGATCGAATATTGGAAAAATGCAAGCGCGATAATCAAAGAAAATTGGTTTTTTGGAGTTGGAACAGGAGACATTAATGATGAAATTCAAAAAATGTATGTCAAACGCAAATCACCGTTAAACGAGGATAGAAGACTTCGAGCGCACAATTCTTACCTTACGTTTTGGATGACTTTCGGTATTTTAGGGTTGTGTTATTTTGTCTTTATGCAATTGGCATTTTTCAGGCAACAATTGAATAGCAAGAATTTATTAGGTCTTTTGTTTATTGTGATTGCAGCTGTCACTTTTTTATTTGAAGATACGCTTGAAACTCAAATGGGGATAACCTATTTTTCCTTGTTCTACGCTCTTTTTTCAAATACAAAAACCGAAGATTAACCTTCCTTTCTTATTTTTATTAACTTCGCAACGCATGTCAATTGAAGTAAAAAATTTATTCAAGTATTACGGAGAACAAGCCGCAGTTCGGAATGTAAGTTTCAACGTGAAAAAAGGTGAGATTGTCGCTTTTATCGGTCCAAATGGTGCCGGAAAGTCAACCACTATGAAAATTATGACAGGCTACATTCCTGCTTCATCCGGTGAAGTATTTATTAGTGGAATGAAGGTGGATGTTGACAACCTAAAAACGCGTCAAATCATCGGTTATCTTCCCGAACACAATCCACTTTATACGGACATGTATGTGCGTGAATATTTGGAGTTTGTGGGCAGAATTTACAAAGTAAAAAACCTAAAGGAGCGTGTTTCAGAAATGATTCAAACTGTTGGTTTAGAGGTTGAACAAAACAAAAAAATAGGAGCGCTTTCAAAAGGGTATCGTCAACGTGTTGGTTTGGCACAAGCCATTATTCACGACCCGGAAGTATTGATTTTAGATGAGCCTACCACTGGATTAGATCCCAATCAGTTGGTTGAAATCCGCGATCTTATCAAACGAATCGGTAAGCAAAAAACAGTTATGCTTTCAACCCACATCATGCAAGAGGTGGAAGCGATTTGTGATCGAATTGTTATTATTTCCAAAGGTCAAATCGTTGCTGATGACAAAGCCGGGAATCTGCAAAAAGAGGATGCGCACCAGACGGTTTATGTGGAATTCGACAAGAAACTTTCCAAGTCTCAGTTGACAAAAATTCCGCACGTTCGAAAGGTAGAACAAGTGAAAGAAGGCTGGCTGCTTGAAACAATTGATGAGGTTGATTTACGTCTTGAAATCGCGCAATACGCTCAAAAGGAAAACTGGCTGGTTCTAACCTTGAAAATCGAACAAAAAACGCTCGAAGAAGTCTTCAAAGAATTAACAAAATAAGATGCCAACGAATTTTATCGAAGAATTAAAATGGAGGGGAATGATTCACGACATCATGCCTGGAACGGAAGAAGCTTTATTAAAGCAATCGTCTAGCGGCTATATCGGTTTCGATCCTACGGCGGATTCCTTGCACATTGGAAGTTTGGTTCAAATCATGACGTTGGTGCATTTTCAACGAGCAGGACACAAGCCTGTTGCATTGGTTGGTGGTGCAACAGGAATGGTTGGAGATCCGTCCGGGAAATCGCAAGAACGAAATCTGTTGGATGAAGAAACGCTGCGTCATAACGTGCAATGTGTGAAAGCTCAATTGGAGAAGTTTCTCGATTTTGAAGGAGAAAACGCGGCCGAAATGGTAAACAACTTTGATTGGTTTCAAAACATGTCGTTCTTGGATTTCATTCGCGATGTGGGTAAACATATTTCCGTCAACTACATGATGGCAAAGGATTCCGTGAAGTCGCGCCTCGAAACTGGTATGTCTTTTACAGAATTTTCCTATCAATTGGTGCAAGGCTATGATTTCTATTATTTGAATCAACATAAAAAGTGTATTGTTCAACTAGGAGGCTCTGACCAATGGGGAAACATCGTTACCGGAACGGAATTGATTCGTAGAAAAGGTGGCGGAGAAGCTTATGCCGTTACAACCCCTTTAATCAAAAAAGCAGACGGAACAAAATTCGGTAAAACAGAAGGAGGAAATGTTTGGCTTGATGCAAATAAAACTACACCTTATCAATTCTATCAATATTGGCTCAATGCAGCCGATGAAGATGCAGGTAATTTCATTCGCATCTTTACCTTGAAATCCAAAACTGAAATTGAAGAACTTGAACGTCAACATGCTGAAGCTCCACATTTACGAGCACTTCAAAAAGCAATAGCTGAAGATATCACAACGCGTGTTCACGGAAAAGAAGCATTGGAAGCCGCAATCGCAGCAAGTAATATTTTGTTTGGAAAATCGACATCAGATGATCTGAAACGATTGAGTGAACAAGACTTTTTCCAAATTTTTGATGGAGTTCCGAGATTCAATATTTCAAGATCAGAAATCACTGCCGGGCTCGGAATTGTTGATGCGCTTTCCGGAAAAACAGGTTTCTTACCTTCCAACAGCGAGGCTCGACGTGAGTTGAAGGCCAATGCCATTTCGGTAAATAAAGAAAAAGTAGATGAGCAGTTTGTTCTAACAGAAGAACACTTAATCAATAACAAATATGTTCTTTTAGGTAAGGGTAAAAAGAATAATTACATTTTGTTTGTTGCCGATTGATCAAAAAAGATAATATTTTCAAAGCGTTGTTGAATCTATTCCCGTTGAACTCGAACAATACATTTTTTATCTATTACGACTTTAACGACTTCAAGGCAAAGATCGATTAATCGTATTCTTTCTGAAAAAAGATTCATCTTGCTGATTTATAAAGACTTAAAGAACTTTTCATATATACATTGGAGCAATGATTAAAGTAGGATCCAGTATAAAATCAGGAAATTTATATGAGTTTGTTTGGTTTATCAAAGATTATATTTATTTTGAAATCTTGAAATAGAATTACAGTTTGATTTATTTGAATCCTGATAACATTCTAACTCCAAGTAGTTCCATCTTTTCCATCTTTTACAATGATTCCAGCGGCTGCCAAGCCATCGCGTATTTTATCAGAGGTGGCCCAATCTTTGTTGGCACGAGCTTTTTGACGTAAATCCAAAACGAGGTCCATAACCGGTTTGAGCTTTGAATCTTTGTTTGACGTTGTAATTTCTAATCCCAGCACGTTGAATACAAAACCTTTTATCTCGGTTTCCAATAAATCTTTATCTGATTTTGAAATGGTGGCATTTCCATCGTTTACGAGGTTTATTTGTTTTACGGCGTCGAATAAATTGGCAATTAAAATCGGCGCATTGAAATCATCATTCATCGCAGTGTAAAAACTTGAAATGATTGCTTTAACGTCAAACGATGATTTTTCCGAGGCATTCAATTTATCAATAAGATTCAATCCGTCCGCCAAGCGTGAAAATCCTTTTTCTGCTGCATCCAAAGCCGTTTCAGTAAAATCTAATGTGCTTCGATAGTGCGCTTGCATCATGAAAAAACGTAATACGTTTGCCGGATATGCTTTTTTGAAAAGCGAGGTCGTTCCTTCAATGATTTCTTTCGGTAAAAAGTAGTTTCCAAAGGATTTGCTCATTTTTTGGCCGTTCACATTGAGCATATTGGCATGCATCCAGTATTTCGCGGGATTGCATCCAAACGAACCACAACTTTGAGCGATTTCATCTTCGTGATGTGGAAATTTTAAATCCATTCCTCCTCCGTGGATATCAAAATGTTTCCCAAGGTATTTCGTACTCATTGCCGTGCATTCGATATGCCAACCCGGATTACCATCTCCCCAGGGAGATCGCCAAATTTGCATATCTTCCGGATTCGCTTTTTTCCAAAGGGCAAAATCAGCGAAAAATCGTTTTTCATCTTGGGAATTCAATGCTCTCGTTTCATTTTCCAACTCATCGACCTTGCGTCCACTCAAGATTCCGTAATTGTAATCCTGCATGTATTTTTTGGTGTCAAAGTAAACAGAGCCATTGACGACATACGCATAACCATTTTCCAAAATTTGTTCGATGATTTCAATTTGTTCTTGTATATGTCCGGTAGCGGTAGGTTCAATTGAAGGAGGAAGTAAGTTGTAAATTCGCTGTAACTCTTGAAATTTATTATTGTATTTGTAAACAATTTCAAGCGGTTGCATTTGCTCCAAACGCGCTGCTTTTCCAATGCTATCTTCCACTTGTCCTACACTATTCGTGATATGACCGGCATCAGTGATGTTACGAACATATTTTACTTTGTAGCCAAGATGCAAGAAATAGCGATAAATCAAATCGAAATTGATAAACGTCCGCATGTTGCCCATGTGAGGTTCACTATACAAAGTTGGACCACAAACATAAATACCCACAAAATTATCATAGAGAGGCTCGAAAGTTTCCTTTTTGCCGGAAAGACTGTTATAAATTTGAAGATATTGACTATGTTCCATAAATCTTATTGATTTTCAAAGGTAGTTTTTTCTTGGTTCGGTTTTATTTACTAAACATATTCAAAATTACCTTTGTCACTTGTAATCGTCACTTTTGCTTCATCTGATGTTTCAACCCTTCCAACTATTCGTGCATCAACATCAAACGACTTAGAAATTGAAATGATTGATTCGGCAATTTCAGGACTCACGTAAATTTCCATTCGATGCCCCATATTGAAAACCTTGTACATTTCTTTCCAATCGGTATTCGATTCTTTTTGAATCAACTCGAATAGGGGAGGAGTTGGGAATAAATTATCTTTTATTACATGAACATTATCGACGAAATGAAGAACCTTGGTTTGTGCTCCTCCCGAACAGTGAACTATTCCATGAATATCCGAACGATGATGATCAAGAATTTTCTTGATAATTGGAGCGTAAGTGCGGGTTGGGGATAAGACCAATTTTCCTACATCGAGCGGAGTTCCCTCAATTTTATCTAAAAGATTCTTGGATCCGCTGTAAATAAATTCTGATGGAATATTGGTGTCAAAGCTATCGGGAAACTCTGTGGCTAATTCCTTTGAAAAAACATCATGTCGGGCACTTGTGAGGCCATTACTTCCCATTCCTCCATTATACTCTTTTTCGTAGGTTGCCTTTCCGAAAGAGGATAAGCCAACAATTTCATCTCCTGGTTGAATCGTGTGATTTGATATCACATCCGTTCGTTTCATACGGCACACTACCGTAGAATCAACGATAATCGTTCGAACTAAATCGCCAACATCAGCCGTTTCTCCACCAGTTGAGTGAATTTCTATTCCATAACTTCGTAATTCCTCTAATAATTCTTCGGTTCCGTTGATTATGGCGGATATTACTTCTCCGGGAATGAGATTTTTATTTCGTCCGATGGTTGAAGATAAAAGAATTGGTCCGGTTGCTCCAACGCACAACAAATCATCAATGTTCATGATTAACGCATCTTGCGCAATTCCTTTCCAAACAGATAAATCACCTGTTTTTTTCCAATACATGTAAGCCAAAGATGACTTTGTTCCTGCTCCATCCGCGTGCATCACTATACAATGCGATTCATCACCAGTTAAATAATCTGGAATTATTTTACAGAAAGCTTTTGGAAATAATCCTTTATCTAATTTTTTAATGGCATTGTGAACATCTTCCTTTCCAGCGGAAACACCTCTCGATTGGTAACGATTATCGGACATAAAGTTGGGGTGTATTAAAATTAAGTATTTGAATCGTTGTCTAATCCACTGTTTTCAAGATCCTTTAATATTTTTTGAACATCGCCTTCGGTGGAAGTTAGTTTTAGTCTGCAAATACGGATGAGTTCTGTTGCCCGCTTAACTTTTTCCGCAAGTTCATCAATTCCAATTTGTCCTTCTTCCATGGCTGAAACGATTTGTTGCAACTCTTCAAATGCTTCTGTGTATTTCATTTGTTACTTCCTATTTAAATCCTCTTCTTTTCTTGATTGCTTCATAAGCATCTTGGATTTTTTGAAATTTTTCTTTGGCTCCTTTTTGATATTCTTCTCCCATTTGAGCTACTTTATCCGGGTGATAAGCGATTGCCATCTTTCTATAAGCCTTCTTAACTTCCTCATCGCTTGCGTTTGAATCAACACCAAGAATTTTGTAGTCTGAATCTACGTTGCGGTAGAACATGTTTTTAACACTTTCAAAATCAACAGCTGAAATACCGAGTTTATTTGCTATTTGATGAACTGAATTCAATTCTGGTGCAGAAACATCACCATCTGATTTGGCAATGCCGAAAAGGTAATGAATCAATTGAATTCGAACTTCGATTGGCATTCTGTTTCGAATATCGCCACAAATTTCATTCAACGGAATTTGACCAGAGTCTAAAAAGTGTTTTAAAATCTGAAGATGTTCTTTTGTAAATCGATCTCCAAATTGTGCTTGAAAAAATGATTTTACATAATCCAATTCCACTTTCAATACCTTTCCATCTGCTTTCATGATGGATGCAGAAAGAGCCATCAGCATGGTTTGAATGTCGTAACGCGAGGATTGTTGACGATAATATTCGAAAGGATCCATGTGGGCTCTGTTTGAATTCCCTGAATTCCCTGTCCCACTTCGTTGGTATGCGTCAATTAAAGAACCGATAATATAACCAAGAATTCCCACTGCAATTTTGCGAGTAAGAATCAAACCACCAATACCTAAAATCCACTTATACAAACTTCAAACTAATTAAATGAAAAACGGGGCTTTCGCCCCGCAAAATTAATTAATTAAGCAATATGCTCAATGTTCCGTTCGATAAATCGATTTAGCGCTTCGCCTTTCAACATTCCTTGGGCTAGCAGAGCCAAATCAGTTAATTGTTTCACTGTTTCAGTTCTCGCCTCTTCGTCTTTCGTCAACAAATTTGAAACTTTCGGATGATTAGCGTTTACAACCAAGTTGCACATTTCCGGGAAGGCACCATAGAATCCTCCACCACCCATTTTTTGTTGCTCAATCATTCGTCGTATAAACTCTGGTTGAGTAATGATAATTGGAGCATCGTCCTCACTCATGCTTTCAAATTGAATGGTAAATTTTTCTTTGCTCACTGAATTCTCAAAAAGCGGTTTTAATTTTTCTTCGTCTTCTTTCGAAAGTTTTGATGGTATTTCATCTGATTTCTTGATCAATTTATCAAGCGTGTCCGCATCTACGCGAGCAAAACTAACATTTTCCAATGTTTGTTCCAATTTCTGAATCCAGTGCGAAACCAATGGTCCATCCAAATGCAGAACATCATAACCACGATCTTTGGCCTTTTTCACAAATGAAAACTGCTCATCTGGATTATTCGTGTACAGAAAAACTACTTTATTGTCTTTATCTGTTTGAACGGCAGCTACTTTCTCCTTGTATTCTTCAAGCGTGAAAAACTCATTAGCCGTATTTTTCAAAAGAGAAAATGATTTTGCCTTTTCGGCGAATTTATCTTCTGACAGCATTCCATATTGAACGAAAATTTGAAGATCATTCCATTTTTCCTCGAAATCTTTACGGTCTTTCTTGAACATTTCGGCAAGTTTATCTGCTACTTTTTTCGTAATGTGCGCTGATATTTTCTTCACATTACCATCACTTTGCAAGTAGGAACGAGAAACATTAAGGGGAATATCAGGAGAGTCAATTACACCATGCAAGAGTGTCAAGAACTCAGGAACTATTTCCGCAACACTGTCGGTAATGAAAACTTGGTTGCAGTACAAATTGATTTTATTTCTTTGAACTTCTACATTCTCCTTGATTTTAGGAAAATAAAGAATTCCAGTCAGGTTAAATGGATAATCTACGTTCAAATGAATGTGAAACAATGGTTCTTCAAACGTCATCGGATATAACTCGCGGTAGAAGTTTTTGTAATCTTCATCTTTTAGATCAACCGGGGCTTTCGTCCAAGCTGGATCTGTATTGTTGATTTGGTTCGGAACTTCAATTGCAACTCGTTTTACCTTATCATTTTCATCTTTTTCACCTTCTGGAGAATCAATGTATTCAGTTTTTGTTCCAAAGAAAACGGGAGTTGGTAAGAATTTACAGTATTTGTCCAATATACCCGAAACACGAGATTTTTCTAAAAACTCTTTTGAATCTTCAGCAATGTAAAGAATGATGTCCGTTCCGCGATTTTCCTTCTCGATATCCGTAATGGTAAATTCCGGAGAGCCGTTACTTTCCCATTGAACAGCTTGTGAACCTTCGTGACGAGAAAGTGTTCTGATTTGAACTTTTTCAGCAACCATAAACGCTGAGTAGAATCCAAGTCCAAAATGTCCGATGATTTGTTCTGCCCCTTCTTTTCCTTTGTATTGTTGAACAAATTCTTCTGCCCCAGAAAAAGCAATTTGATTGATATACTTATCGATTTCGTCGGCAGTCATTCCGATTCCGGCATCGCGAATGGTAAGTGTTTTAGCATCAGCATCCAAAATAACTTCTACTTTTAAATCACCGATTTCTCCTTTGTATTCTCCATTTGATGACAAAACTTTTAACTTTTGGGAGGCATCCACCGCATTTGAAACCAATTCGCGTAAAAAGATTTCATGATCGGAGTATAAAAACTTTTTAATAATTGGAAAAATATTTTCCGTTTGCACATTTATATGACCAGTTCTCATAATTATTAATTTTTGAACTCTTTTGTCAATTCTCATGCCATCAAAAAATTCTGACAGAATGACAAGGTAATTACAATAAAATTTGACGATTTGTCGAATTTCTTGCAATCAAAAGTCTTATTTTTGTAAGGAATGAACTTTTTTCATTATTTGTGGCCGCTTGTTTTCATCCTTTTTTTTCTTTGGTTGATTGGATGGTTGAATTACTTCAAAACAGCTGGATTTAGCTCAAAATCATTGCAAATTGCTTTCTTGTTGAAAGTGGTTAGTGGCATTGTCATTTTTTTACTTTACACCTATTATTATCCAATTCGAAAAGATGCCGATACGTTTAAGTATTTTGATGACAGCAAATATATGTATGAAGCTTTCTGGACAAAACCAATTGATTTTATCAAGATGCTCTTTGGAATCAATTGTGACGGGGAATATTTCAAAATCAATTACTACGATAAAATGAATAATTGGTATCGTTCCTATGAAAATGGTCTTTTGAATGATAACCGTCTTGTAATTCGAATTAATGCTGTATTTAGAATTGTATCATTTGGAAATTACCATGTTCATAGTTTATTCTTGAATTTCCTTGCGTTCATTGGATCATTTTCCTTGGCTCGTCTATTTTTGGAATATTCGAGAAGCAAATGGAAAACCTATTTAGTTGTTTTTCTCATTCCTTCCTTAGTTTTTTGGAGCTCGGGAATATTGAAAGAAGCCATATTGTTATTTGGTTTGGGCTTGTTTGGTTGGAATTTTCATAAATTAATGTTCGATAAATGGGAATGGAAACGAATTCCAATTCTATTATTTCTTTTAGCGATTCTCTTGGTAATGAAACTTTATGTCTTCGTTGCGTTTGTGCCCGCGGTATTGGCTTGGTGGGTTTCAATAAATACAAATAGAACCATTCTTGTTCATTTTTCTATGATTGCAGTCGGTTTGCTCTTTGGGTATTTGCTTGCGTGGGTCATTCCGGATTTGGATTTCTTAAAAATAATTGCAGACAAACAGAGAGATTTTATCAATCTTTCGAAAGCTTTCAATGTCAACAGTGCAATTGATATGAGTTATTTAGAACCTAATTTATGGTCTTTTATCAAAGCTACACCAAATGCTCTGATAAATACATTTACGCGTCCTTGGCCCACAGAAATCAAAGGAATTTTATTTGTTCCACCATTGATGGAGAACTTGTTTATTATTTGTATTTTGGTATTGTCTGTTTTTTTTCGAAAGAAAGTAGGTACTCGTGAATGGAAATTCGTGGTATTTTGTTTGACCTTTTCAATCATTTTATTTTTAATTATAGGACTTACGACACCAATTATAGGTGCAATTGTTCGTTATAAAATTCCGGCAATTCCATTTTTGATGATTGCAGCATTGATGTTTTTCGATAGTCAAAAGCTACCAAATTCAATTTCACAAAACAATATGTTGCTATGGATCAATTCGCATTTGTAACGGGCGCAACTTCCGGTTTTGGAGAGGCAACGGCTCGATTGCTTGCTCAAAACGGATATTCTCTTATTTTGATGGCGCGTCGTGAAGATCGTTTGAAGAACTTGAAAAGCGAATTGGCATCTAAAAAATGTCAAGTTTATACTTTGCCAGCGGATGTCCGAATCGAAAGCGATGTTATAAAAGCGATACATTCCCTTCCGAATGAAGTAAAATCAAACATTCACGTATTGATAAACAATGCTGGTTTAGCTGTAGGTAAAGGTCCTATCGAGACCGGAATTACTGATGATTGGGAACGCATGATCGACACGAATATCAAAGGATTGTTGTATGTAACCAAAGCGGTTGTTCCATTATTGATTGCAAACAAGTTCGGACACATAGTCAATATCAGTAGTATTGCAGGAAAAGAAGTTTATCCTGGTGGAAATGTTTATTGTGCAACCAAACATGCTGTTGATGCGCTTTCCAAGTCTATGCGTATTGATTTAGTTCAATATGGAATTAAAGTAACCAACATCGCTCCAGGTGCTGCCGAAACGGAGTTTTCATTAGTTCGTTTCAAAGGGAATTCGGAAACAGCTAATTCAGTTTATGAAGGCTATGAACCGTTAGTGGCTCAAGATATTGCTGAAACGATTCTATTTGTGGTTACTCGCCCAGCACATGTTACCATTAATGATTTGACCATTATGCCAACTGCTCAGGCTTCGGCGAGTGTGTTGTGGAAAAGAAATGACTGATGGAATGAGTATAATCTCTGTGCATCAAAAACTTATGTTATTAGAATTAAATCAAAAAAAAGTACTAAATCTTCGATTTTAACTTATTCCTACTAATATCTGCATCTTGCTGATTTTCAAAAAAAAACTAAAGAACTTTGTATGTAAGCAATGGAGCAATGAATGAAGTAGGATCAAGCATAAAATCAGGAAATGCTGTAAAATCTCAAATTTATATCGCTTTAATATGCTATCTGAGTTTAGAATTTATTCGCAGAAAAACAAAAAAGAAAATTCAATCCTTTTTAAATTTTGTCGAAAAAATAAGAATCTGTCTAACTTTTTATCTATCTCTAAACTATATATGGTACACGATTTCAGATGGAGCCAAGAAAATTAAATCCGATAAACCAATTGATTCTTTTACATAAACAGTCTAATTTTTCATTAAAACCAAACAAAACAGCCATTTTATTGTGATAGACGAGGATATTTCTATCTTGAAAAAACTTTCGGATGAATATGTTTTCTAATCAAGACATAATCTATTTCCTTAAATTCGTTCTATGATTTTTCGACAGATTCTATTTTTCCCTCTTTCACTGATTTGGTTTGGCATAACCGAAATTCGAAATCACTTTTTTGATCGGGGATTTATTTCATCTTATAAAATACCGAAAAAATCCATTTGCATTGGCAACTTAAGTTTTGGCGGTACAGGAAAAACACCCATGACTTCCTATCTTGCGGAACAATTCTACTCAGAAAAAAGAGTGCAAATATTAAGTCGAGGCTATGGAAGAAAATCAAAAGGATTTATGCTTGTCTCCAATTCTGAAACTGCTGAAAATGTTGGAGATGAACCTTTATACTACAAGCTAAAATTCAAGGACAAGATTCAAGTAGCGGTTTGTGAAAATAGAAAGGCTGGAATTGAAAAGATTGGAATAGAAAATTTCGATTTGTTATTGCTCGATGACGCTTACCAGCATAGACACGTGAAAGCTGGTTTCACCATTCTGCTTACCTCATACTCTAGTCTTTTTGTCAACGATTTTTTACTTCCATCCGGCAATCTTCGTGAAAGCCGAAAAAACGCGAAACGAGCTGATTGCATTGTTATATCCAAATGTCCGATTGATCTTTCGAACGATGCTAAAAAAACAATTGAAAATAAATTGTCTCAGTTCAAAAAACCTATTTTTTTCAGCTATATCAAATACCAAGAATTAATTTGCTTCGGTAAACCGTTGAATTCAATTGAAAAAGTGATTCTAGTTTCTGGTATCGCTAATCCAAAACCGCTCGTCGATTACCTCCAAAAATCCTTTAAAGTCGAACTTGTTCCTTTCAATGATCATCATCAATTCTCAAAGTCTGAAATTGAGGAAATTCACAGAAAAATTGATACTTTTGCAGATGATAAAACGGCTATTCTAACTACCGAAAAAGATTTTGCTCGCTTACACGATAAAATCAATGTTTGGAAGATACATGATTATCCGTGGCATTACATTCCAATTGAAATGGAAATTGAAAAAGAATTTAAATCATTAATAAACAATTATGTTAGAGCAATTTAAAGAATCAGCTGAGTTCATTCAATCTCGAACCAATGTTAAACCAACGATTGGAATTATTCTCGGAACAGGTTTGGGTGGATTAGTAAATGAAATTAAGGTAATCGATGAAATTCCCTACGAGCAAATTCCAAATTTTCCCGTTTCAACAGTTGAAAGTCACTCTGGAAAGTTAATTTTTGGTGAATTAGGTGGAAAACAAGTTGTCGCCATGCAAGGACGCTTTCATTACTATGAAGGATATTCTTTGCAGCAAGTAACTTTTCCAGTTCGTGTAATGAAGTTTTTAGGGATTGAACGTTTGTTTGTGAGCAACGCATCAGGAGGTGTAAATCCAGAATTTGAAGTTGGAGAAATCATGATTCAAAATGATCACATTAACCTATTCCCTGGAAATCCACTTATTGGTAAAAATTTAGATGAATTAGGACCGCGATTCCCAGATATGAGTGAGCCATACGATCATGCGATGATAGAATTAGCTCTGCAAATCGCGAAAGAGAACAATATCAAGGTTTCTGTTGGGACCTATGCCGGACTTACGGGTCCAACGCTAGAAACACCTGCAGAATATCAATATGTTAGAAACATAGGTGCTGACGCTGTCGGAATGTCTACCGTTCCTGAAGTAATTGTGGCTCGACACATGGAAATTCCGTGTTTTGCGATTTCAATCATTACTGACCTCGGTGTAAAAGGAAAAATTCAAAAAGTGAGTTTACAAGATGTAATTGAGGTTGCTAGCCGACAAGAACCAAAGATGACAACCATCATGAAAGAACTAATTTCGCGCGTTTAACGATGAACGAAGAAATTCGAAATAAATATGAGGCTGTTATTGGATTGGAAGTTCATGCCCAAATGCTCACCAAAACAAAGGCCTATTCCAATGACATCAATGAATATGGCTCGCATCCAAATACAAATGTGAGTGTAATCACCCTTGGACACCCAGGCACGCTACCCGTGATGAATAAAAAAACGGTTGAATTCGCCATTCGATTGGGATTGGCTTGTGGATGTGAAATCGCTCGCGAACAATATTTTGCGCGTAAAAACTATTTTTATCCTGACTTGCCTAAAGGATATCAAATCACCCAAGACAAAACTCCAATTTGCACAGGTGGCAGTATTCTTATTCGAACCGATGATGGAACTGAAAAAGAAATAAAGCTAACTCGCATTCACATGGAAGAGGACGCCGGTAAAAGCATTCACGATGTTGATGTATATGACACCTTAGTCGACCTTAATCGCGCTGGAACTCCCCTACTCGAAATCGTTTCAGAACCGGACATTCGCTCCTCACAAGAAGCTTATAACTATTTGATTGAAGTAAGAAAACTTGTTCGTTACCTCGATATTTGTGATGGAAACATGGAAGAAGGTTCTCTCCGATGCGATGCCAACATTTCCGTTCGCTTAAAAGGTTCAGAAAAATTTGGAACTAAAGTCGAAGTGAAAAACATGAACTCGATTCGTAATGTTCAACGCGCCATCGAATTTGAAATAAATCGCCAAATTCAAGCAATTGAAAACGGAGAATCTTTAACTCAAGAGACAAGAGCTTTTGATGCGCTCAAAGGAATAACGATCTCTATGCGAACAAAAGAAGCCGCCAACGATTACCGCTATTTCCCAGAGCCCGATTTACAGCCTCTTTTTGTTGATCAAAAACAAATTGACTCCATTAAAAGTGAAATGCCTGCTTTGCCTAGGGATTTATTTTTGAAATACACGAAAGAATTCGGATTGTCTGAATACGATGCATACAATTTGACTGATAACAAAGGTATTGCGCTTTATTATGAAGAACTGATTCAACTCACAAAAAATTATAAGGCAGCCGCTAACTGGATGATGGGAGACGTGAAATCATACCTGAACGAATTTGGTGTTGAAATCGAAGAATTTCCTTTAAAGCCAATTGCAATTGCCAGTTTGATTCAGCTGATTGATGAAGGCAAAGTTTCTACATCGATTGCCTCGCAACGAATTTTTCCGGAAATGTTAAAATCTAAAGAATCTCCTTTGAAAATCGCTGAAAGACATAATTTAATTCAAGATTCAAACGAAGACACGCTGAAAGGATTTATTCTTCAAGTCTTCAAAGAAAATGAAAACGAAGTTGAACGATACAAGGCAGGAGAAAAACAGTTAACAGGATTTTTCATGGGTAAATTAATGAAAGTTTCACAAGGTAAAGCGGATCCAAAAATCGCAAACTCGCTTCTCAGACAAATGTTAGAATCATAATATGAGTTTTTTAAGAAAAAATAGAATATTTGTTATCCTTTTGATTGTTGCGATAATTATTCCTATTCTTTACTTTTCTTTGAATGAAAAAAATCCAGGTGGAGAAAACACAGAAAAACTCAAGGATAATTTCTCAATTTCAGGTAAAATTGCTGGCGCAGGCGGTTATCGATTGTATGTTGAAGCTCCGAGTGATCAAGGAATGATTCCCGTTGCTGACACACTCATTAATTCTGATGGTTCATTTCGATTAAACGGCAACGTTCCCGGACTTGGCTTCTTTTTGTTGCGATTGGGTGAAAATCAAGAAAATGTGATTCAAGTTACAATTGAACCGAATAACAATATCTCATTGAATACCAGTCTCGAGAACTTCAAATATAAACCAAACATGTCAGGTCCTTCATGGACAAAAGTTCTCAATCAGCATCAGGAAATTTTACGTGTTTTTGAAATTGAACAAAAAACATTAATCGCTAATGAAAAATCAGCGAGCAAGGAAGAGGTAAACGAGGCTTTTTTAGTTTCAAAAAAGAAAGTGGAAGATTTTGCAAAAGCAAGCATGATAAACGATCCGAGTAATGCATACAACATCGTTCTCTCAATGGCGCTTCTTCCCACTACCAGCTTCGATCAATGGGATTCAGAAAATTTAAAAGTTCTTGAGGCAGCAGCTCAAGGATTTGAAAGTAAATATGGAAGTCAGCCTGCTGCAAAAACATTTAGAGGTCAAGTTGATCGAATTCAAGAGGCATACTCACAATACGCTTCAACAACAAACGGATCTATTTCTGCACCCGAAATTGCTTTGAAGAATCCTGATGGAAAAATCTTGAAGTTATCGGATTTACGTGGAAAAGTAGTTTTAATAGACTTTTGGGCTTCCTGGTGCGGGCCTTGCAGACAAGAAAATCCGAATGTGGTAAAACTCTTTAGAAAATATCAAAACAAAGGATTTACAGTTTTTTCTGTCTCTTTGGATGAGGATGTTAACGCTTGGAAAAATGCGATACAAAAAGATGGATTGACATGGCCGAATCATGTCAGCGACCTGAAAGGTTGGGAAACACCACTGATTTCCACTTATGGTTTTGATGCTATTCCCTTTACTGTTTTAGTTAATAAAGATGGAAAAGTGATTGGGACCAATTTAAGAGGTGAACAATTGGAGCAAAAATTAAAAGAACTATTTTAAATGAAGATGAAAAAATTAATTCTCATTTTAGCACTTACTTTAATGTGCGATTCAATTTGGTCACAGACTGAAATTGATGTAAAGATTTCTGGTACTATTTTTAATACAAAAGTAGATACGTTTAAAATTTCTCAATTTTATGGGACCTATTTCAAAGATTATGCGAACGTATTGGCTGACAAAAAAGGGAACTTCAGTTTTTCTGGTAAATTACCTTATGAGGATTTTTACCTATTGCGTTTTGGGAATAACAACGTAAACCTTATACTTCGTGATAAAAGCGATTTGAAAATTTATGGCGATGGAAATAAAATACGTGAATTTTGCAATATCATCGGTTCAGATGAATCGAAGGCTTTTCATGATTTTGCGCTTGTAGCAGATAATTGGAAAATAAAATCAGATTCAGCCGTTGCAGCCTTGCGCCAAGATCCAAGTCGAGAAAAGGCCATCAATGAATACATGCAAGTTCAATACATGAATTATCAACAAGAATTACAAAATTTTATTAGTTCCAATCCAAATTCACCGGCGCTGATTCTTGCTCTCACAAATATTGATATTGAACAGAACTTTAAGGATTACGAAAATCTAATGCTTCAAGTTTATCAAAATTTTTCTAAAAGCCCGACAGTAAATAGTTATTATCAAAATTACCTTGCTCAGAAAAAGAAAAATGAAGAAGGAGTTTTGTTAGCGCCCGGAAAAATTGCTCCTGATTTCGAAGAATTGGGAACAGACCGAAAAACGAAGATTAAATTATCTGATCTCAAAGGAAAAGTTGTACTGATTGACTTTTGGGCTTCTTGGTGCGGACCTTGTCGTAAAGAAAACCCCAATGTTGTTCGAACTTATGAAAAGTACAAAAAAGATGGGTTTACGGTAATGAGTGTTTCCTTGGACAATGACAAGGAAAAATGGATGGCAGCTATTAAAAATGACAATTTATCTTGGCCAAACCATGTAAGTGATTTAGCGGGATGGAGTTGTCAGGTTGGGAAAAAATACGGTGTATCAAGTGTACCATTTACAGTTCTCATTGACCAAGAAGGAAAAATTATTCGAACTAATTTACGTGGAGAAGCACTTGAGCAAGAATTAGCACGAATTTTCGGTCATTAGTGCATGATTGAAACCAATAATAAATATCATTATTTTGCATCTGATTTTCATTTGGGAGTTCCGAATGATGAATCAAGTTTAGCAAGAGAAAAAAAAATTGTAGCTTGGCTTTCAACTGTTGAAAAAGATGCAAAAGCCATTTATTTGGTTGGAGATATTTTCGACTTTTGGTTTGAATACAAATATGCGATTCCAAAAGGTTTTGTTCGTTTGCAAGGTAAAATTATTGAACTTACAGAAAAGGGAATTCCAGTACATTTCTTTTTAGGTAACCATGATATGTGGATGTTCGATTATTTTAAGAAAGAACTTGGAGTGGAAATTCACACAGATCAAATTGAAATCGAAATCAATCATAAAAAATTTTTCATCGCTCACGGAGACGGATTAGGCCCTGGAGACAAAGGCTACAAAATGATAAAAAAAATATTTAGAAATCGATTTTGTCAATGGGCATTTGCACGCCTCCACCCCAATTTTGGAATTCCATTAGCAACGTATTTTTCCAAAACAAGTCGAAATAGCACAGGAGGTGAAGATTCCGTTTTACACTCCTTGGATAAAGAGTGGCTTTATCAGTTTACAAAGTCTGCCCAAAAGGAAAAACATCGTGATTTTTACATTTTTGGTCATCGGCATCTTCCACTAAAATTTCAACTAGCAAACACAAGCTATTACAATCTTGGTGAGTGGTTGAATTTCTGTACTTTCGGTCGTTTCGATGGAGAAGAATTTGAATTACTTCAGTGGAAAGACAATCAAATCATTCCGTTTATATCCATTTCAGAATAAACGATGAAAATTGTTTGGAATGTTAGGTCAATTGATGATTTACCCTTTTATGCCAATGAATTCTTAAAAATTGTTTCAGTTCCTCGCTTCATCGCTTTCAAAGGTGAAATGGGAGCCGGGAAAACAACTTTTGTTCATGCACTTTTGAAAGTATTAGGAATTCAAGACTTCGAAGGTTCTCCAACATTTGCCATCATTCAAGAATATCTCATTCCAACTACTGGAAAAATCTATCACATGGATTGTTATCGAATCAAGTCCATAGCTGAAGCCGTTGATATCGGATTGGAAGAAATTTTAGAAGAAAAAACTTACATATTTATTGAGTGGGCAGAAAAAATTGAGTCTTTACTTCCAAATGATGTCATTTGGGTGTATATTCGTAATAATGATGATCTTTCACGAACAATAACGTTTGAACTATGATTACCGATCCAGAACTATTAAAATCTTTGATTGCTCAAGGCAGTTTGATGCCGAAAGAGGAAATGTTGGAAGTGAGACGAAAAAAAGGCAATTTGTTAATAGGAATTCCGAAAGAAACTTCTTTTCAAGAACGACGTGTTGCATTGGTTCCAGAAGCCGTTTCATTGCTGGTTGCCAACGGTCACCATGTGCGAATCGAGACAAAAGCGGGCGAAGGATCTAATTTTTCTGATAATGATTACAGTGAGGCTGGAGCAGAAATTTGTGTTGATCCGAAAGAAATATATTCTTGTGACATCATCTTGAAAGTGGCTCCTCCTTCCGGAGATGAACTTGATTTGATGGTCGGTGGACAGACTTTCATTTCTGCGTTGCAAATTTCAACGCAAACCAAAGAAATGATTCAAAAATTAATCGAAAAAAAAATAACTGCGATTGCTTGGGACTACGTACGAGATGAAGAAGGTGTGTTTTCAATTGTTCGTACATTAGGCGAAATCGCAGGAACAACCAGCATCCTCGTTGCTGGAGAATTACTATCATCTTTCTCATCTGGAAAAGGGATGATGCTTGGAGGAGTTGCAGGTGTTCAACCAACCGAAGTTGTTATCATTGGAGCCGGAACAGTCGGTGAATATGCAACCAGAGCAGCCTTAGGACTTGGTGCTTCCGTTAAGGTTTTTGATAATTCGCTTTCAAGATTGCGACGATTGCAAAATGATATTGGAACAAGAATTTTCACTTCCATTATTCAACCTAAAGTTTTGGCTAAAGCAATAAGAAGAGCGGACGTTGTTATTGGTGCTCTTCGATCTCCTATCGGCCGAACTCCTTGTGTTGTAAGCGAGGATATGATTGAATGTATGAAGCAAGGTTCGGTTGTAGTGGATGTTAGCATCGATCAAGGCGGTTGTTTTGAAACTTCTCGGGTAACGAACCACATTGACCCAACATTTGTAAAGCATGGCATTGTTCATTATTGTGTTCCCAATATCTCATCCCGAGTTTCTCGAACAGCGTCGTTTGCCCTTTCAAATATACTTTCACCACTCATACTTGAGATGGGAGACAAAGGAGGCGTTGTTGATTTAATCCGAGGTCAAAAAGGCTTCCGAAATGGTGTATATATTTACAGGGGAATTCTAACCAATGAAGTTCTTGGCAAAGTATTTGGCTTAAAATACAAGGATATCAATTTGATATTACCAGGAATGTAATGGATTCCATCCAACCTCTTAATTTACCAAAAACAGAATTAAATTTATCTCGTAATGGGAATGATATTTTTGTACTTTGTCGAATTAGAAAAAAAAGAATAATACTTACTCCTGAAGAGTGGGTTCGACAACATTTTATCGCATTTCTATCCGACACCCTGGGGTATTCCAAAGAACGAATTTCGGTGGAAAAAGGATTGAATTATTTTGGTTTGAAAAAAAGATGGGATATTGTAGTCTATAATCGCGATTTTGAACCAGAAATTCTTATCGAATGCAAAGCTCCACATATTGATTTGAATGTTAACGTTTTATTTCAAGCTTTAAACTATCAAAATCGTCTTCAGTGCAAATACGTTGGATTGACAAACGGAATAAATCACTCTTTTTGGCATTTGGATAATCAAAAAATGGAATTCAGTTTCATAGCTACATTGCCTTCATGTAATAAATCAAGTTAAGATTAAGAAGCTTCTTAAATGAAAAGAATCAAATTTTATTATTTGTTCTCCGCTAACTACAAACTTAATAGTTAACCCCGAAAAAATGGCTTAACAAAGTTCTTAAGTTCATCGCTTATTTTCCTAGAAACAAATTACATGAATTGTTTCCCAGTAATTTGAAAGTTGAGTTGCTCGGATGGATGCCATAATCCAGGTTAAATCATACTTTCCTCTTCTGTATCCCATCTAGTAACGCGCTGAACTCCATCTACCTCTTCAAATTTTCTTGTCAATTGTTCCAAATGTTGGGTATCGTAAACCATAACTTTGATTCTTCCTTCAAAAACACCATCATTGGAATCGAAGGAAATACTTTTCATATTTACATTGCTCTGTTTTGAAATAATTTCTGTTAGTTTATTGACCAAGCCCAACTGATCAATTCCAATGATACGAATGGCTGCAACACGTTCAATCAAATGATCGGATTTCCATCTGGCCTTGATACATCTGTAAGCCATTTTACTCATCAAATGAACCGCATTTGGACAATTGAATCGATGAATTTTTATACCATCTCCGATTGAAATGAATCCAAAAACCTTATCTCCCGGAATGGGATTGCAACACTTTGCCATTTGGTATTCGAAGCCTTTGAAATCATCACCAATTAAAATTGTATCCTGCTTTGTATCAATTCCATCTTTGTAATTGCTTTCCGTTTGTTTACTTTTCTTTGCAAAATCATCTTTTTTAGGTAATTGAATGATTCCATGATTATGATCCAGCTCCCGCAAGCGTGAAAGATCAATTTTACCTTTAGCAATTCGAAAATAAAGTTCAGTTGCACTTCCCACAGCAAAAAAACGTTCTAAGAAAGTAATATTTTCAGATGCTACTTTGAGATTGAACTGTTTGAATTTCCTTTCCAAAATTTCCTTTCCATCTTGAGCAATCAACTTAAGCTCTTCATTCAAGGATGACTTTATTCGTTGTTTTGCTTTAGCTGTAACCACAAATTTCAACCATTCTTCATTTGGTTTTTGCTTGGAGGAGGTAATTATTTCAAGTTGATCGCCGTTATTCAATTGATAGCTCAATGGCATTAAACGATTATTAACTTTTGCGCCAATACATTTATTACCAATATCAGTATGTATATTATAAGCAAAGTCCAAAATCGTGGAGCCAACGGGTAATACTCTTAATTCGCCTTTTGGAGTGAAAATATAAATCTCGTCGTTAAACAAATTCAATTTGAAATCATTAACGAAATCCATTGCACTTGAATCGGGATTATCTAACAACTCTCGAATCTCAGCAATCCAGCGGTCAAATTTGTTGTCATCATTTTTTGATTCTTTGTATTTGTAATGTGCAGCGAGTCCACGTTCTGCAATTTCATCCATACGCTTTGTACGAATTTGCACTTCCACCCATTTTCCAGTTGGCGACATTACAGTTGTGTGTAATGATTCGTAGCCATTTGCACGAGGGGTTGATATCCAGTCTCTCAATCTTTCCGGACTAGGCTGATAGTAATCGGTTACGATGCTATATATCCGCCAACAATCAGGTTTTTCGAGTTCAACGGGTGTGTCAACAATAACCCGAATCGCAAAGACATCAAAAACCTCTTCGAATGGAATTCCCTTGGTTTGCATTTTTTTCCAAATCGAAGAAATGGATTTTGTTCGGGCTTTTATTTCAAAAATGTAGCCTTCATGAAGCAAAGTTTCTCTAATCGGGGAAACAAATCTTCGAATAAAGCGATTACGAACATCCGCAGTGCTTTTTAGTTTTGATTCGATACTTTTGTAAACTTCAGACTCGCAGTACATCATCGATAAATCCTCTAGTTCTGTTTTTACAGAGTAAAGACCAAGACGATGAGCGAGTGGCGCATACAAAAATTTAGTTTCGGATGCTATTTTGAGCTGTTTATCCGGTCGCATGCTTGCCAAGGTTCTCATGTTGTGCAAGCGATCTGCCAATTTAATTAATACAACACGAAAATCATCTGAAATTGTAAGAATCATCTTTCGAAAATTCTCCGCCTGAATGGAAGCATTTTGGTCAAAAACCTCGGGGATTTTTGTCAAACCATCTATGATTAATCTTACTTTAGGGCCAAATAAATCTTCTATATCTTGAAGAGAAATATGCGTGTCCTCAACGGTATCATGCAATAAAGCACAAACAACAGCCGTAGGCCCTAGCCCCATTTCCTCTGCACAAATTCTAGCAACTGCAATTGGATGATAGATATAAGGTTCTCCAGACTTTCGTCGCATATCTTTATGTGCTTCTAAAGCAACATCAAATGCCTTACGAATGAATCTCGTTTCCTCCTTGTTGCGATTTTTTAATGCCCTAAGTAAGCCTTTGAATGCGTTTAGTATCTCTTTACGTTCGAGTTCTAAATTGATTTCTATATTTACTCCGTACGTTTGCATTATTTAGCCGGTAGAATTTTAGCTTTAACCTCTCCAAAACCTATTCTTAAACCATTCGATTTAGAATGACCTCTCATAATCACTGTGTCACCATCTAAAATGAATTTTCGTTCCGATCCATCGTTCATTATTAAAGGCTTTGTTCCTTTCCAAGCCAATTCTAGCATGGAACCATAAGAGTCTTCTGTTGGACCAGAAATGGTGCCTGACCCCATCAAATCTCCACAGCACACATTACAACCATTAACCGTATGATGGGCAAGTTGTTGAGCCATATTCCAATACATGTATTTGAAATTCGAGTTACACACAATCGTTTCCTCTGCATTTTCTGGTTCAATGGCAACCTCCAGATTAATGTTATAGGATTTCTTGCCTTCAAATTGCAAGTATGAAAGTACTTTGGGTTCTTGTTTTGTAGTTTCTACCGCAAAAGGCTCAAGCGCATCCAAGGTTACAATCCAAGGGGAAATGGATGAAGCGAAATTCTTAGCCAAGAATGGGCCAAGCGGAACATATTCCCATGCTTGAATATCGCGAGCAGACCAATCGTTTAATAAACAAAGACCAAAAATATAATTCTCCGCCTCTGAAGTTGAGATAGATTCACCAAGAGGCTTACCGTCAAAAGTTACAAAAGCCATTTCCAATTCAAAATCAATTTGACGGGAAGGAGCATAAATCGGATCGTCGGTGAGTGTTGGTTTAATTTGTCCTTTTGGCCGATGAATATCTTGTCCGGACAGAATTACCGACGAAGCACGACCGTGATATCCAACAGGAATCCACAGCCAATTCGGTAAAAGTGCATTAGCAGGATCTCTGAACATCATTCCTACATTTGTGGCATGTTCCTTACTTGAATAAAAATCGGTGTAATCTCCAATTTGAATCGGCATACACATCTGAACTTCTTCAATATCAAATAAGATCTCTCGCACATGCGATTCATTTTGTTTCAATTCATTATTTTCGACGTTGAACAAGTCTGAAAGTCGATTTCTCATATTTCTTGTGGCAATTTTACCATGTTTGATCATGGAATTAAGATATTGACTATCAAAATCAGCCAATTTGAACCCGAGATTGTTTAAATAACCCAGCTGAAATAACGATCGAAGGTCAATTACTTTATTTCCAATTCTAGTAGCAACAAATGAAGTTAAATTCTCAGTTTTTACAATGCCAAAAGGTATATTTTGAATAGGGAAATCAGAATTTTCAGGAACTGATATCCATGATTTTATTTCGGGAGAATTGGCGTTTATCATAATTTACCTTGAAAGTTTTAATGCAAAATTAGTTTTACTTAAATTGTCATTTCTTTATATCCTCAAAAATAGTTATTTTAGGTTTTGAAGAGCTTTCATTTTGTTCGAATTTAACATCATTCTGATGGAATTAATAGTTCTATAAATGACTTAAGCGAAATTGCCCTTTTCTAATTTTGGTGTGAGAAGTAAAATCACCAATGATACCAATAATCAATTACTCAATTTTGAATAATCAGATTGTAATGTTAAATTCCATTTGATTTATTCATTAGTACTTGCTGGAATGCTTCTAACTAAATCCATCAAAACATCCAGCTGTTGAACGCGATTAAGATTCGAATTATCCAAAACAATGGCATTCGGAACTTGAATCAAAGGTCCAATTTCTCTATGAGTATCTATGAAATCTCGTTCTATTAGATTTGCGCGAACTTCTTCTTTTGAACTTGTAATACCTTTATTGAGTAATTCGTTAAATCTGCGTTCAACTCGAATATCTTCACTTGCGGTTACAAAAAGTTTTAACTCTGCATCAGGAAAGACAACTGACCCGATATCTCTTCCATCCATAATTATTCCGCCATTTTCACCCATTTGACGTTGTTCGGCGACTAGTTTTTCTCTAACCTCCTTGATTGCTGCGATCCTAGAAACTATTTGTGCTACGGAATTAACTCTTATCTCTTCAGAAACATCCTCATCATTAAGAAAAATATGAGTCTCGTCCTCTATTCGTTTGAATTTTATTTTTATGTTGGTTAATTCCGACTTGATTAAATCCAATTTAGGAATACCTTTTTCGATTAAATTGTTGCGCAGACAATAGAGCGATACAGCCCGATACATGGCACCTGAATCAATGAAAATATAATTAAGTTTTTCAGCTAAATCTTTTGCAAGCGTGCTTTTTCCACAAGCCGAATAACCGTCAATTGCAATCGTAATTTTTTTCATTTAGGTAAAAGTAATCATTCTTTAAATAAGAAAAGACTCCTTTTGGGAGCCTTTTCGATTCAATTTGATTGACAATTAATAATAGATTGCACGTCGAACTTTGGAAACGTATTTCGCAAGTCGTATCACTTGTTTTGTGTAACCAAATTCGTTGTCGTACCATGCGTAGAGCACTACGTTTTTTCCGTCTTTAGAAACAATTGTTGCATTGGAATCAAAAACTGAACAACAGGTATTTCCAATGATATCACTTGAAACAAGTTCAGGATCAAATGAATAAAAAATTTGATTCACTAATTCACCATTCAGAGCGGCATCTTTAATTACAGAATTAATATCTTCAACAGAAGTGTCTTTCTCTAATTCCAAACTTAAAATTGCTAATGAACCATTTGGGGTAGGAACACGAACTGCATTTGCTGTCAGTTTATCCTTTAATTCAGGAATTACTTTTGTTACAGCATTTCCTGCCCCTGTTGAAGTAATTACCATATTAATAGCAGCTGAGCGCCCTCTACGTGGTTTCTTGTGCATATTATCCAATAGGTTTTGGTCGTTGGTGTAGGCATGAACCGTTTCAATGTGTCCTTTTACAATGCTATACTTGTCATTAACAACTTTCAATACTGGAGAAATAGCGTTGGTTGTACAAGATGCAGCTGAATAGATTGTTTCATTTTCAATATCCAAAGTTCCTTGGTTAATCCCATAAACAACATTTGGTATTTCTTTTCCTGGCGCAGTTAAAATTACTTTTGATACTCCTTTTGCCTTTAAATGACGAGATAAGGCTTCTCGATTGGTAAAAACCCCAGTATTATCAATGATTAAGGCATTATTGATACCGTATTTGGTGTAATCAACATCTTCAGGAGCAGATGCATCAATCATTTTTACGATTTGTCCATTGATAATCAATGCTTTATTGGGAATATCTTCGATTACTGAACCTCTGAATGCACCATGAACTGAGTCGTTGCGTAATAGTGAAGCACGTTTGATTATATCAGCATCAGAAGAACCACGAGTTACAATCGCTCTTAATCGCAATTGTTGCCCTTTACCCGCTTGCTTGATTAATTCACGCGCTGCCAAACGACCTATTCGACCAAATCCATATAAAACAACATCCCTTGGTTCGATTTCACTGTCGCCACTTCTTTTCAATAAACCTATTTTTCCTTTTAAAAATTCAGTTTTTGAATTGTATTGATTTTGTTCAGCAATCCATTCGCTTGCAAGTTTACCAATATCTAATTTGGAGGCCGGAACATCTAAAGTGGTTATTATCTCCGCTAATTCAGAAGTTGTAAAAACATCAATCGGTTTGTTTACAACTTGCCCTGCATATTCGTGAAGATTTAATATTTCTGAAATCGTAACGTCTGTTAAATGATGTCTGAACAGTACAAGTTCGATTCCTTTGTCGTAAAGTAATTCACCTACTTTACTTTGTAATTTTACTGCCGCACGTTCTTGTTCAATGTGAGATTTTAATTCTTTCTCGTAGCCAATTGCTGTTTCCATTTTTTATTTATTAATTTAAGATTTGCAAAAAAAGTAAGAAGCAAAAAAGGCTACCGGTGCATTACCGATAGCCTTTCGCTTTGTTTTTTATCCAAGATAGGATTTTAATAGTTTATTTCGCGACGTATGTCTTAGCCTTCGTATCGCTTTTTCTTTGATTTGACGAACACGTTCGCGCGTTAAGTTGAACTTCGCTCCGATTTCCTCAAGGGTTAAACCATGATTCATTCCTATTCCAAAAAATAGTCGAATGATTTCACGTTCTTTATCTGTAAGAGTACTTAACGAACGTTCTATTTCTTTTTGAAGTGATTCAGCCATTAATGCGTGATCGGTTTTAGGCGCATCTGTGTTGGCCATAACATCCATCAGTGTGCCACCATCTTCGTTTGTGGTAAGTGGGGCATCCATTGATACGTGTCTTCCTGAAACATTAAGACTTTCCTTGATTTTATCTTCAGGAACTTCTAACGCTTCAGCCAATTCTTCCGCTGATGGAGGTCTTTCGTATTCTTGCTCAAGTCTTGAAAAAGCTTTGTTGATTTTGTTCAACGATCCAACTTGATTCAGAGGAAGTCGAACAATACGCGCTTGCTCGGCTAACGCTTGTAATATCGATTGACGAATCCACCAAACTGCGTAGGAAATAAATTTAAATCCTCTTGTTTCATCAAATTTTTGTGCAGCTTTGATAAGACCAAGATTTCCTTCGTTTATGAGATCGGGAAGAGTTAAACCTTGATTTTGATATTGTTTTGCAACCGAAACAACGAAACGTAAATTTGCACGTGTTAGTTTTTCAAGTGCTTTTTGATCGCCGGCTTTAATTTTTCTGGCTAAATCTACTTCTTCTTCCGCTGTGATTAATTCTTCGCGACCGATGTCTTGAAGATATTTGTCTAAAGATTGGCTCTCACGATTGGTGATTGATTTGGTGATTTTTAGTTGTCTCATTCTGACTTTACCTTACTGTTAAAAAATGAATAAATAAACTTAAAGAAATAGGTTAGCAAAGTAACGCGAAAAATAACGAACTGAAAAATTTTTTCTCTACTTTTTTTTAAAATTTTATTGGCAAGTCTAGTTATCAAAAACTATGCCTTATTGAAAATTAAAGCCCAAATCCAACATAATCTTTTCTACCGCTTTCCGACATGATTTCAAGAAGAATACCGCGATTCATTCCATTTAATTTCGTAGTCAGTTGTTCCACTGTTTCGATCGGTTCGTTGTTGATTTTTGTTATGATTGTTCCTTCGCTTAAACCCAATGATTTGAGTTTTCCTGCAGCCAACGTTTTAATTTTTACACCGTACGAAATATTCAACTCTTTTTTCTCTTTTGCAGTTAGTTCAGTAAATGTAGCTCCAAGCGCAACATTTTTCTTTATCTCTTCTTTAGAAACCAACGTCGTCTCACCTTCTTTGTTACGCAGAACAAGTTCTTTAATTTCCTCATCTCCATCTTTTTGTCGAATGGTAATACTTACCTTATCTCCGGGTCTGCGTTTACCAATTTCTTCCTGTAATGAAGCTACCGAATTGACTTCTTTATTGCCAATTTTGAGTATTACATCTCCATCCTTTAATCCGGCTTTGTCAGCGCTTCCATCTTCAACGACTTTTGCAACAAAAACACCTTTCAAATTAGGAAGTTTATTTTTCTCCTTGATTTCTTGAGAAATGTCTGAAATTTGAACACCCAAATATCCTCGTTGCACAATTCCGTAATCAATCAAGTCACGCATAACCTTTTGCACTAAATTTACTGGAACAGCAAATGAATAACCGCTGTAGCTTCCTGTTTGAGAAGCTATTGCAGTATTGATCCCAACAAGCTCGCCGCGCGTATTTACAAGCGCGCCACCACTATTCCCTGGATTTACGGCAGCATCTGTTTGAATGAACGATTCAATCGGAACGATTTCCTTTCCGGAACGCTCGCTCAAAAGGTTTATATTTCTTGCTTTTGCAGAAACAATTCCGGCTGTTACGGTTGAAGTTAGATTAAACGGATTCCCAACTGCCAAAACCCATTCCCCAATTTTTAAATCGTCGCTATTTCCAAGAGGAATTGGTTGAAATCCGCTACCTTCTATTTTTAATACTGCAATATCTGTAGCTGGATCAGCACCAACAACTTTAGCCGTGTATTTTGAATTGTCGTTTAAGATCACTTCGATTTCACTGGCGTTATCGATGACATGATTGTTAGTTACAATATAGCCTTCAGATGAAACAATAACTCCAGAACCTGCTCCAGAACCATATTGTTTGAATTCACGACCTCCGGCTCCAGGCCCGTAGAAAAACTCTTGAAAAATATCTCGTTGAAAAGTTGTTTGAACTACCTTTGTTGTAACGTGAACAACTGAATTAATTGTGTTTTCAGAGGCACCGGTGAAATCAACATTTTGATCAAATCCATTGAAGTTTGCAGGCAAAGCATTCATTCGGTTTCCATCAATAACTTGATCAGAAAGTTTCGTTTGACTCGTGTTCATTACAACATAAGTTGCTAATGGAAGCGTGCCACCAAGAATTCCGACACCAAAAATTTTCAAATAAGATAGATAATTCATAGCGCTTAACATTTTAAATCATGCAATTTTAATGCAAAGTCGTTTAAAATTTTCTTAAATGTCGTTAAAGATTGTTAAGCAAGGTTGTTGTGAGAATATGTTTTATTTTTGCGGAAATTATGCAAATCAAATTCACTAAATACGAGGGAACAGGAAACGATTTCTTACTATTAAATAATCTCGATGAATCATATACTCACTTATCAATTGATCAAATTCGGAAAATATGCAAACGACGATTTGGCGTTGGTGCAGATGGGTTAATAAAAATCAATCCGTCTAAGAAGTTAGCTTTTTACATGGATTATTACAATGCGGATGGAAGTCAAAGTTTTTGTGGGAACGGCGCCAGATGTGCGGTGCATTTTGCGAAAGAAATTGGAATTAATATTTCAAAAAAAATTCAATTTGAAGCAATCGATGGGATTCACGAAGCTTCTATAGAAGGTGATTCAGTGAAATTGAAAATGATTGATGTCCAACTGATTGAAAAAAAAGGAGACGCCTACGAACTTTACACCGGATCACCGCACTATATTGAATTGTCGGATGATATATCTTCAAAACATGTAATTTCTTTGGGAAGGTCTATTCGCTTTTCGGAACCATACAAAGAACAGGGAATCAATGTGAATGTTTTGAAAGAAATTGATTCGAACCACATTGCAATTGCAACATACGAAAGAGGTGTTGAAGATGAGACATTATCATGTGGTACGGGCGCAACTGCATGTGCTTTGTTGTGGGATTTTATTTCCCCAGAAACTATGAATGAAGTTTTTGTGAAGGTGAAGGGCGGTGAATTATCAGTTCAATTTGAACGAAACCATAAAGGTGGTTATTCAAATATTTATTTAATTGGTCCAGCAACAAAAGTTTACAATGGAATCATTGAAGTGTGATTTTGAATTTGACTCGATTGAACGCGATTTTCAAAAATTCAATCATCAAAAAACGCTTATTTGGATTTTACATGCAGATAAAATTCCTCCGCATATCGGAATTTCAGCACAAGGTCAATTTTTCAGCCTGAAAGTCAGTGGAAAAGATGAATTTTTTCCAATTAATAAATTAAGTGAACTATTGGTTTCAAAGAAAATAGCGACCGTTTTGATAGAATTAGAATGCCGTATTTCTTTGCAAGAAATAGCTGAAAAATTTGGTGAATTTAGTCAAGCTGTAGATCTGCAAAGCAGTTGTTTGGTTCCGATTAAAGAATTAGTTCTCACCAATGAAAAGGTCAACCAATTGAAGGAACTATTGGAAATTCTGAAGAAAAAAGGATTAATAAATCGAGTTTTTGGTTTAAATTTGAATCCTAGCTATCAAGGAATTCCTCATTATTCAACGGATGAAATCAAATTTAGATTGGAAAAACTAAAGCATGCTGAAAGGTAATTCCATTTTTTTGAGAGTTGTTGAAGCAGCGGATGCAACAAAACTTTTTTTATGGGAAAATGATCCAAGAAATTGGAAAGTTTCAAATACAGAAGTGCCTTTCTCCATGCACGCCATTCATCAGTTAATCGAACAACAATCAAACATTCGAAATTCAGGTGAAATTCGTTTTATTATTTGTTTGAATGAAAACGAAAATCCTATCGGAACAATCGATTTGTACGACATAAATTTCAAACATGGCTATGCCACAATCGGAATTATGGTTGCTGAGGAATCGGAACGCAGAAAGGGTTTTGCAACCGAAAGTTTAAACCTAATTACCGAATATGCGAGGGATATTTTGGATTTAACGAATTTACAATGCACTATTCACGGAGACAACGAACGAAGTATAGCACTTTTTGAGCAGGTTGGGTTTAATAGAGTGGGAATTCGAAAAAAATGGTTGAAGTACAAAGGAAATAGAATTGACGAAATAAGTTATCAATTATGTCTAAAAGAAATTTAATAATCGGAGGAATTGTTCTTTCGCTCGTTTTGATTGCAATTGCAGCACCTAAAGTCATGCTTTTTTTAGCAGGGAATGCGAAAAGTATAAATGATTCTCCTACCGAGTTTTACATCAAAGAACCTATTGATTTGAATGAATTAGCAAATCAATTGAAAAATCAAGGAATAATTGAGGATACGAAAGGGTTTATTTCTGTTGGAGAATATAAGGGATTAAATAAAGATAAAATTGCTCTTGGAAAATATATAATTAAAGAAGGAACAAGTTATCGTGCGTTGTTAAATGGCTTTACCATCAATGCCAACGGAAATGGAAACGCCGAACTTGAAGTAGAAGTTACTTTTACGAATTGCCGTGATATTTATCAAATGTCAGGTAAGTTATCTATAATATTGGCATTGGATAGTGCTCGATTGGTTGATTATTTGATTGATGGAAATACCTTAAATCGTTTGGGATTCACGGTTGAGCAATTACCAGCTCTATTTATTCCTGATACCTACAAAATGTTCTATGATACGAATGAGGAACTATTCGTGAATCGAATGGCTACCGAATTCAAAGAGTTTTGGACTGCCGAGCGAAAATCCAAATTGAAATCAATTGGGTTGGAATCTCCAAGTCAAGCCGTCACGTTAGCAAGTATTGTTTATTCTGAACAATCCGTCAATTCTGAAGAATGGCCAATCATCGCGGGTTTGTATTTGAATCGAATTAATCAAGGCATGAAACTTCAATCCGATCCAACATTTAAGTTTTGTTGGGGTGATAAGCTCATTGGTGTTCAACGTTTGTTAAATGTTCATAGGGATATTGATTGCCCCTACAACACATATAAAATTAAAGGTTTGCCTCCTGGACCAATCTGTTTACCTTCACCTAAAGTTGTTGATGCAGTCTTGAATCGTGCGAATGTAAATTACCTGTTCATGTGCGCCAAACCAGATTACACCGGGCGTCACAATTTCGCTGTTTCGGGAGCAGATCACATGAAAAATGCCGATATTTTCCAAAAATGGTTGGCAGCTGAATTAAGAAAAAAAGAGGGGATTTAATCGCTCACTGATGGTAAGCAGTTCTTCCCTACTTCATACTTTGACAACGCTTTCAAATACATTGACCAATTAATTGCTGAGTTCAAGAAAATTCCGAAAGACAACAAAAAACTCTTAGCCGAGAAGTTGGCAGAAATTTTAGATAACATTAACTATTTACACCCATTTAGAGAAGGAAATGGACGAACACAAAGAGAGTTTTTAAGATTGTTGGCTTTAGAAAAAGGCTTGACACTAAATCTCAACCCGCCAGACAATAAAAGTGTTTACGAACAATATATGAAGGGCACAATTGAAAGTGATGTGCAAACTTTGAGAAAATTGATTTTTGAACTAATTGGCACAAAGACCTAATAGAAAAACGGCTTATAACACACGCGTTTAGCGTCAGGTTGAGATGAGAAGTAAACGTAAATTAGATCAATCTATCTTCGTGATTGCGTTTATGGGTTTAAATCAGCCCGTGCGCCAAGCACGGGAACGCCGAAAGTCACAAAATTACTTACCGTTCGTAGGATTTTGAGTTTGATTCGGAGCTTGATTCGGATTTTGTGTTTGTTCTGTTTTCTTGGGTTGAAAAAGCGGTTTTGAAGGTTTAGGCTGACGCAAAGTCAATAATAAACTCAAAACAGCGATTGATCCCGCTAACGACCAAGTTAATTTATCTATAAATTCATTTGTTTTTTGGACTCCTCCTAATTGAGCAGCTGAACCAAAATCAGAACTTAAACCACCGCCTTTTGGATTTTGAATGTAAACTACGAGAATCAACAATATCGAAGCTATTATGATGAGAATTGAAAGTATAAGTTCCATAACTAAGGATTAATTTTTTTCTTTAAATTTTTAATTTGTGCTGCAAAGAAAGGCTTTTTTTCGGGAAAAATCAAGATTAATTGCTCATAAACATAAATTGCCTTCGAAAAATTACCTTGTAAGGCAAAAATTTTCGCTAATGTTTCGCTCACTGGCATTTTATTTTCATCTAAACTCTCTTTGGCTTTTTTAGTTGGAGAGAAAAATTCCTTTTTGGGTTTCTCAAAGGTGTAATATTCTGGTTTGCGTTCTTCTTCTGCCTCTTCTTCAATTTCTTGCTGGTTTGAATTTGATGATGATTTCAACCATTCTGTAAACGATTTAGGTGATGAACTTCCAATTGATTTTTCTTCAATAGAATTTGTTTCTTCAAATGCTTCAGATTTCTCATCTTCCTCAATTTTTTCAGTGATTTCAAATTCCTGGTTCAACTTCGGAAGTGATTCCAATTCCCTTTCAACAAAACTTGAAGCTATTGCTGCTGAATTGATAAGTTTATTCAATTCGTCTTGTTCGACAACTTTTTCCTCAACTGTATTTGTTTCTTGAACGTTATCGGTTTCTTCAATTTCAGATTCAATTTGATCAGAGACAACTTTGATTTGCTCAGCCTCTGATCTTTCTTCCGATATAATTTCTTCGACTTGTTCCTCTTGTGAAATTGGTTCAGTTGGTTGCGAATTAATCAACTTGTAAAGAACACTCCGATCATTAATGCGAAAGGCGAATTTCTCCAATTCATTTTCCAAACGAATATCACCTGAATTAGAGAGCGATTTTAAATAAAGTATTGAAAAGGTTGAGGCGTACGGATAAAGGTCAATTAATTCCTTGAAATTGGCCGAATCGTCCGAATAACAAGTTTCAGGCGCTTTAATTTTCAAATGAATGTAATCGCTGTTTAACATTACCAGTTACTCAAAAGTTTATTGATCACGTCTTGAACAATTTGCTCGTTAATCTCCTCTAAAAGTTTCGATTCAATCGAAGATAAATTAACTGAAGCATCAAAATCGGCAAAGCGCGTAGAGGCTAAATTAAAACTTTCCTCTTTTGGTTTGGTCGTATTGATTGTAAATTGAACTGAAATGGTCAAGCGGTTCTTCGAAGCGTTGTCGTTTCCTTGAATAGCCAAAGGCGCAACGTTGTATGAACTGATAATTCCTTCAATGTTTACTTCTCCCTTTCCGATTTGCGTATTGAGCAATAATCTGGTGTTATTTTGGATTCCGTCTTTTATTTGCTCGGTCAATAAGGGAGAATAACTTAGAGGACAATTCGCGGCATTATTATCCAATGTTTTAACCGAAAATGTTTTCCATTCCTCAGACATCGAACCAGTATCTTTAAATGAAACGCTTGAGGGCCAGCAAGCTGAAAGTAAAAATGAAATCAACGCAAAAAGGAAAATTTTCATAAATCGGTGAGGTTATATTCCTTTATTTTTCGATACAATGTCCGTTCGGAAATTCCAAGTTCATTGGCAGCGTATTTTCTTTTACCCCGATGTTTATCCAAAGCCTTTCGAATGAGTTCTTTTTCGCGATCTTCAAGTGATAAAGATTCTTCCACTTCTTCGTGAACTTCAAACGAATCAGAGTTTTTTATTTGATAATTGGATTCGACGGTCGGCGCAGGAAGAACCCTCGGGATTAACGCGTTTGTTTCGTTTACTTCTTGATAAATTCGATTCAATACCTCATTTTGATCTGTATTCAATGGAGTTGTCAAACCTTGTCCAATCACATCAATCACCAATTTTTTTAGTTCCGTTAAATCCTTCTTCATGTCGAACAAGAATTTATACATTAACTCGCGCTCCGAAAAACTATCTGTGTTGTTTGCACCCACTAACGCAGTTACTTTTTCATTGGGTTGGGGTAGGTAAGAAGTCAACATGAATCCATCTATTTCGCGTTTTGTTTCAATAACGGATAGTTGCTCTACTAAATTTTTCAATTGACGTACATTTCCTGGCCACGGATAGGCTTGTAAAACGTCAACGGCATCTTCGGTCAATTTGATTGCCGGCATCCGATATTTTTCAGCGAAGTCGTGGGCAAATTTCCTAAAAATTAAATGAATGTCTTCTTGTCGATTTCTCAACGCAGGTAGCGAAATCGGAACTGTATTCAAGCGATAAAACAAATCCTCTCTGAATTTTCCAGAAGTGATTGCTTGTTGCATATTTTCATTCGTAGCGGCAACTACACGAACATTTGTTTTAATCGGTTTTGATGAACCAACCCGAATGAATTCACCTGTTTCCAAAACACGTAACAATCGAACTTGAGTTTGCATCGGTAATTCGGCAACTTCATCCAAAAAGATCGTTCCTCCATTCGCTACTTCGAAATAACCTTGGCGACTTCCCGCTGCTCCTGTAAAAGAACCTTTTTCGTGTCCAAATAATTCTGAATCGATAGTTCCTTCTGGAATTGCTCCACAGTTGACTGCAATGTATTCGCCGTGTTTACGCTTACTCAAATGATGTATAACTTGTGGAATGATTTCCTTTCCTGTTCCACTTTCTCCTGTAACCAAAACAGAAATATCTGTCGGAGCGACCTGAATGGCTACTTCGAGCGCGCGATTAAGTAATGGAGTATTTCCAATTATTCCGAAACGTTGTTTGACTTGCAGAACATTCATTGTTTGTAATTTATAGAACGGAAACAACTTCTCCCAAGAGCGTAGCAGAGGTACAATCGTTGATTTTCACCATCACATACTGTCCTTTTTGAAAATTGTTATTAGGAAATACCACCATTGAATTTCTCCCTGTTCGACCGCAATAATGCTCTTCGGAGCGTTTAGAGGGGCCTTCAATCAGTACTTTTTGGGTAGTTCCAATTTGACGTTGATTGGAAAAAAGTGAAGATTTCAATTGTTTTTCTATCACCTCGTTTAATCTTCGTCCTTTAACTTCCTCTGGAACGTCATCATCAAATTTACGTTCTGCTAGTGTTTTTGGTCGTTCAGAATATTTAAACATGTAGGCAAAATCGTATTGAACTTTATCCATTAAAGAAAGTGTATCTTGATGTTCCTCCTCTGTTTCACCGCAAAAACCAGTAATGATATCCGTAGAAATTGCGCAATCTGGAATAATTCGTTTTATGGCTGAGATCCGATCGAGGTACCATTCACGCGAGTAGCCACGGTTCATGCGATACAAAACGTCCGTATGTCCCGATTGAACGGGCAAATGAATGTATGGACAAATATTTTCATATTTCGCCATTGTTTCAAGAACATCATCAGTCATATCTTTTGGATGCGATGTACTGAATCGAACGCGTAAATCGGGAGAAACCAAAGCCACTATTTCCATCAATTGAGCGAAATTGGTGGTAGGCAGATTCGGATCTCTAATTTCACCTTTCGATGAAATGTTCCAACGATAACTATCTACGTTTTGACCTAGAAGCGTTACTTCACGATATCCCTTTTCGAATAAATCTCTACATTCTTGAACAATCGTTTGTGGGTCTCGAGATCGTTCGCGACCTCTAGTGAAAGGAACAACGCAAAACGAACACATATTGTCGCAGCCACGCATGATGGTTACGAATGCTGTTACACCCCCTTGATCCAAGCGAACAGGAGAAATATCAGCATAAGTTTCATCGCGAGAAAGTAAAACGTTCACAGCTTTTTGCCCAGTTCCAACTTCATCCACCAAATTTGGTAAATCACGATATGCGTCAGGTCCGGCAACTAAATCGACTAATTTTTCTTCCTCCAATAGAGATTTTTTAAGTCGCTCAGCCATACAGCCTAAAATTCCAACAACCAACTCGGGATTATCTTCTTTTCGCTTTTTAAAGTCTGTCAATCGATTTCGAACACGTGTTTCTGCATTTTCACGAATGGAGCACGTATTAATCAAAATAACATCGGCTTCCTCCATGTTTCTGGTCGTATGATAGCCTTCATTCGACATAATCGAAGCAACGACCTCACTATCAGAAAAATTCATCTGACAGCCATAACTTTCCAAATACAGTTTTTTTCCAGTTGAATTTTCGTTGGTGGCAACCATGGTCGCTTCACCTTGTTTGTCTTCCTCAATTACTTTGTTACCGATTGACATTTTCTAAAAATAGGAATGCGAAATTACGAAATTCAAAAAGAGTGACAAAATGACATATGGTTAAAAATTTGATAATTTAGAACAAAGCAATCTCTTTGTTGATTTCATTACAACTTTCAAAAATAGATTACATGCTGAGCAGTATAATTATGAATCTCGTCTAAGATAATCTTGTTAACGGGAAAAAAGCTTAATGGTTGTGCAATGCTAAAGTGATTCACTCAATGGGCTTTGTGCCTGACCTTGCCTAGGGAACGGACATTCTTGGCAAAACCCCCGGGCTTTCAATCAGATTTGGAATTTACCAAACGACACCCAAAAAATCACAGGTGAGGAATGGATAAATCTTTTTGCTTCTGAAATGGGAGCAAAAAACAATCATACAGTTTTACCCAATTGGTTGGTTAAGTCTCTTGGATTATTTATACCTGTTAAATATTTCGAAAAACTTCATTGAGTTATGAAATTATTTTAAATATCTTGAATGGTTATTTTGTTTCTTTCGATTTCTTTCTTCAAATTCGTAAACCGAATTTTGGTAGCTGTGAATTTATTGCTTGGGTCCCAACGTTAAATTTATGGGAATACATTCGGTTTACTATCGAAGAAAACGTTCTCTCTGCTCTTATTGTGGAAAAACTCAACTTAAAACAATAATTTTGTCTTGCATAAATAAAGTTGCAACATTGACTTTGATTTAGCGTTAATACGAAAATGAAAAGCAAATTTTTAATCGTTCAGTTTCTTCTTGTTTTCGCTAGTTTCGGGCAGAGATATAAGCAAGAGCGATATAAGAATTTTGATAAGCGATTATTTCATTTTGGTTTTATGTTAGGGGTAAATTCATCAGATTTTACGGTTTATCAAAAAAATGACGCGTATCAAACGTATGGTTTAATTTCTCTAAGTAACAATAGTCAACCAGGCGGACAATTGGGGATTCTTACCACCATGAAATTAGGAACACCGATGTTGCGTTTGCGTTTTATTCCTACACTGTCATTTCAAGAGCGTGTTTTGAATTATCAAAGTTTAGATAGTAAGAATTTTAGAAATGGAATAGGGGAGGAGCGCATTAATTCAACCAGTTTGGATTTTCCATTGATGTTGCAATTCCGTACAAAACGCTATAATAATTTTACCGCTTATGCCTTAGTTGGAGGACAGTATTCTATTGATCTTCAATCGCAAGAAAAAGCCTCTCAAAGCTACATTGATCCGTTTATTAAAATTAAAAAAAATGATTTTCAAGGTCAAATTGGTGGAGGAGTTGAATTTTTTGCGCCCTATTTTAAGTTTGGATTGGAGCTTAAATATTCGCATGGATTTAAAAGTAGTTTTATTCAAGATTGGACACCTGTTTCCAATCCCATAAATCAGCTTTACAACAAAGGCTGGTGGTTTTCAATTATTTTTGAAGGCTAATGCAAGAAGTGAGTTTTCAATGTTCACCTGAGGAAGCCAAAGACGATTCTGCTCTGAGGAATCTTTTATTAAATGAGTTAAAGCTTTCGAAAGAAACACCTATTGATTTTCGTTGGAAAAAACGAAGCATTGATGCTCGCAATAAAGCGATCAAAATCAATTGTGTATTTGAGGTCGAAATAAAAGGAGAACTTCCTGAAAATAAAATCGAATTTGATTTTAGATCAGTTGAAAATTCAGAACCTGTTCACATCATTGGTGCTGGGCCTGCGGGACTTTTTTCGGCATTAAGAGCCTTGGAAATAGGACTAAAACCCATCATTTTTGAACGAGGAAAAGATGTTCGTAGTCGTCGCCGTGATCTTGCTCATTTGAACAAGGAAGGAATTTTAAATCCTGAGTCCAACTATTGCTTTGGTGAAGGAGGAGCAGGAACCTATTCCGATGGAAAACTTTATACGCGTTCCAAGAAACGTGGTGACGTCGAAAACGTGTTGAAACTTCTCGTTTATTTCGGATCCAAAAATGACATTCTTGTGGATGCTCATCCGCATGTTGGAACAAATAAACTTCCGCAGATCATCACAGCAATTCGAGAAAAAATTATTGCTTGTGGTGGTGAAATTCATTTTCAAAAGAAACTGACAGGTCTTCATTTGAAAGGAAATCAAATTGAACAAATTGAAATAAACAATTCGCAAAAAATTCCAATTAAAAGATTAATTCTTGCCACAGGTCATTCAGCTCGTGATATTTTTGAATTATTACATAGAAAAAAAATTGAAATTAATGCAAAACCCTTCGCGCTCGGTGTTCGCGTTGAACACACGCAAGATTTAATTGATGAACTTCAATATCATGGTCGTCTGAACGATGAACTTCTTCCTCCTGCATCCTACAGTTTAGTTACACAAGCAGAAGGCCGCGGCGTTTATTCATTCTGTATGTGTCCTGGTGGAATTATTGCTCCGTGTGCCACAGAAACAAATGAAGTCGTTACAAATGGTTGGTCGCCCTCCAAACGTAATAATCCCTATTCCAATTCAGGAATTGTGGTAAGTATTTTTCCGGAAGATTTTAAGGGAAACGAAAAAAATCCTTTTGTTTGTCTTCATTTTCAAAAGGAAATTGAACAAAAATGTTGGGAATTAGCTGGGAAAAACCAAAAAGTTCCAGCACAACGACTCTTGGATTTTGTAAACGGTAAAAAGTCGATTGATTTTCCGAGATCATCATACCAACCTGGAATTGAAAGCGTTGAAATGGATCAAATCTTTCCAACATTTGTGGTAAATCGACTTCGTGAAGCATTCAAGGATTTTGACAAAAAAATGAAAGGTTTTTTAACCAACGATGCTGTAATTCATGCACCGGAATCACGCACATCATCTCCGATTTCTATTCCAAGAAAACCGGATACACTTCAACATATTCGAATTAGCAATCTATACCCATGTGCCGAGGGTGCAGGTTATGCAGGAGGAATAGTATCAGCCGCCATTGATGGAATGAAGTGTGTTGAGAAAATCAAAGAGAATCTCTAAGCTTTCGCTAACTTTGTCCTATGAAACGAGTTGTTGTTGGTCTTTCGGGTGGAGTTGATTCGAGCGTTGCGGCTCATTTATTGATTCAACAAGGATATGAGGTGATTGGAATGTTCATGCGGAATTGGCACGACGAATCAGTTACCATTTCGGATGAATGTCCTTGGATTGATGACTCAAACGACGCATTATTAATTGCCCAACAGCTCGGAATTCCTTTTCAAGTGATTGATTTGAGTGAGGCATACAAAGAACGAATTGTGGATTATATGTTCCGAGAATACGAAGGTGGAAAAACTCCAAATCCAGATGTATTATGCAATCGTGAGATTAAGTTTGATGTTTTTTTGAAGGCTGCTTTGGAACTCGGAGCTGATTATGTCGCCACAGGTCATTATTGCCAGAAAAAAGAATTTGAAGATGGAAGTTTCGGACTTTTAGCTGGAAAAGATAAAAACAAAGATCAATCGTATTTTTTGTGTCAGATTTCACAAGAGCAACTTGCAAGAGCACTATTTCCAATTGGCGGATTAGAGAAATCTGAAGTACGGTCAATCGCAATAGAAATCGGTTTGGTTACTGCTGAGAAAAAAGATTCGCAAGGACTTTGTTTTGTGGGTAAAATAAGTTTACCAACCTTTCTTCAACAGCAATTGAAACCAAAAAAGGGAGCTGTTATTGAAATTTCAAGTGATTTTGAGCAATTTGAGAAATATGATCGAATAGAACCGTCAATTGATAAAGTGGAAGCACTTTCGGAAACTTTTGTTTATACTCCAACTGATGGAATTCATGTTGCGGAGCATCAAGGCGCCCATTATTACACGATTGGACAAAGAAAAGGACTGCATATTGGCGGCAGACCGGAACCGAGTTTTGTTATTGGAATTGATACGAATGAGAACGTAGTTTATTCTGGACAAAGAGAATCACATCCTGGTTTGAATAAGTGGGCATTAAAGCTTGAAAAAGAATCAATTAATTGGATTCGAACAAATAACTTTGATTTAACGAATGGTTTAGATTGCTTGGTGCGAATTCGTTACAGGCAACCCCTACAAAAAGCAAAACTCATCCAAAAATCGGATGAGTTGTATATCTTGTTTGAGCAAAAGCAACGTGGTATAACCCCAGGTCAGTTTGCGTCTTGGTATATTGATAATGAGCTGATTGGATCAGCTGTTATCAATCATTAATTCATGTTTACAGAAAAGAAAATTGTTTCTGGTTGACTAATTCCTGATCCTGCATTTTTGATCGTATCTAATAGTTCAGCAACTTCAAATATATTGTAAGGGCTTTTGATTCCAAGTTCACGATGCTTGGATAATTTCATTTCAGCGTTGCGAATGTTTTTGTTTCTTAATTTTTCAATATAAGTCGTCATAGAATAAATTTTAAACAACTTACGATGGAAATAAAAATCAGTTACGTTTTCCTGTTTTGTGACCAAGAATTTAATGCGCTATTAGAAATTATTAAACTCCAGATTGTAATTAATATCTTTTAAAGTAAAATCAATGGATATAATAGTTCTGTATTCCATGAATCGTCGATGTATATCTTTGAATAATCTTTAAGTCATAAAGCAAGTGCATATATTAAGCCAAGAACATGTATGCCGTTCCGAAAAAAAAATGGTTTTTTTGAAAATAGAATGATTTTATTGGTCTTTATGTTTGCAAATTTAAAAGGATGGAATCATTATTGCCAATTCAATTGCCTTTTCCAACTTTGAATCTTTCCTCATTTTCCTGCATTTGCTGGTCCTTCCAGTTTTTAAGTGTCTTTTTCAGCTTTGAATCTTTTTTCTCTTTTTGAATTTCTTTGAACTCTTCTTTCGTTGCCGGTCCAAAATGAATTTTTAACTCCTCTTTTGGCATTTCTTTTGGTTTATATTCCATAACGGTGGTATCGTTTTTAAATAATCCAAATTCAGACTTTAAAATCGATTTGGCGTCTTTTTTCGCTTCCTCACGATTTTGCTTGGTTTGTTCTTTCCGTGAAGTTTTATCCCATTCAATAATTGGTTTATCAAGTGTTCCATGCATGCGCATGAAAATTTTAATTCCGGTTCCATCGTCAATTACTTCGCCAAACTCGGAATCTTTTTCAGACTTCATTAAATCACGCAAACGAAAAGCGAATCGATAATCTATGTCATTATCAAAGGAATGAACACCTGAAACATCCATATCCAAAGCCGAAGAGCCAATGCGCATCTTGGGAATATTGACGATGCCATTTTTTATGACAATTGAGTTTTCGAGGGTTTGAAATGAAATGTCCTTTAGTTTCTCTTCCAATAAATCAATGTTTTTCTTACCAAGAATAAGTTTTCCTGAGTTCGTTTTCAAACTTTCTGTAATATCCTTGAAGGAAGGTACATTTTTCAAGTGTCCATCATAAACTTTCAAATTGAGCCTTGATTCTATTGCTTTTAAAACGATTCCCGATCGCAAATCAAAAGGGGCAAAAAAGTAGAGGTCGGCTTCTGCTCTTCCTGAGATATTGTTGGAAGTAATTACCTGTTGTTCAAAATTGTCCCATTCCTTAAACATCGGTTTGAACTTCAAGTTTTTAGTAGCAACTTGAGTGGTTATCGTAAATATTTCAGGTGATTTTTCTTCAATAATTAATGCTCCGCTGATCAATGCATCGGCGTTAACTAGGCTAATTTGAGGAAAATGCAGGCGATGATTTTGAATGTTCATTTTGCCAAGAATGTTTTCAAAGCGATGATTCTCGTATTGCAAAGTTCCAACTGTCAAATTAATCGAACCTAGAATGTCACTTGGTAAAACAAAAATACGCTCTCCTTCGACTTTCTCTTTTTTTGAGGTAGTTCCTAAATCTTCGACTTTCAAAAATTTACTCTCGATTTCAACCTCCGTTTCTAATGATTTTTTCGAATTGAAGTAATCAAATATATTTCTGAAAATTCCATCTACACGTAAATCCGTCGAGCCAACTTTAAGAGAGGCATTATCGATTCCAGCTTCATTTCCGCGCAGAAAAATGTTGCCATTTATATTTTCAAAAGTCCGTTTATCCCCTTTGAGTTTCAAACGTAAGCGTTTCATCATGACATCACCGTTACATTCTTTGACTTGAATCGACCCAGTTGATTCATTTTGTTGCAAAGCAAATTCGGCATTTATGAGAGTCGATCCGCTAACATTCTCTACTTCCGGAAAATCAAAAACCGCATGTGCTACTTTTAAATCAATCGACCCTGAAGCTTTTCCTTTGATTGAAGGATTCTCAAAGTTTGTCAATCGAACATCACCTTGAAATGGGCCGCCAGCAGTTTTGAATTTCATGTTTTTAAGTTCTAAATATTCTTGACCCGAGCCTCCTTCATTGGAATATTTGCCTTCCAATTGAATGTCTTTAATTCGTAGGTTCTGACTTGGTTCTGTTAATTCTCCCTGAGAAATTCCGAATTCACAATTGACGGTAAGCGCTTCTTCAGTTGTTGTTGAACCTGATACATCTAAATTAAAAGAAACATCTCCTGAACCATTGAATTTTTTTACATCATCTATGGCACCAATTGATAATTTATTTACCAAATCATTTAGACCAATATTTTTAGATTTTACATTGAACTGAACACTGTCTGCATACAGAAATCCGTTTATCTCGAAAGGTAATCCTGACAAATTGACAACCGCTTGATTTAAGGAGACTAGGCCTTTCTCTCCATTTACATCCATGCCAAAATCATAATCCAATGTTTTATTTTTTATGAATGTGACCTTTCCACTTTTGGCTTTCTTAATGAGCATAGCACCTTCTGCAATCAATTGGTAGTTAGACGATGAAAAGTCCCCTGAAAATTCAGATTGCAAAATCATTGTTGAATAATGTTGTTGGTTAGATTTGTTCGTATAGGATACCCGAAAATCATCAACCTTTATCGAATTCAATTTCAATTCAAAATCTTCGTTTTTCGCTGTGGAATCAGATTTCAAAATGTTGTAGTTTCCTTCTCCTTTGGAATTAATTTTAACTTTCAACGTTCCTGGATAAACTTGAACCGCTTTGACATGGTAATTCTTATTCCAAAGGTCAAAAGGATTGAATTTCAAACGAATACGTTCTGAATAGAGCAAAGTATCTTTTGGTTTTTGGTTCGGAAAGGCGTCTTGAATGTAAACTTCATTAAAGTCAACGGACAAATTTGGAAAACTCCCCCAAAAAGCTAAATCTACATTTTTAACTGCTACCGGTGCATTGAGTGTTTTGTTAACTTCTGATACAACAATCCCGATAATTCTATCTTTAAACAAATACATACAAATGGTAATTAGCAGGAAAAGACCCAGAAGAATCCCTAAAATCCATTTTAATATTCGCATAACAAACTTACTCATCATTAACGAAATTAATTTTTAAGTGAATTTCTTCGACAGCTTTTTTGTTTAATTATTAACGCTGATTTGTCAGTTGATTAAGGATTTAAGAAAATTTATTTGTAAGGAAAACGATTTCGAACGTTAAGTCTTCACAAATCTTACAATTTATTTAGTTGAAAGGAATCGGACTTCAAATCCTCTGGTAATTCCGAGTCTGCAATTATAGCGCCGACAGCCGCGCTAATTGGAGCTAATGCCCAATCGAGAAAAGGAACAAAAGATACAAGATTGTAGGCAAGCCCGAAACCAAGTAAATTAAATTTATTGGAACGCATATACTTTTAAACTAGTGGAAAGATTCATTTTCTTCCTTTCAACAATGTAATCAAAGAAATTGAATCCGATGAAATAGCAGTTAACTAAGAATAGAACCAAAATTATGATAGGAGAAAGGAATGGTACTAAAAAACTTAAAACTAATCCAATAGCCATGAGCATAGTCTCGATAAACAAGTTGCGAATTGTAATCCATATTCCTCGAGCTATATCTTTCAAAAACTGAATAAATTTAAATTGGAATTTTTTTCCTGATATGGTATCCTCAGTTCTTTCAGATAAATTGGCAAACAATGGAGAAAGGACTATCAGAACAATATATTTCATGTAACGACTTTATACGTAAAATATAAGTATTTTCAAAACGATTAATACTCCATAAGACATACCGATTTTTAGTGATTTATCAAATGAATCTAATTCACTTTGATAGGAAAAATCCCATCCTGTAAAGGATTCAATTAACTCCAAAAAATAAGGTATTAATAATTGGTTCAATTTAGTGTAAAATGTGAATGAAAGGATAAGTCAGAATAAAATCGGAATTAAATATCAGAAGCGAAAATGTTTCAACGAATATATTATTCCACGAAAAAATGCAATAAATCCACTGATGAAATGCTCCATATTTCAAAATTACCTGAAAAATGAAATGGGTCCAGCGTTTCATTTTATCTGGGATTAAGAGATTTTTAATTAAAACACCTGATTATGAAAGCGTTATAACTAGTTAATTCATTGGATTTTTGAATTCCTGATAATAGTTAATGATCAAGAAATGAATTCAGATATTAAAATATCGAACTATTAATCGACTAATTCTTCCAAAAAAACAGAGAAATTGAAGGGAACTTTAACCATGTGTTCGTAGTCTTGTCCAACTTCAAGCATGTCCATATCACCATCCTTATAAATCCAATCAACAGAGGCGGACAATCCACGTTCTTTTAGTTCGTTTAAGCGATACAAAATATGAAGGATTTCTTTGGAGGAAGAAGTATTTAAACAATCGATTTTAATTCTAAAACACGTATTTTCCGACGGATTAATCATGTATTCATTGAACCATGCTCGAATAGGAAGCCAAAAATCAATTTCTAAGTCAGGAATTACTTTACCCGAAATTTCGAATTCCCCATTTTGATTGAGAGATACGTAAGGAGTAGTTTCCGTCTGTAATAGTTTTAGATGATTCATTTAATTTTAAAATGAGTGGGAAAATTACAAATATTTCCAAAATTAACTTAACTTAAGTTTCAAAAAGTTAATATTCAAACTACGATTTTGTTCAAAATTTTGATATCTAACGGAATTCTTTGTCTTTTTTTTTGCTCAATATGTTGAATTATAAAATTTTATCATAATTTCGAATCATCAAGTTTTTTCAAACCTTTAAAATTATTGATTTAAGTTTTTTATGACCAGTATTTTTGTTGCCAAACTAGACTTTGGTGTATCGAGCGAACAATTAAGAAAATTGTTTGAGCAGCACGGTAGGGTTTTTAAAGCGAACGTTGCCACAGACAGAGAAACAGGTAAATCAAGAGGTTTTGCTTTCGTTGAAATGCCCGATCGAAGTGAGGCCTTAAATGCAATCAAGGCTTTAGATAATCAAGTGGTTAACGGTCGTCCTATGACGGTTAAAGAGGCTGAGGCACGTGAAAATCGAACTCCCCGTCCGGCAAATAATAATCAGTATTCGCCAAAAACTGAAAAACCTACATTCGAAAAAAAATCAACAGATTCTTTTGTTCCGCCAATTGCAGATATTCCCTTAAAAAGTGAACCTCGTAAAAAACTTGGAAAAGACAAAAAAACCGTCGATTCGGACAGTGATAATCGATCGAAAAAACCAAAAATGAATGCCTATAAAAAAAGTGGAAAGTCCAATCGCTTTTTTGAAGATGACGACGAGGATTTTGAAGATGACTTATTTTCTTACAAGAAAAAAGACGAAGAAGAGGATTTTTTCGATGAAGAAGAGGACGACTAATTTTTGAATGATTAACCTGACGAAATATCAATCGAAATATCAATCGAAATTCTACTAGTCAACATAATTTATATCCTTTTATTTGAAGTATGACTTAATTCTCTGCCGGTTTTCTGAGAAGAGTATTTCCATGAGATTATTTATGTTTAGTTTGAATGTTTCTTTGTTCTTAAGGGTCTTTTTATTCGACAAACTTTGTTTTAAATCACAGTTGAGATACTCATCGGGATATATTTATGGTGAATAATGTAACTGTTTCAAAATAGCAAAAAAAGAAAATTTTACTTTACACCGGATCCACTACAAGAACATTAATGCGATTAATGGTTTATGTAAGCTTTAGCAATTATCCCAGAATTAAAAATAAGGTAAATAAAGCTAGAAAAAAGATCATCGTTTAGTAAGAAACTTTTACAGGGGGAGTTTTTGGCGATAATTTCAATTTTTACCTTCTAGCAGCTTTTTATATCTTGAATAGGACGTTGAATAAATGAAAAAATCATCTTTTGCAATTTTTTAGTCGCATTTTTAATCAATTTTTCAACCTATTTCAACTTTTTCGATTTGAGTTTAATTTTAGAATTTCTCAAAATTAGGGTGAATTGTGAAAGGAAAAGTGAGCTTTAAATTGATTACTTTTGAATATGGAATTTTCAAAGCCGTTTATTCGATTTAATTGGTTTGTTTTAATCTTAATTTATTTGGTAATTTTTGCTGGAAGTTTTGTTCGGATTTCCGGAAGTGGTATGGGTTGTCCTGACTGGCCAAAGTGTTTTGGAAAATGGATTCCACCAACTGAAATAACAGATTTACCGGTCAACTATCGGGAAGCTTATCTCTTGAAACGAGAAAAAAAAGTTGAAAAATTTTGTAGAATTTTGAATGCTTTTGGAATGTCTGAGTCTGCCAAAAAGATTAAAAATAATCCTGATGTATACAAAGAAGAGGCTTTCAATGTTCGAAAAACCTGGACGGAATACATCAATCGTTTACTCGGGTTTTTAGCTGGAAATGTAATGATTGTTGGATTGATCTGGTTTTTTATGGCTTATCGAAACTCGAGGTTGAAATGGTTGATGTTTTTGAATTTGATTTTGATGGGTATAGAAGGATGGTTTGGTTCAATTGTTGTTGCAACTAATTTGGTTCCATGGACCATTACAATTCATTTATTTTTAGCAATCGTAATTCTTTTAATTCAAGCATTCATTTTGTTCAAAATAAGTAGTTTCTTTAGCGATAAAATTCAAGTTTCTAATACAATTCGTTTGCTCGTTTGGTTTATTTTTTTGATTTCTTTTTATCAAATGTTCTTAGGAACACAAGTTCGAGAAACTACGGATTATTTAATCAAAAATGGAATTGCGAGAGCTCGCTTAATCGAACAATTGGGAATGCCTTTTTTTATTCATAGAAGTTTTTCGTGGTTGGTATTATTATTGTTATTATACATTGCTTGGAGAAATGAAAAAGAGTCAAAAAACAGGTTAATTAGAATTTCATTTGTTTTGCTTTGTGTAGAATTAACTAGCGGAGTTTTATTGGCTTACGCTGAAATGCCAGGATTAGTTCAAACAGCCCATTTGGTATTTGCATCGCTCTTATTGGTTGCTTTGTGGTTTTCCAGTCTTCAATTATCATTTTTCTCAAAGAAATTCTGAGGATTTATAGAGTTCAAATTTGTCTCAGGGAAGACACGTTAAAATAATTGAACCACTTTGGCTTTTTGGTTTCACCGAAAAATTGAAGTAACATGACATTGAAAAACGAATCTTTGCTTTTTGAAATTCCAGTTTTGGATACACCCAAGCAGAACCCATTAATTCTCAGGATAATTCTGACTGACGAGTCTACTCGCGTTGATTTTGGTTACACCACACCTTGGTATTACGTTCGGGGAGGTTGGATAAAAATTTCTCCAAACACCTGTTTGCAGGTTGAAGGATTAGAAAAAAAAACGAGCTTCAAGATGCGGTAGGAATTCCGATTGCACCACAGCGTAAGGATTTCGAATCCACAAAAGATTGGCAATTCTTCTCGCTCTATTTTAAACCAATCCCCAAGAAGGATTGCGTTATTAATGTTATCGAAGTTGAAAAACCAACAGAGAATGATTTCAATTACTATGGGATTGAATTGAAAATGGGGCAGGGGATAGGCGTGCTGTAAAGGTTCACTTTAATAGCTATTTTTTGATAATTAGTAGACCATATATGAACATACAAAAACTTCAAGACAACGATTTCTTTCGCGATTTGCTCCAAAAAGCTGACGAATATACCGTTCAATGCGCCGGATTGTATTACGTTCCGTACAAAATTCAACAAACTACTTTGCGAGAAAATGAAGAATTCTTTCACGATTGGCTCGCAGGAAATTATCCCGATTTTGGTTTTAGTGTTACTGAAGAAATAGACTTGATTAACTCCGAAATCTAATTGTTTCTAAGCACACAAAGCCGAGAAGATAAACTTCATATATATCGGGACTATATGACTTCTTATGGGGTAATCGAAGATTTGATGTGTTTAAACGTTGATGAATGCTTGGAATTGCCAATGGAGTTGGGATTGACGTAGTTTTTTATGCCGATATTCGTTTGGTTATTTGCTGCTCAACACCTCTTTTTGGGTTGAAATTCGTATCTTTAATCTTTCAATGAACAACCAAAAAATATCCATTCGTTTTTTTAATGATCGTGAGGTTCGTGCTGTTTGGGACGAGTAAAACGCCAAATGGTGGTTCAGCGTTTTGGATATTGTTGCCGTACTTACAGATCAAGACGATTACAATAAAACGAGGAATTATTGGAAATACTTGAAAGCTAAACTGAAGAAAGATAAAAATGAGTTGGTTAGTCTCACTACCCAACTGAAGCTTCAATCCGCAGATGGTAAAAAATATAAAACCGATATGTTGGATAGTGATGGGGTAATTTTGCTGGCTAAAAATTTCCCGAATATTGGTGCCGTGAAATTTCTAGATTGGTTTTTGTACAGTGATAACAGTATTGATGGCCAAAGCAAGAAAAAAGCATATACCTTATTTGAAGGAAATTTTTTAGATCAAATCGAAGTTGGAACAACCAAGGGGCTTCAACAAATCCATGCTTACCTTTTTGGTGGACTCTATGACTTCGCAGGTCAAATTCGACAAAAGAATATCTCAAAAGGTGGTTTTCAATTTGCAGTATCTCGGTTTTTAGGTGAAACACTCAAACAAATAGAGGAAATGCCAGAAAATAACTTTGATGAAATCGTGGAGAAATATGTGGAGATGAACATTGCGCATCCATTTATGGAAGGAAATGGAAGAAGTGCGAGAATTTGGTTGGATTTAATTCTAAAGAAACGACTCAAAAAATGTGTGGATTGGAGTTTAATTTCCAAGGGCGACTATATGAATGCCATGATAGCAAGTCCAATCAATAGTCAAGTACTCAAGTCCACCATCAAAAATGTCCTAACCGATAAAATCCACGATCGAGAAATGTACATGAAAGGAATTGATTACTCGTATTATTATGAGGAGAATGAGTAGTTCGTTGAGACGAAATTAAATCAGTAATGTCACCCCAAACTTAACGATTCCAAATGTAGACACTCAGAATCAAAATCTGGTTTGGAGCATAATTCGTGACCGTTGTTGAGGATATCACTGACGAAGCAAAGGAATGGAAAATCACGCTAGTGCTGACATCGGAACGATGTTCAAAGTAAGTAAACAGAAAGATACTGTTTAAAAAAGTGTGTTCACCCATCCTTCGCGCTAAATTTACTCCAGCTATTTGTTGAGATCTAAATAGAAGTTATGCTGTTGGTAGGGGGTGCATTCTCTCATCGTGGAGGTATTGATTATTAGCTGAATGAATACCAAAGGGTAAAAGTGAGAAATTAAACGAATTTAATTTTCCTTCATTATTCTTTTTGACGTTCTTAAACCCCATTCATTCATTCATCCTTTCTAGATTCCTATAAAAATTAGATTCTTCGGTCTCTGAGATCTCAAAATAGTCAAAAAGTCCCATTCCGAGCAAGTTTAGGGCTTATTTTTTTGTTGTTTCTTTAAGTCGTGCCCCCAAAAAGTTAAACAACATGGGTAATATAGATATAAAAATTATCCCCAGGCAAACAATATCGATATGTTTTCGAATCCATTCAACTTCTCCCAATAGATAGCCCGCAATAGTCAAACTGAAGATCCATAGAAATCCGCCCAAAATATCAAACAATAAGAATTTTCGATAATCCATCTTGCCAATTCCTGCAGCAAAAGGAGCAAAAGTTCTAACAAATGGAACAAATCGTGCCATGATAATCGCTTTTATTCCGTTTTTTTCAAAAAACGCTTCTGTTTGTTCTAGGTATTTTTCATTCACAATTTGTCTCCCTTGAATTTTTATCGTGAATACTTTTAGTCCTGCTTTTCTGCCAATCCAATAATTGCAATTGTCACCTAAAACGGCTGCAACGAACAGAAGAACAAGTAATAGAGATAGGTTTAATTCACCAGATGCCGCAAAAAGACCAGCGGTAAATAATAAGGAATCACCTGGTAAAAAAGGCATAGCAACCAATCCAGTTTCTATGAATATTACCAAAAATAGAATAACATAAATGGCTGTCCCGTAATTGTGAAAAAACCATTGGAAATCAAGGTGAATGATGTGTTTGAAAATTTCGATTAATTCCATTTCAAGATTTTATTTTAAACCATAGAGCCTTAGAGAATGAAGCCAAATTACGATTCGTTCAAAAATAGCTCATTTTTATACAAATGTAAGATTTTGTTCATTGAAAACTCAAACATTTACATTTGGATCTCGAAAGTCAAAATTTTTATAACGAAATGAAATCTATTTTTTTGTGATAAGGCATAAATTATTTATTTTAATTATTTGAAATTCAAATCTATAAATTATCTAATTAAAAGTAAATATTTAATAATTTCTAGAAGTTGAATGAAACATGATTTCTTTAATAATTGAGCGTATTTTTCTGTTGTATTGAATGGTAAGCCCGGAAGTTTTTCATATTTCATAATAATTTAAAGGTAAGTATTGTATTTTCGCACAAATTCCTCCATGTCGGATATACCTGTTTTTCTGACGAGTCGATCTTTAATTCGCTGAATGTAAACGTTTATGTGTGTCTCATTCATCTTTTCGCTTATAAATTTGGAAGATTTCCCGTAAGAATATTTCATCTTGAGAATGAGGGCATCGCGTTTACTTAAGTTGGATAGAAAATCCTTAATCGCTTGATTTAGATCGTTAGTTTTTTCAAGTTGTTCATCAAATGCCTCGTAATGTTGCAATTTATTTAGTGAGATTTCCTCAAAAACGAGTTTAATTTTCTTTTTTCCATTTCTTCTTCGAATTTCTGAAATACAAAATTTTGATACCACAGAACCAATCCAAACTTTTGTTGAAAATAAATCGGGCTGCTGATCGTAAAGTTCACCAATTCTTTTATACAGATGGAGTTGAACTTCTTGAAAAATATCCTTTACGTCTTCTCCTTTAAAATAATTTCTTATAATGGCAATTATATAACGGTTAAATCGATTTTTTAATTCGAGAAATACAATTTCCTGTAAATTAGAATTCATGATAATTCTTAATTCAATAATTCTTTCGGTTTTCCAATTAGATGTTCTAAACCTTCTATTTTATCTTCTAGTTCGTAAATTGAGTGCGAATTAAAATCTGTTAGAATTTTATCAATAATTACAAGCAATTCTTTTTCCTCTCGGCGAAGTAAAAACGTTTGAGATTGATGTTTCTTAAGAATGTATAAAACATTGGATATTTCTTTTCGAATATCTGAACAAATCATACCCATTGGATAAATGAATAAGTTAATCCCCTGATCCATCAAATTCGAGCTAATGGAAACAGATTTGAAAAAAATCGGATTCTCATTCAGGCGAGCAAATGAAAACGCTTGAAAAATCACCTCGGTTGGATCGCCAATAATTAAATCTATCTTCGAAAGAAAAGGTTGGTGTTTAATTACATAAGATAATCCCAATGTTAAATTGTTAATATCGTAGGATCCATTAAAATCGATTTCCAAATGGTTGAAGATGATTTTATTGGAGTCCAATTCGTTAAATGGATTTCCCGCTTGATAATTAAGATAATTTATTTCATATTTTGCAGAAAAACACTTTTTAATGTGTTCCAAATGCGATTGTGCATGATTTCCAACTAATAAAATAGTTTTAAGTAACTTTTTAGTCATAAGGTTTTCTTTTTTCAAACGCAAATTGAGAATTAAAATAACATTTTTTTCATCAATTAAATGCTAGAAAATTATATTCACATATTTTATTTTAACATTAACACAAAAAATAAAATTAATGATAAAATTATGATTAATTTTCCAATAAATTAAATCTCACAATTATGGAACAAATATTTATTTCTATATTTGCGCAAGTTAAACAACTTTTGGTAATTTGAAAAGTAATTGAAAATGATTAAACTTTCAAGACGTCTAAGTTTAAGAATTGAGCTGAATTTGTTGTTTATTGTTTAAAAGGTGGATATTATTACTGATATGAAAACAAAGACAACACATCATCACCTGCAGTTTGGATAACCAAGCGGAGATGGTATGTTAAATTATATTATTCGACCCGCTTGGCTTTCAGGCGGGTTTTTTATTTTAAACTATAAATTGTGAGTATGCTAAGAATTGCAGTTCAAAAATCAGGAAGATTGTTAGAAGATTCCCTTCAATTATTAAAAGAATGTGGTATTAAAGTCGATGCTTCGAATGGTAAATTGAAGTCAATTGCTTCTGGGTTTCCGCTTGAGGTCTTATTTCTGCGAAATTCAGACATTCCCCAGTACGTCGCTGATGGCGTAGTTGATTGTGGCATCGTTGGGGAGAATTTGCTTATTGAAGAAAGAAGTAAACTTAATCAGGCAGCCCAGTTGAATTTCTCCAAATGTAGAGTTTCTTTGGCTGTTCCGAAAAACAGTTCTATTAAATCAGTAAAAGATTTTGAAGGCAAAAAAATAGCCACATCTTATCCGAATACGGTCAATGATTTCTTTAAAAAGAATAATGTAAAAGCTGAAGTGCATACCATTTCAGGATCTGTGGAAATTGCCCCAACAATTGGCTTGGCTGATGGTATATGCGATATCGTTTCTTCCGGTAATACACTTTTTATGAATGGTTTGGTGGAATTGGAGACGATTCTTCGTTCTGAAGCAGTTTTAGTGCAAGCGCCTCAATTAAGTGGAGAGAAAATAGAACTTCTTGATAAATTGGTTTTTCGAATTAGCGCTGTGCTTGCTTCTAGAAATTCAAAATATATTTTGATGAACGTTCCCGACAAAGCTATTCCGAGTGTACTGAAAATTCTTCCTGGAATGAAAAGTCCCACTGTACTTCCGTTGGCAGAAAAAGGATGGAGTTCACTTCATTCTGTGATTTCTGAAGATCAATTTTGGGATAAAATCGATGCGTTAAAGGAGGCAGGAGCAGAAGGGATTTTAGTGGTTCCGATTGAGAAAATGGTTAATTAGAATTAAGAATTAAGAATTTAGAATGCAGAATGGCTAGAGCTTAAACCTTAATCTCAAACCTAAATCCTTAGAAAAAAATGAAAAAATTCCTTTACTCTTATAAAACCGAATGGAAACAATTGCTGGAACGACCTTCAATGGAAAAACCAAATCTAGATGCAGTGGTTCAGGAAGTATTTGACGCTGTTCAAAACGATGGAGATAAGGCAGTTATTCGATTTACCGAAAAATTTCAAGGTTTTTCAGGTCAAATGGAAGTTACGCAAGACGAAATACGAGCTGCAAAAAATCATCTTTCACCTGAACTTATCGCTTCAATCCGTTTGGCAGTGGATAACATTTCTCGATTTCATGCACTTCAAGTGGACGAAGGAATGTGTTTGGAAACTATGCCTGGCGTTGAGTGTTGGAGAAAATCAAAACCTATCCAAAAGGTGGGGTTATATATACCCGGAGGAACGGCACCTTTATTTTCAACGGTATTAATGCTTGGTATTCCAGCTAAATTGGCAGGTTGCGAGGAAATTATTCTGTGTTCGCCATGTGATAAAGACGGTAATCTACACCCAGCAATTCTCTTTGCTGCTGAATTAGTTGGAGTGACTAAAATATTCAAAGTGGGTGGAATTCAAGCCATAGCTGCATTAACTTTTGGAACAGAAAGTATTCCTGCTGTTTATAAGATATTTGGTCCGGGAAATCAATATGTGACAGCCGCTAAACAATACGCGCAGCAATACAGAGTGGCAATCGACATGCCTGCTGGTCCTTCAGAAGTCATGGTTGTAGCTGATGATAGCGCATACCCATCTTTTGTTGCTGCAGATCTGTTGTCTCAAGCGGAACATGGTGCTGATTCACAAGTGATTTTACTTACAGATTCTGAGTTGTTCGCAGATTTGGTTGAAGATGAAGTCGCTAAGCAACTCGAAAATTTACCCAGAAAGGAATTAGCTGCTCAAGCACTTGAAAATTCACGAATTTTGGTCGTAAGTTCTGGGGATTTTGCAGAACTAATCAATGTCTATGCACCTGAACATTTAATTTTGGCAACGGCAATTAATGATTCCTTGGTTGAGAAAGTGGTGAATGCAGGCTCAGTATTTATAGGGAATTTCACACCGGAAAGTGCCGGAGATTACGCTTCTGGAACGAATCATACACTACCTACAAATGGCTACGCCCGTCAATATTCAGGAGTTTCATTGGATTCGTTTGTGAAAAAGATCACCTATCAAAAAATCAGTGAAAAAGGACTAAGAAATATTGGTCCAGCAATCGAAAATATGGCAGAAGCCGAAGAATTGTTAGCGCATAAAAACGCAGTGAGTATTCGTTTAAAAAATACAAATTGATGAATATTGAAGAATTAATACGCCCTGATTTACTAGGAATGAAAGCCTATTCCTCAGCACGTGATGAGTTTGAGGGAACGGCAAGTATTTTTCTGGATGCCAACGAAAATCCAAATGATAACGGAATGAATCGCTACCCAGATCCACTTCAAAAAAGCTTGAAAAAGCAAATAAGTCAGTGGAAAGGAGTTCCAACGAATCAAATTTTCTTAGGAAATGGCTCCGATGAATGCATCGATTTAATATTTCGTTTATTCTGTTCAGCGGGTAAAGATGAAGTAGCGGCGATGAGTCCATCGTATGGAATGTATGCTGTGTCAGCGCGTATTAACAACATTCAATTACGTGAAATTTTATTGAATGAAGATTTTACATTTCCAACTGACCGAATTTTGAATGAGTCTCATGGAGCGAAACTGCTGTTTTTATGCTCCCCGAACAATCCTACGGGATTTTCTATTCCCTTAGTCGAAATTGAAAAAATCCTTAAAGAATTTAACGGAATTGTGGTGGTTGATGAGGCCTATATTGATTTTTCATCCCAAAAAAGTGTCGTTTCAATGTTGGCAAATTATCCGAATTTGGTGGTGTGTCAAACCTTGTCAAAAGCCGTTGGGCTAGCAGGAATTCGCCTGGGAATGCTATTCGCCTCCGAAGAAATTGTAACTTGGCTCAACAAGATTAAACCTCCATACAACATCAACCAATTGACTCAAGAAGTTGCTTTGAACTATTTAGAAAAGATCGAATTGGTGGAGAATCAAACAAAAGAAATCATACGAGAACGCAACAAAGTAACAGCAAGTCTTGGACAATTTCCATTTATCAAGAAAGTTTTTCCGAGTGACGCTAATTTTATTTTGGCGCGAATCAATGAGGCAAACGATTTGTATGATTACCTACTTTCAAAAGGAATTGTAGTCAGAAATCGATCTACGCAAACTTTATGTGAAAACACCTTGCGTTTTACCATTGGTACTGAAAAAGAAAATAAGGAATTAATTAACGCATTATCAAAATATAGAAAATGAAAAAGGTACTTTTTATCGACCGAGATGGAACACTGATTTTAGAGCCGCCGGTAACTTTTCAAGTTGATTCTTTTGAGAAACTGGAGTTTTATCCCAAAGTATTTTCTGGTTTAGGTAAAATTGCACGTGAATTGGATTTTGAATTGGTTATGGTTACCAATCAAGATGGTTTGGGTGGGGACGGATATCCTTACGAAAATTTCATTGGACCGCATGATTTGATGTTAAAGACCTTAAAAAGTGAAGGGATAGAATTCTCGGATATACAAATTGACCGTAGCTTTCCGCATGAGAATTTACCTACACGTAAACCCGGCGTGGGAATGTTGCAAAAGTATTTATCAGGTGAATATGACTTAGCTAATTCGTATGTCATAGGTGATCGCTTGACAGATGTAAATTTGGCAAAAAACTTAGGTGCAAAAGCCATTTATATGCTCAATCCAGACGACCCGGGCAAATCAGAATCAACACTTACCGATGACGAAATGAAAAAGTTAGTTGCATTGCAGTCAACCGATTGGGAAGAAATCTATACCTTCTTAAAATTGGGTGAACGTCGCGTTAAACACCGAAGAAAAACCAACGAAACAGATATTAGTATTTTGTTGAATTTAGACGGGACAGGAAAATCATCTATTTCTACGGGAATTCACTTTTTTGACCACATGCTCGATCAATTGGCACGTCACGGACAATTAGATCTGGATTTAACTGTAATTGGGGATCTTGAGGTGGATGAACACCATACGATTGAAGATACAGCGATTGCATTGGGTGAGTGTTTCAATCAGGCTCTAGGGAATAAAACAGGAATGGAACGCTATGGCTTCTGTTTGCCAATGGACGATTGTCTTGCGCAAGCATCAATTGATTTCGGAGGAAGAAATTGGCTGGTTTGGGAAGCGGAATTTCACCGAGAAATGATTGGAAAAATGCCCACTGAAATGTTTTATCATTTTTTCAAGTCATTTACCGATGGGGCAAAATGCAATTTGAATATCAAAGCTGAAGGTCAAAATGAACACCATAAAATCGAAGCAATTTTCAAGGCATTTGCAAAAGCGATAAAAATGGCTAAAAAACGAAAAGGTGAAAATGCGGTTTTACCAAGCACAAAAGGAACCCTATGAAACTGGTTATCATTGATTACGGTGCGGGAAATGTGTTTTCAGTAAAATCAGCTTTTGAACGTTTAGGAATTAATGTTTCTATTAGTTCTGATAAACAGGAAATTAGCTCTGCTGACCGAATCGTTTTTCCAGGCGTTGGACATGCAGGCGCTGCCATGGACAAATTGCGATTTTCAGGATTAAATAATTTAATTCCACAGTTGAAACAACCCGTTTTAGGAGTATGTCTCGGTATGCAACTCATGTGTGAGTCAACAGAGGAAGGAAATGAAGAAGGATTAGGAATTTTTGAAGGAGTAAAAGTAAAACGATTTGCACACGAGTTAAACATTCCACACATGGGATGGAATAATTTAGTTGATAGTTCAGGCTTTTTGGAAAATATCAATGAAGATGTCTATTTTGTTCATTCGTATTATGCTCCTGTTTCGCCTTTTACAGTAGCAAGTTGCCATTATGGAATTGAATTTTCAGCATCCTTACAAAAAAATAATTTTTATGCTTGTCAATTTCATCCGGAGAAAAGCGGAACGGTTGGCGAGGAAATACTCAAAAGATTTTTAACAGCATGATAGACGTTATTCCAGCAATAGATTTGATCGATGGGGCTTGTGTGCGCTTAACGAAAGGTGATTATGGAACCAAGCAAGTCTATGAAAATGATCCAGTTGTTATGGCCAAGCGGTTTGAGGACGCGGGAATAAAACGACTCCATTTAGTTGATTTGGATGGCGCAAAAGCAGGAAAAGTCGTGAATTTATCTGTTTTGGAAAATTTGGTAAATAAAACGAAACTAGAAATTGATTTTGGTGGAGGAATAAAAACGGATGAAGACTTAAAATCTGTACTCAGTGCAGGAGCAAAATGGGTAACTATTGGAAGTTTGGCTGTAAAAAATCCTGAAAAAATGAAATCGTGGATTCAAACCTATGGAGCTGATTTATTTATCCTTGGAGCTGATGTGCGCGATGGAAATATTGCTGTAAGTGGTTGGTTGGAAACGAGTAATTTAAATTGGAAAACATTTATGACTGATTATTACAAAATTGGTGTCCGACAGTTTTTATGTACCGACATTTCACGCGATGGTATGTTGAACGGTCCCTCCATCGATTTATACAAAGAAATTATGCTGAGTTTTCCGGATTGCTACTTAATTGCGAGTGGAGGTGTTTCCGGAAAGCACGATTTAGTTGAACTTGAGGAAGCGAAAATTCCTGCGGTTGTTTTGGGAAAAGCGATTTATGAGGGAAGAATTACCTTGAATGAAATCATGGAAATGTCATGCTAAAAAAACGAATAATTCCTTGTTTAGACATCAAAGAAGGGCGCACAGTAAAAGGTGTAAATTTCGAAGGACTCCGTGATGCAGGCGATCCTGTGGAGTTAGCTAAATTATATTCAGGTGCTGGGGCCGATGAATTGGTATTTTTGGACATCACAGCGACTATTGAAAAACGCGATACCTTGGCGGAACTAGTAAAACGAGTGGCTGAGCAAGTGAATATTCCATTTACAGTTGGTGGAGGAATACGAAGCGTGGAAGATGCATATCGTTTACTGAAGCATGGCGCCGATAAGATTAGCGTGAATTCATCTGCAGTAAAACGTCCGGAATTACTCAATGAACTTTCTGCTCAATTTGGAAATCAGTGTGTGGTATTAGCAGTAGATGCGCGACCAGTAAATGGCATATGGAAAGTATTTGTCAATGGTGGTAAAGTGGAAACCGAGTTGAAGTTACTTGAATGGGTGAAAGAAGGAGTAGCAAGAGGAGCAGGAGAAATTCTCTTTACCTCAATGGATCACGATGGCACCAAAAATGGTTTTGCGTTGGAGGCATTGGAAGCAGTTTGTCAAACCGTAAACGTTCCTGTAATTGCTTCAGGCGGTTGTGGTTCAGTTGACCATTTTGTTGATGTTTTTCAGCAAACTTCGGTCGATGCAGCACTTGCGGCTAGCGTTTTTCACTTTGGAGAAATTGAAATTTCAGAACTAAAAAACACTTTGAAAAAACAAAATATTGCAATTCGATAATATGGATAAAATAAATTTTGCCAAAGGCGATGGACTAGTGCCTGCTATTATTCAAGACGCAAACACGCTACAAGTATTGATGTTGGGCTACATGAACCAAGAAGCTTATGAAAAGACTTGTCAAGAGAAAAAGGTGACTTTTTTCTCGCGGACTAAAAATCGCTTATGGACCAAAGGCGAAGAAAGTGGGAATTTTTTAAACGTAGTTTCCATGCGATTGGATTGTGATCGAGACACTTTATTGATTCAGGTGATTCCACAAGGCCCGACTTGTCATTTAGGAACACAAACCTGTTGGGCAGAAGAAAAAGACACACGTTTTGGAGTTCTTTCCGAACTAGAAAATACGATTAGTCAACGACTAAATTCTGGAAATTCAGAAAAATCCTACATAGCTTCTCTTAAAGAAAAAGGAATAGACAAAATGGCACAAAAAGTAGGAGAGGAGGCAGTAGAAACGGTAATAGAGGCGCTGCGTTCAAATGACGAGCTTTTTCTCAACGAATCAGCAGATTTACTTTTTCATTATTTAATCTTGCTGCAAGCCAAAGGATATAACTTGGATGATGTGTTGAAAATTCTCGAAAGTCGAAAGAAATAGTTTTGAAAATGGAAATAATATTGTTTCATTTCAATTGAATGTTCTGTAAATTTGTATTTAAAATTCAAACCATGAGATTCAAATTGTTTTCGATTGTTTTAGTTTTCTATGCAGGAATTTCTGATACTTTCTCTCAAGGTTGTTCTCAATGTAAAATGCTTGCTGAACAGGCTGGAACTGCTGATGAAGCTTCCTTTGGTTCGAATATTAACTACGGAATTTTATATTTGATGATAATTCCATACCTGATTCTGATGTTTTTATTCAGAAATCAAATTAAACGCTTTTTGCTAAGCTTATTCAAAACAGCCTCCAAATAGATGTTCAACGAGAAGAATCATTCTTGTTTTCTTCCGCTTGAATTAACACCTGAATTTTCCGATTTACCTCAAAAGTTTGATTTCCCTTTTTACTATGATCCAAAACCAATTGCTGTTGAGGCCGCTAAACAACTTCAAGCTCGCCTAGAAAAAGAAAATTTCAACCATAATTTCGGTATTGGGCAAATAGAACGAGGAAATGCCATTGGAAAAATGTTTGGTGTTTTGGTCGTTCAAAATAGTTTCGGTGAAATCGGTTATTTGGCAGCTTTTTCAGGAAAATTAGGGGATAAAAATCATCACGATGGATTTGTTCCTCCTGTTTTTGATATATTGGAAGAACATGGGTTCTTCAAAAGAGAAGAAATGGAGTTGAATGAACTGAATCGTGAAATCGAATCAATCGAAAATTCAACCGAATTTATTGATGCAATTCAATTCTTTGAGAAAACAAAAAGAGAAAGTGAAGACAAAATCAATCATTTTAAGTCATTTTTAAAAGCTGAAAAACAAAAACGCGATCACATTCGATTAAAAAATAAAGACAATCTTCCGCAATTAGAATTTGAGAAGATTATCGAAGAGTTAAGAAATGAGAGCATTACGCAACAATTGGAATTTAAAAAGTTAAAGAGAAAAATTACTCAGTATATCAGTGAATTGCAACAGAAAACCTATGGTGAACTAAACGAATTAAAGGAAATACGTGCGAACAAATCCGCAGCGCTTCAAAAAGCTATTTTCAACGAATATACTTTTTTAAATTCACAAAAGAAAAACAAAAGTTTACTCGAGATATTTAGTAAAACCGTTTTCAAAACTCCACCCGCTGGAGCTGGAGAATGTGCAGCACCGAAATTATTCCAATATGCCTTTTTACAAAATTTGAAACCGATTTGCATGGCTGAATTCTGGTGGGGAATGTCGCCAAATTCAGAGGTTCGTATTCATAAACAGTTCTATCCTGCTTGTCGCGGAAAATGTGAGCCAATCTTGGAGCATATGTTGAACGGAATTGAAATAGAAGAAAATCCGATGTTGAAGCAAGCTGAGATTGAGGATCTGGAAATTATTTTTGAGGATGAATGGCTTTTATTGGTTAACAAACCTTCCGAATTTTTATCTGTTCCAGGAAAAGTATTGAAAGATTCCGTTTTGGAGCGTGTAAAAATAAAATATCCCAATGCGACCGGTCCGCTTCTCGTTCATCGCTTGGATATGTCCACATCGGGATTGTTATTGATCGCGAAAACGGAAGAAGTACATAAAAATCTTCAAAAACAGTTCATCCAACGAAAAGTAAAGAAAACTTACGTTGCTCTATTGGATGGAATAGTAAATGAGAACGAAGGAACGATTGATCTGCCTTTACGAGTTGATTTGGATGATCGACCTAAACAAGTGGTTTGTCACGAGCACGGTAAAAATGCAACTACAAAGTTTAAAGTATTGGAAATCAAAGATAAAAAAACAAAAATCGAATTTTATCCAATCACAGGTCGCACGCACCAACTTCGAGTTCACGCTGCCCATTATTTGGGGTTGAATTGCCCGATTGTAGGGGATGATTTGTATGGAAATAAAGCTAATCGACTTCATTTACATGCCTCTGAGTTAGTTTTTTTACATCCTATACTAAATAATATATACACAATTAATTGTATTCCTTGGTTTTAGTTTTTGTTTCGAAGCGGAACAAGGTATAAATAGACAACAATTTATTTTTCTAAATTTGATTGAAATTTATTTCAGTTTACTTTATAATAATGATATTTATTTGGTAATCAAACACCCTCATTATGATGAATAGAAATCTAATTATTCAGCTTGTTTTATTTGTCATCACCATTTTACCCTACTCAAATACTTTTAATCATCAATATGCCTTGGATGATGGAATGGTTATCTTAAATAACGAGTATGTCTTGAAAGGAACTTCAGGAATTACTCAAATTTTCTCCAAAGATATGTTGGATAGTTATTACCGAAGAATGGGGTCAAACGGTCGTCTCGCCGGAGGAAGGTACAGACCTCTTTCGATTGCAAGTTTTGCGATTGAACAAGAATTAATTGGGAAACGCGATAGTGTTAATTTCAGTCCTGATGAATGGGATAAAAATTTTAATGGATTAAAGGAGCCGGAGGAGGATTTATATCGAGATGGTATTTACGATCAGAAAGATGCAATGGCCGAAGGTTTTGCCTTACGACATATTGTAAACGTTTTACTGTATGCTTTCTGTATTTGTTTAATTTTTCTATTAATGACTAAAGTAGTCTCTCCAGGAAATTGGATTTTTGGCATTATCGTTTCACTGTTATTTGCATTTCACCCGATTCATACAGAGGTTGTTGCCAATGTTAAAAGTCGTGATGAAATTCTTTCACTGATATTCATATTGACAACAATATTATCAACGCATCAATTCTATAAATCCAATAAAATAATTCATTTGTTTTTTGCCGGTTTATCTTTTCTAATGGCATTGTTTTCCAAAGAGTACGGAGTTCTTCTTTTTTTACTGTTGCCCATTTCAATCTATTTATTTGAAGAGAAACTTGAAAAAAGAAAGTTTATCAAAGGTATTTTAGTTTTGGGAACGGCATTTATTATTTATGCTATTATGCGACTTCAAGTAGCTCCTTTTTTCAAAGAAGATATCGGCGTTGAATCTGAAATTCTCAATAATCCATATTTATTTGCGACTCCAAATCAAGCTTTTGATACTAAAATTTTTATCTTGTTGAAATATCTTTCTTTGCTGATTTTTCCAGATACATTAATCAGTGATTATGGATATAATTCCATACCTTACATTGATTCTTCCAATCCTTTATTTCTGGTTAGTCTCATTCTTCATTTCGCGCTGGTCAGTCTTTTTATTTATTTTATGAAAAAGCGAAATTGGTTAGCTTTTCCCATTGCTTTTTATTTGCTTCATATTGCATTAGTATCCAATCTAGTTGGATTCAATCTTGGAGCGACAATGGGAGAACGATTGATATTTCACTCGTCTTTGGGATTTTGTATCATTTCGGGATATGGAATATTTAAAATTATGAATATCAGAAATTTAAGAGTTCCAATCATTATAGCTTTTTCATCTCTGATTTTTCTATTCGGTAATTTAACATGGCAAAGAAATAAAGATTGGGAAAACGATGATACACTTTGTTTAGCAGATGTGAAAAAACAACCAGAAAGTATGGCATTGAATAACAACGCATCTGCCACTTTTTTATTTCTATCGTCATCAGATTTGAATAAGGGTAATGAAAAACAATTTGTACAGTCTGCAAAAAAATATGCTGAAAAGGCAATTTCAATGAATCCTAATTATGTAAATGCCTTAATTAATCTAGGTATTTGTTACGGAAAACAAAATAATCTAGATAGCGTTGCATTTGTTATTGCAAAATTAGATTCATTATACCCAACACATCCGCTATTGAAAAATCTCAAAGAAAATATGGCTTTATCACTACATGCAAATGCTCTCAAGCTCACGGAAGTAAAGGATTTTGAAAATGCCATACCTATTTTAATTCGTTCCTTGAAATATAATAACGAAGACATCAAGGTTTTATATGATCTTGGTGTCTGTTATTTTAATATAGGAAATATTGAGAAAGCTAAAGTTTATTTCAAACAAGGGTATTCAATAGATCCAAATGATAAAGACATTCAACGTGTTATTCCACTCTTAAAATAGTCAACTAATAAAAACCATAATTTTATGAATTTTAAAATTAAACTTGAGCTGTCTAATCAGAGACTTCCAATTCAGCAAATACGAATAAAGTATCGACAACTTTTTGGTCGTTTTTGATTAGTGAATCGAAAATTAAACGAAATGCTACAAAATTCATAATGTCGTTTCAAGATTACATTGGTTGTGATAAAATAGCAAACGCATGACTGTAACGAGAAATTAATAAGTGTAACTTGTTTACATTAATATTTGAGGGATAAAGAAAAAATTATAATTTAACCAAATGTAAAAGAGTCATAAAGCTAGTGTTGATTAACAAATCATTTTAAAGAAACATAGATGGCATCAATTTTTTCAAAAATAATTTCGGGCGAAGTTCCCTGTTACAAAATCGCTGAGAATAATGATTTCTTGGCTTTCCTAGATATTAACCCTTTAGCTTTAGGACACACATTGGTTGTGCCTAAATTGGAGATCGATTATATTTTTGATCTTGAAGATGATCTTTTGGAACGAATGATTGTTTTTTCTAAAGAAGTGGCCGTAAAGTTGAAGGAAAATCTTGATTGCAAACGAATAGGGGTTAGTGTAATCGGACTTGAAGTCCCTCATGCGCATATTCATTTGATTCCAATAAATAGTATTTCAGATATGAATTTTTCAAGACCTAAATTGGTCATCTCACAGATTGAATTTCAGGAATTACAAACAAAAATTTTAAATGGTCAATGATTTTTAAGAGTTTTTTATTCATGATCTTGAGTTTTGGTTTTTTCCAAAGCTACAAATTGTTTGCGCAAAATTCTTCGAGTCAAAACGCAATTAATCCAATGAAAATATTGTTCATTGGTAACAGCTATACCCATTACAATAAAATGCCAGAGCTATTTGGGACGATTGCAAAATCAAAGAAAATTAAGTTAGATGTGGTAATGAATGCTAAAAGCAATCATACGTTCAAAATGCATTGTCAGCGACCGGAGATGTTTGAATCCATCCGTTCCGAAAAATGGGATTATGTTGTGCTTCAGGGATTTAGTCGGGAATTGATGTATGACAAAGAAATTATTGATACAGCCTCAATTCCTTACTTTAAAAAAATTTTGGACTCTGTGTATGCCAATCACAGTTGTACAAATATTTTGTTGTACATGACTTGGGGTTATAAAAATGGATTTGTTTCAGAGACTGATACTTTGACATTTGAAGAAATGTCTAATCGTGTTCAGAATGGCTATCAATATCTTTCTAATTTATATAATTTAAGTATTGTTCCAATCGGTCAAATTTGGAAAACTTTTCGAAAAAATTATCCAACAATCGATTTGTACCAAGAAGATGGACAACATCCAAATCTAAACGGATCCTATTTAATCGCCTCTGGTTTTTATGCTTCCATCTTTAAATCTAGTCCTTCTGGAGGATATTTTCCAAAAATGGATAGCTCTGTGGCAATGAAAATACAAAATACGGCCTTCAAATACATTATCAACAATGTTGATACATTTAGTCTTAGTAATAATACTCTTGATTTTGATTATGGACGAAGTAAAAAAGGGGAATTTTTTGTCAAAGCAAATGCATTTTTTCCTCAAGCAGATTCTTTACATTGGATAATCGATAATCGAATAATTTCCAGAAAAAAGAACTTTCAGTATCAATTCAAGAAAGAAGGAAATTACTTTATTAAGTTGCTGGTATTCGATAAATGTGGAATTCGAGAAATTATTCGTAAAGCTGTCTTTAAAGCACCATTAGCTCCAAAATCAATTAAGAAATCAAGACCCAAAAGGAATGCTCAAACAAATCGAAGACTCTGAAAATCTTAACCAGTTTACCATTAAACATCTTGATTTTTGTGAAAATAAAATGTTATAATGTTAAATATGACTCATATAAAATTAACATAGCATAAACATATTGGTCACAATGTAAATCAGAGTTTAAGAATTTAATGAAGAAACCCAATAAATTTTTGTTCGATGTGAAATAGAGTATTTTCACCAACGCACTAATGGGATACAAATTCAAGCTAAATGCTGCGCAAAGCCAAAAAAATAGGGTGAAGGTGAGTAAAACCATTTAGGCACATTTTAAATCGAAATTTAAATGCTTTGTAAAATTTTAAAACAGTCCTTTGCTTTCGCTCTATTCATCGAGAGAATAAAATGTTCTTTTTGCTGTTTAGGTCGTGGAGAGATTAGTCCCATCCGAAATAAATCAATGGTTAAATTGTAATTTTTGTCTTCCTTGATTATATTCCAAGCGTCAAACATAGACTGACTCCAACGAATGTCGTCCAAAAGAAAAATGGTTTCAGAATGTGTAATCGGTTTCAATTTTTCTAGATAATTCAAAAGCGCGACTCCGTCGTGATGCCCGTCGATGAAAACAAAGTCGAATTTTTCATCATTTACATCGTTTAGAAAATTCTGGAATGTTTCATTAATTAGTTGAATGTTTGAAAATTGGTTCAATTGACTTGATGTAAACTGGTGCGTTTCAGGGCAAGCCTCCAAACTGATAATTTTACTTGTTGGATTTCCCAAATGAAGATTCAATGTTCCAATTCCAAGTGAGGTTCCAAATTCCAAAACATTCTTGAATTGAAAATGACGATTCAATTGATAGAGTAAATTCCCATATTTGCCTCTACTAGAACTGTTCCTGTAAATTTGATAAATTCTCCGCTCTTTACTCATTTTCCTTGAGCCTGCTCCAAAATCTTGAATATGAATTTTGGTGTTATTAGATTTTAATTTCGATTCAAGGTCTTTCAATAAAATTTCATCTGCTTTTTCTCGTTTTATTTTGAAACATTTATCGCTTAAATCGTAAACAAATGGCGAATGGATACCGTGTCGGTTTTTGGCAAGCAACTGATAATGTATAAATTCGTAGATTAAATTCACGTTACAAAGAAACAATTTTCAAACCGAATGTCAACATCTACTACTAAAGAAGAAAAAATAGACCGCCAACGAAAACTCGTTTTCGCTGAAAATCCAACCTTAAATATTGTCGCGCCTTGCACCGTTGGAAATGGGATTTTGCGTTTGTCTGAAAATGAAATCCAACAATTTGTAGAATTTTTCAATAAGGAGGATAAAAAGATAAGTCTATTCATACCGGCATCTGGCTCAGGTTCGCGGATGTTCGAATTTCTTTATGATTTTTTAGCGGAGCCAAATGAGAGCAATCGGGCACAAGTCGAACGGTTTTTAAACAAAATTCAATCGTTTGCATTTTTTCGTCAACTTCCCATTGAAAAGCAGAAAGAAATAAAAGATTTTCGTATTTCCTTACGTGAAATTGTGTCTTATCTTCTCAATCATAATGGTATGGGTTATGGACAATTGCCAAAAGGTCTGATTCCGTTTCACCAATTGGAGCCTTTCATTTTGAATCCATTTCAGGAACACATTATTCAAGGAAGCCGATTGCATTCACTAGAAACTGCTTTTCATTTTACGATACAATCCCAATTCAAGGATCATTTTAATTTGGTTGTTGAGCAATTGCAAGGATTGATGGGGAATAAATTCGAGGTTTCTTATTCTGAGCAAAATAAAGAAACGGATTCTTTCGCCTTTGAAGAAGATGGCAAATTGGTTGTCAACAAGGATGGTTCAGTTTTGCGAAGACCAGCCGGACATGGTGCTCTTCTTGAAAATCTGCAAGATATAAATAGTGAATTAGTATTTGTAAAGAACATTGATAACGTTCAACATTTTTCAAAATCGGATAAATCACAACAAATTTGGAATGCGTTGGGCGGACTTATTTTAACGATTAAACAAGAATTTACTAATTTGAAACAAAATCTGAATTTGAATAATTTGAATGAAATCAATCAAAAATTCGATCTATTTTCAGAATCTGAAATCAATACAATCCATTCGCAAAATGACATTTTAAATCTAATTAACCGACCAATTCGCGTTTGTGGAATGGTACGAAACGAAGGTCAGCCCGGAGGTGGACCATTCATGGTTGAAGAAAATGGAATAATCCGAAAACAAATTGTTGAAAAAGCACAAATAGCATCCTCAGCAGATCAAATGGATCAAATGGTAAAAAGCACGCACTTCAATCCGGTGATGATGGTTTTGAGTTATCAAAAAGAGGATGAAACGAATTTTAATCTCAACGATTTCGCAGATCATTCAAAGTACTTCATTGTTCACAAAAAACAACAAGGGAAAAATATACGTTTTATCGAGTTACCTGGTCTTTGGAATGGTGCTATGGCTGATTGGACGACAGTTTTTGTTGAGATTCCAAATGAAACATTTAGTCCTGTTAAAACGGTTTTGGATCTGTTGAGTCCCTCGCATATTTCGGCGTGATATCAACCTTTCAATATTGAATAGTTTTCTACATTCTGTGACTTCACTACTATTTCTGAAAAAATGTATTCAACAAAGGCATTTTTGCTTTTTGATTGTTATTAATTTTGTAACATAGCCCAAAATTTATGAATGTACCTGTAACAGTTTACACAGAAATGACACCCAATCCGACAACGATGAAGTTTGTAGCCAATAAATATCTTCTTGCAACGGGTGATTCAGTAGAATTTTCAAATAAGAACGAAACCAAAGGATTTTCTCCTTTAGCCGATGAGCTTTTCAATTTTCCTTTTGTTAAAAATGTGTTCATCGCGGCGAATTTCGTTACCATTACTAAAACTGATAACGTTCCTTGGGATTTCATCACGATGGAATTGCGTGAGTTTATCAAAGGTTGGATTACAAACGGAGGTGAAATTCTCATTCAAATGCCCACTCAAAAGCAACAAGTTTCAGAAAAGGTCGAAGGGAAAAAACTAAAAGAATTTAATCCAACTGAATACGATGATCCTATTCGTGCGCTTTTAGATGAGTATGTTCGTCCAGCAGTTGAAAATGATGGAGGAGCAATTGATTTTCTGGGTTTCGAAGATGGAAAAGTAACCGTAGTTTTAAAGGGTTCTTGCGCGGGATGTCCATCCTCAACTGCTACCTTGAAAGGCGGAATAGAAAATCTATTAAAACAACATTTACCGGAAGTTCAAGAAGTAGTTGCAATGAACGGTTAAATTTAGAGTAAATAGCTTTTTATTAATCTTATTGTTTATTTTTCATTAAATTTATATTATCAAACATATTTATTATTAATTCCCGCGATTGAATATTCAAAATGGTAAACCAAGATATTGATTTAAAAGGCGCGCTTCGAACCTATTTTGGTTTTGATTTTTTTAAAGGTGAACAGGAAAAGATTATCCAAAATGTTTTAAATGGTCGAAATACTTTTGTTATCATGCCAACCGGTGGGGGCAAGTCAATGTGCTATCAACTGCCCTCCTTATTGTTGGATGGAACATCTATAATTGTGTCTCCACTCATCGCCTTAATGAAAAATCAGGTTGATGCAATTAGAAATGTTAGTGATAGTGAAAGTATTGCTCATTTTTTAAATTCTTCGCTCTCCAAAAGTGAAATTGCACAGGTGAAAATGGACATTTCTTGCGGGAAAACCAAAATGCTCTATGTTGCGCCTGAATCATTAACAAAACAAGAATATATTGACTTTTTAACTTCAGTTGATATTTCTTTTTTTGCCATTGATGAAGCACATTGTATCTCTGAATGGGGGCATGATTTCCGCCCGGAATATAGAAGGTTACGGGAAATTTTTGAACGCATTTCAAATGTCCCAATCATAGCATTAACTGCGACAGCCACTCCGAAAGTTCAATTTGATATCCAAAAGAATTTGAACATGTTGGACGCTGACGTTTTCAAATCCTCTTTCAATAGAGATAATTTGTATTACGAGATAAGACCTAAACGCGATATTGAAAAACAAATAATCAAGTACATTAGAAATCGTCAAGGAGAAAGTGGCATAATTTACTGTTTGAGTCGAAAAAAGGTTGAAGAAATAGCTGAATTACTGCAAATCAATGGAATAAATGCACTACCATATCATGCTGGTTTGGATGCAACCACACGCGCCAAGCACCAAGATATGTTCCTGATGGAGGAAGTCGAAGTCATTGTAGCGACAATCGCTTTTGGAATGGGAATCGATAAACCAGATGTGCGCTATGTTATTCACCACGACATTCCGAAATCTCTTGAGAGTTATTATCAAGAGACGGGTCGCGCGGGTCGTGATGGTGGAGTAGGGGATTGCATTGCTTTTTACAGCTACAAAGACATTGAAAAACTAGAGAAATTTATACAGGGGAAGCCCATTTCAGAACAAGAAATTGGTCGTCAATTGCTAAATGAAATTGTTTCTTACTCCGAAACGTCAGTTTGCAGGAGAAAGTTCATTCTGCATTACTTTGGTGAAACATTTGATGAAAAAAAATGCAATGAACAATGTGACAATTGCAAGAATCCAAGAGAACGTCGCGAAGGACAAGAATACGTTGCGATGCTTTTGGAAGCGATTAAATTGTTGGATGAAACTCAAAAATCGAAGCACTACTGTGCATTTTTATCCGGTCATGTAACGGCAGATATTAAAGCCTATAAACATGATAAATTGTCAACATTTGGAATTGGGAAAGATCAAGACGAACATTTTTGGAATGCGGTAATTCGACAAGTGACAGTTGGAGGTCTTGTTTATAAAGACGTTGAAACATTTGGAACATTAAAACTTACGGATGCAGGGAAAAGATTTTTGGCAAGACCTGAATCTTTCATGCTCTTAAAACAACATGATTTTTCGAATACAGATGACGATGAATCCATTGTTCAAGCAGGTAAAGGAGGCGCATTTGATGAAACGTTATATGATTTGTTGGTTGATTTAAGAAAGACAATTGCTAAGCAGAAGAACATTCCTCCATTTGTTATTTTTCAAGAACCATCATTGAAAGATATGTGTTTTCAATATCCTATATCTATTGAGGAACTGACTAATATTCAGGGAGTTGGAACAGGAAAAGCGCAGCGTTACGGTGAGCCGTTTGTGGCATTGATTTATCATTATGTTGAAGAAAACAATATCGAGCGTCCGCAAGACATGGTCGTAAAATCATTGGTAAATAAATCCGTATTGAAAGTTCAGCTTATTCAGAATATCGATCGAAAATTACCACTTGAGGACATTGCAAAAGCACAGGGGAAATCCTTTGATGAACTTTTGGACGAAATCGAATCAATTGTAAATTCTGGAACGCGAGTGAATATCAATTACTATATTAATTCAGTGCTAGATCAAGAAAATCAGGAAGAGATTTTTGATTATTTTTCGAATTCTGAAACGGATGATTTGATTTCTGCTTATCACGAATTTGAAGGGCTTTATTCAGAGGAAGAGCTCCGACTCATGCGCGTTAAGTTTATGAGTGATATGGCTAACTAATTTCTAAACAAACGCTCAATTGATTTTCTCGAGATGGGATGATAATTGTTTTTATTTAGCTCAAAAATTTGCTTTGACATGCTCTCCGTTTTTTTGTTTGTGAGCATAGCCTCATAAATTGGAATTAGGTACTTTCTTCTTCCGATTTTCGATAAGAATTTTCTAATATGAGGATACAACTCCGAATAGTTATTTTGAATTCCGAGCACAAACCAATCTGTCATAATCTCAGAATTCCCACAATCTTTGAAAGAGAAATAGAAATCAAGTTTCTTAAGTTTTTCTTTTGAAATTTTTTTAGGTAATGAATAGATAAAAGTCTGCCATTCTTGAACTATAAAATCCGATCTCTTGATTTGTACGATGAACTTTCTTCTTTTCTTTCTTCCTTTTGCTTTTATATATCGATATTTGATTTTAGGAGCGAAAACATCTAATCCTTTTGAAAAATTGATTGCAAGATCTTTTATTTTATCTAATCGGGCAGAGTGTATTTTGACACAATTTATTGGAAGATTATTCTTAAAAACCCACTCATTGTGATTGAAACTTAATTCATTCGGTTTTAATAGATTTTCCTCAAGAAAAGAAATAAACATGCTGGAATTAACTGTTTTAAAAGCGAATTTTTTGAAATAAGCATTGAGAAATCGATCGAATTTTTGTCTACCAACTTTTTGCTCAAGTGTTCTTAGAAAAAATGCTCCTTTGACATAAGCAATGGCGTTCATTGCGTTATCTGGATTTCTCTTTTTTAGATCCAAGAACAAACGGCTGTCCTCGGGGTATTTCGACTGATTTATTTGTGTCAACTCATGTTCTAAATCATTAAAAGCAACAGAGGCCAATATATCCGAAATTTCTTTACCGTATAAATTTTCCATAATACGTCCTTCAAAATAAACTGTAAATCCCTCATTCAGCCAAAAGTCATTCCAGGTTCGATTTGTAACTAAATTTCCGGACCAAGAGTGAGCAAGTTCATGTGCCACAACGGAAACTAAACTTTTATCTCCCGTAATAACCGTCGGATTTACAAATGTTAGCATTGGATTCTCCATCCCACCAAATGGAAAAGAGTAGGGTAGGACCAATAAATCATATTGTTCCCATTGATATTTACCGTATAATTTTTCCGCTGTAGAAATCATTCTTGGTAGGTCTGTAAATTCTGCTGAACAAGCCTTCTCGAGTTGAGGTTCACAATAAACTCCCGAATTTATTGAAAAGGGATGATAAACTAAATCACCAACAGATAATGAAATCAAATAGGAAGGTATAGGCTTTTTCATTTCAAATTCATAGATTCCCAAATTATTTCTTTTTTTGGAATTCCTGGCGCTCATAACAGCCATCAAATCTTTTGGAACTGTGACTTTGGCGGAATAGGTAATCCTGTTTGAAGGCGAGTCTTGCAAAGGAATCCAAGTTCTTGTTAAAATTGCTTGTCCCTGTGAAAAGAGAAATGGTTTTGATTTTGAACTTGTAAGGTTGCTGTCGAGCCACCCCAGGGCCTCTGAATTTTCGGAGGTTTGATAATAGATATTAACTTTAGTGGTTTTCTGATTAATTGAAACAAGCAAGGGTTGTCCAAGCACAGAATCAACATCCATATTGCCAATCACAAAATCAGTTTCGCGTTCATTTTCTTTTTCACCTAAGGTAATTTTTTGAATTTTAAGCCCTTTGATGTCAAAAATGGCTGTGTCAGTTCCATTGTTTTTCATGGTATGACGAGCCACACCGTAGATTGTTTTATTTTGAAAACTCACGTCTAATTCTAAATCCAGGTGTGTGGTCCGAATTTCCGTTAAATTTGAATAGCTGTGATCATCAAAAATCAGCTCATCGTGAATCCTTGAGCTGGAAACAACCACTTTTGGAGGTGGGTCGCAAGAGACAAAAAGAAAAAAAGAAACGAAAATGAAAACAAATACTTTCATTTTCCTTTGAAATTTAATATTCCAAAACGCTCTTTCCCTCCAAGAATTGCATACATCAGAATTTCTTTGTTGAGTGAGTTAATCTTAAACATTTTTGGAACAACTATTGAATTAAGTTCTTTTCTGTTGAAAAAAGTTTTTCGGGCAGTTTCTCCCGTCTCAGTGTCAATTGTAGTTATAGCTGTTGTATTTTTTCGTCTTGATAAATTCAAACTGTAAATAGAATTTGAGTTTCTTGAAAACTCGCCAAAATCATTATAATTTTTAACGTTGTCATTGAAAATGAAATACATTTTTTGGTCGTTTGCAAATGATGCGTAAGAACTAAACGGACCGCCATCGTTTATGGAAATTTGAGATTTAGGTATCAGTTTTTCCCAATCAAATTGACCTAATTTACCTATTTTGAATGCAATAATATCGTCGTAGTAATAATAAAATATAGTCGACGAAATACCTGTTCGATTATCATACGTCATTCTTCTTTGAATGTAATATTGTTCAACTGAACCAAGCACGGTTCCATCGGGTTGTGTAAATATATCCCGAAGGCGATAATTGTATAGTTGCGGTTCCATATTTCGGTTACTCAACCGATCCTCAATACGATCTCTCTGGCGGTCAGAAAGATTGTGAAAAACGATATTCCGACTGAATGGAATCATGCCACGAGAAACAATTGAATCTTTTTTTGAATCAATTCTAACCAAAAAAATACCTTCAATTCCATTTGAATTTCCTGAACCGTATATGCCAGATAAATTAAAAAAGCTACTGTCATTTGAGGACATTCTAATGTCATCAACACGTTTTCCGTCTAAGTTGAGTTGAAATTCTTTCAACTCATTGTTTCTAATTTTATAAACATGAATGGATTTGAAATTTTCAAAATCCCGAATAAGAAATTTATCATTCGGACGCAGATGCTCAGTGACACATAAAAAGTAATCGCCTTCGTTGGAAATATAATGTTCATTAATGGTTGTAAGATTTCCATCGATTGGAATAACATATTCACCTGATTGAACAACATTCATGGTGGTATCAAAGACTTTATACCCATAAAGATCTCCAGTTGTGCGTTTCCCAGGAATTTCCCAAATAACACCGATAAATCGACGATTCAGAGACTGAAGAATTTTAAAGTTTGGCTTAGCGTTTAATTTATTATTCGAATAGGTTGCAATCATTTCGGAACCTTCGGAAAGTTCTAATTGAGGATCATAAACTTGAGAATATAGAGACATTTGACCGTTATTTCTGTCGGATAAAAAAATGAGCAATTTATCCCCAAAATAAACAGCATTTTCAAAATTTGCAATTCCATGATCAGCAACCTGTTTGATTCGTTTCTTTTGAATGAAAGTTAAATTTTCATGATTTGTGATTCGATAGGATCCAAATGTTCTACCGCCAGACCAGCGTAGTGTATAGAAATCCGAATTGCTTCGTGGAAGTATTTCAATTAAAGAGCTACTGTTTCTTTCAAGTCCACCCCAAGAAACTGGGAATTCCTGCGAACTAATATTTTGCATCCAAAAAGCAAAAAAGCCTAAAATTATGTTTCTTTTCATTTCTTGACCAATTGAATGCCCGTATAATTTGTGGGATTGATTTGTTTTAATTCATTTTTTATTACTCCCTCTATTGAGAGTGAGTCTATGAATTCATGAACAGATTCCTTGGTTACTTTTTCGTTCTTACGTGTCAAACTCTTAAGTGCCTCATAAGGTTTTTCAAATCCTTCTCTTCTCAAAATAGTTTGAATTGCCTCCGCCACAACGGCCCAATTGTTCTCCAAATCCTCCTCGAGTTTGGTTTGATTTAATAGTAATTTGCCTAGACCATTCAACGTTGATTGAAAAGCAATAATTGTATGAGCAATAGGAACCCCAATCGTTCGTAGCACAGTAGAGTCAGTTAAATCACGTTGCAAACGCGAAATAGGTAATTTTGCCGACAAGTGTTCAAAAAGCGCATTTGCAATTCCAAGATTTCCCTCTGAATTTTCAAAGTCTATTGGGTTAACTTTGTGAGGCATCGCTGACGATCCAATTTCCCCATCCTTTAATTTTTGTTTGAAGTAATCCATTGAGATGTAAGTCCACATATCTCGGTTTAGATCCAAAATTATTGTATTGATGCGCTTTAAGACATCGAACAAAGCCGCCAAATTATCATAGTGTTCAATTTGTGTAGTTGTTTGACTTCGCCTCAATCCAAGAGTTTGATTAACAAAGTTGTTGGCGAATTCGACCCAATCAATATCAGGGTAAGCGACTAAATGAGCATTGAAATTACCAGTCGCTCCGCCAAATTTTGCAGAAAAATGAATACTACTTAATTGTTGTAATTGAATTTCTAATCGTTCTGTAAATACCTGAATTTCTTTGCCAAGTCGAGTTGGTGATGCAGGTTGACCATGCGTTTTGGCCAACATTGGTATATCTCTCCACTCGATTTGGAAAAATTTGAGTTGAATGATTAGTTGATTCAATAAAGGCAAATATACCTCAGACAAACTTTCTTTTAAGGATAATGGAATGGAGGTGTTATTAATGTCTTGAGATGTTAAACCAAAATGTATGAATTCTTGATATTTATCCAAGCCAAGTTGACTCATTTTTTCTTTTATAAAGTATTCCACTGCTTTCACATCGTGGTTGGTAACTTTCTCAATCTCCTTAATTGAATGTGCATCATCTTCGGAAAATTGAATGAATATCGATAAAAGTTCATCAACTCGGTTTTGAGGAAAGTCTTCTAAGCCTTTAATATTTAATTTTGATAAAGATATAAAGTATTGAATTTCAACGAGAACACGATATCTAATTAAACCAAATTCTGAGAAGAATTTTTGAAGGTCTTTTGTTTTTTTATGGTATCTGCCGTCGATCGGTGTTATAGCTGTTAAATTGCTTAGATTCATTTTTTTCAATAATATAACAAAGATACGATTTTGAAGATTAATTGCTGTTTAACTCCAGTTAATTATTGTCTATTATCAAAATAAATTGAAATTCATTTTTTCGTATTATTTTCGGTTGTACCCAAAAATAAAACGTTTTTTTTTTGGTTTTACTCTAAAATAATACGATATTTGTCTAAATTGCGGCGAGGATGATTCAACGAGAAATACGAAAAAGCATTGAAGAAAAACTTTTCAAAGGAAAGGTAATTATTCTTTTAGGTCCCCAACAAGTTGGGAAAACTACGCTTTTAAGGGAAATCATAAAAGATAAAACCGATTCTTTATGGCTGAATGCAGATGAACCTGATATTCAGGCTTTGTTTGAAAATGCTACATCAACTCGGTTAAAGAATTATTTCGGCGCAAACAATTTAATTGTAATTGATGAAGCGCAAACATTGAATGAAGTTGGAATTAAGCTTAAAATCATTAATGATTCACTGAAAGATATACAAGTTATTGCCACTGGGTCCTACGCATTTGAAATAAAAAACAAAACGAATGAACCGTTAACAGGTCGTAAATGGCAATTTCAGTTGTTTCCATTTTCATTTGCTGAACTCGTAAAAAATCACGGTTTAATTGAAGAAAAAAGAATGTTGCCCGTGCGCTTACTTTATGGCTCGTACCCGGAAATAGCATTGAATAGTGGAGAAGAAAAACAACGTTTAAAGCTACTAACAGATAGCTATTTATACAAAGATATCTTGATGTTTGAAGGACTAAAAATGCCTGATAAACTCGTTCATCTCTTGCAACTTTTAGCATTTCGGATTGGCACTGAAATAAATTACAACAATTTATCAAAAGAACTAAAAATTGATAATTCTACGGTTGAGAAATACATTCAATTATTGGAAGACAGTTTCATCATCTTTCGGTTAAAAGCGTTAAGTCGAAACCATTCAAAAGAATTGAAAAAAGGAAGGAAAATCTATTTTATTGATAACGGTGTAGTAAATGCTTTATTGGGGAATTTCAACTTACCAGAAAATAGAGCTGACATCGGAGCCTTGTGGGAGAATTACGTAATAAGCGAAATTTATAAAAAATACCGCTACGATAATCGTTGGGTTAATTTCTACTTTTGGAGAACACAAGATCAGCAAGAAATCGATTTAGTAATCGAGGAAAATCAAGCATTTCATGCATTCGAAATTAAATGGAACAAAAACGCAAAAGCCAGACTGAGTAAAACATTCTCAAGAAACTATGAAAATCATTCATTCCATATAATCACACCTGAGAATATGGAAGATTATTTACTTGAACAAATTAAGCTAGAATAAACTGAATTAAAAATCAAAAATTAAACAAAATCCCAGCATTAATTGGCGATAAATTTGGTCCTTTACCTTTCTCAAACAATTGTGTTAACCCGTAATTTAAATAGATATTCACATCCTCAAAACCAACGATCGCGGTGGCATACGCTTGAAATGGATTTAAATTAAAGTTGGATTTTACTTTTTCTCTTCGCGTTTTATTATCTTCTTCCCATTTTGTTTTATAACTAGAGCCGATACGAATTCCACCTACTACCCCAAGGGAAAAATGCCAAGATTCTTCGTTATTTTTATTCGTATTAAACTCAATTAATAAAGGTACTTGTAAATAGGTTGCTCTCAATTCATTTTTGCGAAAGTCGATAAAACCATTCGCAACTCCAAAGGTTGAATCTTGGTTTGAAAAAACGTCAACATTATTTTTTAACATATAACTATTCCATTGAATTCCAAGTCCTGTTGTCAAACCAATGTATTCTTTAAAAATGGGAAATCTTTTTTCGAGCAAATTAAGATTGACTCCAATACTCCGGGCGTAATCCAATTCAAGAAATTTAGCGTCAGAAGCAGAACTTATTTTTCCTGAAGAATTCAGAAACCCATTTGCCATTATTCCAAATCCTGCCCAATGTGCGAAGTCATTTTCTTCCGGTTTATCCTCTTCCTCTTTGTTTTTTGCTAGGTTCTCATTTTGAATATTGCCATTACTATCAATAATCACTTTTTCATCAATAATTATTTTTTTCTGGCCTTTTTTTTCTTTGGCTTTATCCTCGATTATGACGATTTTCATTTTTCCCAAGTTGATTTTAGTTGAATCGCTCTCGTCATCAATTTTTATTTCTGTCAATTCTTCAATCGTGTCATTTCCTCCCAAATTATTGGTAATGATGATTGTAGTGTCTCCATCTTTAATAATAGTTTGTTTCTGGGTTCCGTCCGCTTGATCTTCAATCGTCATAAAGCTTTTGTCAGTAGTTTGTATAATTGTTTGGCGTTTTAGATCACCTTCCAAAACATCTTTAGTAATGGTAATTGTATCTTTCCCTTCTATGATAACTTGTTTTTCAGTTGACTTGATTTGTGCCCCAAGGAAACTGTAAGTTAACAATGTTGCCGATAGTAAAATTGTCTTCATTTTTTGTGTTTTTGATTAAGACGCCTGGGTTCAAATTTTGTTACAATCAACTATTAATTTTTCTCGATACTAAATATCCCGAAACGAAAGTAAAACGATCGATTTTCTTTTTCCTGCTTTCGAAGAAACAAAAATGGAATACCGATTACAGAGGAAATTCTGTTCGAAAGAGAGGCATACATTTCCACTTTTGATGGGTTGTTTTTTCCGAAAAAACGTTTTTTCAATTTTGAATTTACGAACTCCAAAGGAGTTAAGGTGTTAGTTGCTTTCGTAGATATCTTTGCTAATTCATTGGTATGTAACGTTTCATTTTTATCCTTATAAGTTTCAGCCGCATTTGTATCTAAAACATTCATTTCAGTTGCCATATCAATTGGCACTGAAAAAGTTTCTTTTTGTTCTATCAACGAATCTTTTTGTTGTGCTAAGGTTTGCGAATTGAATTGTGGATGAAGAAATATAAAATTATCAATACTGTCGTAATTTGTAGCAGATACATTTGGTTTCTCGACCTGCGGATTCAGGGTTTCTTTTCGCAAGTTTGGAGTTTTTTTGGTCACAAAATTTCTTTGCATCAAATTAGTACCAAATAACAACCAAATACCAATTCCAATAACTATTGCAGCCGCACTCCATTTAGTCATAGAACTGAAAACGAATACTTTTCCTTCTTTTCTTTTTAATCGTCTAATATTTGGGAAAACGATGGAATGATCTGTTTCAAATCGAGTGTTTTGATAAATTAGAAATTCTTTTTGAGCATCTAAATTATCAATCAAATAGTTATTAAAATGAACATTTTCAGCTTCTGAAAGAACATTTTCAGTTGCTGCGACGTGCATTTTTTCTTCTGCTGTCCCTTCACTAATTTCCTGAAAGACAACTGGTTCAAATACCAGGTTTTTCTTTAACGTTGATTTATCGAAATTTGATAGATTATCTTTTTCTAATTTAACCAATTCAAAATCTGGGCTGTACGAAGGATTTTCTTTTAAAAAAAACTCCAATTCCAATAATTCATTCGACTTCAGATTTCCTTCAAGAAAATCCAACAAATAGGCTTCAATATTGTCTTTCGTTATCATATTAAAACTTCCAATTGACCAATATAAGCTCGCAAAAATTTACGTGCTCTGAATATATAAACTTTAACTTGTTGTTCACTTAAACCTGTAATTTCACCAATTTCTTGGTAGGAATATCCTTCATAATCGCGCAATAAAACGACTTGCCTCTGAATTTCTGGCATTTTTTGGAGTCCTTCTTCAAGTTTTTCTTTTACATCAAAATAAGTATTTTCAACGTGAAATGATGTTTGGAGATTAGCTTCATACGTTTGTTTGCGCAGAGTTTTTCTTGCTGAATCTACAATTGAATTAGAAACAGTTGTAAATAAATACGATTTCATTTTGTTGGCTTCCACCGTTTCTAATTTAGTCCAAAGCTTTTCGAAGGCATCTTGTACAAAATCCCTTGCTTGATCAGAATTTCCACAACTTTTCAGTGCAAATCGAAAAAGTCCATCAGCGAAGGTATCAACACCACTATTGTAATCGTTAATATTCATACGTTTCGGCCGTAAGACGATTGAATTAAAAATAAGTTACAACCGAAGGAATTAAATTAAAAATTTACTTCTGTTTGTATTTATTACTGTATTTCTCGAAAAGTGTTGTCTGAAAATTGTGAGTTGGAACGAACTTTCCATTCGATATAATCAACGTCACTAGGTTTGTTTTCATATCTAAAGCTGAACCTTTCGAAACGAAAAGCGTGGCAGATTTTCCAATCTCAATAGAACCAAAGTTTTTGTCAATTCCCAATATTTCGCAAGCGGACAATGAAACGGAGCGAACAGCTTCTTCCTCACTCAAGCCATAGGCCATTGCTGTTCCTGCCAAAAAAGGTAAGTTTCTGGTGTGCATTGCCTCCATATCACCTTCGTTTTGTAGACAGAATTTAATTCCCTCTTTTTGCAGAAGTGATGGCAATTTGAATGGAAGGTCAACAGCATCTTCTTCGTTTTCAGGCAAACTATGCAAGCGTTGTAGCATGACTGGAATTTTAGCGTCTTTCAATCTTTTTCCGGCCAAATGTGCATCATAGCCACCTACAATCACGGGAAAACTCAGGTTGAATTTATTCGAAAAATCAATCACATCTAAAATTTGCTGAAGTTCAGAAGCGTGAAAGTAAACACGTGCATTCGATTCTTTCTGAAAAAAAATCTTCATAGTCTCCAATCGTTGATCTGTCTTAATTGGTTTATCGACACTGTAAGCACGAGCCATTTCGAAAAAGTCAATCAATTCTTGCTTGGATTTCTCGTAATTTTCATTCCGTTTTTTCGGAGCAGGTTCAGCCCACCAACCTCCACCTTCCAAACTAGAAGGCCAGTTGACATGAATTCCATCGTCTTTCATGAGCGTTGCATCCTCCCAATTCCAACCGTTCAAAAACATTATAGATGAAGTTCCGGAAATCGAACCGCCCCTTGGAGTCGCTTGTGTAATTAAAACACCATTGGTTCGAACAGTTTCCATGACTTTTGATTCGACATTAAAAGCAATTTGAGAACGTACATGTGGATTGAAAATTCCTACATCGTTGAAATCGCGAGTCGCACGAACTGCATCAATTTCAGTTAATCCCAACGTTGAATTTGGGGCAACCAAACCTGGGTAGATATGTTGCCCATCCAATGAAATAATCGTATCCCAGTATTTTCGATCGATTTTTGTGGTCAACGCGTTTCCAATCATGGTAATTTTACCGTTTTCGATTCCGATTAAAGCAGTTTCCATTGTTTGACCATTTCCAACATGCAAATAGCCGTTCAACAACAATATCTTGTTTTTTTGAGCGATTAAAACGCAAGGGAAGACTAGGAAAAATAGTAATTTCTTCATGACTTAATGTATATTTTCAGTTTCAACTCCTTCTTCTCCAATTGTATCACAATGGAAATGCTTACGACCTTTTTTCACGAATGGCTGAGCGGACTCACCTTTCTCATTGGATTCTAACATTTTATTGATGATACGGGCGCGCTCACTAACATTTCGTTGCGCTAAATTTTCATTTTCAGACGCGTTGTATAAAATCATTCCATCAATCATTGTCATTTCTACTTTTGCATTGATACTTAATGGATTATCAGTCCAAAGAACCAAATCGGCATCCTTTCCAATTTTAATACTTCCCATACGATCATCCAAATGAAGTAACTTCGCAGGATTCAAGGTAACTAACTTCCAGGCCTCTTCTTCAGACATTCCTCCATACTTAACGCTTTTGGCAGCTTCCTGATTCAACCTTCTTCCCATCTCGGCATCATCCGAATTAATGGCAACAATTACACCTTGGTCGGTCATCATTTTCGCGTTTTGAGGAATAGCCTCATTTACTTCATATTTGTAGGCCCACCAATCTGAAAAAGTGGAACCACCGGCACCATGCTTTTTCATTTTTTCCGCCAATTTATAACCTTCCAAAATATGAGTAAATGTATTTACGTTGAAGCCAAACGAATCTGCAACGTGCATCAACATGTTTATTTCACTTTGAACATAAGAATGACATGTGATGAAACGCTGTTTTTCCAAAATTTCAAGTAAAATATCCAATTCCAAATCGCGTCTTGGCTCAATTGGATTGGGTTTCTTTGGATTTTTGTTTTTAACTGCTTCACGGTAATCTTCCCATTCTTTTTTATATGCCTTTGCTCTGAAGAAACCATCGTAAAATACCTGTTCTACACCCATTCGCGTTTGCGGAAAACGAAAACGGTTATTATCACCCCAATTCGCTTGCTTCACATTTTCCCCCAAGGCGCATTTGATAAACTTAGGAGCATTTGGAATCAACATTTCTTCAGGCGTATGACCCCATTTTAATTTGATCAATCCTGATTGTCCGCCAATTGGATTCGCTGAGCCATGTAACAATTGAGCAGCAGTCACGCCACCAGCAAGTTGACGATAAATATTTATATCATCGGGATTTACCACTTCACCAATGCTCACCTCAGCCGTAATTGCTTGACCAGATTCGTTTACTCCTTTGGAAATAGCTATATGCGAGTGCTCATCAATTATTCCTGAGGTCAAATGCTTACCAGTTCCATCTAAAATAACAGCAGTTTTAACAGTAGAAGTTGGATTTACCGCAAGTACTTTTCCATTTTCAACAACAACTGTCGCATTTTTTATTACACCCTCTTTTTCATTGGTCCAGAGAGTCACATTTTTAATCACATAAATCTCTTTTTTCGGAAGTGAATCCAGGCCGAAAGCCATGTTAGGAAACCAAGTTGATGTGCTGAAGGTTGTATCCAGCTGAAATGACTCCGTTTTTTTCTCGGATTTATCTTTTTCCAATCGAATGCCAGACCATTTAATCCATTTACCAGTTGGAAGCGACCCATCACCTTCAAAAACACTACCCTCCGCTCCAATTTTACCATGCAGATTGACACTACCACTAAATTTATCATCCGCCAAATTGAATTGAATGGTCAAATCATTTTGCGTTCGAACGATAACTGCTTTTTGGAAAATTGTATCAACTTTCTTAACGTTTGTCTCCTTGTTTATTTCCGTTTTGAAAGTCTGAACTTTTCCTTGCGGTTTCTCGGGAGAACCTGAAATCTCAACACTATATTTATTCTCCTCAAGATTGAAACTGTATTTTCCATTAATATCAGTTGAGGGGATTTCACTAATTACATTTCGTTCACCTAAAATCCATGATTCCACTAATTTACCATCTGATATGAATGGATCTGACGAATAAATTGAAAAACTAGCATATTTACCTTTTTCCAAGGTTCCCATTTCAGAGCTAGCTTTTAGAAGTAAGGCCGGTTGCGTTGTCAAAGCCGCAAGCGCGTCCTCGATTTTTAGTCCGCGTTTTAATGCTTTTCGCAGATTTGTCCAAAATTGTTCGCTTGACTTCAAGCCACTTGTTGTAAAACAAACATTAATCCCTTGATCTCGGAGTAGTTTTGCGTTTGCTGGAGCCAATTCCCAATGTTTCAAATCACTCAATGGAATTTGTCGTGCAACATACGGATCCTTTACTTCATAAGCATCTGGGAAATTCAAAGGAACAATAATCGATGCGTCCAACTTTTTCAAATCTTTGGCAATGGCATATTCATTTCCGGAACCGAAATAATTGAATTTCAAATTGAACTCTTTTGCGATTTTAGATGCACGCAGAATTTCCCATTTTTCCGTTGATTGAAAAAATGCTGGTAGCGACAACTGAGAATTCCATTTTTCGAGCGAAATAGAACGTTCTTCCTTAAGTTCTAAGGAGGAATAATATTTCAAATCATACAAGGCTTGACGCAATAACGCGATTGAGCCCATTTGAGAAGAGGGATAATTCAAGTTGGAACTTCCTTTCGAAAAGGAATAAAATTGACCCGCTGAAGTAGAAAGAATTTGCTTATTTGAATTTTGATTACCCAATGAAACAAGCGTTCCAGCGCCTCGAACAATTCCATCTTGTAAATGAGAAAGCGCAAAACCAAATCCCATTTTCACGAGGTTTTCATTGGCTTTGGAGTCTATTTGATAATTTGGCGCCGCTTCAAATTCCGGGTGAACTGCATCATTCCAATAAAAGGCTCCTTGATTAGTATTTCCCGAATTCGATCTTATTGAAAAGTTATTTTCTCCAGGTTTTGGAAGACCAACATTTGAATTCAATTCGATAAAAGAAGGAACAATGGTTTTTCCTTTGAAATCATAGACAATTGCCTTGTTATCTTTAATTGTTTTTGTTGAAACTTCAACTATTCGAGATCCTTCAATTAGGATATTGGCGTTTTCCAATTTTTGAGTTGGAGAAACATAAATTGTGGCATTTGTCAATAAAATCCTGTAGGGATTCGATTCTTTTACGCCGTTATCAGGTTTAAATTGAGCACTCAAATTTATATTTATCCAAATAACGATGGAAAATAAAAGATATAATTTAAAAGAAAAAGCTCGTTTCATCATACATTTCTTTGAGTCATGAAATTACAAAAACTATTCCATCTTTTATTGGGTGTTTACGAGGCAAATTTTTGATATATTTAGTCTTAACGGCTTAAATTAAAAAAATTTGAAATCATTCTGGAAAATAGCTAACTGAAAAATAAATCATTAAGTCTAATCTATGATTTATCAAATCAATAAATGTTTTTTATAGTCCTTTAGAACGTTTAGCAGCTGGGAATTAAACTCATACTTCTTGTTTGTAATGAATCTCATTCTGCCGTAATCCATGATTGATACTATTTTAATGTATCTTGAGTACTTTTTCGATTTTAAGACACCAAACTTTGTCAAGATAGTAAGCACCTTTACATCAAAATATTAACGTATTATGCAAAATCCAGAATCAATTCGTTTACAAAATTAAACAATATCGTATTAATTAACCATTGTACGTGAAATTACAATATCTTTATGTCTAATTAAATCTTCGAAATTGCTTATAATCTGATGATTAATAAATTATTTCTGGCTAGTATATTGCTTTCTATACTTTCATCTTGTATCGGAAAGAGCAATAATTTCCACAAGTCTGATTTAAACGAAATTCGAAAAAAAGGTAAATTGAGTGTGCTTTTTGAGAATAGCACGCTGTCTTATTTTGAGTATCGAGGTAAAAAGATGGGATTTGAATATGAAATTCTTGATAGTTTTTCCAAATATATCGGACTTCCACTTGAGGTTAAAGTGGTTTCAAATTATTCAGAATTTAGTGAACTATTGCGCAATGGTGAAGGTGATGTAATCGCTGCCAACCTGGCAGTTTCGCTGAGAGAAAAAAGACAAATGAATTTTTCCCTTCCTTATTATTATGCTCATCAAGTTCTAGTTCAGCGAAATGGAGATAGCATGATTCGTGAGCCGTTGGATTTAAGACAAAAAACCATTTATGTGAGGCAAAATTCTGCATTTTCTCGTCGTCTTCGATTTTTACAAGAGGAAATTGGAGAGAGAATTGTGATAAAAACTATAAAAAGCGATCCGATTACAGAAGATTTAATTGAAATGGTGGCCAATGAAGAAATTGATTTTACGGCTGCTCACGAAAATTTGGCTCGAATTTGCAAAGAGTTGCATCCAAATCTGAATATTAAAATACCTCTTTCTTTCAAACAGAAGATTGCTTTCGGATTGAGACATTCAAGTCCTATTTTGAAAACAAAATTAGACTCCTTTTTAAAAAAGTATTGTGAATCCAGTCAATACAAGGAACTGAAAAATCGCTATTTTGACTATTTGGAAGAAACGTCAACTGAAATTGTGTTGACAAAAAAGGGACAAATTTCTCCGTATGATGCTATATTTAAAAAAGCTGCTGAAATTTACGGTTGGGATTGGCAATTTCTAGCTGCAATAGCATTCAAAGAGTCAAGATTTAATCCGAATGCTAGAGGTTTTGGTGGAGCGTACGGAATGATGCAATTTATGCCAAACACTGGGCCAAAATATGGCGTTGTACCTGGTTCAACTCCGGAGGTGCAGATTATGGGAGGTATGAAGCTAATCAACAAATTATTTCAATCCTGGACTGGAATTCCCGATCGCGACCAACGTCTGAAATTTACCTTAGCATCTTATAATGCAGGAAAAGGTCATATTGATGACGCTCAAAGATTAGCTTCAGAATATGGCTTGGATCCAACTGTTTGGGATGGCAATGTAGCCATAATGCTTCTGCGCTTGTCACAACCCCAATTTTACCGCTCTCCACTTGTTAAATCGGGCGCATATCGTGGTCACGCAGTTTCCTATACCAATTCTGTTTTTACAACATATAAAGAATGGACAGGGAATTGAAAGGAAGTATGACCAAAGTCTTAATTGTTCAAGGGGCAACTGCGTCGGGAAAGACAAACTTAGCAATTCAATTAGCGATTAACTTTCAAACAGAGATCATTTCTTGCGATTCGCGTCAATTTTACAAAGAAATGTCTATTGGAACTGCCAAACCGAGTAAATATGAGTTAAGTCTTGCAAAACATCATTTCATTGATTTTGTAACAGTTGAGCAAGATATTTCATCTGCCCAATTTGCTAGTTTGGCTGAACCAATATTGAAAGAGCTTCTTAATAATCGAGGTTGTGCTGTGGTTGTCGGAGGGTCTGGAATGTTTTTGGATGCATTGGTTGAAGGAATCGATGAAATACCTGTAAACAAAGAAATTAGACAAGAACTTACTAACATTTTCAATCGTTTTGGTTCCCAATCTCTCTTGGAAGAACTTCGAATTTCTGACCCCATTTTTTATGAGAAAGTTGATAAAAATAATCCGATTCGTGTTATTCGCGCGCTAGAGGCAATTCGGGTTAGCGGAAAAAAAATGTCAGAACTTCAAACAATGAAAAAAAGAGTACTTCCGTTTCAGCCGATTCGTTTTGCTATTGATTGGCCAAGAGATATTTTATACAATCGAATCAATGAGCGTGTGGATGAAATGATAAATACGGGGCTCATTGGAGAAGTTAATTCGTTGATGAAATATCGTAATTTCGTCCCATTAAATACCATTGGTTACAAAGAGATATTTGAATACTTGGATGGAAAAACAACCAAAGAGCAAGCAATTCAATTGATTAAACAACATTCAAGGAATTACGCGAAACGTCAACAAACATGGCTTCGACGTTATCAAGATTTGAATTTATTGGATCCATTATCCGGAAAATCGATTCTTGAGCAGGCTTTGATGCTCGTTAATCACTAATAATTAATGAGTTAGTTTCATCAATTTTTTTTTAGGATGATAAGAAAATGAAAAAAAGCCCCAAAAATTAGGCTTTTAAAACTGTGGGCAATAGGTCTTAAATATCGTACTTTTTAAGGAAATATATTGAGCGGATTTTGAATAATCAAATTAATGATCAATTTTAAAAATAGGTTTTGACAGCAAATTCAAATTGATCGATAAAAATACGTTTAAAAGGATTGATGTTGTTTTGCTCATAAAATATAAGCATAGCCTTTTTGTAGTCAATTGAGTCGATTTTTGACTTGATCCGTAAAAATCAGAAAATAAAAAAAACCTGTAAATCAATGACTTACAGGGTTTAAAATCGCTCGAAGCGGTCTGGACGGGTGAACAGTCCAATATATAAAACTCTGTAAATCAATAATTTAAAGGTGTGAAAAATGCCTTTGTTCGCCTATGTGTTAACCGAATATTTTGGTTAGTTATGAACGGTTTGACATTAACCTTCTCAACAAAGGTAGTATTATTTTCATTTTCAGACACTTATTTCACTACAAAATGATACAAAATGGTAGGTTAAAGTCCAGATTTTTAGAAAAAAGGACCGGGAATCCTTAATCAATGATGAACTGTTTGACTGTTTCTGTGTCTATTCCAACGTGTTGGGCGAACTCTTCTATCGTTACAAATTGATAGGATTGCTTGTTCAGGTTTTGCCTGATCGTATGGAGCAATCGCCTGGCATATTTCTCACTTCTTCCGGTTATTCGCTGTACATCTTTTGGATAGACACATACTCGTTTGGGTATTTTCATACTCTATCTATGCTTTATCCATACACTATCTATACTACATGTGGCGATTTGCTTCATGCGGCATAGAGGTCAACAAAGTTAGTTAGTGGGTTTTGTTTCTCACCAGAGATATCCGGTAAGTATACCACTTAATTATTCACTGTTTAAGATATTCGTTAAACTCAGAACAAACTACAGCAAACGCACAAAATCTCTTTGAATACTTTGGATAATAGTTGAAGGTAGATTTAATTCATTCGCGTGGTCGTTCCAATAGGCAATGGCGTCTTGAATCTCTTGAATAACTTTTTTTGGATTTTTAATCGTGAATGTTTCGGCAATGGTAAGGACATCTTCCAAGGTAATATCGACTCGTTTTCCATTTATTGACAAAGCTCTACTAGTTCTTGTATAGTTCATTAACGGATTCAAAGAATACGTGATGTCATACGCCGGAGAAATATTCCACTTGTCTTGTTCTTCATCATAGATGAATGAGTGATTTTTCAAATGATCATCGGAATTAAAAAAGACAACATTAAAAACCATGCGTTTAAATAGTTCTTCTATATCCCGATACGGTACTTTAAGAAACAATGCTAGTTCAAAGAGGTTTTCATAACTGGAATCTTTCGGACTTTGATAATCCCAACCCGTTAAACCAGTCGCTGTCAATACATGTTTCTTCTTTCCCTCTTGACGATCGAAACGAAGCGTAGCAAAGTGTTTTTGCTCAATGAGTTTAGATGGCATCATAGAGATTCCAAGATGAGTAGCCGTTAAGTAATAACAGTATTCAATGACTTCCCGACTATACCCTAATTTATCATCCAAATGTAGTTTGATTAAATAGTGATTGTATTCGGAAGAATGATTCAAATCCCCAGGAATAATTTCTCCCGTAGTTTTGTGTTCCGAAATGAGAATTTTAGGCCTAGCCCCTCCAGCTGAAGATCCAATTTTGAAGATATTCAACAAGGCCTCATGATTGAGCGTAGACTCATGCTGTTCATCTATTACTTGTAAAACTTCTTTCAATACAGCAATGATTTCGGTTAGGTCAATCGTAGAAGATTGAGGAAGTTCCTTGCTTGGTCGATATTCCAAAGCACCCATTCCACGGTCAGCCACATAAGCCAATTGCTCAATGACAGAAATTTGATTGAACTCTTTGTTACCTGACTCCATCCACTTCTTGAAAATTATATTTCCAAATACATCGGGTAATGAATCAGCAATCATAGGAGGAAGTCCTCGGAATGTTTCAGAATTGTATTGACTGAATACCTGAACTTGAGGCGTTCGTTTTAAAATGCCTGTTGACGGAAACAAGTTGTGAAAACGATCGCTTTGAAGAAACTCAGGATTGTATTGAAAAGAAGATTTCTGTTGATTTTCATCAAATCCCAGTCTCCCAATTTCTTGACCGAAGCAAAATACCGTTATGATGTCATTTTTCGCCATGGCATTAATATAAAGAAGTCAATTGTTCGGTTTCATTTCTTTTATCCATCAAAAATTGATTAAACCCAACCAATGCATCAAAGTGATTAAACACCTTGAGTAAGGTATCAATAGTGAAGTTCTTACCTGATTCCAAATTCTGAATCGTAATTCTGGAGAGCTCAAGTTGATCTGCCAAGTCCTGTTGTGAAAGCTTTTGCTGTTTGCGATAAGACTTCACCAAGTATCCGATTTCCGATTTAACGTCTTTTATTTTGAGATTTCCAGTAAACATTTTGCATATTATATTATTCAAATGTATGACATTTTAATCAATATGCATAATTAATTATATTTTTTAGATTAACTAATAGACTTTATAAATGTGACTTATTTTTCGCTATTTGAGATTTTCAGCATAAAAATATAATTTTCGTACAACACCAAAATATAGTTTTAGTACAAAGACAATGTTTCTCATCTGGTAATTCTGTGTTTGAGTTATTAATTTATCATGTATCGCGATACACGATATTAAAGAGTGACTATGTATTTATATGTTATCGCATATGATTCCATTGAAATCTTTGAAAATATATGCTAATGCATATAAATTGAATTGATTTATGTGTTAAGCTAATTACTAAAAATATTATAATGATAAATAGTATTTACAAAATAGTTTATATTTGTAAAAAGTAATTTGTATTATGGGTAGAGAGAAACCAGTTTTATTGCCAAAACATAAGAAGATTCTGGAAGAATTTGGAGAGAACATCCGTCTTGCTCGGCTAAGGAGAAAGTTGAGTACAGAGCAAGTCGCTGAACGGGCCAATATTAGCAGGCCAACATTAACAGCTATTGAAAAAGGATCTGAAAGCGTAGGTATTGGAATGTACTTTCAGGTTCTAATGGTTCTAAGATTAGAAAAGGACATACTACTTCTTGCTAAGTACGACGAACTCGGTAGAAAATTACAAGATGCTAATTTAACTATCAAATCAAGGGCTCCTAAAAGGAGTAAATAATAAAAACTAAAATACTAACTCTTATTTCTTTAGCTCTTTTATCGTGGCTTTAGAGATAGTGTTTTCTGCAAATTTAGGGTTTTACTTCTGCTATAATATGGTCGTTTACGGACAATTATGCACGTTTCTTTCCACACGGACAAGGGCATGGTGCTGAGGTGTTTGGGCTGCTGTACTTTTGGTTCATCTGATTTCAACTCGCGAGGATAAAAGGATGTCGGCTGAGAGGGTCTCAGCTGTGAATTATTAACCAAAATACACTTTAAAAATGGCAAAGCAAATTGGCATTATTAAGTTGAAAGGCACCATCGGGGATTTGTCTTTCTACAAAACTAAGGACGGTCACTTGGCTCGTGAAAAAGGTGGTGTGGATGCGGAGCGTATTAAAAACGATCCTGCGTTTGAACGTACGCGTGAAAACGGAGCTGAGTTCGGAAGTGCTGCGAAATCCGGGAAACTGGTGCGAGATGCGTTTCGTACGTTGATGATGCGTTCTTCGGATGGAAGGGTGACGGCTCGTTTGACGAAGCTGATGTCTGATATTCGCGCATTGGACACAACGAGTGCTCGTGGTGAACGAAACGTGGCGGTTGCAATCGTAGATCCTGCTGCAAAGGATTTGTTGAAGGGGTTCAACTTTAACAACCGAGCAATTCTAGGAGCTGTGTTGTACCGACCGTATTCTGTGAACACAGGTGCGGGTGAAATCTCAATTCAAGGGCTTGTTCCGAATTTACATGTGGCTTATCCTTCGGGAGCAACGCATATGGCTTTCTCGGGTGCCTGGGCAAAAGTTGATTTTGCAACGGACACGTACAGCGTGGAATTGACGAACACGGAAAACCTAGTGATCGATGCAACACAAACGGACTTGTTGTTGGCTGCAGGAACTGCACCAACGGGAACAGGAACCGATGTGTTTTTATTGATGGTGGAATTTTTCCAAGAAGTGAATGGCGTTCAGTATTCCATGAATAACGGAGCATACAACGCTCTTTCCATCGTGGATGTAGCGTAATCTTTTTAGACTATGGGACCGAAAAAACGATGGGATGAACTTTCTTCAATGGGAGAACGCATCCAACAAGAAACACCGCCTTTCTTCAAAAAACTGCGTGCGATTGGTTTAGTGGTAGCGGCTATCGGAACATCCATTGTGATGGCACCGATAGCTTTACCGGCACTGCTTACAACGATTGGGGGTTACCTCATCGTGGGTGGTTCGGTGCTTACTGCTATCAGTCAAGCGACAGTTGAAGCAGGGGAATGACTTTCAAACTTTTTGGCATCGCCCCAAAAAGTTAGCAAAAAGGTCTAGCGCTGGAAAGATTTGACTACCCACATTGTCCTCGTTGCTAAAATTTCTGAAACTCGCTTTCGTGCCTCGGCTCAGACAGCCAGAAATTTAAACGCAACTTCGTCGTGTGGGTCCCAGTCGAATCTTTCAATGCGCAGGGATTAAGGAACAAACTCAATTCTGGGTTTTTCTCTTTAATCTCTTGAAAAAATAGTAGTTGGGGTACTTGTGGTTTTGATAAAAAAACGGGCTCTATATGGAATATTGTGGGTAATTGAATTTGAGTTTACCAGCGACAAAGTAAATCATATTGATAAAATTCTTGATATTTCGATAACCTCTGGCTCTTTTTTTAGCTAATTGTATTTTTGAGTT
>JBIKSL010000013.1:0-67919 GCA_044348645.1 Crocinitomicaceae bacterium | reverse complement strand
ATTACGAATGGTGAAATACTCAATGAGATTACACGGAAAAAAGTAACAATTAAAGCTCACGTAACCGAAAAAATGAAGCAGTTTATTCAAAAATTGGAGTCACCGCACTAAAAGGGACAAGTCAGGACTAAGGTTTATACATATTTTTTGATTTTTGCACTAATTTTTTGACAAAAGAATTGCATATTTGCAAAAAAAAAGAATAATGACTAAAATAACAATTGCGAAAGGTGATGGCATTGGTCCGGAAATAATGGACGCCACTTTAAAAATTCTTTTTGCCGCTGGTGCAAAAATTGAAGCAGAAGAAATTCAAGTTGGAGAAAAAGTTTACCTTGCCGGAAACACGGCTGGTATCTCAAACGAAAGTTGGGACATCATCCGAAGAAATAAAGTTTTTTTGAAGGCTCCAATTACAACGCCTCAAGGTGGTGGTTATAAAAGTTTAAATGTTACAACTCGCAAATTTCTTGGTCTTTATTCTAACGTTCGCCCTTGTAAAAGTTTGCACCCATTCGTTGAGACAAAACATCCAGTCATGGACGTTATCATTGTTCGTGAAAATGAGGAAGATTTGTATGCTGGGATCGAACACCAACAAACGGATGAAGTTGTTCAATGTTTGAAATTAATTAGTCGTCCGGGATGTGAAAAAATCATTCGTTACGCTTTCGAATATGCAAAACAACAAAATCGCAAAAAGGTAACTTGTTTTACGAAAGACAATATTATGAAGCAAACTGACGGTTTGTTTCACAAAGTTTTTGACGAAATCGCTGCTGAATATCCAGAAATTGAAAACGAACATTGGATCATTGACATTGGTGCTGCAAAATTGGCGGATACACCCGAAGCTTTTGATGTTATTGTGATGCCGAATTTATATGGTGATGTTTTAAGTGATGTTGCAGCACAAATTACTGGTTCTGTTGGACTCGCTGGATCAGCAAATATTGGCGAGGAATGCGCGATGTTTGAGGCAATTCATGGTTCTGCTCCGAGAAGAGCCGGTCAAAATGTTGCGAATCCATCAGGATTGTTGCAAGGTGCGATTATGATGTTAAATCATATTGGTGAAACTGAAGTGGCAGAAAAAGTTCAAAATGCCTGGCTAAGAACTTTAGAAGAAGGTATTCATACTTATGATATCTACAAAGAAGGCGTGAGTAAAGTAAAAGTTGGAACCAACGAATTTGCAGATGCCGTTATTTCAAACTTGGGTAAATCTCCTGAAAAGTTAACAGCGGTTAAATACGATACCACTTACCAAATGGTACTTCCGAAATATCAACGTAAACCTCTTGCCAACAAGGAACTTGAGGGAGTGGATTTATTTGTTCATTGGCCGGGTGAAGATCCAAATGAGATTGCGGAAAAGGTTCAAAAAATATCCGACAACAACCTTAAATTATCTATGATTACAAACCGAGGAATAAAAGTTTGGCCAGAAGGATTTAAAGAAACTTTTTGTACAGATCATTGGCGTTGTCGATTCAAACCAGTTGAAGGAAATAATATAACGAAAGAGCAAATTATAAACACCTTGAAAAAAGCTATTGAGCATGATGTAGACGTTGTAAAAACGGAAAATCTTTATCGTTTCAACGGTGTTGCTGCTTACTCTCTTGGGCAAGGACAATAGTTTTTTTCAAATCTATCTGCTCTAAGAATTTAAGGATTCTTTAGGGTTGATTTTTTGTCGGGTTGGTTATATAGCGATTTTTTTTTGGAATAGTAATTACTTTCTATAAGTAAGAATATGTCCGCTACGTCTGGCGACCTATTCTAAACAAAATAGAAAAGATTGCTAAATTATGAAACACATAAATATCGCGATTGAATTGCTTTAGAAATACACATTAAATGAATCAGCAGTTATTGTTTGATAATTTAACGAATCCGGCACTTCTATTTTTTACGCTGGGAATTGTTGCGGTTAAATTGAAAAGTGACCTTGAAATCCCAACAACTACTGCCAAGTTTATTTCGCTTTATCTTCTTTTTTCCATTGGATTTAAAGGTGGCCAAGAACTCGCTCATAGTAAGTTTACAGCGGAAATTGTACTTACCATTATTTTTGCTATTCTCGCAGCAATCTTGATTACTATTTATGTTTTTTTTCTTGCCAAACGAAAATTGGGTGTTGATAACGCAGGAGCAATTGCCGCATCATATGGTTCTGTTAGCGCTGTAACTTTTGTTACGGCACTCAACTTTTTGGAAACCTTGAATATTGAATCCGACGGACACATGGTGGCTGTTATGGCACTGATGGAAGCACCTGCCATCATAGTTGGTGTTCTTTTGATTCGCAGCTACAATCGAAAAGTCGTTCACAATCAAAGCATTAAAAGTCTTTTTGTTCACTCATTGACAAATAGCAGTGTTTTACTCATTCTCGGTAGTTTGATTATAGGTTATTTGGCCAATGAAAAAGCCGCGGAAGGAATAAAGCCTTTTACGAATGACCTATTTAAGGGATTTCTCGTTATTTTTCTTTTAGACATGGGTATCAATAGTGCTCGGAAACTTGAAGAATTCTTCAAATATGGTTGGTTTGTGGCATTGATTGCGATTATTGTTCCGCTTGTAAATGGTTCAATTGCTGCTTACTTAGCTCATTTTGTTACTTCTTCAGAAGGAAATCAATTTATTTTAGCTATTTTATCTGCTAGTGCTTCATACATTGCTGTTCCGGCAGCAATGAAAATATCTGTACCAAATGCAAATCCATCAATTTATGTACCAATGGCCCTAGCAATTTCATTTCCTTTAAACATAACTTTGGGAATGCCGATTTACATGGCAATTATACAATATTGATGGGCAATTATTTTTGGTTTTGTAAGGAAACAAATGCGGTTGCTGATTTCCTTATTAACTCCAATAAAAGTTGAAGACTTTTATGAATCATCTGATGCTCTTAATAAATGGAAACGAATCCCTTAATCCCGTCTCAGATTAAGGAAATTATACAATTAGGAATGGGGATTAAGTTGGAAAACAATTATTTTTGCAGCCTAAACTCAATTTTCAATGAAACGCTGGCGAATTAGTCAAATTTTAGGTCAAGAAGGACAAACGTTAATTAATCAAGAAATTACGGTTAAAGGTTGGGTGCGTGCTTTTCGTAGTAATCGCTTTGTTCAATTGAACGATGGTTCGTGCATGGCATCAATTCAAGCAGTGGTTGATTTTGAGAAATTTGACGAGGCACTTTTGAAACGAATTACAACTGCAGCAGCGCTTTCAGTAAAAGGAACTTTGGTTGAATCACAGGGCTCTGGTCAGGCCGTTGAACTGCAAGTTTCGGAGATTGAAATTTTGGGTGATGCCAATCCGGAGGAGGTTCAAAAAACGGTGATGCAGCCGAAACGACACAGTTTAGATTTCTTGAGAGAACAAGCGCATTTGCGTTTTAGAACAAATACCTTTGGAGCTGTTTTTAGAATTCGTCACGCGGTTGCGTATGCCATTCACAAGTTTTTCAACGACAAGGGTTTTTTCTACATCCACACGCCCATCATAACAGGTTCGGATGCTGAAGGAGCTGGAGAGATGTTTCGCGTAACAACCTTGGATGCCAAAAATCCACCATTGAATGAAGATGGTTCCGTGAATTATAAAGAAGATTTCTTCGGGAAATCGGTTAACTTGACGGTTTCCGGACAACTTGAAGGAGAATTGGCAGCACTGGCCTTGGGTCAAATTTATACCTTTGGCCCTACTTTTCGTGCTGAAAATTCTAATACGTCGCGTCACCTAGCGGAGTTCTGGATGATTGAACCAGAAGTTGCTTTTAACGACTTGAATGACAACATGGATTTGACAGAAGAGTTTTTGAAATACATCTGCAGTTATGTTTTGGTAAATTGCAAGGAAGATGTTCATTTTTTAAGTGAGCGTGACGCTCAAGAGCAGTCCCAAAAACCTCAAAATGAGCGAAACGAAATGTCGCTTTTGGATAGACTAGAATTTGTAATTAATAATCCATTCAAGCGTTTGACATACACCGAAGCGATTGAAGTTTTGATCAATTCCAACCATTATAAAAAGAAGAAATTCAAATATCCGGTTGAATGGGGGATTGATTTGCAAAGTGAACATGAGCGCTATTTGGTGGAAAAAGAATTCAAATGTCCAGTAATTCTGACGGACTATCCGGCGAAAATCAAAGCATTTTATATGCGCTTGAACGAAGATGGAAAAACCGTGGCTGCGATGGATGTCTTATTTCCTGGTATTGGTGAAATAGTAGGCGGTTCTCAACGAGAAGAGCGTTATGACATTCTTCGTCAAAAGTGCGAGGAATTTGGAATTCATTCGGAAGAGCTTTGGTGGTATTTAGATACACGTAAATTTGGAACGGTTCCGCATGCAGGATTCGGACTTGGATTCGAGCGCATGGTGATGTTCGTTACAGGAATGTCAAACATTCGTGATGTAATTCCATTCCCTCGGACACCTCAGAATGCAGAATTTTAATTCATTTCTCGGTGATTTCAGCAGAAACTATTTCAATTTTTTGTAAGTTATAGTGTTTCCTCTTGTAACATAAATCAAGGACAAAGTCGTTGAGGAAACGAATGAAATTTCCCAACATATGTCGCTTTCTTGGCGTGAGATATTTATTTTCAGACTGTTCAGGAAGCAAAACATTTAGTAATATAGTTTCCCTTGAGTCAGAAATATTTATTAGAGTACAAATCAAGTTTTGAAAACACGAAAAACTAATTGTGTTCGGAGATTTTGGCATAGCTAAATATCCATTTTTAATGAACGTATTAAATCACCGAATTAAAGAAGATAAAGATTTGTGTTTCATTCTTGAAATGTCGACTGGAACGACACGAATTCTTAGTGAATATTTTTTATAACACATCGATATTGTTTAATTTTAGTGCATGCGAATTTTAGCTGGTATTTTTTTGTTGCTCCTTTTTTTCGCTTGTGCAGATTTGAAACAATCAAAGCAACTTGATCAATTATTTCAAATAGAAAAAAAGATTGATTCTATATTGATAGAATTAAAACAAGAAAACGAATTTAAATTTGAAAAAGAAATAAAACAATATGAAACATTTATGTTTAAATTAACAATGCTTGTAACTTTCGACACAATTCCTGAATCAGATGCCAGAACAATTCATAGATACGCAAATTTTCTGGATGAAATGAAAAATATTCAAAATGGCATGCAGAGTTTAAGACATTCGATTATCGCTCAAAAAAGGTCAATTCAAAATCTAAAAAAGGACATTCAAAATGGATTTGGTAAAAGAAATAATTACGACAAGTACATTTATTTTGAACAAATAAAAACACAAACTGTTGAAGACAAACTGAACGAAATAAAATCGATAAAACTTAAGGTACATTCCGAAATAATCAATACTTATCTTCAAATTAGAAAAATGATTAAGTCAATTCAATTAAAGAAATCAAGCGAATGAGAATAGTTTTTGCCACTTCGATTTTTCTCTTTTTTACCGCTTGTGGTTCAATGGAAAAACAAAAACAGCTAAACCATTTAACGAAAATGATAGTACAAACCGATTCGTTGAAAAAGGTTTTGCTACAAAACAAAATTGATTCTATTGTGGATTATCAACTGAAATCAAATGCTTTATTCATTCGTTTGAAAAACAATTACAAACCAACAAAAGTCGATCTGAACTTTGGAAAAAAAGTAAATGAATTCAAGGAATTACAAATGTTGTTTATCTTGGAAAAAGAAGAAAATAAGCGAACTTTACCCGGAGAATTTGGCATTGTTTTTAGTTCATTGGACGAAGAAAAGAAGACCCTTAACTTGTTGAAGACTGACATTGAAAACGGGCGAGGTGACAGAAATAAATACTACGAATTTATTGCATTTGAACAAGGTAAATTAAATACCATTAAAGACATGCTTAATCACTATTTAATGAGAAAAAACAAGTATTTACCTCGATTTCGAAAGTCGATTATGGAGCTGAACGATTTCATGGATAAATGGGAAAAAGACATTAAACATAAATCTAATCCCCTTTCACCAATATAGATAATACCCCGTTAATTGGTTGATATTCAATAAAAAATCACAAACCAAAAAATATAACTTATGAATAAAAATAATAGAGAATTTCACCAGTACGAGGAATTTAAATGCACGGGAAGGCTTAATTATATAAATTTGCCGAATTAAGTCTCATTGATGGTAATAATTTCTAATTCTATAAACATAAGTCCAAACGATTAAAAAAAGATGATACTAAATAAAACAATTTTTATATTCATAGCAAGCTTACTTCTGAGCTCAGTTTCCTTTAGCCAAGATCGGTTAACGACGTTTTGTCCGGAACCGATTAATGAGGAATTCAGGCAATTATCAGCTTCCCAGATTGATTCAATCGTTAAACATTACGGATCTCCGAATAAATCTGGAATTATTAAAGTGCCGATAGTTTTTCATGTATTAACAGATGATCCAAACGGAGTTTCCAACATCAGCGATTGTATCATTAAAAACCAAGTTGAAATTCTTAATAATTGTTTCAGGAAAAAAGCCGGTACTCAGGGATTTAACTCTAATCCAGTTGGGGCAGACACAGGAATCGAGTTTTTTCTACCCTGTAAAGATGGTAATGGAAATGCAACGACGGGAATTATTCGAACAACAACCACTAACTGCAACTATACGACATTAAATAATAACAGTCAATTATCGAGTATAAAGACTGCAAGCAGTGGTGCAAGCAATTTTCCGAATAACAAATTTTTAAACATTTGGGTGGTAAAAACAATGCCCAATAATAACAATGTTCGAGCACAGGCTTGGTGGGGCAATACAACTACCGGATCCGGAAGAGCAGGAGTTGTTATACATTATTCATACCTAGGATCAAAAAATTCGGGGTGCCCAAATATTGGATACCTTGATATTACTGGTTACAAAGCGTATGATCTAGGAGCCACACTAGTCCACGAAATTGGTCATTATTTTAGTTTAAAGCACACCTATGGTACTTCATCCAATGGTGGATGTAGTTACACTGACGATTGCAACGATACGCCAAAAGTTTCTGGTTTACCGAATGCTTTGTGTGGATCAGATAACGACTCTAAAGGCGTATGTGTAACTGGAGAAAAAAGAATGTGGCAGAATTATTTGGATTATTCAGATGATGCCTGCATGAACATTTTTACCAATGATCAAAAAGTGAAAATGCTTTCTTATATCTCAAACACTACTAATTATAAAACCCTGACCTCCACTGCGAATGTAGATGCAGTCTCATGTCCAACAAGTACGACTAATTTCACAGTTAGCGTATCCTCAAATCCAACTGCTGGTGGAAGCACCTCTGGTGGTGGGACGTTTGCAAGTGGCACAAGTGTTACCGTAACTGCAACTCCAAATGTAGGGTATGTTTTTACCAAATGGACTGAAAATGGGAATCAAGTTAGCACGAACGCTTCATACACATTTATACTTTCAGCTAATCGAAACTTGGTTGCTAACTTTTCACAGAATTCCACAAACTATGTTGTAAGCACTTCTTCAAATCCAACTGCTGCTGGAACTACCTCTGGTGGGGGGACATTTGCAAGTGGCACAAGTGTTACTGTAACTGCAACTCCAAATGTAGGGTATGTTTTTACCAAATGGACTGAAAACGGGAATCAAGTTAGCACGAACGCTTCCTACACATTTACACTTTCAGCTAATCGAAATTTAGTTGCTAACTTTTCACAAAATGCCACAAACTTTGTTGTAAGCACTTCTTCAAATCCAACTGCTGGTGGAAGCACCTCTGGTGGTGGGACGTTTGCAAGTGGCACAAGTGTTACCGTAACTGCAACACCATATGTAGGGTATACTTTTACCAAATGGACTGAAAATGGAATTTTGGTGAGCACCAATGCTTCTTACACCTTTCCCGTAAATCAGAATAGAAGTTTAGTCGCGAATTTTAGCATTTCAACCTCTTCTTTAGATGAAAAAATAGATGAAAAAATAGAAATTTTTCCGAATCCTGTTTCTTCAGAATTAACAATTAAAATTGCAGATGAAATTTTAAACGAAATTCGGATTTATAATCTTTTTGGTGATCAGCTAAATAAAATAAATGACTTGGTTTCACAAGAATATCGACTCGATTTTTCTTCATTCAAAAATGGTATTTATTTTGTAGAATTAAAATTATCAAACGGTAATAGATTAGTCAAAAAAGTAACTAAATTTCATTAGTAACCTGAGTACGATTAGAGATTGAGAGTGTCGTTTAAAGCAAAAATGATTTAGTGTATTTCAGAATAAAGTTCCAAACTCTACATGGTCTATTTTTTGAAATATCAAATTACTTTTGATTTTAATACTTTTTCACGTCTCAAAATATCAGACAATGAAGTTTTAGAGAGGATTTTAATCGTTGCCTCACGTACCTCCAAAATTACGTCTCTCAATCCACAAATTTCTTCATTCGGACATTCATCACACGTTTCATAAAAATTTAGACTTACGCAAGGAAGCATAGCTATTGGGCCTCCTGAGATACGGATAATCTGGCTCAATACAATTTCCTCGGGATGTTTTGCTAGGGTGTAGCCGCCTAAAGCCCCCATTTTACTGTGAACAAGCCCATTATTTCTGAGTTCAACTAAGATGGCTTCTAAAAATTTCCTGGGAATATTTTCTTCCTCTGCAATCGTTGAAATTTTCACTGGAGAGCTATCTCCAAAATGCTTCGCAAGAGAAACAAGGGCTTTAATCGCATATTTAGACTTTTTAGAAAGCATAACGAAATTATAAACAAATATAGCGAAAAGATGAAGTTGTGTTGATGGAATTTCTTTCTTTATCTTTTGTTTGGATAAGGCTCTATGTCTCTTACAGCCTTAAAAAAAGCAAATATTCTATCAATCAAGTTAAGTTTATCAATCACCAGGACAACAATCTAGTTAATGATTTTTTCAAATATCATTATCTCTGAAGCGGTAAGTCGCTCCATGATAATTGTAAAATACTAACTATCGTTTGATTTTTTGAGAATAATCCTCAAAATCTAATGTTACTTCTTGATCAACTTGAGATGTTACTGAAATTGGAATGTAATCAACCATGACGTTTGTCTTATCTAATCCAAAATCTTCAGCGGGTTTTAAACCGGTTGCTTTCACAAATCGATATACCTTTACACAGATTTGTTGGAAAGATGTTAGAGCGTTATCCGTTGCGACACGGGAATTCAAAACAACAAATTTAAAATCGATATCTTCAATTTTACCTCTTAGCGACTTAAAGACCGTCTCTCCAGTCAATTCGCCTTTCTCCACCATATGACAATGAATTTTTCGCATCATGTATTCAATTCGATGTTCTTCTTTGAAACCAAGCTGAAGTGTAACGTAATAACATGTTTTGTCTATCACCTCATTGACTGAATAGTGAACGCCCCAAGGTTCATTTAAAATATCCAAATGCAAAAACCAGATCACATCTGCCTTTCTTGGTTTTTTCATGAAAAGAGAATGATAAACGGTTAAATCCAGTTTCTTACATGAATCACTTCGTGTTGGAAAAACCAAATTAGACGCTTCAAAGCTTATTTCAGGGTCGTTCTTCACTGCCATAATAAGAGGCTTAACTTGATCCATTGCAATGTATTCCGTAATACTAGTCCTTAATTCTCGGGCTTTAAAATAAAGGAAAAGCAACAAAAAGAAGCCTACTGAAAGAACTAATGTAAACCAACCTCCTGAAACAATCTTCCCAAGGTTTGACATCAAGAAGATGGACTCGACAACCAAGAATACAGAAAAAATAACTCCGTAAAAAACTTTTACTTTTGGATACTTCAAGAACAACAAAAAAGCAAGAAGTAAAGACGTCATAACCATATTTACGGTGATAGCCAAACCATAAGAATGTTCCATGGCGCTCGATTTTTTGAAAATTGCAATGACTAAAAGGCATCCCCCCATTAAAAACCAATTAATAAAAGGAATGTAAATTTGACCTTTATGGTTAGTTGGATATTTCACTTTGAGGTTTGTCCATAATTTCAATTTGATTGCCTCATTCATCAAAGTAAATACGCCGGTAATCAATGCTTGGGAGGCTATAATCGTTGCCGCAGTGGCTATAACAATTGCAAATGGCAAAATCTGATCTGGAACCATCGCATAAAAAACAGTTTGATTTTTGGCCAAGGAAAATCCATCCGAGAGGCAAAGTGCTGACTGACCTAAATAGTTAATAAATAATAAAATTAAGACAAAAGACCAATTTATTCTGATGTTACCTTTCCCACAATGTCCCAAATCCGAATATAAGGCCTCTGCTCCAGTAGTACAAAGAAAAACTGACCCTAATACAGCAAATCCACCATCTACATTGGTGACGAGATTATAGGCGTAATATGGATTGAATGCATTGAGTACAATTGGATTTTTAACAACATTAATTAATCCTAAATAGCCCAAGAAAATGAACCAAATTACCATGATTGGACCAAACAATCTGCCAATTGCCACAGTTCCAAATTGCTGAATAAAGAAAAGAATAACGATGATTGCAATCACTATCGGAATAATCGGAAGATCAGGATTGATATTACTCAAACCCTCTACGGCCGACGAAATGGAAATAGCAGGAGTAATGAAACCATCAGCTAAAAGTGTCGCACAACCAATTAAAGCCGGAATGATAACCCATTTAATACGCCGTTTTTTGAGCAAGGCGAACAAAGCAAAAATTCCACCTTCACCATTGTTGTCTGCGTTCAATGCAAAATAGATGTATTTCACTGTTGCCAACAAAATCAGAGTCCAAATTACACACGAAAGTGCTCCTAATATGAAGTCTGGTGAAACATGTTTGCCTCCACCAGTTATTGCTTGAAAAACATACAAAGGAGAGGTTCCAATATCTCCAAATACGATTCCTGTTGTTATCAGAATACCAGCTACTGAGATTTTGTGCGACGAATCAGACATTTTTAAAAATTTGGCTAAAATTAAGTTAAATATATTTTGCGCATTTATTTGATGACATTTATTTTTTATGTTTGATTTAAGAGTTTATCAAAAGAATTATCTTTGCTCACACATTAAGCCCACGTGGTGAAATTGGTAGACACGCCATCTTGAGGGGGTGGTGCCAACAGGTGTGCTGGTTCGAATCCAGTCGTGGGCACTATTATTAAGGCTAAACTATTGTTAATTAATGGTTTAGCCTTATATTTTAACTCCATTTATTTCATTATTTTTGAGATTTTATTCTTTCCAAAAATTACGACACATACGCCATAACTCTTTCATATCAATTTGATGAGTTCGTTCGGTAATTAGGAGAATTTTTCTTATTTTCGGAAGATAAATTTATGAAAGATGATAAGCCCTGAACGATTATTCGATATTCCGTATTGGCAACAAAAAAATTTCCCAAATTCCAAGATGTTTGTTTCGAAAGTCAATGGAGCTTGGAGTCCTCTTTCAACAAGTGAGTTTATTTTGAGGGCGATGGAAATCTCAAAAGGGTTAATTTCATTGGGAATTAAGCCGGGAGATAAAATCGCAGTCGCAAGTTCTAATCGGGTAGAATGGAATATTTTAGATATCGGTGTTCAACAAATAGGCGCCATCCTAGTTCCGGTTTACCCTAATATTTCAGAAAATGATTATCGATTCATTTTTAATGATGCGCAAGTTAAAATTTGTGTTGTTTCAAACTTGGAATTAGCCAATAAAATTAAAAATATCAAAAACGAAATTCCAAGCTTGCAACATTTATTCACGTTTGATGAGATGGCTGATTTTGTTTCTTGGAAATATATTTTCGATTTAGCTTCCTCCACCCCTGAATCAGAAGTTGAAAAACGCATGGAAAAAGTCAAAAGAAGCGATTTGGTAACGATTATTTATACTTCCGGAACGACAGGAAATCCGAAAGGAGTGATGTTGTCACACAACAACATATTAACGAACATTGATGGCTGTAAACCCAGAATTCCTGCAGACAACAATTCAGATGTGCTTACTTTTCTTCCCGTATGTCACGTTTACGAGCGCATGCTACATTACTTGTATATGTATATTGGGTGCTCTATTCATTTTGCTGAATCCATGGATACTATTGGGGAAAACATCCGCGAAGTAAAGCCAAATGTATTTACAGCTGTTCCGCGATTGATTGAGAAAGTTTTTGACAAAATCATGGCTACAGGCGATTCGCTTTCGGGAATTAAAAGAAAACTTTTCTTTTGGGCAGTATCCTTAGCGGAAGAATATGATGTCGTTGGAAAATCACTTTGGTACAAATTTCGTTTAGCCATTGCCAGAAAATTGATTTTCTCGAAATGGCAACTTGCTTTGGGCGGGAACGTTCGCGCAATTGCCTCGGGAAGCGCAGCTCTTCAACCAAGATTGGCGCGAATCTTTCTCGCTGCAAACATTCCTATATTGGAGGGTTATGGACTTACCGAAACATCCCCCGTAGTTTCAGTTAATTCATTCGATCAAGGAATTCGCATTGGAACTGTGGGCACGTTAATTGATGGAGTTCAAGTAAAAATCGCGGAGGACGGTGAAATACTCGTAAAAGGGCCAAATGTTATGTTAGGCTATTACAACAATCAGGAGGCTACGGAAGAAGTAATCGATAAAGATGGATGGTTTCATACGGGAGATATAGGCATTTTACAAGAGAATATTTTTTTGAAAATTACAGATCGCAAAAAAGAAATTTTTAAGACTTCGGGAGGAAAGTATATTGCTCCTCAAGCTCTTGAAAATAAATTCAAAGAATCAAGATTCATAGAGCAAATAATGGTAATCGGTGAAAATGAAAAATTTCCTTCAGCTTTTATAGTGCCTTGTTTTACCTACATCAAGGAATGGTCATCGAAAATCGGAGTAGATCTTTCTGGCTCAACAAACTATGAAATTGCATCAAATGAGCTGGTTTATAAACAAATAAAAGAAGAAGTTTCAACCTTTAATCAGGGTTTTGGCGGTTGGGAGCAAATTAAAAAATTTGTTCTTCTCTCAAAAGAATTTACGATTGAAGCGGGTGAGTTAACGCCAACACTAAAACTCAAAAGAAAAAAGATTCTATCCAATTATCAAAACGAATACAACTCAATCTATAATCGATAACAATTGAATACTCAGTATTACTGAACTATTCAAAAAAGAGTTAACTAGTTTACCTCTTTTTTAGAACAACAAGATTTACCTTCTTGCTGTTTAGCAGCGCAACAACCAACTTTTTTCTTTTTCTTTTTCTTTCTTTTTTCGTCATCATTTTTCTCGATTTTAACACCATTTGTAGCAGCGAAAGATACAGCTGTCGAGGAGCCAATGAAAGTCAAAAGAGCGAAAATTAAAAATGTTTTTTTCATTTGTGTTGAATTTTAGAATGATAATTAATTGAACTACAATTCCACGAGGCGTCATACTTTTTTTCAAAAGAATTCTACCATTGTTGTTCAAATTTAAGAATAATAAATCGACTTCTTTTGGAAATCTAAGCAATAATTTAGCTGCAAGTGCTGCAAATCAAATCTAAATTGAAAAATCTGTGAAATTCCGTGAAAAATTCATTCTTAAACGAAATCAAAAAGTTAAATCAACACAAACATCCTTATTTTTACAACTGAATGGATTTTCAGCTCATTTCTGATTTTAAACCAACCGGCGATCAACCCGAAGCGATTAGGCAATTGATAGCCGGTATTTTAGCTGATATTCCCGCGCAAACTTTGCTTGGCGTAACTGGAAGTGGAAAGACGTTTACGGTAGCTAATGTCATTGCGAATCTGAATCGACCAACATTAATTCTATCACACAATAAAACACTTGCGGCTCAATTGTACGGGGAATTCAAACAATTTTTCCCGAATAATGCGGTAGAATATTTCGTTTCCTATTATGATTATTATCAGCCTGAAGCTTATTTGCCTGTAACTGGAACTTACATCGAAAAAGATCTTCAAATCAACGATGAAATTGAAAAACTTAGACTTTCGGCTACCTCCGCCCTACTTTCCGGTCGAAAGGATGTAATTGTTGTGGCCTCGGTTTCATGCATTTATGGTATCGGAAATCCAAATGAGTTCAAAAACAGCATCATTTCCCTGAAAGTCGGACAAACTGTTGCTCGCAATAAATTTTTGTTTCGCTTGGTTGAAAATTTGTATTCACGAGCTGGAGAAACCTTTGAACGTGGGATGTTTCGTGTAATTGGTGATACAGTTGACATTTATTTAGCCTATGCGGATTATGCGCTAAGAATTGGATTTTGGGGAGATGAAATAGAAACAATCGCTTCCATTGATCCCGAAACGAATCAAAAAATTGAAAATTATAACGAAATCGATATTTTTCCCGCCAATTTATTCGTTTCTAGTCCCGAAAATACGCGTCAAGCGATTGAAGAAATCCAAGACGACCTTGTGATACAAGTTGAGAATTTCAGAAAAGAAGGTAAATTGGAGGAAGCTAAACGATTGGATGAACGTGTGAATTACGACTTAGAAATGATTCGTGAATTGGGCTATTGCTCAGGGATTGAAAATTATTCGCGTTATTTTGACCGAAGAAAACCGGGCGAACGACCTTTCTGCTTGCTCGATTATTTCCCGGAAGATTTTATCATGGTTGTGGATGAGAGTCACGTTACACTTCCGCAAGTTCGAGGCATGTATGGCGGAGATCGAGCACGAAAAATCAATTTGGTGGACTACGGATTTCGCTTACAAGCTGCTATTGACAACCGACCTTTGAAATTTGAAGAATTCGAAGGATTTTTAAATACTACTATTTACGTTTCCGCAACCCCAGCCGACTATGAAATCCAAAAGTCGGAAGGAATCATTGTGGAGCAAGTGATTCGACCAACAGGTTTATTGGATCCAATTATTGAAGTTCGTTCTACTAAAAATCAAATAGATGATTTACTCGAAGAAATCAACCAACGAATTGAAGTGAAAGAACGTGTTCTCATAACTACTTTAACCAAACGAATGGCCGAGGAACTTCAAAAGTACTTGGATCGAATCGGAATTTTATGTCGTTATATACACAGTGAAATCGACACGATTGAACGTGTTGAAATTTTGCGACAATTGCGCCTAGGCGATTTTGATGTACTTATCGGAGTTAATTTACTGAGAGAGGGATTGGATTTACCCGAAGTTTCCTTAGTTGCTATTCTCGATGCAGACAAAGAAGGATTTTTAAGAAATGAACGTTCGTTGGTGCAAACCGTGGGGCGTGCTGCTCGAAATGTGAATGGAAAAGTTTTGATGTACGCCGACAAGATCACCGATTCCATGAAAAAAACAATGGATGAAACAGCACGTCGACGGAAACTACAAATGGAATTTAATGAAGCTAATGGACTCGTTCCAACGCCTTTAAATAAATCGAAAGAGAAAATCATGGAATCTACGAAAGTAGCTGATGGCGATTTAGCTTTACGCAGAGCGAAATACGAACAACCCGAAACGATTTCCATTGCAGCAGAACCCTCATTTTCGTACGGAAATCCAAAGGAACTTGAAAATCAAATTAAGTTAACTCGAAAAGCAATGGAGAAATCCGCCAAGGAACTTGATTTCATTGAAGCAGCTCGACTTCGCGATATACTTTTTGAACTTGAAAAACAATTAAAAAATGGAAAATAATAAATTATTGAAACGATTTAGATGGCTTGCTATAGCTGAAGGAATCTCATACCTTTTACTTGGGATTACTGTTCCTTTGAAACGCATTTATAACATACCTGAACCAAACTTTGTAGTTGGTTCTATTCATGGTGTTTTATTCATTGCCTATTGCATAATTCTTTTGGTTTTAATGATTGATTTAAAGTGGTCTTTTAAAAAAGGAATAATGCTTTTTCTAGCCTCGTTAATTCCTTTTGGAACTTTTTGGGCCGAAAAAAAGTATTTGAGAGGATAATAACATTACGATTTTAGATTACTTTTTTTGAGAATTGGATTGAGAAAAAACAAATAATCTCACAATTGATTGTTAATGAATCGTGAAAAGTTAAAAATCAAGTATTCCAACTATTTTTAATTTTGTTTAAAACAAAACTCATGGCAAATAACTTACTGAAAGGAAAAAGAGGAATCATTTTTGGCGCGTTGAATGATCAATCAATCGCTTGGAAAGTGGCTGAACGAGCTCACGAAGAAGGCGCTCAATTCGTTTTGACGAATGCTCCAATCGCTATGCGAATGGGTGAAATCAATGGTTTAGCCGAAAAGACAGGTAGTCAAATTATACCGGCAGATGCCACTAGTGTTGAAGATCTTGAAAACTTGGTAACTAAATCAATGGAAATCTTAGGAGGGAAAATTGATTTTGTACTTCATTCCATAGGGATGTCACCAAACGTTCGAAAAGGAAAACATTACACGGAGAGCAATTATCAGTTTTATAACCAAACCATGGATGTTTCGGCTATTTCATTTCACAAAACATTAGCCACTCTTTATAAACATGACGCCATGAATGACTGGGGATCTGTTGTTGCTCTTACCTATATTGCGGCGCAACGCATTTTTCCAGATTACAATGATATGGCAGATGCTAAATCTCTTTTAGAGTCAATATCTCGTTCATTTGGATACCACTACGGAATCAAGAAGAAAGTGCGCATCAACACCATTTCTCAATCACCAACTGTAACTACAGCCGGACAAGGAATCAAAGGATTTAAAGAATTCATCAATTTCTCGGAGCAAATGTCACCTCTTGGAAACGCACCAGCAATTGCATGCGCAGATTACTGTATCACCATGTTCTCCGATTTAACAAAATATGTTACCATGCAAAACCTTTTCCATGATGGAGGGTTTTCAAATACGGGTGTTACGCAGCAGGTTATTGAGAAATTTGGGAATTAAAAAGGATACCTGTTTACGGCATTCTCTTTGCCAATTTAAAATCTTTATTGATTAAAACGCTTATTTACAGCTCCTTAAAAAAATTTAAATTTTTCAAATCGATAATTGATTTTATTGGTTATCCATTTTTCTTTCAATCAAATTAGTCAATCTTAATGTTTTGATTGAAAGTATAAACAACATTTTTTATCTTGCGCCTCTCAATTTATTGATCATAATCTCTCGTCGCATTTTTTCTTCCCAATATTCAGCCCCTGTCATATTCTCAATTCGTTCTTGTTCTGGATCAGTTCTTTTACTTGAAATAAAAAGAATAATTGAAAAGATTGTATTCAACCAGAAGAATATGAAATACTTTCCAAAATGACCTTTTATATACCATTTTAGGAATATATAAGCCATGTAAAAAAGAAGAAAGCTTTTAACAAGTTGAAAAAGTGACTTTAAAAAATTCATAGTTTTTCTGTTTTGATTGTGTTAATAATTAATTGGATTCAATAAAATGTTTAATTGATTCGATCGACTTTTTCGGATGTCTCAAGCTGAAAATCTTGAGGTCTTTGAAAGTTGCTGAAAATCGATAAACTGTTTCGTTTAAAGAACTATTTGCAGGTTTTCCGAAAATACTTCTAACATAATCGTCGTCATCCCAAGGAAAACTTGGCATGAATCGCATTTCAATAACAGGTTCTCCTAATTTATGATCCATACTATATCCTAAATTGTAGAATACATATTGTGATTCAGTCAAGTTAGAACTGTTATGAATTAATTGATGTAAATATCCCAAAGCTCTTCCTTTGTTCCATTTACCAAAAAATACTCCTTCATCATGAAGAAAATCTCCGGCATTACTTAATATTCCTGATGTAAAAGCATGATAAAACTCTTTTAAAATAATCATGTTTTTTTCTTGTTCATCTTCTGAAACTTTAATGATTTTTGCTCTTTCCATATATTGATTTATTGATTACAATTAAATTTTTTAAAAAAATCCTTATTTAAAAAACACAAGTTTTTTAATCAATTATTTTATTTTAAAATTTGGATTAACTTCTTTATTTACAATTAAAAAGAAAAGTAAATTGAACGTTTGATTGGTTTAAATTGAATCTATTGAACAGAATTTATTAATGCTCCTATTTATCAACCGATGAATTTAAATATATAACAAGAATTTTTAAAAACCAAATTTTTTCACTAAAGGTTATTCCATAGTTATTGAGACTGCCCGACTCGTTTATTTTTCAGATGCCAAAATCCTTTTTCATAAAAATTTGGAAAATCCAAAAACATCTTATATATTTAAATCCAACACATCAATAGGATTGTGTAAAGTATAATCCAGCAACTGATTTCAGTCGGTCTGGTGAAGTATTCACTTTAAAGACTTTACACAATGGAAAAATTACCAGTTACAAAAATCAAAACACATCGCTTCTTATTTCATGTGGCACACCCATTTTTTAGAGAAGGAATTTTAAAATGGGGGTTATTAACTCACGGAAGGGAAAATTCCATCATTCCAAAAGGAGTTTATGCACATAATTTATTATCAAAACCAACACATGATTGGTATCCTTTTGTTTGGGGTATTGAATTTGAAATATATTATCCATTTGAAAAAATGCTTATTGGTAGTTCTTTAAGAGAATTTGATTATTGGAGAATTGATACCCATCAAATTGATAACGAATGGTTTATTGATTACGCAGCGAGAGGAGATTTTAGATCGGAGTTGGGATATGACCCCAAAAAAATGTATGTATATACAAATAAGGACGTTTCCCTTCGTGCTTTGACGCTATTTCGTTTTCAAAACGAAGAAAGCTGGGAATTTACAGGTGAAAAAGGTGCTTTTCACTTTAGAGGAATTGATGAATTTAGACCTTATACTGATTTATAAAAATGAAAGAGAATAATTATATCTATTTCCAATACGATGAAATTGGAAATCCTTTGTTTTTCATTGAATTTGAAGCGAATAGCTACTTTACTTTATTTGAAACATCATTTTTTAGCGACAAAACAGAAGTGTTTTTTGAAAGAGCAATTGATTACGCTCAAAAAAGCGTTATTGAAGATTATCCATTTGATAGAAAACACTTTTTTAAATTATTGGAACAGGATTGTCAACGATATATTGTATACGAAAAACCAATCAATTTTGACTTCATTAATACGCGTTATTTAAACGGAAAAAATGTAGATTTTCATTTACTCAAAACAGAAATATACATCACGAAGAAACTTCAGCGTGGAGGCGTTTTTAGAAATTTAAATTACGCAAATGTTATCATTTCTAACTGTTTAAATATCTTAGGAAAAGAAAAATTTGAGCATCAATTTTGTTCGCTCATCCCAATTCACAAATTGCATTTCTTTCCAAATGTTTTTGAATTTGTGACAGAAAACAGAATCATGTGTTTTTCTGAATTTACGACCGACAACTACTTCGTTTGCTCAATTGGAGCGTATGACATTTACTGTTACGAAGATGAAAAAGGAGTTTTTTCGTGCTGGTTGAAGGAGGTTTGAAAGAAAAATTGAATTTTGATAAAAAATCAATATATTTATTAAAAACAACAACTATGAACTTAAACCCTGAATTGAATTTTGATGAACTAAAAAAATGGTTAGATGAAAACCTAACTAAATCTTTTCGTCCGCATGTTGATGTAATTCCCAACAGCAAATCGAAAGGAATTTATTTTTGGTTTATGAAACATGAAGGTTACAAAGAATTGAGTAAATATGTTGAGATAAAACCAATTTCTCGCTGCTACTCAAAAGATATTGATAGTATGAAATATGATTTGGTTTATTTGGGGACAACAGGAACTGGAAAAAAAGGTAAATCAACTTTAAATAAACGGTTGAATTGGCATATTAATCAGAAACATCTTGAGTCAACCATAAATCAAAAACAATCAGCTTTATCTACATTAAGGACTGGATTGGGTGCTCTTTTATCAGAAGACTTAATTGAATCAAATACTGAAGCCATGGTTAATCAGCTAATGGAAGATTATTTTGTTATTTACTTTTTAGAATATCCTGAAAACAAAGGGTTAATAGACAGTGATGAAGATATTTTAATTAAAGGTTTTAAGCCGTTACTTAACATAAAAGGTAATCCTAACAGTCTAAAGAAATCTATTGAAAATAGTACTAAATTCTATAAACTTAGACGAAACGAGGTAGAAAACAAAACAAAGAAAAGGTTACAAGGGTCATCAATAAAATCCAACAAGGTGATTTTTGAAAAAATGTCACCGAACAAAAAAAACAATGAATCGAGAATCGAAATTATTGACAATAACATTGAAAAGCAATTTAAGAATGCACAAGTAATTCATAAATTTTTTAGTAAACAAAAATTTGACTCAGGTGAATGGCATTTTTTGATTTTCGAAACACAAAACCCAAGTCATATTATTTGTGAGAATTGGACAAAAACTGAAATACCGAATAAATATTTTGGAAATACAGAAACAAACAAAAATCGAATGATTGACAATAAACAAGTCGCAAGGTGGAAAATTATTGAAAAAGAAATGGCTGACAAAAGTATTGAATCAGTTACGGTAAAAATTTTCAAACTAAAAAAATAAATTATGCCAAGAATTAATGAGCACGTTTTTAAATTAAATGGAGTTGAATATCGACTCACATATTATACTGGTGATAAGCCTAGGATTTTTAAAGATGACGAAGAATTAAAGATAAATATATCCGAGTTATTGCGTACATACCTTTGCGAACTTGGATATGAGCATGAACGATTAATAGGAAAGACAACCCAGCAATTATCAAACTTAATACTGAATCATTTTTCAGAAAAAAAAATTAAGCAAAAGGTCAAAAATCCTATTCCGAAAAAATTAAATTTAAAGAATGAAGTAAAATCAAGTTTATTAATTCAAGAAAAACTTGAATTGAGTGAAAATTTTAAAGTTGTGATGATTTGTTCAAGTAAAAAAAATGTATCCGCTTTCGATCAATTTCCTAATGTAAAATTTAAATCAATAGTAAATGCTGAAAATGTTTTTCATCCTGATGGTTTAATACCTAATTCACAAAAGTCTTGGAGAGAATATTTAATAGAGCATCAAAATGATAAAAATCTCAAAAAGGCTTATAAATTATATTCAAGAAAGGAATACATAAGTCTTTATGACAAGTTCAAGGATTCTCTATATATTCTTTCTGCTGGATGGGGTTTAGTTAGTGCTGAATTTAAATTACCTATTTATGATGTTACTTTTTCAAGTAAATCAGGGTCTACCAACAAAAGAGATAAGGGAATAAAATTTAATGATTTTAATCAGTTGGAGATATCTGACAATGAAGACATTGTTTTCATTGGAAGTGGGAATTATTTACCGTTATTTTACAGTTTAACTTTCAATTTACCGAATAGAAAGTTGATTTTTTTCTTTGGAAAAGGAAATAATTTGCCGCAACCGATGGTTAACCAAAATACTTTTAAATTCATAAATTTCCAATCATTAAATAATCGGTCTTGGTATTATGAATTAGCAAACCTTTTGTGCGAGGATATTAATTTTATTTAAGTCTTTTTGACCCGCTAAATTTGAGCCTAAATGTTCCCAAAGCATCACCATTGGCAAGGTATCTAAGGCGCCTTAGCGCAAAAGTGTTTCGTTAATTTGTCCCTTGTAACTCTTTCACACCCTCAATTTCAAAAAATACAAATCACCAATCTTGTTCCATTCAAAAGTATAGTCTTGGTTCAATGAAATAGCCGGCCCATAAGGCTTGTTGGTTTTATAATTCAAAACAGTTCCGGCATTGTAGCTTTTACCGTTTCTAAAATCAAAGTCAGCGGTATCAGGTGAATAATTTTCTTGGTTGTAATAATGCGCGTGGTCGGTTGCAAGAATAAAATAGCAGATATCAATGTTGTGTTTTTTATACAATTCAAGATTTGCTAGGTCTTTAAAAACATCGTAGCGATTGTTCGGTTCTCTGTGGTTTTCTTTTTTGAAAAACTTTAATTCAATTGCTGCTGTTGTTGTGTTTTTCGCATCTTGATATTTGACCAATAAATCAATTCGTGCTTTATCCGAATTACTTTTAGAACTGGTTTGGTTGAGCGAAATGTACGTTTCAAATTCAAGGTGAAATTTATCCTCTAACTTAAATTCATACAGTTGACCGAGTGTTTTCAGTATGTGCCCAAACTCCAATTGAAAGGAACTTTCATTCCGTGCTGTGAGTCCACCAAATGCGAGTTTATGCGTTAACAATCGATAGGCGGTTTCAATGATTTCCTCTGTTAATTTGATTTGATTTTCTTTTTCCATGAGTTAATAATTTTGGTTTTTATGTCTTTGTTTACAATTTAATTTTAGTTAAACACAACCTCCACAAAATGCTCCCAAAGCATCACCATCGCCAAGGTATCTAACTCGCAATAGCGCAAAAGTGCTTCGGTAATTTTATCCCGTTCTTGTTGGGACATCTCCGTGTATTGTAAGAAACCATAAGCGGTAAGCGCTGCGCCACCATTGTTTAAGTCTTCCACATCAGAGAGTAATTCATCCAATTGGTCATTGCTCCAATTTTCAAAAACGGGTGGCAAAAGTTTGTAAGGATTTTGCACTTCCCCATCTTTAACTGTTAACCATTTATGTGTCGAGCCAAAGTTTTTAGATGAAAGTCCGATTTCTCCGATAGCTTGTTGGTATTTATTTTTTAAAAAATTACTTCTCCTTAAGATTGCAGGTAAAACGGCCTTAATGGAATTCGAACCTTTTGTGAACGGGTCAAAGTAATACATTTTATAAACCGCACATAAATCAACCATGTCGCGTTCTCCTTTCCAAAACTCCGTGCTATCTTTCTTGGAATGAGATATTGATTTTATAAATTGAATCAATTCTTCTTTGTCGGTTTCTTCGCTGTCTGTTAATTGCCAATAAATAGCATTCAAAATACTATTTTCGTGACTAGAATATTTGAAAATAGTTCCTTTATCTCCGATTGCTTTTTTCAAAGCACGAACAAACTCAAAATTTGGAAATGTTCCAGCCTCCGCTAATAAAAATTCATTGGCATGTTCAATTGTTCCGCTTTCATATACAATATGATGTGAAAACTGAAATGCAACTTGTTCATACGGTTTTCTTCCTATGTTAAATGGTAAAGCAACCGCACTTGTTTCAAAATCTATGAAGTGCAACGGGTAATTCCAAGATTGGATTTCCTCTCGAAGTTCATCTTTCAAGACGAAAATCGTATCGTCGTTTTGCACTTGTTTTTCCATTTGCAACCATTGACGTTCTGTTCTGGTAATCAGCCCTATATCAGGCTTCAAAGGATACATTTCTTGGGTCAGCTCCTCCATGAGCATGACTTGATTTTCATTGAATAGTTTGTTTCCGTTTTTAAAATCCCAAACTTCCATCAAATTTGGTTTGTTAAATTCGGTTTGTGTCCAGATCAATTGCTCTTTGAAACATACTTCAAATCCTGATTTCAGATGAAGTTTGTTAGGGTCGTGTTTGAACTCACATTTTTTACAAGCAGAAAATGAAATCGGAAAATTAATTTTAGTATCTGACTCATAATTTTTGGCTAAAAATTGAATGCCTTCTTCAAATTCTAATTCAAAATCCTCGTTGTATTTGTAGTAACTTGACGAGATTTTATCAATTATATCATCGATTTTGATTTTAGACAAAACGGAGCTCCCTCCAATATCACTGAGGTCATTCACCAATTGCTGCGTGTCTTTTCTTTTGTCACCGTTCTTGGAAATACGAAATAGTTGGTTCAGACCATTTACTTGAGCTGTTTTCGATTTATCAGCCATTTGTAAAAACGATTGTATCTGAAATTCAGGAAACGACTTTTGAATCACATAACGCTGAAATGCCACGTCAAATAAATAAGGTTTCCAAGCAGGAACCAAACCACCTTTTTTGCCTACAAAAATGTATTCATCACTTGGGTTAAACGACTTTGCTTTCACCTCAATCAACTGAATTCTACTTCCTGTTTTTACTAAAATATCCGTTCGAACAAACAAATTTTCATGGCTAAAAGCGGCTTCGAAAATAACGCAGTTTTCTTGTTTTAATAGTTCATTGGTCTCATCAATGGCCTTTTGATACTCGAAATGTTCTGCTTGAATCAAATGACCTTCCGGATATTCCAATCGCGCAAGTGCTTCCACTTGAAAACCACCATCAGCCAGGGCTTGTAAGAATGGGTCGTCAAGTTTAACATTCGCATATTCACTACTTTTGTTCGTGTAATACAATTTCGTCGGACATTCCAATCCCAGTTTATATCTTGATTTTGTTAAGTATCTCATCCTGTTTGATTTTAATTTATCGTTTGACCCCATCTAAAAGCTAAATCCATAAGATCTTCTTTTCTCGCTAATTTATTTAACCACCTTTCTGGAATTTCGTGAATACCGCCCATTAAAGCACTCAAAGCTCCAGTCAATGCTGCGTTTGTGTCTGTATCACCTCCAAAACTGAGCGCATACCAAACACAAATTTCATAACGGTTATACTTCATAAAGCAATGAAAAGCGAGAAGCAAGGAATCTACAACATATCCTGAATTAGAAATGGTTGATTTTGGATTGTGATGAGGAAAAGAGAAAATCTTTTCAAAATGTTTCAATTCTTCTATTGTTTGCTTGTGATTTTTAAGAAATCTTTCGGCTCTAGACATGGCTTTTCCATAGATAATAAGTTTGTTTCTAATTTTATTGCTCCAAATTTCTGTAGCCAGTTCCAGGTATATAAAACAAGCTATTGCACAGCGGATATGTCCATGCGTTATGGATGAAACCTTTCCAATAAATTCAAATTTATCCTCTAGTGGCATTTTCATCGTGTAAGGTAACAAGGGTATTATTCGCATAAGGGATCCGTTTCCACAACTGTATTCATTGTTGGTATTCCTTCCGGAATAATCTCCAGTTTTTTCGTAATCTCTCAGCGCTAACATTGTTGTGTTTCCAGTGTCAAAAACCTCACCTCTAGCTGTCCAGAAATTTTCATTTTTCCATTTTAGAAAATAAGTTGCAATACGATCCAAAGAATTGTCTTGAATCAATGCTTCAATGGTGCAGCACATCATCGAGGTATCATCGGAAAATGTTCCTGCAGGTTGATTATATGTTCCCTCTCCAACCATTTCATCAGAAAATTTAAAATCAATCTCGTCTTCTTCCGTAAATTCAAATGGAACCCCAAGTGCATCACCCACAGCAAATCCCAATATAAGCTCTTTTGTCAAGTTATTTTCAGTCAAATTTAATTAGGTGAAAATTTTAATATATAAATTAATTTTAGATTTTCCAAATTTTTGTCACTAGGTTTTAGCAATTTGTCATTTTATTTTATTTCCGATTGTAACCTTTTTCATTTTTAGGGTTTTCGATAAAATTTAGAAATTGATATTAAATTTCTTTATTTCATAGTTCATTAAAATGATAATGCGTAAAAGATAAAACTATGCTTGAATTTCATGACGACTTATTGTTAAAACCAGATACATTGCGGCTTATTCGTGCTTTTTATCCATATTCCGCGGAAGAACTTGAAAAAAAACTAGATGAGGTATCTCGTTCTGACGCATATTTTATGCATTTAGTAAATAAGTGCGTACCAAACATTTGTTTTTATTCAGAAGAAAATTATCGTGAAGTTGATCTCGTAGATGATTTCCTCTACGATAAGTTAATAGGCTTATTGGCAAAATACAATATAGAATATGAAATCAAGGATATTACTGAAATTTATTTCCAAAAGCCAAATCTTTTTGAGCAACAATTTATTGATAGTGTTTGGTTATACATGGATAAAATCACGAGTATTGATTTAGTACTTGATCGCATTAACAAGGTAGGAATTTCTAAACTTAACAAATTTGAGTTTCATTTTCTGGAGCGCTTTTCAAAATCCAAATAATTACAATCTTTCTTCTGAAAATCAGTTTTGATTTATTTACACACTCAATTCGTTGAAATAATCTCAAATTCGATTCAAGTTAATAAAAACGCACCAGCAATTGCATGCGCGGATTATTGCATCTCCATGTTCTCCGATTTAACGAAGTATGTGACGATGCAAAATCTTTTCCATGATGGAGGGTTTTCGAATACGGGTGTTACGCAGCAGGTTATTGAGAAATATGGGGAATGATTAGCAATTAAACCCAATTAATGCATTAAAAATGTATTAACACTTGAAATTGGCGATTTCATTTCACTCAAATGCCTTACGTTCTATTTGATTTCTTTATATTCGTTTGCCCCAAATGTTTTCAATAGTATGTTGGTCGTAATGTAATTTAAATTCGATTGATATTAATAGATAAACAGTAAAAAATGTAACCAAGTTAATTGTCGCGTCAGTGGAACGACAATTTGAATATCTAGAAATCCTTGTTAGAATCGGTTAATCCTATTGTTTTTTCTAAAGGAAATCTAATTCATTTATTTTAGTCAACCATTAAGAAGTATTTAACTATTTGATTGTTAATAATTTGAGGTTATTTTTTAGTGTATATTTCTGCAAGTTTCTTATCGTTAGAAAGTAAAAACTTGCATTTTTAGTATGATTTCGAAGATAAAACAGATAACTCAAAAGTCCTTTTCATTTGGTTTTTCGGATACGTTTAGTGTTAGCCACCCTCTTTATATTTTAGCCAACAAAAAATTCTGGTCAACATTTGAAGATGAATTCAGTGAGCTATATTGTTCGGATAATGGGCGTCCAGCAAAACCGATTCGTTTAATGGTAGGACTAATGATTTTAAAGCACATACGTAATGTTTCGGATGAGAGCATTGTTGAACAATGGAGTGAAAATGTTTACTATCAATATTTTTGTGGTTTGGAGATGTTTGATTCTTTCAGCTTTACACACTTTTGGGGAGAATACCGAAAAATCATATTTTGCAATTTTTTAGTCGCATTTTTAATCCATTTTTCAACCTATTTCAACTTTTTCGATTTGAGCATAATTTTAGAATTTCTCAAAATCAGGGTTTTTAATGGTTGACTAATTATTTGTGGGTAATATTAATCCATTAAAATGGATAATCCAAACACATTTAAACCGATAGGGGCGGAATTAAATTCCGCCCCTATCGGTAATAATTACACATTAAAAATGGTTTCAACCAGTTATCATTGCAACACAATCTTTCTTACTGTAAACTTATTATTCTTTGATTATCCTCTTAACAGAAATTACCTTCGATTTCTCATCAATTAATTGCACCAAATAAGTTCCATGCTGCAAAGAAGAAATATTAATCGTCTTTCCTGCATTTTCTGTTTTTACAACGCGACCCTGCATATCTCGAATTTCGATTTTATTGAAAACTAAATTCGTTTGAATTTCAAAACTTGATTGCGTTGGATTGGGATACAAGTTGAATTTAATTGGATTCAATTCCTCTATTCCTGCAGTTGAAACAGTTAAAATTGCAATATCCGAAGTATCTGAACAACTACCCGAATTTAGAATACATCGAAATTGTTGGTTGTTGTTCGAAACAGTTGCATTTGAAACAACAAGCGTGTCATTGTTTGCCCCACTGTATTGCCCGGCATTACTTAAATTTTGAAAACCAAAACCTAAATCTGTTTGCCATTGAAAAGAACTTCCTGAATTAGCTTTGACAATAAATTGTGCTGAATTTGTTGGGGTAACAGATTGATTAATTGGTTGTGCCGTTATTGTTGAAGCCGAACAACCATTGTATAAATCGGAGATTTCTTGTTGGGTCAAAGCACGATTCCAAATACCGATATCGTCTAACATTCCTGTATAAAAACTACCATAATACAAGTCCTTACCAAAAACCAATGGAAATTCTTGAAGAGTATTTATTGGGGTGTTACCTGCATAATCTGAACAATTATTTGAGTTAAGTAATTGCCCATCCCAAAATAATGATACTTCCATTAATCTATCACCGTCCTCCATAACGAAAACAACTTGATGCCAAACATTGTCATTGCAAAGTTGACTTTTCGTAAATTGACCATCTGAAACATTGAACGAAATCCCCTGACAATTACCGAAAGGCTCGCTTATACCCAACCGAAAACTTCCATACATTGGATTAGGAGAGCCATAAAAGAAAATATTTGAATTTATAAGCGCAGTAGATTTAAACCAAAAAGAAAATGACCTTGCATTAGATCCAAGCACAGGGGTGCATGATGTTTGAATTAGATCATTCACTCCATCAAAACTATAGGCCTTACCTGCATTCCCAAATCTATCCGCCGTCAACGTCGCACCATTAACCGTTCCATTATTCCCATTTCCACTTGCATCATTGGCATTTCCATTAAACGGCCACCAACCCACTAACCCATTCGTTGGCACATAACTCGGCACTTGCGCCCACACACTCGCAGTTAAACCAAGCCCAACTGCAACGGCCGTAAATAAACTTTTTTTACGGATGCTTTTTCTGTTTTTAAAGGAATCCGTGATTACTTTGTAATTCATTTTATAAAGTTTTAGTTTCACCCGCCCCGCAGTGAGTTATACACAATAAAAAAGCGTGGGACAGTTGCTGAAATGCTTGAAGAAGAGGGAGTCGAAGCCCTAACACACAAAGCAAAGCAACGCCCACGCCGTAACATGAGCGTTTTACTTTAACTTCCCTGTGTGTTTTGAATTTTCGACTTTTCTTCTACAGGTCGTTTAGCAAACGCTATTTTTTTCTATTAACTTTTTTCCTCGTTTGGATAGAGCAAATGTAAAAATATTTTTACAAAATAAAAAAATCAAAGCAATTTTACTAGTCTATTATTTCAAAGAATAAAAAGACTTTGTGAACGGTACTTTCGATTAAATCAAATTTTTTAACTGAGAAATCGTTTGGATCGGATTAGCCGAGCCAAAAACAAAACTTCCCGCAACAAGTGCTTGAGCTCCGGCTTTTTTTAGTTCCAATCCGTTTTCTAGATTCACACCACCATCAACTTCGATGACAGCGTTTGATTTTTTTTCTTGAATCAGTTGAGCGAGCTTTTTTACTTTTTCGATGCTTGATTGAATAAATTTTTGTCCGCCAAATCCAGGATTTACAGACATAATTAGTACCAAATCTAACTCTTGGATGACCTCCTCCAAAGTAGAAATAGGTGTATGAGGATTCAAGGCAACTCCTGCTTTCATTCCCAGTTCTTTGATAGCAGAGATTGTTCTGGATAGATGCCGACAAGTTTCGAAATGAACCGTTAGGATATCTGCACCAGCATTTCTAAAACTCGCCAAATAATTATCGGGGCTTTCAATCATCAGATGAACATCCAACACTTTGTCTGTGTGTTTACGAATGACCTCCAAAATCGGAAATCCAAAAGATATATTGGGGACAAAAACTCCATCCATTACATCAATATGAATCCATTGTGCATCGGAGGAATTTAGCATTTTGATGTCGCGTTCAATGTTTCCAAAATCACACGAAAGAACGGAAGGAGATACGATCATTTTTTAATTTTTTTCAAAGTTATGGATTTATTTTTCTCCTTTAAGAACTTTCACCAACTCCTCTTCCCGATGGTACAAATCAAGATGAAAAATGAGTGAATCCCTCTCAGCCACTACTGTTTCATAAACTACATAAATTGGAATTGGCTCCAATAATTTGATGCGAATGTGATTGACTTGAGATAAAAGTGTGTCTAACGTATCGGGTTTGAATGGATTCCTTTTTTTCGGAATGGAATCGTAGTACAGCATCGCTTTGGCCAAATCAACAGGGTTTTCACAACGCATACAGCCATGCGAATAACTCCGAAAAACGGTATTAAAAAGATTCTTCTTAGGCGTGTCGTGGACATAAACGCTATATGAATTATTGAATTCGAATTTAATAATTCCAAGACTATTGTGCGATCCCGGTTGTTGAATAACGGTGTATGGCATCGACGACCGGCCTCCCCAATTTACGGAATAGGGGTCAACTTCCTGATTTTGTCCTTTGTAAATCTTGAAGTGATTTTTAGATAGATAATTTCGATTCGCTTTTTGGGCTGGAAGAATTTCCTTCGTTGCAATTGATTGAGGAACTTTCCAATAAGGGTGACAGACTATTCGGTAAATTTTCGACTCCAATTGAGGAGTTGGATTGGTCAGTTTCCCGACAATAATTCGATGAACCTTTCGCAATGTATCATCTGCATAAAAATAGAGTTTGAATTCGGGAATATTGATTCGAACGCATTTTTTGGGATTTTTTTTTGCCGAACGATAACGATCCAACGAAAGTGAAGCTCTTAGAAGCTTTTCATAGGTGCTTTCGTTTAAGGCGTAAATCGTATTTTCACCCAATTTTCCATCACCTGTAAGTCCATTTTCAAGCTGAAACAATTTTAATTTTTCACAAACCGCGAGGCTATCCATTTTATCATCAATCCAACCTTTGAACAATAACGATTTTTTTGCATCTTCGAATTTCTTCAAAGAACTGTTCTTGGATGAAATTTTGAATTCTGTGGTGTCAATAATGTGATTTTTCGCGTAGTGATAAATGTTGTAGGCTAGAAAACGATAATTGGTGTCGGCAGGACCTTGTTTTTGAAATAATTTCGTGAATGAAATGGTGTCCGTTTGGTTTAATAGATAAGTTGGATTAATATTAATCGATATAGAATCTTTCAATCGTTTGTTTTGAAAGTCAAAAAATCCGGTATTCAAATCGGAAATGATTCTTCCAAAATTCAACATCAACAGCACTTCTTTTTCAAGCGGATGAAGTTTTATATTTTTGATTGAGTGTACTCTAACTTTCGGAATTCCAAACCAAATGCTGCGATCAAGTTCATATTGAAGATTATAGGCATTTTTATTAAGGCAAGAATCTGTTGCAAAGAATCTTTTAAAGCTTGATTTTGAATAAAAAGTTTGTAGCCATTTGATTTCTTGTTCTTTCAATTTCATGGTTTTCAGGTAGTCGGAATCTAAAATTCGCTGAAGTTTTGTTTTCTCGGATAGATTATCGTCCTTCAAAAATGATTGCTCCGATTTCTTGTTGCCAGAAGAACAGCTGCAAATGAAAAAAATTATAAAGACAGTTAGAACCTTTATCATCAATTAAACTTTGTGTCATTTACGATTAAGAATAATTAAATTTAGACTTTATTTCTTGAAAATGAGTTTGGTTCTAATCATTTTAATTATCACGATTTTTATTTCTTGGCAAGCCTTTCAAAATACACACTTAAAGGAACAACTGCTATTTATTCCTTACAATGTCAAAAGGAATCAAGAATATTATCGCCTTGTGTCTCATATATTTATCCATGCAGACATTACTCATTTGGCTTTCAACATGTTGTCGCTTTACTCTTTGGGGTCCTTATTTGAGAAACAGTTGACTTTAAGTTATGGCTTAACAATTGGCAACATTCATTTTTTGATTCTCTATTTATTGGGAGGTTTATCGGCGGTATCAGTGATTTACTTGCGAAATCAAAACAACCCAACTTATCGGAGTTTAGGGGCTTCAGGAGCTGTGTCTGCGATCATTTTTGCATCTATCATTTGGAATCCAAACATGAGTTTAATGTTTATGTTTATTCCTATCCCAATCCCTGCTTACCTTTTTGGCCCAATTTATCTGCTCATCGAGTTTTTTGCATTACGTCGGGGCGGAACGGGTATTGCCCATGATGCCCATATTGGTGGTGCGTTATTTGGAATTATTTATGTGTTAATTTTGGATATTGAAAAGGGGAAACAGTTTTTTGATTTGATTTTTTAGTTATGGCAATTTTATATGTAAACAACAATGGGGTTATTCTACCCAATGATGCACCAACAATTCATCCCGGAAATCGCGGTCACTTATACGGCGATGGGGTTTTTGAAAGTATTCGAATAATGAGTGGAAAGCCCTTGAATTTGGAAAATCACGTAAACCGAATGTTGGATGGGGCAAAAGTCATAAAAATGCGAACTCCGTCTTATTATACTTCTGAGTTTTTCCTAGACAAAATCAATGAGCTCGTTCAAAAATCTGGTATTGAAGAAGGAGGAAGATGTCGTTTATCATTAGATCGCGTTACAGGAGGTGCATATTTGCCGGATTCAAATGAATGTAATTTTTACATAGAGGTCTATCCCTATGATGTGAATCATTTTGAGTTGAATGCTAAAGGGCTTGAAGTTGATATTTATCAAGATATTAAATTACAAAAGTGTTTTCTTTCCAATTATAAAACGAAAGCCGGTCTAACATACGTTATGGCTGCACTTTCAGCCAAGGAAAAAGGTCTTGACGATGTTTTTCTAAGTAATGATCGAGGCAATATATTGGAAACCTCAAGTTGCAACGTGTTTGTTGTGAGCAATGGCGTATTGTACACTCCCGGTTTGGATGAAGGCTGTTTAGCAGGAACAATGCGTATGCAAGTAATTAATTTGGCAATAAGTCACGGAATAAAAGTCTATGAATGCGCCATCCTTCCCCAAAACTTATTGGCAGCGGATGAAATATTTGTTACGAATGCTATTCGAGGAATCAATTGGATTGGTGGATATAGAACCAAGCGATTCTTCAATAATATGTCTCGCAAGCTAATAGTGCTTTTGAACGAACATTGGGAAAAAGAGTTGGGAGTCTGAAAAAAAAGCTGCTTTTTCAAGAAGACTTGCGTAAATTTTAAAACGAAATCACAAGGTTCCTCTTTTTTCTTGCTCGCGCTCAATCGATTCAAAAAGTGCTTTGAAATTCCCTGCACCAAATCCTTTTGCCCCCATTCGTTGAATGATTTCATAAAATAGAGTAGGTCTATCTTCAACTGGTTTTGTGAATATTTGAAGCAAATAGCCCTCTTCGTCCGCATCAACCAAAATTCCAAGTGACATCAATTCGTTGATATCTTCTTTCATTATGTTCATATGCTCACCCAATCTTGCGGGAACTTCGTCGTAATAAGTTTTCGGTGGAGCAGAGAGAAACTCCACACCTCTTGCTCTAAGTTGTCTAACTGTTTCAATGATATTGTCGGTAGCTACCGCAATGTGTTGAGCACCAGGCCCCTCGTAAAAATCAAGGTATTCTTCGATTTGAGAACGTTTTTTTCCTTCCGCTGGTTCGTTAATCGGGAATTTGATTCTACCATTTCCATTCGACATTACTTTGGACATCAAAGCCGAATATTCAGTATGAATTTGTTTATCATCGAATGACAAGAAATTCACGAATCCCATTACATCTTCGTACCATTTTACCCACGTATTCATTTCTCCCCATCCAACATTTCCAACCATGTGATCTATGAATTTTAAGCCTGTTGGTGAAGGGTTGTAATCAGATTCCCATTTTTGGAAGCCAGGTAAAAATGCACCAGAGTAATTTTTTCGCTCAACAAACATGTGAACGGTTTCACCATAAGTATATATTCCTGCACGAACCACTTCTCCGAATTCATCTTTTTCAATAGTTGGTTCCATGAATGATTTGGCGCCTCTTTTGGTAGTTTCCTCCCACGATTTTTGAGCGTCATCAACCCAGAGAGCGATGACCTTAACTCCATCTCCATGTTTTTTGACATGTTCACCGATTGGAGAGTTGCTTTTCAAAGCTGTAGTTAGTACCAAACGAATTTTATCTTGCTTTAAAACATAAGAAACACGATCCTTTAAACCCGTTTCCAATCCAGCATAAGAATGTGATTGAAACCCAAAGGCAGTTTTATAAAAATGAGCCGACTGCTTGGCATTTCCTACGTAAAACTCAACATAATCTGTTCCCAAAAGAGGAAGAAAATCTTCGGCTCCTTCAAATATCTTTTCCAATCCATATTCTACATTGGATACTACTTTTTTTATTTCTTCAGACATTTTATTAGATTTTTCGATTTAATGAATCCAAGATTTTGAATAATCAGAAACTTCGATTCCCAATGCTTGTTTTGTTAATTTGAGCGGTTTGAATGTGTCCACCATCACAGCCAGCTCCTCAGTTTCCTTTTTGCCTATGCTTCGTTCGTAAGCTCCTGGATGCGGCCCATGTGGAATTCCGGCGGGATGAAGTGTTATCTGGCCTTTATCTATATTATTGCGACTCATAAAATCCCCATCGACATAATACAAAACCTCATCAGAGTCAATGTTACTATGATTATAAGGAGCCGGAATCGAGTCAGGATGATAATCATAGAGTCTTGGAACAAAGGAGCAAATAACAAAGGCGCCTGTTTCGAATGTTTGGTGCACAGGAGGCGGCTGATGAATCCGACCAGTTATCGGTTCGAAGTCATGAATTGAGAATGCGTAGGGATAATTATATCCATCCCAGCCAACAACATTAAAAGGATGATGAGCATAAACGTATTCGTATAATTCGTCTTGTTTTTTGATTTTTATCATAAAATCCCCCTCAAGATCATGCGTTTCCAACTCGTGTGGTGGGCGAATATCGCGCTCGCAGTATGGTGAATGTTCAAGTAACTGACCAAACCAATTTCGATATCTTTTCGGAGTGTAAATGGGATGAAAGGACTGAATAATAAACAATCGATTTTCTTCAGAATTGAATTCCATTTGATAAATCATACCCCGCGGAACGACCAAATAATCACCATAAGAAAAATCGATATTTCCTAATTGAGTTTTGAGTTTTCCAGAGCCTTTATGAATGAAAATTACCTCATCTGCATCTGCATTTTTATAGAAGTAATCAGTCATTGATTTTTTTGGAGCTGCCAACTCAATGTAACAATCATTATTCACTAAAACGGGAGTTCTACTTTCTAAGTAATCGTCTTTTGGAATCACTTGAAATCCTTGAAGCGAACGCATCGTCATATTTTTTTCAATCGCAATTTCTGGTGCGATATTTTTTTGACCGCGAATTTCTTTGACAACCGTTGGAGGTTGCATGTGATAAAGCAAACTCGACATACCATCAAACCCAATTGTACCGAATAGTTGCTCGTGATAGAGTTTGCCGTTTGGCTGCCTGAAGACAGTATGGCGTTTGTGAGGAATATTTCCTAATTTTTGGTAAAATGGCATTATACAATTCGTTTAAAACAAATAAAAATCAATCTAAAACATTCGTTTCACAAATTTAGAACTATGTTACATCTAATTTATATGATTTTTATCAGCTTTTGTCTTTTAAAAATCAAAATTGTTTGAATTAATTATATTCTTCGATGATTGTCAAATTCCAAATAGTGAAATTTTAACCTTTATAAGGGCAACACTTGACAAAAATTTTCGTTCAACGAGTCATGGTTCATAATAAAATTGCAATTTTCGGCTTTGGTTGGTTGGGAAACCCACTGGCATTGCATTTAAAGAATCTCGGTTTTGATGTTTATGCAGCTAGTCGAAATAAACAAAAAGTCGCTGAGATTACTGCATCTGGAATAACCGGTTTCGAGGTTGAATATGATAGCAATTTGACCAAAACCAAAATTTATTTGAATCCAACTTCAATTAATTCCATTGATTATCTCATCATTTGCTTGCCTCCTTCTAAGTTTGAACGTTATGACGAATTTGTTATTTCCATCGCGCAGCAATTCTCGAATAAAACGAAAGTAATTTTTACAAGTTCAACGGGAGTTTATGAGGACATAAACAAAGAAATAGATGAGGAATCACGAAAAATAGACAGTCACCCTGTATTTGAAGCAGAAAAAAAATTACGGAATTTACTTACCAATCGACTAACAGTTTTAAGACTAGCAGGCTTAATCGGAGGGAATAGACACCCAGTAAAGTACTTCATCCAAAGGAAGATGATTCCCAACTCCAGTGCTCCGGTAAATTTGGTTTGTTTGAAAGATGTTATTCGTGCGATCGAATGGATTTTGAACAAACAGATTTTTGGAGCTGATTTTAATATTGTGAATCCAAATCATCCAACAAAAAAGGACTATTATCTCTCCGCGGCAATGACCTTGTATGGCAAGATAATTTCATCTGATGTTGGAAAGGGCGGTAAATTGGTAAATGGAAATAAGTTTCAAGTATTAACAGGTTTTAACTATCTTTTCGACTTGGATGATTGGACACAACTTTCCATTTATGCTGAATAGGTTAATTTTGCCTATGTTTAGAAAAATTGTACTTCTTCTACTTTTAATGAAGGGCATGAATTTATATGCCTCTCACATTATAGGAGGAGATATTTACTATGATTTTTTAGGTAATAATAAGTATAAGTTTTATGTTACGCTATACAGAGATTGTAATTCTACAGGTGCAGATTACGATGATCCTATGAGCCTAACCATTTACAGAGCAAACGGAACATTATTGGTGAATTTAGCCGTTCCATTTCCTGGAAGTGAATTGGTTCCGATTCCATTTAACAATCCGTGTGCGACACCTCCCAAGAATCTTTGTGTAGAGAGGGCTGTCTACACCGCCATTGTTACACTTCCTCCATTTCCGGGAGGCTATGATATATCTTATCAGCGCTGTTGTCGAGGGCCGAACATTATTAATCTAATTGCTCCTGATGACACAGGCCTAACACTTACAACTCATATTCCTGGTTCTGAAACGGGATTAACCGAAAATAGCAGTCCGCGTTTTACGGATTATCCTCCTATGCTTCTTTGCAACAACGAACAAAAAAACATTGATCACTCTGCAACAGATCCGGATGGTGATAAATTGGTTTATTCACTTGTCGCTCCATTTTCAGGTGCCACCTCTTCCGTTCCGATGCCTTCTCAGGCGCCAGCTCCTCCTTATGTTCCCGTTCAATGGACAACAGGTTTCGGTTCTACATTTCCGCTGGGGCCGAATCCGAGTATAACGATAAATGCCGAAAATGGCATAATTACAGTAAATCCAAAAATTATTGGACTATTTGTTGTTGGTGTGCGAGCTCAAGAATTCAGAAATGGAAAATTGGTCGGTGAAACTGTTCGAGATTTTTTGTTCCGCGTCTTTGATTGCAAGATTGTTTTGCAAGCAATTTTACCCTTACAAGAAGAATTGAAGTCTTTTGAGTCTTATTGTCAAGGACTTACTGTTGAATTTGAAAATCAATCTTATGGAGGCAAAAATTACATTTGGGATTTTGGTGTACCTGGAACTACAACTGATGAAAGTACAGTCTTCGCTCCAACATTTAGTTATCCAAAACCAGGCTCATATCAAGCTCGATTAATCGTAAATCCGGGTATGCCATGCACAGACACTACCTACATGGATATAAAAGTTAACGTTCCGTTTTCTTTAAGTTGGACATCAGAGGATTCACTTTGTATATCAGGAAACTCATTCAATTTTATAGGTAAATCTTCCAATAGTTCAGCCAAGTATTCATGGGAATTCGGCTCGAATGCTTCTATTCAAACTTCATCTAACTTAACGGTTTCTAACGTAAGTTATAATCGTTCTGGATTTCATCTTGTTAAACTCAAAGCAGAAGATGGAGATTGTAAATCAAGCTACTCTGATTCGATATTTATTTTTGATGTGCCAACGAGTAAAATTGAAATTCCGCCATCTATTCGTTGTTCTGGTTTAACCGTTCCATTTGGTAATAACTCGTTAAATGCATCAAATTATCGGTGGGATTTTGGCGTATCAAATACAAAAACAGACGTCAGTAATGAATTCGAGCCTACTTATACTTTTCCGATTTCGGGGAAATATACAATTCGATTGATTTCCGGATCAAGTTCCAATTGTAAAGACACTTCATCAATTGAAATTACGTTAAATAATCCAATAAATTTATCTTTTAATCATAACGACTCACTTTGTATAACAAATGGTTTGTATGATTTTGATGGAACAGCAATCGGACAGCCAACAGCCACATTCTTATGGGACTTTGGCTCAAATTCTGAACCTCAAAATGCAACAACATTGGATGTAACCGATGTGAAGTTCTCCAAATCAGGTGTCCAAGCTGTCAAACTATTTGCCTTCTACGATGTTTGCAAAGATTCAGTGGTGACCTCTGTTTTTGTTTTCAGCGAACCATCTATTGATTTCGAATTCGTAGATTCGTTACAATGTGCTCCTTCTAACGCTGTATTTATTAATAAAAGTCAATCTAATTCGCCAACAACCTATTTTTGGGATTTTGGTGACGGAGGATTCTCAAATTCATATAATCCAAGTTATGTTTACAATGAAGCAGGGAGTTACAGTGTAAGTTTGACCATGATAACTTCAAAAGGATGTGTGGATACACTTTATTTAATGAAGCAAGATTTAGTTCAAGTTTTCTCGCAACCAAAAGCAGGATTTAATGTTTATCCAAATAAAGTCGATTTGTGTGAGCCAGATGTGGAATTCATAGATAAATCAGTTGGAGCAACGTCCTATTTTTATTATTTTGATGATCGAAAATTTACTTCTACCGAGGCGAATTTCTTTCATAAATACACTCAGTCAGGTGGAGATTATCCGATACAAGTTGTAACAAACGGTAATGGCTGCAGCGATACGGCTATCCGATCTATATTTGTTGAACCTTTCGCAATTTATATTCCGAACACATTTATTCCGGATGGAAACAAATCAAATGATATTTTTATCCCCAAAACGCATTATGAATTTGAAGGATGGCTTTTTCAAATATACAATAAATGGGGAGAGCTTCTCTTTGAAACAAATCAACATAACCAAGGATGGGATGGAACATATCAATTAAACCCTTGTCAAGACGGAACTTATATTTATTCGCTTAAGTTCAATCCGTGCGACACTCCTTATGCAACTGAACAAATTACGGGATTTGTGAATTTAATTAGATGACGATTTTAGAATTATCAAGTTTTAGTTTCTTTGTTTACTTTTGACACGTGATTCGCATTTTAACTTGTTGGTTTTTAACGCTTATCCATTTCTTCGGAAATATTGGAGTTTCCTTTTACACGCACGTCTGCGAAGAAGAAGGTTCATTCACATCCATATTTGTTCCTGATAATTCCCATTGCGAAAAGAAATTAAGCGAATTACCCGCTTGTTGTAAAAAGAAACAGAAAAAAGACTGTTGCCATAATGAAACAAAGGTTTTTAAAGTTCAATCCGATTATTCAACTTCGTTTTTAAAATTAAGTTTTGAATCCCCATCTTTAGTCGACGAAAAACATTTTTTTGAACTCGATTTCAACCCAACTTTCAGTAACGAGGAAAGCTTAGCATTCTCAGGAACGGATCCTCCACCTTTGCTAACCGGGAGAAAAATACTCATCCGAAATCAAGTCTTTCGAATTTAGAATTAGGAAACGAAACATATTTCCTAACTCTAAATTTATTTAAATGAAAATTAAACTTTTTCTAATGTTACTATGCCTCAGCTGTAGTATGGTAACAAATGCACAATTAAAAGGACTCGTTCAAGGGTTCGACGCGGCAGGGAAAAAAAAGCCCATTTCGATGGCAAAAGTGAAACTACTTCAATCAAAAACAGGAGTATTAACCAAGGAAGACGGTACTTTTGAACTCGTTCTTCCTAAAACGCTTCCAGATACGTTGATCATTTCGGCTGTTGGATTTATTTCAGATTCTATTCCAGTAAATAAAAACGATCGCTTTATCGCTTTAGATATTACCTTATTCTCAGAGAAAATTCTTCCTGAAGTAATCATTGAATATCGAAAAAAATCACATGGAATCTCGAAAATGAAAACCCTCCATGTTGAGGAACTTACAAGCGCTGAGCTTCGTAAAGCAGCGTGTTGTAATTTGTCAGAATCTTTCGAAACAAACGCCTCAGTTGACATAAATATCACAGACGCCGTTTCGGGAGCAAAGAAAATAAGGATGATGGGACTCGATGGCGTTTATACGCAAATTCAAATGGAAAACATTCCTCATTTACGAGGACTTGAAAGTTCGTTCGGGCTTCATTCGCTTCCAGGAACTTGGATTGAATCGATACAAATAACCAAAGGAACAGGAACGGTTGGCAATGGATTTGAGTCGATGGCAGGTTTAGTTAACCTCGAGTTGAAAAAACCAAGTGAAATGGAGCGACTTTTCGTAAATGGCTACCAAAATATTTTTGGACGGTCTGAGCTTAATTTAAACGCTGGTCAAGTCCTAAATGAAAAATGGAGCACGGGGACTTTTGCTCACGCTTCGTCCGTTTATGGAAACATCGACCACAATATGGATCATTTTCGAGATCTGCCGATGGGAGACAATTTGGCACTTGTAAACCGTTGGGCGTATCAAGGTAAAAAAATGGAGTCGCAATTTGGTTTTAATATCTATCAAGATCGCAAAGTCGGCGGACAAACATCTTTTAAGCGTGAAAACGCGAACTTATGGCCAACTGATTCATACGGACTATTAATCAATTCAAGGCACGCCGACGTTTTTGCAAAAACCGGGTTTCTCGGAAAACGACCTTATCAGTCTTTAGGGGTTGTTTACAACTTGAAATACCAAGAACTCGATGGATTTTTTGGAATTCGAAATTTTGCAGGTTTGGAGAAACGTGGATATGTCAATGCCATTTACGACGATTACATCGCAACAACGGATCACCGAATTAAGGTTGGAGCCAGTTTTGTAGCATTGGATATTTCGCAAAACGTTGATGCGCTAAAAGAAGGCCGAAAAGAATTAATTCCAGGAGCATTTTTCGAATATACGTTCACGGGAAGCAGACTAACGGCCGTTGCAGGAGCAAGATACGATCAACACAACCTTTTTGGAGGTCAATTTTCACCGCGTGCGCACCTAAAATATGCCTTAAATGAGTTAACCGATTTGCGAATTACAGGCGGAAAAGGATGGCGTGTGCCGAATTATATGATTGACAACATTTCTTTGCTTGCAAGTTCAAAAACGTGGATATCTCCATCGGCCATCAAACCTGAAATTTCTTGGAATATCGGAGGATCTTTGGTTCATGAAATGCGCTTGTTTCAAAATAAAGCAGGGATTTCAGTAGATTTCTACCATACTTTTTTCGAAAATCAATTGGTTGTGGATCGCGATACGAATTTCAATAGCATCATTTTTAAAAATTTGGAAAACGCTTCTTTCTCCAATGCCTTTCAAACGGAATTTAACTTCAGTCCGATAAAAAATTTCGAAATACGAATGGCATACAAGTTCTTAAGTGTGAAAGCGGTTTACGATGGCAGAATGCAACAGCAAGTTATGATTCCGCAACACCGCGGGTTTGTCAATTTGGCCTATCGAACGAGAAATAAACGTTGGGAATTCGACTTGACTTGTTCTGTTTATGGGCAATCGCGACTTCCTTCGGATTCGCTGTTCGATCAAAATCAGCAGGAGCAATTTAGTCCGATTTATCCCATGCTAAATGGACAAATAACTTATATTCACAAGAAATGGGAGATTTATTTGGGCGGAGAAAACCTAACCAATTTTAGACAAGAAAATCCAATTATTGAAAGTCAAAATCCGTTTGGTCAGAATTTTGATGCAACCAATGTTTGGGGTCCGATTATGGGAATTAACATATACGGAGGATTTAGATTCTCCATTCCAAGAACTAAAAAGAAAAACTAATTATTTTTAAATTTGAATAGTATGAAAGCAGCAACTTTATTTTTATTTCTCCTTTTAACAGGATTGACATTTGGTCAAAAGAAAGTCGAAGAAGCTGTGATTCAAACTACAGCCCAATGCGGTGATTGTAAAGAACGTATTGAAGGCAAACTGAATTACACAAAAGGTGTCGTTTTTGCCGAACTCGATTTGGAGTCTAAAAAAGTAACCGTTCGCTACAAAACCAAAACTATTTCGCTGCAAGAAATCAAGCAAGCCATTGCCAGTATTGGATACAGCGCAGATGAGGTAAAAGCCAGAGAAGAAGATGTTTTGAAACTCCCAAAATGCTGTCAACCGGGTGGACATTGAGAATTTATTAGTTGCATTTGTATAAAAGCGAAAGAAAATTTTGACAGACAAACAAAATATTTTTTTAAAATCCTTATCGACTTAATGAAGACATCAAAGGGAATGTATTTTTGGTTTTCAATATTCGCAATTTGTTTCATTTCATATCAACAGGTTTCGGATAATATCAGACCCTTTTACAAAGGCGACAATTTGACAATCGCATATTTTCTTGGAATTGCACCCAATTTTTTTCCGGCAATCGGAATTCCTTCGTTGTTTTTAATTTTAATTCCAGGTCTGCAACCAAAGAATAAATGGTTAAAGGATAAAAAGCACATAGCAGCAAACTTAATTTCACTAACTTGTTTGATCTCCTGGGAATTTATACAAATAAGTTCAACAAAATTGCACTTTGACTGGAATGATGTTGTTTGGACTTTAATTGGTGCTTTTATTTTTCATCTCATCTTTATTTTTATTCCGAAATCATTTAAAGAACTAAATGATTAGTCCGACCATTGGAAATTCATAAAACGTCAATAGAAATTGAAATTAGTTTTTCATTTCTCTACTTTCTTCTTTTTCAAATCAATATCTACTCGTCAAATTTTCCAGAGAAACTGAGTGATATCATTAAACACGAATTCGGGATTGCACTTTTGAGACTCAACAAATACTTGCTATTCTCCTTATTCTACTGAACAAATTAAAGGATTTGTGAATCTTATCCGTTAATTTTTTCGGAATATTTTAACTCATCAAAATGCGAATTGCCTAATTGACTTTCTTAAAGTTATCCGCCAAAATTAGATCCTTGGTTCCATGTGTCCAAGAATAGAACCCCTCGCCTGATTTTACTCCCTTTTTCCCGGCAGTCACCATATTCACCAATAAAGGACAAGGAGCATATTTCGGATTGCCAAATCCATCATGAAGCACTTGAAGAATCGCCAAACACACATCCAAACCAATGAAGTCGGCAAGTTGTAAAGGGCCCATCGGATGTGCCATTCCTAATTTCATAACCGTGTCAATTTCTTCAACACCGGCTACACCTTCGTATAATGAATAAATAGCTTCATTTATCATGGGCATTAAAATCCGATTGGCAATAAATCCGGGATAATCATTTACTTCAACGGGAATTTTTGATAATTTTTTTGAGGTTTCCATAATTATTTCGGTAACCTCATCAGAAGTTGAATATCCGCGAATAATTTCAACCAACTTCATGACAGGAACTGGGTTCATAAAGTGCATCCCAATAACCTTATCCGGGCGATTTGTAACGGAGGCTATTTTGGTTATGGATATGGAAGATGTATTTGTAGCTAAAATCACGGATGGATCAGTCAATTCGTCTAATTCCTTGAAAATCTTGAGTTTTAAGTCTATATTCTCGGTAGCTGCTTCAACTACCAATTCGATACCCTGAACACCCTCTTTGATGGAAGTAAATGTTTTCAAGTTGTTCAAGGTCATCGTCTTCTCCGCTTCACTCAAAACCCCTTTGGCTACTTGACGATCCAAGTTCTTGCCGATTACTGACATCGCCTTTTCAAGGGCAGAAGCTGAAACATCAATTAAATTTACCTCAAAACCAAATTGCGCAAATACATGGGCGATTCCATTTCCCATTGTTCCAGCACCTACTACCGCGATATTTCTCATGCTTTTTATTTCTGCAAACTTAATTATTTTTAACATTATGTTTGAATTAGGATGAAATAAATTGGTGGACAAAAATGAGTGTAGTTTTTGATCTTGTTGAATTGGCTAAATTAAGATTTGATAGCACTTCGTTTACTAAATAAAAAGAACCTATTTGATATTTCTAGCTGAATTTTCGGAAAACAAAATTAAGCGATGGAATAATTCTTGAAAGCTAACATCTTAAACTCTCATAAAAACTAACTTTGTTAAATGCAAGAATTAATAACACAGTTGAATTCTCGTTTTTCAGCTGATGAAATTTCATCACTTCATAATAAATTCGGTCAATTTACACTAATTACGCCAAAGAATAAAAACGGAAATAAAATCTTGCTTACTACTGGATTATCAGAATTCAAAATGAACGTTCACGAAAAACACATTGGTGAAGAATTCAATGAACTTTATTTTTACTTACCGAGTTATTGGGATTTGAATGATTTAGAAAATCCGTTGATGAATTGGATATATCGTTGGCTGGAAAAGCTTAAAAATCATGTCATTTCAAGAAATTCGTGGTTTGGAAACGGTCACACCATCGCTACGGGAAAACCCCTAGTTCAGTTGTCTGAAAAAATGCTTCAAAATCACTTCATAATTGCCCGTCCCTTAGAATTAGCACAGGAACTTGCCCCAATTAAATTGGAACAAAAAACAATTCATTTCTTGGCGGTGATTCCAATTTTTGAAGACGAGATGGATTACAAACAAGGAAAAGGAACTGCAAAACTATTCAAGAAATTTGAGCAAGCCAATGTGACAGAAAAGTTAGATGAATTTAGAAAAACCGTTTTAAGAACACGTTGGAATTTCTTTGGGAAATGAAAATTGAAAACTTAAGGGCTCATCTCGCTTTACTTTTCGTCAATTTGCTCTACGGCGCGAGTCATGTTTTGGCAAAAGGCGTAATGCCTGAATTTCTTTCACCAAACGTATTCATTTTATTTCGTGTATTGGGAGCAACGGCATTGTTTTGGTTGCTACTTTCATTTACTGGTCAAGAAAAAATTCAGAAAAAGGATTTCCCTCGTCTAATTACTTGTGGACTTTTTGGTGTTGCCATTAATCAGTTGTTTTTTTTCCATGGATTGAATTTGTCTTCGGCTTTCAATTCTGGAATCATCATGGCGCTTAATCCGATTATGGTAGTTGTGTTATCTTTCATCTTATTGAACGAGCGTATTACGATGTTGAGGGCATTCGGAATTGCTTTAGGAGCTTTAGGAGCCATCTTGCTGACATTGAAAGGTGCCACCGGAAAAGGAGACTCTTCATTGGGTGATTTATTTCTGTTTATCAATTCCTTGAGTTACGCCATTTACCTTGTGATTGTTAAACCCTTGATGCAACGATACAAACCAATTACAGTAATTACCTGGGTTTTTTCATTTGGATTAATATTTGTTTTGCTGTTTCCACCGACGATTCCTCAATTTCTAAGCACTAATTATTCGACTTTCACATCCGAAATCTTTTTCAAAATTGGCTATGTGATTGTGGGGGTTACTTTTCTTACTTACTTGCTCACTATGTTTGGTCTGAAATACTTAAGTCCAACTGTTTCGAGTTCCTATATTTATACCCAACCTATAATGGTGATTCTATTCGCTTGGCTTTTTGCGATTTTGGGTTGGTCTGACGACTATTCCAGAACAATTACACTGGAAAAAATCGGTTACATGCTTTTTATTTTTACCGGCGTTTACATTACCTCTAAGAAGAGTTAGGGTTAATCAAATTCGTTTTTAGCCCGGATTATTTACTAGAATTCCGTTGTGAGGGTTGAAAATATGATAAAATAATTGTGTTTCGAGATTTATGCATTGCCAAAGCTTGTTGAAATTGAAAATACAAAGTTTACTAAGTCATTTGAACTTAGTTTCAATCTGTAATTTCCGTATTAAGTTATAATTCAGATTGAACGAAACTTATTGTTCTAATTCTAGAATGAAAAACATTCTTGAACTCAAATTCCGCCTTTATAATTGGTGATAAATTCTCAAAAAAAATCGTAAACTGAGGTTTAAGCAATTTTATATTTGTTTGAATTTATTAAGTTTTTTTTTCGTTCAAATTATGTCAACTAATCAATTCGGAAAAACATGGTGGGGAGAACAGTTTTTAAACTCACTGAGTGACATCGATTACGATAATCGTTTACCACGAGGTAGAAGTTATGCCAAAAATGGAGCCGTGGAATCCATTAAAATAAAAGATAACGTTGTTTCTGCCAAGGTTTCGGGAAGCAGGCCAAGACCTTACAAAGTAGACATTATTTTACCTCCTTTTTTTGATCCTGAGTTAAGCGAATTTATCACACATTTAGCAACAAAACCGAGCATTATCTCCAATATGCTTAATCGAAAATTAGATTCCGAGGTGTTGACAATTGCCGAGAAACACAATTTGAAAGTATTTCCAAGAAAATGGACGGATTTCAAAATGCAATGCTCCTGTCCTGATTGGGCGGTTCCGTGCAAACATTTGGCAGCCGTGGTTTACAAGCTTTCCACCGAAATTGACAATAATCCGTTTCTTGTTTTCAATTTGCATAATCTCGATCTCCTAAAAGAATTTGAAAAAAGAGGTATCCATGTATCAACCCAAAGCATCTCCATTCCGAAAATTTCTGAATTGTACTTTTCGAAGAAAAAAACAGCTAGGGAATTTGATGTAAATGCAACTTATCGCAAATTACCCTTTTCCAAGCTGGAAAACATTCATGAGTCTTTATCTAAACTTTTGACTGATTACCCGGCGTTTTATCAAGGGCAAGGAAATTTTAAAGATAAATACTCCAATAAACTCAACGGAATTGTTCGATCGATGCAGCGAATTATGCAAGGAAAAGACAACTGGAGTTGGTATCTTACTGAAAATGAAACGGGAAAAAAGATAGATCGACGCGACGAGCAAAGAATTCTGATTGATGAAAATCACAAGACAAAGGTGTTGATTAATACGAAAGAGTATAATTTTTTGGATTTATTAAAGCAATTAATCCAAGTTCCTGCCAATCGAAAAAAAGATTACCAACCCTCAACGGCTTCACTTCATTCTTTTCTGAATCTTTCGATTAACCTTGTTGCAAATGGCGCGATTGTTCCGCAAATTATTCAACTTCAAGATAAATCATACAGCATCCGTTGGTTGCCAGCAATGATCAGTGAGCCTGTAAGGAATTTAGTCAATCAGTTAGATGACATGTTGCCTCCGAATACATTTCTTTGGAAAGAAAACGACAAAACGATAGAAATTAATGTTGATACAGGGTTTAATTTACTCAGTTTGTTTATTACAGAACTAGTGAATTTGCTCGACAAGAAACGTTGCGAAGACCTTTTTGTAAATATTTTCTTCAACAAAAAGAACTATTCTTTTATCAACCCGGGAGAGGAATCATTGGCTGGAGGAATTTTATCTTGGATTCAGAAATACACCTTAACACTTGGTTTCTATCGCGCGCAAATTGTGATTGAGGAATCGCTTTTTGGTTTTTCAATGTCTGTAAATATCTGGGATAAAAAATCAGGAAAATTGGAGCCGATTCCGTTGAAAAATATTTTAAAGGACAAGGAGTTTGATTCAATCCGTTTCGATGTATTAAGTAATCTTACGCAAATTTCACCCTTTATTCCTCAACTGAATTCTTACATCGACGAACTTGCCGACAAACCGATTCAGTTCATCGAAGAAGACTTTGCTCCATTCATTTTAGAAATTATTCCTGCAATAAGGCTGCTGGATTTGGATATACTATTGCCAAAATCGTTGGAAGAAATTCTAAAACCCAAAGCCACAGTACAAATAAAAAAGAATGAAAAAAACTCAAGTTTCTTTGGCTTGAATGATCTATTTTCTTTTAATTGGCAAGTTGCACTGGGAGACACGATAATTGAAATTGATGAATTCAAAAAACTACTCGCGACATCGAAAGGATTAATAAAATACAAATCCAAGTATATTTATGTTGAGGAAGGCGAACTTCAAAAGCTATTCAATTTCTTTACGAATGAAAAACAAATGAGTTCGTTTGAATTGTTCCGAACAGCTTTATCAGGAGAGTATAAAGGAAATCCAATAAGATTAACGGATGAGGCACAAGCTATAATTGATGAACTCACAAAACAAGAGGAAATCGAATTGCCAACGAACATTAAGGCAAGTTTACGCCCCTATCAAAAACGCGGATATTCTTGGATGTATCGCAATTCAAAAATAGGATTTGGTAGTGTTTTAGCCGATGACATGGGGCTTGGGAAAACGTTACAGGTAATTACCACCATTCTTAAATTTAAGGAGGAAGGAGCACTAGAAAATGAAAAAGTTTTGGTTGTTGCGCCCACTGGTTTGTTGTCTAATTGGGAATCTGAAATCAAGAAATTTGCTCCCACGTTAAAAACCAAAATTCACCACGGAACACAGCGAAACCTCGATAAAGATGAGAAGTTCGATGTTCTCATTTCAAGTTATGGCATTGTTCGAAGCGATTCACAATTGCTCAAGAAAAATAAGTGGCAAACGTTGATTATTGATGAAGCACAGAATATCAAAAACAGTAATACCAATCAAGCGAAAGCAATAAAATCAATTCCGGCAAAAAATTTCATTGCCATGAGTGGAACACCGGTTGAAAATCGCTTGAGTGAAATGTGGAGCATCATGGATTTTTCGAATCGTGGTTTTTTGGGTTCATTAAAAGAATTCAATCAGCAATTTTCCATTCCAATCGAACAGCAAAATGATGAACAAGCAGCTAATTTGCTCAAACGAACCACTTCTCCGTTTCTCATGCGACGACTTAAATCTGATAAAAGTATCATTTCTGACTTACCAGACAAGGTTGAAATGAATGCACTTGCAACATTGACAAAGGAACAGGCAAGTTTGTATGAAGAAACACTGCAAAAAGCCATGAAAGATATTGAGGGAATAGTAGAAAACGACGCAAAAGCCATGTTTGTGAAGCGCGCATTGGTGCTGCAAATGATGTTGGCGCTCAAGCAAATTTGTAATCACCCAACAAATTACTTGAAAAATAAAGTGCTCATTCCAGAACTGAGCGGAAAGATGCAACTTTTGTTTGATCTATTGGATGCAATCGTTGATGGCGGTGAAAAAGTACTCATTTTCACGCAATACAAGGAAATGGGTGATTTGCTGCAACATTTTATTCGTGAACGTTTTGGTGAAGATCCGATGTTTTATCATGGTGGTTGCAGTATTAAAGAGCGAAATGAAATGGTGAATCGTTTTCAAACAATTTCTGCTGATCAAATTTTTATTTTATCGCTAAAAGCTGCCGGAACAGGATTAAATTTAACAGCGGCCAACCATGTTGTTCACTACGATCTTTGGTGGAATCCAGCTGTTGAAGCGCAAGCAACCGATCGGGCATACCGAATTGGTCAAACGAAAAATGTAATGGTTCACCGATTCATTACTCAAAACACATTTGAAGAAAAAATCAACGAAATGATTCAACATAAGAAACAATTAGCTGTTCTAACGGTCGCTACTGGAGAAAATTGGATCGGGGAATTAAGCAATAAAGAATTGAGGGAAATTTTCGAGTTAGAAAAGTAATAACCATTCGGTAATTTGTTGAACGCACCAAATATTCCATCAAAAGGTTCATTGGGCGCAGGAATTATTTCTGTCATTTTCTTCAATTTAATTGGAGAAATATTCAAGTCACTTTCCAAAAATGAAGGCTCATATCGAAAATATATTTGCTGATCTTACTCGACAAGCATTCCGACCTCAACAGTAGAAGTTCCAAAATCCAACGAAACTTTTATTCTTTCTTGACCCATCTCAAATTACTTGAATAATTTCTCGATATCTTTCAGTTTGTTTGACTGAAAAAGCGTTTCAAAATCATTCAATCTTCCCAAAATAAATGCGATTTTCAGTAGTGATTCCAATGAAATTTGACCGCTTGATTCAAATCGCTTATAACTTCCAAGAGAAACATTGGCACGCTGAGCAAGTTCGCTCTGGAAGGGAATAATGAATGACTGCATGATAAATGATATAAACACTGTAGGATTTTTGGACGGAATGACGAATGACATTCACACTTTGGAGTCAATTTGCTAATCTGTAATCCACGATCTCAACTTCCTTTTTTATGCAATTCATCAGGATTTTGTCTTGAGTCCCATAACGTATGGATAATAATATCTTTCCCGCGGGCTTCATAGAAAAAAATAAAATTCTGAATAATCAATCCACGAACGGAATCTAATTCAGTTTTTAAACCTAATTCCGGGTGCTTTAGAAGACTTGATAAATCCTTCTTAAATCGATTAAATAACTTAATTGAAAATGACTTACTTTTATTTCGTGAAGCATAGTAATCCAATATTTCGAAAAGTTTGGATTTTGCCGAAGGAGACCAAATTATTTTACCTTTGCCCAATTTGAAACTTCAAGATCAATATTTTCTTGTGCCGTGTGCAATCCCTGTTCAATTTCTAATTTTGACTTCATTATTTCATTCGTCTGCTCATCAGTCAATTTGAGAATTTCCTTATTCGTTTTTGAATCAAGAATCGTTTTAATTGCTTTAAGAAAAGAGACGTCATTAATCTCCGAGATTCGGTGCATTAAAAATGTTTTTAGTTCAATTGCTGTCATATTCAGAAGGCTATATCAAAGTTAATTACTTTTTTTGAAAAAAGAGGAATGGTTTATGATGAAATTAGTAGGGAATAGAAATGCTTGGCAGGCGACTTTTTGATGGTTGATTTTAGGAGTTTAGGGGGGAATGATTTTAGGAGAGAATGACATGACTTGATGAAGTTAGGACTTTAGGATTCTAGGATATTATGATTTTAGGAGGTAATGACAAAGGACTTTAGGAGAGAATGATTTTAGGAGGTAATGACAAAGGACTGGGTGACAAAGGACTAGGTGACGAATGACTTTAGGATTACAGGATGTTATGACATTAGGAGAGAATCTGCCAATCTGCAAACTTCAATCCGCTAATCCGCAATCCACTAATCTGCAATCCGCAATCCGCAATCCGCAATCAACTCCCTACCACTTTTTAACCGCTCCACTTCCGCCTCCAAAAGCTTGATGTATTTGTCTTTGTATTCGTCGTTATATGCATTATGTTGCTCACGAATGTAGCCGAAAGCATTTTGATTATTCGTCATTGTAAAAATCTGCGACGCATCAAAATTAAGAATCTGTGACACCGATATTTCAAGGATTTCAGCGATTCTATATAGTTTATTGACGGTTAATTCCACTTCTCCACGCTCCAACTTGCTGTAGCCCGAAAGACTCATTTCCAAACGATCAGCAAGGTCTTCACGCGTCATGTTTTTCAACTCCCTGAATTTCTTGATGTTTTCAATAGCTTCTTTCATCTTCGTTTATTTTATCCTCAAAAGTAGCAAAATAATTTAATAAAGGACATATAACCCGAAATAAAGGCGGTTTTTTCACGGGTTTCAACATAAATTTGCTTGAAAATTCACAACTTATGCCAGAACGAGTAATGGTTGTTAGCGGAGCATTTGCCACCCACACAACTAAATTGTATAATTATTATGTGTGTCCAATGAATTATGACTTAAAGGAAGTCGAATATCTCGCTGTCAATTATTTGGATCAACTTTATTATCTAGGAAAAGTAATTTCAAAGCCTATTATTTGTAATTATGACGGTGATAATCGTATTACAGGAACAAGAGGATTACGAAACGAAATAAAGGTTGACTTACAAGAATTTAGAAGTATGCTAGATTCGGTTAACTTCCAACTAGTAAGTTTGGAACCAATTATTGGTGGTTGTAATCATTTGAATCTTCAATATAGGAGAAGGGGTGCTTTTGTAGAAGGATATAGATACTTTCAAAATCTCGCCGAATTTTTCGAAGCCCATCAAAGTCTTAATACTTAATTATAAATACAAAAAGAATATTATATGAAGAAGAATTTTATTTTATCGGCTTTATTCATTTTACCATTGATAGCATTTGCTCAAGGAAAAATTAACAAAAAAACAGGATTACGAGAAGGAAAATGGACTATATACTACAAAATAGGTTCTAAATCTGAAATGAAGTATTTTGATCCGTCTTCAAAACTTTTAGACCTTAAAAATTCAATTATAGAAATTGCTAAACCGACAATAGGGCAATATTTTGTTGAAAAATGTAGATATAATGATTTCGGAAAAAAAGATGGGGAGTTCATTATTTCCATTGAGGAAATAAGTAAATCCGGTTATAGCTTGGAACCTATAAAAGTCATCGAAGGGAAATATCTTGAAGATAATTTAGATGGGGAAATAGCAACATATACAGCAACAGAATTTGATTCTGATAGAAACGTAAAAAATTATTTTGGTTGGTTAAAAATTAATTATTCTCATGGGGCCATAGTTGATCAAAATGTTTCTATACCTAACGCAACTAAAAATCAACTACCTCCGCAATATATAAAATTTAAAAATGGAAAATTACAACAAATGGAAATAGGCGGGAATTTCAAGATTGCACGTTTGAATAGTGGTTTTGAAATCACCCAAAAAGTTAATGATGTTTGGGCTGATGCCATTATAACTCAAAATACATATCTAAAGGAAATTGTTAAAGATTTAGTCAATACTTGGCGCGGTATTGAACATTTCAAAACAGATGATAAATTAGTTTCATTTGGTCAGTATATGCTTATTCCATTTGATAATAAATATTTAAATGAAAATTTCAATAACATTGATACTTCAAAAAATAATCTATTAGCTATTTGCCAATTTAAAAATGGTCTGAGAGAAGGTAAAGCTCATTTTTATATTGAAGATGTATTTATGAACAAGGATTATAACTACGAAAAAACTGGTAAAAGAATAAATTACGATTTTAATTTTAAAAATGACCTTTTAAATGGCCCTAGTCAGATATATACCAAAATTTTTGAAGCAGATACAAATTATATTAGGACAGATAATTATAAAGATGGCTATCTGTATGGAGATTCAAAAACCTATTTTGAAGATGGAAAAGTCTCTATGGAGGCTTATTTTCAAAATGGTATACTTTCAGGAAATTTAAATACATACTTCAATTCAAACTCATTTGATTCATGGTATTACTCCAACTCGGGTATTAAAAAAAGAGTTGTTTTGCCAAGCCCTGTGGTTCAATCTATGAAATTAGAAGAAATTGATAATTCTAAAAAATCGGAGGAAATGAAGTTTGGGATTTTAAATAAAATTCAGGAAAAAGGAGGTAAAATATTATCTTCTGATACCACAGGGTATTATTTATTCTCTAAATTAGTTTATGCACCTGAAGGTAAAGTTTCTGTTGTCAATTCAAATTTTTATTATCTCTACAAAAGCGGTAAAGTCATGGCAATGTTTATTACTGATACAAAGCCGTTTGATGTTTCAATGTTCGATTCTTTTGGTAAACAAGTAACGAATTTAAACAAATATAATTCTGAAAAAGAAGCCGAAATCAAAAAAGAAATAGAGAAAATAAACAATTTAGAAGTCAACTGCCTTTGGTGCAATAAACCATTTAAATTTGGAAATCGAGTAGAATCTGATGAATGTCATTGTTTTGAACGTTCAACAGGAAAAAGCTCAAGCATTCTGCATTTTAAGCCGAGAATTTTCTGTTCCAATGATTGCAGAGCCAAGCATGAAAAAGATTGTTGTATAAGCAACGGCAAGGGTCATGAATAAAACTCACAGATAAAGTGAAACAAGGAATATTGATAAAGCTTCTGAAGTAAGGAAGTTGTGGGGTATTGTTTAATTTTTAAAAAATAGAAAAATGAAAAAATTACTATTCTTGTTTATTGCTTGCCTAATCAGTCATTTTGCATTTCTTCAAAAATTACCAGAAATAGAAGTGAATCCCCCAAAGAGCAAAGGAAAGGCAAAAATATATTATCGCTTGAAAGATAAATTTGTTTATTTTCCAAATACCAAATTAATAGATTGGAGTAATTCATTAATGAAGCTCGAAGTGTCAGAAAAATTTGACCCAAAAAAGAAATACTTTGTTGAACAATGTAAATATGCAGATGGAAAAAAACAAGGTGAATTTTCATTTTCTCAATTTTTATTAAAAGAATTTCAGAGTAATTATGGCAACGCATATTACACAGGGATTGGAGAGGATATTATCAAAGGAAATTATGTAAATGATCAAATTAATGGTAAAATCGATTTTCTTACATTCATTGATTCAGATAATAATGAAGGATTCGTTAGCCTAGATTATGAAAACGGAAGAATTAAAGATCAAATACTTCAATATCCTACACCCATTTCGAATGGACAATACGGAAATTTAAAATTTACTTTGGTTCCAAAAATTGCATTCAAAAACGGGATAGTTTCCGAGGTTTTAATGTTAGAGAAAAATGGATTACCCTATTATTATATTTACAATGGTAATAAATCCATCAGATGCTTAAAGTATACTTTAAAACCAGCTTGCTACAATGATTTTTCGTTTTTAGAAAGCAAAGACGAAGGAAAGAATTTAATTGATTTAAATACGAACAATTTATCCATTGAACATTACAACGCGATTTACGACGACTCAAAAAAGAAATACAAAATAGAAGGTTCATATCGTTTGTTTGCAATAAGCGACAACTTATTTGACACTACAAAACTTGTAGCGGAATATAACTATTTAGAAGGTAAGAGAAATGGAACTGCTAAAATTTGGGATGTTAATAAAAATGGTCATAATGGTGATCTTCCAATGATCATCTCAACTTTTAAAGATGATTTACTTGATGGTTCTTCTCAGTTTATGTATGCTGATGGGAAAGTTGCTGTCCAAGCAAATTTTATAAAAGGATTTCCAATTGGAGAAGCAATATCCTTCTACAATTCACCAAATTTTAAAGTTTTTGACTTGAAGAGCTTAGTTCCAAGATGGATTGACAATGGTGGCATTCTAATGATTTATCATATTGGGAAATTTAGTGATTCAGACACTGAAAATATTAAAACAATACGATCCAAAGGTGGGAAAATATCAGATTTAAATGGTTATGGAATATATTGTAAAATAAATTACAAACTGGATTCAATGCAAACTAACGGAGTTTGGTACAAGGGAAGTGTTGCATCAAGCGACTTTGCTTTATACAACAATGGTAAAGTGATGGTAGATTTTTTAATAAATAAGGAAAAACTTGGAGAATATAGAAATATAATTTACAAGGACGAATCTGGTAAAGAAGTATACTCACTTAAAGAGGCTCAGAAAGAAGTGGAGGATGTATTGCAGAAAAAATTAAACGAAATTGAAAAACAAAATAATAACCTAATCACATGCCAATGGTGCAACAAACAAATAAAATATGGCAATCGGGTAGAAACTGACGAATGCCATTGTTTTGAACGTTCTTCAGGAAAAAATTCAAGTGTTTTACACTTTAAACCCAAAGTATTCTGTTCCAATGATTGCAGAGCAAAGCACGAAAAAGATTGTTGTATCAGCAACGGAAAGGGACATGAATAAACAGAACTTTAAGGATATTTTGATCAGTAATCAATCTCTATTAATAGATTAAGATATTCACTAAAAACTATTTAATTAATAAATTAGCACCTTTTGTTAATTTTCAGCCTCTTGTAATTAAAGCGATAATCTAAACTGGAAAATTTTAATTCCTTAAAAGTATAAACTAACGGAGAATCCTCCCATCACCCATTTGAATAATTCGATCGGTGCGTTTGGCGAAGTCTTCATCGTGGGTTACAACAAGGAGAGATAAATTATTTTCGGAAGTTAATTGCTTAAAAATATCGAACACCACATTGGCGTTTTTACTATCTAAATTCCCGGTTGGTTCATCACCCATGATGATGGTTGGATGATTAATTAACGCTCTGGCAATGGCAACACGCTGTTTTTGTCCTCCAGAAATGCGAGACGAAAGTTTCAACGCTTGATCTTCAATGCCGAGAATTCGCAATTTCTCCATCGCGTCATGTTCTATTTCTTTAAATGACTTTAAACCCAACTTTTTTGCGGGCAACATCACATTCTCCAAAACTGTAAATTCAGCCAATAAATAATGAAATTGAAATACAAAACCGATGTTCGCATTTCGAATGTGCGCAAGGGCATTTGGACTTTGACCGGTAACCAACTTTTGATCGATGAACAATTCTCCAGTGTAATCGCTATCCATTGTTGATAAAATATACAACAAAGTAGACTTACCACAACCAGATTTCCCCATGATTGAAACAAACTCGCCTTTGTTCATGGAAAAGGAAACGTTATCCAACACCTGAACCTCATCGGGAACATGGAAAAACTTCGAAATGCCTTTTGCTTCTAATATGGTTTCCATTATTGTCCTCGAATTATATCAACGGGATCTATTTTTAGCGCTTTTCGAGAAGGAAACCAACCGGCAAAAAAAGTAGAAATCAGCGCAAACGTAACCCCAATGAAATAAAACTTCAAATTGTAATCGATGGGATAGGTTTTGATAGTCGGAAGCGCTGGCGTTTCGAAAGATGTATTGTCAATAATTACGGAAACACCATATCCAAGACACAAGCCGGCGAACCCTCCCACCAAACCAATAATAATCGCTTGACTCATAAAAATCCACTGCACATCTAACCCAGAAAAACCAGTCGCCTTCAAAATGGCAATGTCGTTCATTTTTTCAAAAATTAGCATATTGAGGATGTTGTAGATTCCAAATCCGGCAACAATCAATAGGGTAATTGAAACAGCATATGAAATCAAGGTTCGAACAGTTGAACCAGTTTCAAATTGAGCATTCGCGGTTTGAATATCCGTGGCGGTAACAGCGAATTTCTTGGACAAACTTTTGGCAATTTCAGGTGCGAGTTCAATGTCTTGGAGTTTGATGTTAATGTCCGTGATGTAATCTTTCGATTCGCCAAAAATACGCTGGGCCATTTTGAGATTGACGTAGCTCTGAACATTGTCAATTTCCGACATTCCGCTTTGAAAAAAACCTACAATTTTAAGCGTTATTACTTCGCCAGTTTTTGAGGTAACTTGAACAAAATCATGAACTTTTAAAGCCAATTTTTTTGCAACACCAGCCCCCAAAAGAATTCCTTTATCAGTTCTCGTTAAATCCTCCACGGTTCCATTTAAAATATAATCAGACAAATGATAAAATGACTTTTCTTTCTCGACATCCGCTCCAATTAAAACACCATTTAATTGAGTGGAACCCCCAAGATAGAAGGACTGCACTTTCACTTGCGGTGTAATTCCCAATGCATAGGATTGACGATTCAAATAATCAATTATTGGCAGCGCATTGTGAATTTTCGATTGGGCTTTTTTTGGTTTTATGGAATTTACAAACCGAATTTTTTGGTCGTAATCACTAACTCGATCTATTGGTTGAATGGCAGTTGGTGAAACCTCATTGTATAAATGTATATGGGGTGTTCGGTTGAGAATTAACCCATCCAGCAATCCATTTAAGCCTTCCATAAACCCCATCATGATGACATACGTTCCGATGCCAAACATAACTCCCATTGCAGCCGTTATGGATTGCTTCTTACGCGAAAGCAAATGCGTTTTGGAAATGGAGAGCATTAGCTTCAACTTCATTTTTCGGGTTTTAAAATAACTGTGTTTTGATCAATACCTGATATTATTTGGACATAATCCCAATTTGTTAGTCCGATTTCCACTTTCACTTTTCCACTTTCAGTTTCAACCATATTTCCAGGCAACAAATAATCCGCTGGAATGACAAGTGATTTCACTCCTTCTTTTACCACAATATTTGCTTCTCCGGTTAATCCCATGTATAGTTTTTTGGGAGGTTTCGTGAATCTTGCCTTGATTTTAAAAGTTTGAGTTTTCTCGTCCATCTTGGGAGAAATTTCAGTCAAAACAGCCTCAAAAACTTGATTTTTATAGGCTTCAAGCGTTACCAATATCTTTTGTCCCAATTCAACTTTTGAAATATCGACTTCATCAATCAACATTTCGATGGAATATCGATTTTGATCACCGATAATCGCCAAAGGTTCCTGAAGAGAAACCATTTCACCTTTTTCCTTGTTGACTTGAAACACTTTTCCGTCCATGTTTGACCGAATAAAATAATCTCCTGTTCGAAGTGAAGAAGCACTCAAATTATTTTTGGATTGCGTCAATTGGTTTTTTAATTCAATTTCCTTTCGGGCAATTTGCTTTTTTAGACTCAGAAAACTGTTCTTCGACATTTGAAACATCATTTTCGCATTGTCTAACTCTGATTTGGAACAAGCGTTTTTTCTATCAAGTTCAAAAAATCGAGCGTAGTTTATGGAATCATTTTGCATTTTCACCTGCGCCGAACCCAAACTCAATTTTAGTTCATCAATCAAATTCGCCTGGCCGAAATAAGAATCTTTAAGCAATTGATAAGCCAGTTCCGCATTTTGTTCGGTCAGCTGAATCGGTTTATTTGAAATCACAAAAAGTAAGTCACCCTTTTTTACAAGGTCACCTTCCTGAACATAAACTTCATCCAAATAACCCGAAATCGAAGCATTTACTTTGTAATATCCCTCGGGTAAAATGGTTGCTGAAGCATAAACTGCCTCAATCATATTTTCATAATGAGGTTTAGTAGACTCACGCTTTTTTGAACAACCTGCAAAAACAAAAATGATTACGATATGGATAAGAAATTTCATTTAAAAAATCAATGACATAAAACTAGCCAATGACAACAACAAAAAGTTTGATTTTAATCAACTTATGTTTTACAATTCCAACTTATTTGAATTATTTCAAAAATCTTTTAATGTGTCGTTGAGATTTAACAAGCGCCGCAAAATTCAGCTATTGAATCCTTTTCGAAAACATGACAAACCGCTGGAAGGCAGATATTTAAAAGGTGTGATATACTTTATTCTTGCTTAAGAAACCAATACACGTTTTAATTACTTGGATAATTTTTTGTTTAAAAAAAATCTAAATAGTGATTTATGACATTTCTATGACATAAAATAGCTGCTTTGCACCGAAATTTGCGTTATAGATTGAAAATTTGTGCAGACCGGATTAAACATACTTGCCTTTACTCATCGAAATTTAGATGTAAGCAAAATTGGATTGTTACACATCGATAGAGAGGATCAACCGGAACGTTTACGTGAATTAAAATCCAAATTAGGTATATCTGAGCTCTGTTTTCTTAGCACTTGTAATCGGGTTGAATTTACTTTTGTTTCAGATTTTGAATGGAAAGATGAGCATACTTCTTTGCTTCTTTCTGCGCTTTATTTTGATTTTACTGATGAACAAATTTCTGAATTTACGAGTCATGCTGAGCACTACGCAGAATGTGATGCCATTGATCACGCGCTCGCCGTGGCTTCATCGATTGATTCTATGATTGTTGGTGAAAGAGAGATCATAACGCAAGTTAGAAACGCCTATGAATTATGTCGAGAAGCAAATTTAACAGGTGATTTAATTCGATTACTTCTTAAACAGGTGATTCAGACTGCCAAAAAAGTTTATACTGAAACAAGTATCGCTTCCAAGCCAGTTTCTGTTGTTTCATTAGCTTATCATCAACTCAAAAAATTAAATATTCCGCTTGAGGCAAGAGTTTTATTAATCGGTGCGGGCGTTACTAACACAACAATGGCTAGATTTCTCAAAAAGCACGGGTTCAAGAATTTTGTTGTTTTCAATCGAACTTTCGAAAAAGCATCAATATTAGCAGATGAGATTCGAGGCATTCCATACGCTTTGGCTGACTTGAAAAATTATAAAAACGGATTCGATGTTATTATTACTTGCACCGGTGCAGACAATCACATTATCACCAAAGAGATATACGATAACTTGCTTGTCGAAGAGAAGAATAAGAAAATCGTCATCGATTTAGCCATTCCGCAAGACTTGGATCCTGAAATAATTGAAAACCATAGAATTGATTATATTTCAGTTTCTCATCTGCAAATAATTTCCAACCAAAACTTGAAAGAGCGAACGAAAGAGATTAAATACGTGGAGGAAATTTTGAGTGCTGGTAGCGACGAGTTTTTTTCTCTTTTAAAGGAACGAAGCGTCGAAAAAGCGATGAGTGAAGTTCCAAAACAAATAAAATCGATTAAATCAGCTGCCATGAATGAGGTTTTCCGCAAAGACATCGAAAACCTAGACCCTCAATCGCGAGAAGTACTTGAGAAAGTGATTGGTTACATGGAGAAAAAATACATTAGCGGTCCGATGCGATTAGCTAAGAAAATCATCTTAGAAAATGCCTAAAAAGCGGATTATTCGAATAGGTACCCGGGGAAGCGATTTGGCTCTTTGGCAAGCCAATTTTGTCAAGTTCTCGCTCGAAAAATTAGGTCAAGAAGTTGAAATTCATATCATTCAAACGCAAGGAGACAAAATTCAAGATTTGAGTTTCGATAAACTTGAGGGGAAAGGATTTTTTACAAAGGAAATCGAACAAGCATTATTGGAAAATCAAGTTGATCTTGCTGTTCATTCGCACAAAGATTTGGAAACAACATTTCCAAAAGGATTGACAATCGGAGCGGTTTCGGATCGAGAGGATCCATCTGAATTATTGTTATTTCGGAAAGAATGCGTTGATGAAAAACAAATTTGGAACTTGAAACAAAATGCCATCATCGGAACTTCTTCTGCGCGAAGGAAATCGCAAATTTTGGCTCAGCGGCCTGATTTAATTATCAAGGATTTAAGAGGAAACGTGCCAACTCGAATTAATAAATTGAGAGAAGGATATTATGATGCAATTTTGTTAGCGAAAGCAGGGGTTAATCGCTTGGAATTGGATTTGTCCGATTTGCGCTGCGAAACATTGAGTCCAACTGAATTCATTCCGGCTCCGGCGCAAGGAGTCCTTGGTTTGCAAATAAGAAATGATGATGTCGAATTAGCCCTTGTTTTGAAGCATTTGAATCATAAAAAAACTCAAGGACAAATCGAGATTGAGCGAGCTATTTTGAAACAAATGGAGGGTGGTTGTCAATTGCCGCTCGGCGTGTATTGTACTGAAACAGAAATTCATGTTTCCTATTCTAAAAATCCGGGAATCGCTTCAAAATATTTCGTGTTTGACAATAAAGAAAGCGATGTCATTGCCTACATTGTTGAGCATTTAAAAGCAGTTTAATTGATTCAAAGCGTCTTTATTTCAAGGGACTCCGAAAATTGTGGTAGTTTGGTTTCGTTCTGCCAAAGTCATCAACTCAATTTAATTTCAAAATCCCTTATTTTCTTTGAACCAATAGATTTTCAGGTTTCTGAATCATACGAAGTCTTGTTTTTCAGTAGCATTCGTTCAGCAGAATTCTTTTTGTATAAAGAAAAGATTCATACCTCCAAGAAAATTGCCTGTGTCGGACGAGAAACAGCTTTGAAACTTGAAAATCTTGGTCTTCATATTGATTTTGTTGGAACGAACTCCGGGAATCCTTCCGAGGTGGCGTTTGAATTCAAAAATTGGCTTGGTAATGGCAGGGTATTGATTCCTCATTCTTCAGAAAGTTTGCACACTATTACGGAGTACTTAAGTCCAAATCAATTCACATTGATTGAGGTTTACAAAACAAAATTGAAGCCGTTAAAAATTGCACCAGTAGATTGTTACGTGTTCACAAGCCCTTCGAATGTTCGCGCTTTCCTTTCGGTCAATGAATTAGCCAAAATGAAAAATGTTGTCGCATGGGGAAGAAGCACTGAAAATGAATTGAAATCTAACCAGGTTCCCATTTCTAAGGTTCTTCAAACTGGGAGTATTCAGGAACTGGAAATTTATTTAAGCGATAACTAAAATATATAAGGCAATTGAAAAAATTGCCTTGTCTATAGAAAATCCATTAATCCTTGTTTTTTTAATTGTCAACTGAACTTATTGGAGTTTTTCGTAATTTTAACGAGTTAAAGAATAGAAATGAAGAGACTTTTCATCCTTCTTTTTGCGCTTTTCAGTGCTTTTTATACGCACAGTCAGATAAGTGTCGACTTTGAAGTAAGCACTAGGATAGTCTGTGTGGGTGACACCGTAAAGTTCACAGCATCTGCAACAAGTAGTTCTCCTGTAACGAGTTATGTGTGGGATTTTGGTGATGGATTTAAGGGAAATGGAAAAACTGTTACTCATGTTTTTGAAACACCAGGAAATAGGAATATTTCGCTAACCGGCGCGAATAGTTTGGGAAATACTGATTTCGAATTGAAAACGGCATACATTACCGTTAAGCCAACTCCCGTTGTAGATTTTGAAATGAATGGTATAGGGTGCAATGTGCCTTTGACGATAAATTATAAAAACAAAAGTGCTATTGGAGCGAATTATTTATGGGATTTTGGCAATGGTCAAACTTCTACTACTGAAACACCTCCGGCTCAAACATACACTTCTGTTGGCGCATATAAAACCATTCTAACGGTTACACTTAATGGTTGTGTGGCGAAAGACTCACAAGAAGTAGTGGTTTCAAGTTTTCAAACAGCAATTAATGCGCCAAGTGTCGCTTGTGTAGGGCAACCTGTTAATTTTGAAGATAATTCGACGGCAGGAGCAAATTCATGGGATTGGAGTTTCGTTGGATTAGGTGTCAGTAATCAGAAAAATCCCAATTTTACCTTTAATAAAGCAGGTACTTTTACCATTCTGTTAACCTCCAAAAACACCAATTCCGGATGTGCCGGAAATGCGAGTAAAGTTATAACCATTGAACCTACTCCCAAGCCAAGTTTCTCTGCTGATGTTACCAAAAACTGTGCTCCAGCGAATGTGAATTTTACAAATTCCTCTGTTGATGGAAAAACTTTTACATGGGATTTTGGAGATGGAAAAACTTTTGTTGGATTGAATCCTGGAGCTCACACTTATTTTGTAAATGGAAATTATGACGTTAAACTATCTATGGTTTCTGAAAATGGATGCGTTGGAGATACCGTCATCAAAGATTATATAGAAATCAGCGATGTTGAAGTTCAGTTTAATTCTGTGAAAAAGGGAGGTTGCAACCCTTTAGCGATTGATTTTTCGAATGGCTCAATTTCTCCTAATTCAAGTAACCCAATCGTTTCATGGAATTGGGATTTTGGAAATGGACAAACATTTAGCGGACAAAATCCTCCCCAACAAATTTACAATACGAATGGTGTCTTTGATGTTAGTCTTTCTGTCGAAACACAATCGGGTTGTAAAAATAAAATAACCAAAGAGAAATACATAACAGTTGGACAAATCAACAGCTTAAATTTTTCAGTTGATAAGACTATTAACTGTGTCAAAAAAGACTTTAAATTCACCTCAAATGTTGTTACGACACCAACTGTGGTTGATTCAACTGAGTTAAAGTATTTCTGGGATTTTGTAAAGGATGGTTCTTCAACAGACAGAAATCCAAAATACAAGTTTACGTCAGATACTGGGTATTTTGATGTTGAACTGGTTGTAGAATTTAGGGGTTGTAGGGACACTATTCGAAGAGATTCGCTCATTTATATCAATGCACCCGTTGCAAAGTTTTCTCCCGATAAATCCTTGTTTTGTAATGAAGCTCCACCTATAAAGGTAAATTTCTCAGATGATGCGAAACATGGAAAAAAAAGTGATGACCTATTGATGATTTGGCGTTGGGGTGATGGAACACCGAATGTCACTTTTGACGACCCAAAATTGGATGATTCTAACTCAGGTGATACCTCTCATATTTTCACTAACTACGGTTCCTACACGGTTAAACAGGTTATTTTCAATTATACAACAGGCTGTGAAGATAGCACCACCATAACAGTTCATGTTTCAAACATAACAGCCAATTTTGAAATGAGTAACGACTCGATTTGTCCGCAGGACACCCTGCTATTAAACGACAAGAGTATAACTTGGAACACCCTACCTACACCTCACAATCTTAGCAGTTGGTCATTCAATATGGGAGATGGAACGATTCTATCTGGAAAATCTGTTGGGTATTCCTACAATTTATCTGATCTTTTTTCTGTAACAACATTTCCGATTGTTTTAACGGTAAAAAATAGTGTGGGTTGTTCGGCTACGTCAACACAGCAAATTAAAGTTCTGCCTAATCCCTTTCCCGCAATAAGTTTTGATCGAGATTCCATTTGCCTCAACGATTCGATTCGCTTTACAAACAACTCTATTTCAATGAGCGGAATACCTTTAAGTTATTATGAATTTAACTTTTATGACGATACAATAATTACAACTTCCAAAACGCCATTCTATCACGTCTTTACCACAAAAGGCAGTTATTTCATAGAAGTTATAGTTACTGATGTTTTTGGATGTAGCAGTAAACAACCAGTTCCTGTTAACATCATCAAACCGAAATCATTCTTTACGGTGGATAACGTCATTTGTAATCTAGACAGTGTTTTCGCAAAGAATTCATCTGAAGGTTCTTCCCCTCTGACATATCGTTGGTTTGTCGATGATGTGCTCGTTTCGACTGATTCAAATATCGATACTGTTTTCAAAGAGGATAATATTTCCTCAAATGAAACAAGCCGTAAGCACACCATTTCTCTTATCACAAAAGATGGTTTTGGTTGTCTCGATACAATTTTAAATCCGGTAACCGTCTCAATTCCTTGGGCAAAACTTTCTTATTCGTTTACTGGAGCAGGGATCGGTCCAGATGGGAAATATGTTTGTCCACCGTTATTTGGCACATACAAAGACTCGTCTGCATCCTTTGGATCAATAACTAAATGGAAATGGGATTTTGGCGATGGTGATCAATCCATAATCAAAAATCCCGAAAATTCTTATGGCCTTCCGGGCACATACGATCTAAAACTTGAGGTTACTGATTCATACGGATGCAAAGCAGACACTTTGATTGAAAAGTATGTTAGCATAGGAGGTCCAAGTGCTGATCCAAGCTGGGTTCAATTGCCCGGAAAATGTGTTCAAGGGGCTCAATTTACACTAAAAAATCCGTTGATGGTAGATAGTTTATTTTGGACCATGGGTAATAGTCAAAGCGTTCAAGACTCAACACAGTTTTTCTATAATTATCCCGTTCCTGGAACTTACACACCGGTATTGACAATTTTTGATAGTTTAGGCTGTGAGGTTTCCTATAAATTACCACCGATAACCGTTCTTGATGATGGACTTGACGCATCCTTTACTGCCTCGCCCAACGGTGCTAACCCTGAACAAACGATTGTTTTCACCGATAACTCGAGTGCTCTTTCATCAACTATCGTTTCATGGCAATGGGATTTTGGAGATAAAGAAATTAGTTCATTGACCAACGCCTCTCAACAACATGCATATAGTAAATCAGGGAAATACAAGGTTGTTTTGACTGTCAAAGATGATTTGTTTTGCGAGGCATCCGACACGGTAATTGTCACAATTTTTGAATTAGAAATCTGGCTTCCAAATGTTATTTCAACAAACAATGATGGTGTCAATGAATTATTCGTGCTTCCGTTTGATGCGTTTAAAAATTACAAGGTAACCATTTTGAATAGATGGGGAAATATCATGCGTATTGGTGAACGCGATCCAAATGATCCACTTTTTCTTTGGGACGGAACAGATCAGTCAGGGAAAATTTGTACGGATGGCGTATATTTCTATCGAATTCAAGGAGAAATGTATGGTGGAAAATCAATCGACAAACATGGTTTTGTTACCGTTATTGAATCTAAATAAATTTCAATATTTGGTGAATTCATTTTTGTAGTTTTTTCTGAACTGATTTTATGTTCAAATAAGTTTTATCAAATCAGCCACTTGCACACAAAAGTCCTTCGCATGAACGTTTTTTGAAATGATTTAAGTTACCTTCGCAACATGTCGCTTCAAGATTCGATTAACATTCTCAGACACCTCAATTTATTTCGAATTTGGAATTTATTCCTTCTTCGCAGTAGTTTTTATTTTTCAAGGATTTCGAAACGAGAAATGTCAATGGGATATCCTGCATCGCTGAGCATTGAACCAACAACGGCATGTAATTTAGGCTGCCCGGAATGTCCAAGCGGCTTGAAACAATTTACGCGTCCAACTGGGAAAATCGATTTGAATCTTCATGAGAACATGCTGATGCAAGTAAAAAAGAGTGTTTTTTACATCAACTATTATTTTCAGGGAGAACCATTTCTGCATCCGCAATTTTTGGAGCTTATTAAACAAGCCAAGAAAACTAAAATTTATACCTCCACTTCTACAAACGCTCATTTTATCGACGAGAAAAAAGCAGAAGAAATCGTTCAATCAGGGCTGGATCGCTTAATTATTTCCATTGACGGCATGACGCAAGAAACATACCAGCAATATCGCGTTCATGGGAATCTGGAAAAAGTTCTAAAAGCAAGTAGAAATTTGGTTTCAGCTAAAAGTAAATTAAAATCAAAGACTCCTCATTTGATTTTTCAATATCTAGCGGTTAAGCCCAATGAACATGAAATTCCTCAAGTGTTTGAGTTGGCAAATGAACTTGGAATTAACGAAGTTCGAATAAAAACTGCACAATTATACGATTACGAAAATGGAAATTCGTTGATGCCTGAAAATGAAAAATATTCCCGTTACATTAAGCAAAAAGATGGATCCTATAAAATCAAAGGTGATCCCGGAAATCACTGTTGGCGCATGTGGTCGGGAAGCGTTTTTACTTGGGACGGAAAAGTTGTTCCATGTTGTTTCGACAAGGATGCTAAGCACGTTTTGGGTGATATCGCGACGAACTCCTTCAAATCTATTTGGAAATCTCAAAAATACCGAGCTTTTCGCCAAGTGATATTAAACAATAGACAAGAAATTGACATTTGCAAAAACTGCTCGGAAGGGACGCAGGTTTGGAGTTGATTCCTTTATAATACGCATTCACTAGCCGTCTTAATAATAGGGGTAGTTGTAGTAAATCCGTTTATTATTCGTTCAACCATTCTTTGAATGAATTTCCGAGGTGGTTAATATTCACTGTTTTTGCAAAAGCCATAGTATATTTTTATTAGTCAAAATTCAAGAAAAAAGCACACATCAAATTATTTTACTATTCATTGTTCGTAAAAGGTTGAATATTCTGAATACAAAGGATCGTGTTTTTCAACACACCCTACTAAACGAAACTATTAAATATTAATGCATGTGTTAAAAGTTCCAACATCATTAATTGAAGGCACATTATTTATGTTATTTCATAACAAGAACTACTTCTTGATGAATTTCAAGGTTCGATTTGTTTCTAAAATCTTGAAATAATAAGTTCCAGTTGAAAAATCTAAAACTTCAATAGTCGTATTATTCATATTTAAAATTCCGGTTAATAAGACACGGCCACTTACATCCTGAACAAGATATACTTTCCCATTCAAGTCTTCACTAGTCTCAACTGTGAACATATCTGAAGTTGGATTTGGATATAGAACAATATCACCTTCATTTAATTCAACAATCGATGAACTAGAACAAGAAGTCACCAATAGATTTTTTGTAGCGCTTGAAGTACATCCATTTGAATTTGTATATGTATAGGTTATTGGGTAAGATCCAATCTCAATGGAAGTATTAAAGGCGTTATTAATTATCGAAGGCCCTGAATATGCTCCTCCAACTGGTGTGCCTCCATTCAAATTAATAATTCCAGTGTTTTCACAAATAGAGTTGAATGCAGACAGAGATACATTAGGAATAGAATTTACCTTAATAGACATGGTAGTACTTAAAGCACATTGACCTGCATTTGGAATAAAAATATAAGTTGAGCTTTCTGAGGGCGCAGTTGAAGTCGATGATAAATTCCAAGTCCCCTTTATACCATTGTTTGACATTGTTAACAAGACTTTTTCCATTTCATTTTGACACAATGATCCAACTGGTGTAAACACTGGTTTAATAGGTTTATTTATCTCCAAAATCAATGTAGCTATAGAATCACTCCCTAAAATATTTTTTGTTTTGAAAGTATAAGTTCCAGATTCTGTATAAGTTATTCCATTCCAATTGTAAGATTCACATGCGGTTTCTATGCTTAAACTTGTACTATTTATATTTAAGTTTAACTTCGAGATTGAATCATTAACCAATTTGTTATTTGTCCATAACCTATCCGTTCCCGATTGATTATTATTTGTAGGCACGGATTTTCCTCTTGAATTTCGACAAGTTGGAGTAGTTGACTCATTTACTGTAATAGTCATAGTTGTTGCAGTAGCACAGCTTCCTGCTGATGGTGTAAAGGTGTAAGTTCTTGTTCCAACAGTCGCAGTTGAAATTACTGATGGATTCCATGTTCCGCTAATACCATTCGTTGATCTTGTTGGCAAGGACGTAGGTGTTGAATTTCGACGAAATGGACCAACTTGCGTAAACGCTGGGGTAGTTGACTGATTTACTGTTACACTCATCGTTGCAGCACTAGCACAGCTTCCTGCTGATGGTGTAAAGGTGTATGTTCTTGTTCCAACAGTCG
>JBIKSL010000012.1:0-69272 GCA_044348645.1 Crocinitomicaceae bacterium | reverse complement strand
AAAATTTACCTTAGTGCGGTAAAATTAGTGTTTTTAAAACAAAAAATACTGATTATCAGATATTTAAAACCGCACTAAATTTTATGGGTACAAGTCAGGTGGCATTTGGATATGGAGTCATTTTCTTTTCAACATTGAAAGAAAATCGAAAACCAGTTTAGCTTTCACGAATGTCGCTCAGTTTACAAAAATCTTTTGAGTCTTGAAACCACTTCAAAATAAGGCGTAACAACTGTATTTTCGATTTCAACAGTGGATAATATGCCAAAATCTCCAGACACAATTATTTTATTGTTTTTTGAACCCTCATTGTGAAATTCTAATTAATTGTTCTGATTTAACAGAACTTAGGTTTTTAGTATCTTTGAGCTCATTAAATGAAGATGTCGAAAATTAGAAAACAAGATGCACTCGAATACCATTCGACCGGGAAACCGGGAAAGATTGAGGTCGTTCCAACAAAACCTTATTCCTCTCAACGAGACCTATCATTAGCCTATTCTCCGGGTGTTGCAGAACCTTGTTTGAAAATTGCAGAAAACGTCGCTGATGTTTACAAATACACAAGCAAAGGGAATTTAGTGGCTGTAATTTCCAATGGAACAGCTGTTTTAGGTCTCGGAGACATCGGTCCGGAAGCATCAAAACCAGTGATGGAAGGAAAGGGCTTGCTGTTCAAAATTTTCGCCGATATTGATGTTTTTGATATCGAGGTGGATGCCAAAGATCCTGAATTGTTTATTCAAACCGTGAAAGCAATAGCTCCAACATTTGGAGGAATTAATCTCGAAGATATAAAGGCTCCAGAAGCATTCGAAATCGAGCGAAGACTGAAAGAGGAATTGGATATTCCCATCATGCATGATGACCAACATGGAACAGCCATCATTTCCTCGGCAGCTTTATTGAACGCACTTGAATTGGCTAAAAAGAAAATCGAGAAAGTTAAAATTGTTGTTTCAGGTGCGGGAGCATCAGCTCTGTCATGCGCAAAATTATACCATACACTTGGCGCGAAACTTGAGCATATTTACATGTTCGATTCCAAAGGACTGATTCATAAAAACCGAACTGATTTGGATCCAATGAAACAATTTTTTGCCGTTCATGAAAAAGATGTTTCATTTTTTGAAGCCTTCAGAAAAGCGGATGTTTTTTTGGGTTTATCTCGTGCCGGACTAGTTTCCAAAGAAATGATTGCAGCAATGGCAAATGATCCGATTGTTTTTGCTCTTGCTAATCCAGAACCTGAAATTTCTTACAAAGAAGCAACATCAGTTCGTAAGGACATCATTATGGCGACAGGGCGTTCTGACCATCCGAACCAAGTGAATAATGTATTGGGATTCCCATTTATTTTCAGAGGAGCGCTCGATGTAAGAGCTACAAGTATCAATGAGGAAATGAAATTGGCAGCCGTTAAAGCAATCGCCGCTCTAGCAAAAGAAACAATTCCGGAGGAGGTTATTGAAGCATATGGTGAAAAGAATATTTCTTTTGGCCGGGAGCAAATTATTCCAAAACCCTTAGATCCTCGATTGATTTATTACGTCGCTCCGGCTGTCGCAAAAGCCGCAATGGATTCAGGAGTTGCTCAACACCCGATTTCCAATTGGGAGGAATACGAAACACACCTTAAAAATCGATTAGGACTCGATAACAAGCTGGTTCGGAATATGACTTCCAAAGCACAAAGCAATCCGAAAACTGTTGTTTTCGCCGAGGCAGATAATGTGAAAATTCTCAAGGCAGCGCAAGTGGCCTACGATGAAGGAGTGGCATTCCCAATTCTATTAGGAAAGAAACAGCGTATTTTGGCGTTAATTGATGAATATGCGATTGATCTGCCTGAAGTAGTAATTGTTGATCCGAAATCCGAAGAAGAAGAAAAAAGACGAATAACCTACGGAAAGGCTTTTTTCGAAAAACGAAAACGTAAAGGTTTTACCGAATTCGAAGCGATTCAAATCATGCGTGAACGCAATTATTTTGGTGCCATGATGGTTGATCAGGGTGATGCCGATGCGATGATTACAGGTTTAACAAGAAGTTATCGATCTTCAATTCGACCGCCACTTCAAGTTGTTGGTCTGCAAAAAGATGTGAAAGTGATTTCAGGAATGTATATTTTGAACACCAAACGCGGCCCGCTCTTTCTTACCGATACCACTGTAAACCTCAATCCCACGGCAGAACAAATTGCGGAAATCACTTTCAATGTTTCTAAAGTCATTCGGAAATTGAAAGTAACACCTAGGATTGCGCTTTTGAGTTATTCGAATTTTGGATCTTCCCCGGGTCCTGACTCAGAAAAGATGGCAGCAGCCGTTAAAATCCTTCATGAAAAACATCCGTCTTTAGTCGTAGATGGAGAAGTTCAAGCAAATTTCGCGCTCAATGAGGAATTAATGAATGAGAAGTTTTCATTCTCTATGCTAGCGAATAAAGAAGTAAATACACTAATTTTCCCAAATCTCTCAGCCGGCAACATTTCATATAAATTATTGCAACAAATGACTGACGGGGATGCGATTGGTCCTATCTTAGTAGGATTAAAAAAATCCATTCACGTATTGCAATTGGGATCCTCCGTTCGCGAAATCGCTAATATGGTTAAGGTTGCAGTGATTGATGCGCAAAACAAATAAAAATGATTGGTTTATTAAATGGCAGATTAATTGAAAAAAATCCGACAGAACTTCTAATTGATTGTTCCGGTGTTGGATATGAAGTGAAAATTTCATTGAATACTTTTTCTCAAATTTCTGATGGAGAAGCAATTCGAATTTACACAAAACTCATTGTTCGTGAAGATGCTCATTTGCTTTATGGCTTTTACAGTAAAGAAGAGCGGGAAATGTTTAATCACCTTATAAGTGTTTCTGGAATAGGCCCAAATACGGCAATGATCATGCTTTCTTCTTTGAAAACAGATGATATTGCAAATGCCATTCAAACAGAAGATGTTCGAACGATTCAAGGTATAAAAGGAATTGGAGCAAAAACAGCACAACGAGTAATCATTGATTTGAAAGGAAAAGTGTTAAAATTCAGCTCATCCAATGAAAATATATTCTCCCAAAACAATACAAATAGATTTGATGCGTTAACAGCATTGGTTTCTCTCGGATTCGATAAGAAGTCTGCAGAAAAAGTATTGGATAAAATCGACACCGGAGAACAAACAGTTGAAGTTCTTATCAAAGAAGCACTGCGACTTTTGTAAATGATTGAAAAGCTAAAAATTAAAAATATAGAATTAGTGTACCTTTTGTGGGTGCTATTTTTGTTTGTAGGATATAACATTTTTGCTCAAACAACTCCAGATCTTCCATTTCCAATCTTTAATCCCCTAAATCCGGCAGAAAATCTCCCTCAAAGCTTTGATTTAGGTGACCCTGCCTCTTTGAAAAAATCGATTATCTATGACCCTTCAACTAGAGGTTTTGTTTTCTCTGAAACTTTAGGAAATGGGTTAAATTTTCGAAATCCATCCATGATGACGTTGGAGGAATACCTCGAGTACGAACGTAAAAAGTCAATGACTCAAGATTGGCAGGAAATCATCGAAGAAGAAACAGCAGAAAATAGAAATTTTGAATTGCCTATAAAAATTGGAAGCAAAGCATTCAAAAATTTCTTTGGATCAGATACGATTAAGATCATTCCCGGAGGAAATCTGGAACTTTTTCTCGGTATAAATCATTCTCGTATTGACAATCCTATGCTGCCGATGAGACAGCGAAGAATTACCCGATTCGACTTTAACCAAAATATCAACTTAGAAGTAACCGGACAAATCGGGACAAAGCTGAAATTAAATGCTAAGTACAATACAGGAGCTACTTTTGACTTCGAAAACATTTCAAAAATAGAACATACGGGAAATGAAGACGAAATCCTACAAAAAATAGCTCTGGGAAATGTTTCCTTGGACTTACCTACAAGTTTAATACAAGGCTCACAGACGCTTTTTGGTGCAAAAACGCAACTGAAATTCGGAAGAGCAACAGTTGATTTAATTGCCGCCTCATCAAGAGGAAAACGCACAGAGATTAATGTTTCAGGAAGAGCACAAACACAACGGTTTGAGTTGACGGCAGACAACTACGAGGCAAATAAGCACTTTTTCTTGAATCTATATCATCAACAGCATTATGACACGGCTATGTCAACGCTTCCGTTGGTTAATTCCACAGTTTTTATAACAAGAATTGAAGTTTGGGTCACTAACCGATCGAACATTACGGAAAACACACGCAACATCCTCGCGTTCTCTGATTTAGGAGAATCTAAACAGATTAACTGGCAAGGAAATCCTGGAAAAGCAGCGTCAAACGAAATACCTGATAATGAGGCTAATGGACTTTACGAATGGGCATCAAATCAACCTTTGATTCGGGGATTTTCGAATTCCGTAACAACTTTGAGCGCACAAATCAATTCTCCCGGTCCATTCCAGCAAGCTATTGAATACGAAAAGGTTGAAAATGCAAGAAGATTAACTGAGGCTGAGTTCTCTTACAATGCCCTTTTAGGTTATATATCCTTGAGCCAGGCTTTAAATAACGATGAAGTGCTCGCCGTTGCTTATGAATATACGTATAGAGGAGAAACCTATCAAGTCGGTGAATTTTCAACTGATGGTTCCGACGGACAAGATGCTTTGATTCTTAAAATGTTAAAGCCAACCATTACAAATCCCAAAAATAAAGTTTGGGATTTGATGATGAAAAATGTTTACTCGATTGGCGCTTATAACGTTGATCAAACCGGATTTAAAATAAATATTCTATACAACAACCCCGATCAGTCGATTAATATCCCATATTTTCCAATGGAAGGTGTTAAGGATCAGCAATTAGTGACCTTATTGGATATGGATAAAATCAATCAAAACAATCAACCATTTTCTGATGGAGTTTTTGATTTTTCCCCGTTTAATCAGATTGCTAATAAAATTGATAACGGAGGAACAATCAATCGAAAAAATGGACGTATCTTTTTCTCAACAATTGAACCATTTGGAAAAACACTTGCAGCGAAATTAGATGCGGTTAATATTCCGAAAACAACCATTGATCGTGTTTCGTTTTACGAGCTTTACGACTCAACCAAAACCGCGGCACAACAAATCCCAAGTAAAAATCGTTTCACACTGCAAGGCGAATATCAATCCTCCATTAGTTCCGAAATTCCGTTAAATGCGCTGAATGTTCCACAAGGTGCTGTAAGCGTTACCGCGGGAGGAATGAAACTTGTAGAGGGAACTGATTACACCGTAGATTACAATTTAGGAAGAGTTAAAATCATAAATTCGGGAATTCTTGAATCGAATACTCCAATTAAAATCTCGATTGAAAGCAACTCCGTTTTTGGGTTTCAAGCTCGCTCAATGATTGGAGGACATTACCAATATCGCTTTAGTGATCGAGCAAAAATTGGAGCTACTTGGGTGCGCATGATGGAACGACCTGTGACTCAAAAAGTTGACTTTGGAAGTGAGCCGTTTAAAAACAATGTGATTGGAGCTGATTTTGCCATTCGAACAGATTTACCGTTCCTAACAAAACTGGTTGATTTACTGCCTGTGATTTCGACCAATCAAATGTCAACTTTATCTTTGACTGGTGAAGTTGCGCATCTAATTCCAGGTCAACCAAGGGCGATAAACCGAGAGGGAACGTCATACATTGACGATTTTGAGGCTAGCCAGAGCACCATTGACTTACGCTCTGTAAATGCCTGGAAATTGGCATCCATCCCACAAGGTCAACCTGATTTATTTCCTGAAGCTACCAAAAAAGATTTATCTGCAGGATACAAACGTGCCAATACTGCTTGGTATGTCATTGACCCTTTGTTTTATCAAGGAAATAATTTAACGCCGCAACACATTAGACAAAATCCTCAGATGCTTTCAGATAGTCGAATGCGTTTGGTCAATCAAGTAGATATTTTTCCGAATCTACAGTTGCAATATGGGTCAATTCCAAACATTCCCATTCTTGAATTGGCATATTACCCGAAAGAAAGAGGAATGTACAATTACGACACAACAAACACGGTTGACTCTGCCGGGTTATTCATTAATCCTGAAAATCGATGGGGGGGAATTCAACGTGGTTTAACAACAAACGATTTTGAGCTTGCTAACATTGAATTTATTCAATTTTGGGTATTAGATCCCTTCAATGAAGATGCTGAAAATGCAAATCCAAATTCGGCTATGACGGGAGGGGATTTATATTTCAATCTTGGCAATATTTCAGAGGATGTTCTTCCTGATTCTAGAAAAAGTTTTGAGAATGGATTACCACCTTCGGATGCTGTCCTCGGTGATAATTTAGACACAACACTTTGGTCCAAAGTTTCCACGCAACAAATCGTAATCAATGCCTTTGATACAGACCCTCAGTCACGACTTAATCAAGATGTTGGGATTGATGGATGGAAAAACGCAGAAGAACAAGTTGCTTACAACAATTTTGTTAGTTGGGTTAAAAATAATGCCGTTTTGAGTCCGCAGACAAAAGCTAAGTTGCTTTCCGATCCTTCTTCAGATGATTATAATTATTACTTGGATGACAATTTTGATGCGGCTCAATTGGATATTCTAAAACGTTACAAAAAATTCAATGGCATGGAAGGGAATTCCCCGACAACCGAAATGTCTGATACAGCAAATGCGGCAAGTTATCCTACTCAAGCAACAATTCAGCCTGATAATGAGGATATTAACCAAGATAATAACTTGTCAGAAAGTGAAAGTTATTTTCAATATCGCGTTAGTTTGCGACCAAAAGATTTAACACAAGTTGGACCAAACTATATTACAAATAAACAAACATATCAAAACGGAAACAAAACAGAAACTTGGTATCAATTTAAAGTACCTCTTACCAATTTTGAAAAAAAAGTAAATGGAATTCAAGACTTTCGCTCAATTCGCTTCATGCGAATGTTCCTCAAAAACTTCGATGAAGAAGTCGTTTTGCGATTTGCTCGTTTGGAATTGATACGCGGTGAATGGAGACCATTTCGAAAAGATTTATCTCAGGCGGGATTAAGTGTACAAACAGATCCGAATCTCACCACTTTTAATATTGCAGCGTTGAATGTTGAAGAAAATGCTCAGCGAACACCCATAAATTATGTTGTGCCTCCAGGAATCGTTCGTGAAATCGATCCATCACAAGTTTATCAACGACAAATGAATGAGCAATCACTCGTGCTTGAAGTTTGTAACCTGCAAGACGGAGACGCTCGAGCCGCATTCAAGAACGTTACATTTGATGTGCGAACCTACAAAAAATTGAAAATGTTTGTTCACGCGGAGTCATTCCAACAAAATCAATTGAAGGATGACGAACTGAGTTTATTTATTCGTTTAGGAACAGATTACGTCGAGAATTATTATGAATATGAACTTCCACTCAAAGTAACGGATTGGGGAGCAAGCACACCAGAAGAGATTTGGCCGGAAAGAAATAATATGGAAATTGTTTTTGACGACTTGCTCGATTTGAAAAAGGAGCGAAATGCAAAAATTGAAAATGGTGCAGCAGGTGTTTCCTATGTTGTTGAATATGTCAAACAAGATCCAATTAATTCAACTCGAAGAATAAAAGTTAAAGGAAGTCCGAATTTACAGGGCATGAGAACCATCATGGTTGGTGTTCGAAATCCTTTGAAAACGGATCCCAATAACCCTTGGAAACCAGATGACGGAGATGCTGAATGCGCCATTGTTTGGATTAATGAATTGCGTTTAACAGACTTTGTTAGCGAAGGAGGATCTGCGGCAGTTGGACAAATGCAACTTCAAGTTGCTGATTTTGCAAATGTAAATGCCTCTGGTAACTATTCAGGAATTAACTGGGGAAGCATCGAAAGTCGTGTTCAAGAACGCCAACGAAATGAGCGAATTGGAGTAGATTTAAATTCTACTGTTCAGTTAGGTCAATTTTTTGGTAAACAAGCTCGAATTTCTCTTCCATTTTTTTACGGTTACTCATTAGGGATTGTTAATCCTGAGTTTGATCCGTTTAATCCGGACATCAAATTGGCTGATTATGATATTGCCACTCGTAAACAGCGCGCTCGATCGGGGCAAGAATTCAACGAAAGGCGCTCATTTAATTTTACCAATGTTCGAAAAGAGGCAAAAGCGGGTGCAAAACCTCATTTTTGGAACATTTCCAATTGGTCGGCGACCTATGCTTTTTCTGAAAATTTAATGCGTGATTTCAATATCAATTATGATCGCACTAAAACATGGACGGGTGCTCTTAATTATAATTTTACTTTTCCCGGAAAAGCAATTGAACCGTTCAAAAAATGGAAACCGATTCAAAAGTCAAAGTGGCTTCAAATCATAAAGGAGATGAATTTTTTCTTACTGCCTAAAAATATTTCTTTTACAAACGATTATTCCAGAATATATAACGAGCGTCAAGTAAGAAATAACATCGTTCCGGATTATAAATTTGCTCCTGTTTACCTAAAACGCTTTGATTGGAATCGCAATTATCAAATAGGATATGATTTAACTAAGAATGTAAAGGCGACATTTTCAGCTACGAATAAATCGATTTTTGAAGAGGGGAATCATGGTGTTGATCGCGTTACAAACCCTGAAGGTTATCGTGAATTCATGGATACCATACGCAATCAAATGCAAACGTTTGGACGCACGATGGATTATACCCACAATTACAATTTAGGCGTTACACTACCACTTGATAAGTTTCCATTGACAGATTGGTTGAATGTAAATGCTAAATATGGAGGAACTTTCAATTGGCAACGTGCACCACTCGGACAAAGTGAATTTGGAAACACGATTCAAAATAATCGGTCGATAAATTTAACTGCTCAAGCCAATATGCTTACGATTTATAATAAAATTCCGTTTTTCAAAAAAGTAATTAGCGATGGCAAGATCAATCGAATGACTAACGCAATAAAGAATTCTAAATTAGAGGATAAATCAGGAGGAAAGAATCCAAACGAAAAAATCGAAGACGAATTCAAACCAAAAAAACCAATCGAGGAAATGACGCCCAAGGAACTTCGTCAATATGAACGAGAGAAGAAACGTTGGGAAAGAAAACAAGAGCGTGAAAAACGCAAAAAGGAACGAGAAAAACAGAAGTTGAACCCGGCAGTTGGCTTTTTTGCAAGACTTTTTATGACGGTTAGAAATGTATCTGGAACTTTTGCACTAAACGATGGAACACTTTTACCGGGATACTCACAAGAGTCAAGTATTTTAGGTATGAATGGGTCTAGTTTTGGGCTTACAAATTTTGTTTTCGGAAAGCAAGGTTATGATATTCTCGGAAGAACAAATGGGTATAATGTTGCAAATTATGCACGAGATAATAATTGGTTGGTTCAAAATGAAAATATGAACAAACAATTTACAACCACACACTCTGCTAATTTGCAAATGAAAGCGACATTGGAACCATTTAAAGATTTTAACATAAATCTGAATTTAAACCGAAATTATAGCCGAAATTCAGGGGAGTTTTATCGTTGGAATCCTAATTCGAGTGCATTTGAAAGTCAAAGTAAATTTGAAACGGCAACTCTAACTTATTCTACAGTGACATTTGGAACAGCATTCACGAAAGAAGGACGTGCGTATCAATCTGAAGTTTTTCAAAAAATGTTGGATAGTCGAAGTGCTGTTTCACAACTAATTGGAGCCAACAATGCTAATTCAAGTTTATTACCGAATCAATTTTATGATGGTTACTCTAGTTCGCAGCAGGAAGTTGTAATCGGTTCATTTTTAACCGCCTATACCAATTCTTCGGTAAATTCTAGAAATATCAATCCGCTTAATAACATTCCTTTGCCAAACTGGACAATCAATTATAACGGATTAACAAAATATGAATTCACAAAAAAATTCTTAAAATCATTTACGCTCAAACATTCATATAGCTCTACGATTACGGTTGGAGGGATGCAAACCAACTTGAATGCAACTGTTGATGTCAATGGCAATGCAAATGCCCTCGATTTGAATAACAATTATATTGCTCCGATGCAGGTTCAAAACGTGGTGATTTCCGAGAGATTTGCTCCTTTAATCGGGTTTAATGCTACTTGGACTTTATTCGGCAAAACCTTAATGACAAATTTCGAATACAAAAAGGATAGAAATGCAACACTTTCGCTTGCGAATAATCAAATTTCCGAAAATCTTGGAGAGGAGATTGTAATAGGAACGACATTTACTTACCCGAAATTAAAACTTCCAATTCGGTCCGTAAAACCTAGTGATTTAATTGTCAATCTAAACGTTGGGTTTAAAGACAACCTTACGGTTATTCGAAAAGTTGTGGAAAGCACGAATCAGGCAACGGCAGGACAGAAAACTCTTAATATTAAAATTGATGCCAACTATAAAATTACCGAGTTCTTAACGGCAATTTTCAATTACGAGCAAGGTATCATCAATCCAAAAGTTCAGACTAGTGTTCCTACAGGCAATTTGAAAATTAATCTAGCGATACGTTTCGATTTGAACGGACTACGATGATTCGTTGGATTAATTCTTTTTGAACCGGAATTATGTTTGGTCAGCTAACTTCTTTATTAGCAGTACAGCTAAACCGCCTAAGGCATTAAGGTAATTAAACTCTAACTTTTTGAATTAGAGCCATTTATTTGATAAAATCCCATTTCAAGTGCATGATTTTGACGCTGTATTTTCTCTAAAATACATTCCCTCGATTTAAGAAACACTTATTATTAATCGAAATAGGCTTTTCAATTTGTGTCTTAAATCTCCATGGATTTTCTAGGGTATAAAATGGACTTTTTCTAAAAACGTCCCGAGAAAAAACCTTCTGAAACTATCGAAAACACTAACAGACCAACCCAACTACCGTTCACACTACTCTACCGTAACAGATTTAGCTAGATTCCTCGGTTGATCTACATTACAACCTCTCATAACAGCGATGTGATATGACAATAATTGTAAAGGAATGGTCGCCAAAAGCGGAACTAAAATTTCATCTGTTTCAGGAATTTCGATAGTATGGTCGGCAATTTCCTTCACATTTTTATCTCCTTCGGTAACAATTGCCACTATTTTACCTTTCCTTGCTTTAACCTCTTGAATATTTGAAACAACCTTTTCATAGGAATTCCCTTTTGTTGCAATAACAAAAACAGGCATATTTTCATCGATTAGAGCAATCGGTCCATGCTTCATTTCGGCAGCAGGATATCCCTCAGCATGGATGTATGATATTTCTTTGAGTTTCAGCGCGCCTTCCAAAGCAACTGGAAATGAACTTCCTCTTCCCAAATAAAGAGCATTTGAAGCATTTTTGTATTCTTCAGCGATTTTTTCAATAACTTCATTTGACTCCAAAACAACTTTCACTTTCTCAGGAATTGCCTCCAATTCAGCAAGGAGAGTATGAAATTTAGATTCATTAATTGTTCCTTTTTTATGCCCTAGGGATAATGCCATGAGTGTTAAAATAGTCACTTGAGCAGTAAATGCTTTAGTTGAGGCAACACCAATTTCAGGTCCTGCATGAGTGTAAGATCCTGCATCAGTAATCCGAGAAATTGAGGAACCTACTACGTTGCAAATTCCAAGTATTGTTGCACCTTTTGCTTTCGCTAACTCCAGTGCAGCCAATGTATCCGCTGTTTCTCCTGATTGAGAAATTGCGATTACTACATCGTTTTCGGTTATTATTGGATTGCGATATCGGAATTCGCTTGCGTATTCGACTTCCACATTAATTCGAGCTAGGTCTTCTATGAGATATTCTCCAACCAATCCAGCATGCCAAGACGTTCCGCAAGCAACGATGATTAATCGATTGGCACTAATCATTTTTTGTTCATAATCGCGTATTCCCCCTAAAGAAACCCATCCATCTGCGACGTTTAAACGACCTCTAAAACAATCTTGAATAGATCTCGGTTGTTCATGAATTTCCTTAATCATAAAATGCTCATAACCGCCTTTTTCAAGAGCCTCGAGCTCCAATTCAAGTTGTTGAACGTAAGGTGTTTTTTCTTGATCACCAATATTGTATATTCGCAGTCCTTCGACCAAATCTACAATCGCGATTTCTTCATCCTCAAGATAAACTACATTTTTCGTATATTCTACAATGGGTGTCGCATCTGATGCTAAATAGAAATCACCTTCGTTTCCTATTCCTACGACAAGAGGGCTGCTTTTTCGGGCTGCAACGAGTTTATTTGGCTCATCTCTCGAGATTACAACTATGGCATATGCGCCAACAACATAATGTAAAGCTCGCCTCACTGCCTCACCGAACCAAACGTTTTCATTATTACGAATATCATCAATCAAATGAATCAAAACTTCTGTATCCGTTTCACTTTTGAAGGTATATCCTTTGGCGATTAGTTCTGTTTTGAGTATGTCATAATTTTCTATGATACCATTATGGATAATAGCTAAAGAACCATCAATAGAAAAATGTGGATGCGCGTTTACATCATTTGGGGCTCCATGTGTAGCCCAGCGCGTATGTCCAATTCCGACATATCCCTCAATATCATTTTGAAGAGCAAATTCTTCCAGGTTGGATACTTTTCCGGAACGTTTGTAGATATTCAATTTTCCCTGATTCAAAAGAGCAACACCAGCACTGTCGTAACCTCTGTATTCCAATCTTTTTAAACCTTTTAAAACAATTGGAAAAGCTTGTTTTTTTCCAATGTACGCAACGATACCACACATAAGCTAATGTTTTGTATAGGTTAGAATTAATTTTGGTTGGTATTTATTTATAGTATTTTTTCCGTTAAAAACGATTCTTTCAGCAGAATTAATGAAAAATCTTGGAGAAATTACCAAACCATTGTTTTCAATGTTGCCACTTGCAATTGCCTGAATATAATTTTTAACATTCAATTTAAACTGTTTTTTCGCGTTATCAAAATCACCAAATATACCCAAACTAGTATAACTTTTGTCTGACTTCAATATTTTTGTAGCCACCGAAACACCGGATCCAGGAGGATATCGATATCCTGATTGATATTGAATGGGTAATTCCAAGTCAGCTCTATGTACCACTACATTATCTGGAAGGTTTTTTAATCCTGGAATTTGAATAACGGCTCGATGATTAAAAGCTTGAGCATAGAACTCCACATTTCCTTTTGAGTTATCTTGGATAACATGTTGAATTGGTTTTCCTGCATTTTGAATTTCCACGTTAGTAAAATCTGCACAAGACTTATTGATCAAAAAATCCAAAGTTTTCTTCAATCCATTCTGACGAAAATAAATAGTAATTTTTGAGGACGAATTATTTAAATCTAGGTAAAGAATACCTCCTGAACCTGATGACTGCGTTGGATTATTGGTAATGACTTTAATCCCTTTAAAATAAGATTGGAAAGCTTCATCCGACGCGAAAACACCACTGTTGCTTCCTGCCTCGTTGATTAAGGCTCTCGCTAAACTTGTATCAAGTGGAATTCGCAACTGAGGATTAAGAGTATCGGATCCAACAATTGACTTCTTGTTTGGAATCGGGGTAATTGTTCCTTGTCCTTTCGCAACCAGATTTGAGTTTTTGAAAGTTTTTGTTGTAAACGAATAATAAGTTGAGTCAATTGACAAATCTTCATTTAATTCATAAACCTCAAATGTTTGCGAACTCAAATCCCCGTAATATCCAACGTAAGACATCGCCAAAACAAAAGAATCGATAGTGATAGTTGTGGGATCACCTAAATTCGGATTTAGACCTGCTAAGCGAACCTGAGTGTAAAAGGATGCTGTAAACAAACCAAATTTGGGATCGTTATAACTACCTAATATAACATTGGCAGGATTGCTTGTTATTGTTGAATCCTCGGCCACTGTATAAGTAATTAAATCAAAAGTATCTGTTGTCGTTCCATTGAGAATTTCGCTCGAATCCATCGCATCTTTCCCATTGAGAAAATCCTTTTTTTTGCATGCACTCAGCAGAATGAATGCAACAAGAATTAGTAAAGGACAATTTTGTAATCGTATCATGAAATTTAAACCAATACACTTTCCTCCACGACTTTATCGAAGAAATTGGAATATTCCTTTGCTTGATTTTCCTCTTGAATATAGTCAATTTTATGACAATGCTTAGCCGAATCGAAAATAGTTCTTAAATCTGGTTTGAGGTTGTCTACAGCAACAGAAATCCCATCACAATAATCAATGAAAGACTTCGTTATGTTCAAAAATGAAGTATCTTCAAATTTACTTATAACCTCATCAGAAAACCCTTCAAATTTAAGTTTCTCAGCAAACCGTTTATCCCAAGGCAAATCGAACGAATCATTGTAAAGAGAATAAACAACTTTTGTATCTTTAAAGTGTGGATCCTTATTGTAAATGTGCTTTATGTATAGAGACATCACTCCGGTCAACCATCCGTGACAATGAATTACGTCGGGTTGCCATCCTAACTTTTTAACAGTTTCCAAAACCCCACGACAAAAGAAAATTGCACGTTCGTCATTATCCAAATAGAATTTTCCACTTTCGTCTTGAAGTGTTGTTTTTCGTTTAAAATATTCGTCATTATCAATAAAATAAACCTGCATTCGTGCAGCAGCAACCGATGCAACTTTGATAATTAGTGGGTGATCATGATCATCAATACAAATATTTAGTCCGGACAAACGAATGACTTCGTGAAGTTGATGCCTGCGCTCGTTTATAGCTCCAAAACGCGGCGTAAATACACGAATTTCTTTACCTGCTTCTTGAACTAATTGAGGAAGCCTTCGAGCTGCTGAAGAAATCTCAGATTTAGGCAAGAAAGGGAATATTTCCTGAGAAATAAATAGAACTTTTTTCTTTTCCATTTAATTGTGCTAGGATGCAAAGTTACTAATTTTTAGTGAAAGTTCATAAAAAGCTTTAAGTGGGACATAATTCATTTGATGAATTTATTATATTTGCGGTCAACGGTCTCGTGGCCGAGCGGCTAGGCACCGGTCTGCAAAACCGTCTACAGCGGTTCGAATCCGCTCGAGACCTCTCGAAAACCATGTAAACCCCTGTAAATCAGGGGTTTTTCTTTTTTTAAATCAATAGCATTAATAAATTCTTGTAAATGAGTGTTTATTTCAAAGAAATGGAAATAGTCAAGTCCGATTTTAATGTGACTTCAGCCTCATCGTAACTTGGGGCACTGAACGTTCTTCTTGCATTATTTGAAAATCCATAAGCCTCCGTTGGAATACCGAGGTAGTTTCTGTCCAGTTTTCCATTTATATTTTCGTCGTGAAAAACGGCTATAGCGTATTTACCATCCATTAAATCATCGAATGAATAAATCATCTTTTTACTGGAAACAGGAATAATCTTTCCAATGAATTGTTTTCCGAAAATGGGGAATTCATCTTTCTGACGAAATATTCCAATAAATAGATTGCCTTTAAGATTTGGGATTGATTTTACCTCAACGCTTAATCTACTTTTTGAAAGTGAAAAGAAAATAAATAAGGAAAAGAAAACGAATGCTTTCATGTTAATCTAAACCATCAAACATCGTGTTTGTTAATCGCGAATCAAGAATTGGTACTTATTAATGTTTTTCAAGGCGATGCTTGTTCCTCTCGCTACGGCTCGCAGCGGATCTTCGGCAATGTGTACCGGCAATTTTGTTTTCGCTGAAACACGTTTATCCAATCCTCGCAACATTGATCCCCCTCCTGCTAAATAAATACCGGTTTTGTAGATGTCCGCTGAAAGCTCGGGCGGGGTCATCTCCAACGCACTTAAAATCGCTTCTTCAATTTTAGAGATTGTTTTATCAAGCGCATGCGCAACTTCAACGTATGAAACCATAATTTCTTTTGGAATACCAGTCATCAAGTCACGCCCTCTAACCGCAAAATCTGCTGGAGGTTCATCTAATTCAGGCAGAGCTGCTCCTACTTCAATTTTAATTTGTTCCGCCGTGCGCTCACCAACAAGAATGTTATGCTGACGACGCATGTATTCTTCGATGTCATTCGTGAAATCGTCTCCTGCAATTCGGATTGACTTATCACAAACAATTCCACCTAAAGCGATTACTGCAATTTCAGAAGTTCCACCACCGATATCGATGATCATATTCCCCATCGGCTCTTCCACATCAATTCCGATTCCGATTGCAGCAGCCATTGGCTCGTGAATCAAATACACTTCTTTTGCTCCAGCGTGTTCAGCAGAGTCACGAACAGCTCGCTTTTCAACTTCCGTGATACCTGAAGGAATACAAATAACCATTCGAAGTGTGGGATTGAACAAGCTTCTTCCCGGATTAATCATTTTAATCATTCCACGAATCATTTGTTCCGCACTTTGGAAGTCTGCAATTACACCATCCTTTAACGGACGAACCGTCTCAATTAATTTATGGGTTTTACCATGCATTTGTTGAGCCTTCTTACCAATGGCTACAACTTTTCCGCTTTGAATATCTTTTGCAACGATTGAAGGCTCATCTACCACCACTTTATCATTCCAAATAATAAGTGTGTTGGCCGTTCCAAGGTCAATTGCTATTTCCTGAGTTAAAAAACTAAACAATCCCATTACGAGTTCTCACTTTTAATAAATTGCTCAAAATTCGACAATAAATCGATATTATGTTGCAATCATCCGTAAATATAATAAGTTAATGTTTAAAATGACGGATTCCTGAAAAAACCATTTTCATTTTATGCTCATCACAATAGTCTATCGACAATTGATCCTTTACAGAACCACCGGGTTGAATAACCGATTCAATTCCTTCTTTGTGTGCGATTTCAACGCAATCTGGGAAGGGGAAAAAGGCATCGCTCGCCATAACAGCTCCGCGTAGGTCAAAATTAAATGTTTTTGCTTTTTGAATGGCTTGCTTTAAAGAATCAACTCGTGATGTTTGTCCAGTTCCACTTGCTAAAAGTTGACCATTTTTAGCCAGCACAATTGTGTTTGATTTCGTATGCTTCGCAATTTTGTTTGCAAAAATCAAGTCTTCAATCTCTTGCTCATTTGGTGCTAATTTCGTTTTCAACTCCAAATCAGATTTGGTTTCAATTTTAGAATCTTTATCCTGAACCAAAACCCCGTTCAAAATAGTTCTGAACTGTTTCTCAGGCAAAACCGACTCTTTCTGAACTAGAATAATTCGATTCTTCTTCGATTTCAGTAATTCTAATCCTTCCGAATTGTATCCCGGTGCAATTAGAACCTCGCAAAATAAATCGTTTATCAAAGTTGCTGTTTCCAAATCAATGAATGCATTCGATATCAAAATACCACCAAACGCACTAACTGGATCTGCCGCAAGTGCAGTTTCATAAGCCCCTTTAATAGTATCTCGAGTTGAAATGCCGCAAGCATTATTGTGTTTTAAAATCGCGAAAGTAGGCCCATCACTTGAAAATTCCTGAATCAAATTTACTGCTGCATCGATATCGAGTAAATTGTTGTAAGAAAGTTCCTTTCCATGAAGTTTCTCGAAAATTGCACTCAAATCCCCATAAAACGAACCTTTTTGATGCGGGTTTTCACCATATCGCAATGTTTCACTTTTGGTTATGCTTGATTTAAAATAAGGCGTTTCACCCTTCAAAAAATAATTATAAATCATTGTGTCGTAATGTGAAGAAACGTGAAATGCTTCTCCAGCAAATTCCCTTCGTTGTTCAAGCGTAGTTGCGCAATTTTGAGTTGTTAAGAAACCAAGCAATTTTTCATATTGATTAACCGATGGAATAATCACAACATCCTGAAAGTTTTTAGCAGCCGCTCGAATCAAGGAGATTCCTCCAATGTCTATTTTTTCAATGATTTCCTCGTGACTCGCCCCAGAGGAAACAGTATCTTCAAACGGATAAAGGTCAACAATAACCAAGTCGATTTGAGGAATGTCATGCGTCGTCAGTGCATCTTGGTCTTCAGAGAGGTCGCGTCGATTCAAAATTCCCCCAAAAATTTTAGGATGCAATGTTTTTACACGTCCTCCCAATATTTCAGGGAAACTGGTTAACGTTTCAACCGGTGTTACCGGAATTCCCAGTTGTTCGATAAAATTCTTTGTGCCACCAGTAGAATAAATAGCAACATCTTGGTTGTTTAACTGGCGAACAATTTCTTCTAACCCATCTTTTTTGTATACGGAAATTAAGGCGGATTGAATTGGTTTAATGAGACCCATAAGATTAAAAATGAATTACAAATTTAGTGGTAAAAATTTGTTTTGAACAAATAAAGTGGAATCATTTGTTTCTCCTGAATCCTTTCAGTGAGGAAGATTATTAATCTGAGTTTTGTTCTAAATTTATGAAGATAGAGGTTGAGCGCTCAATCTAGGGCATTCAAAGAAAAAAATGAAATTTGCCTTATTCGGTATTTGCACTCCAAACTAAAACGGGAAAATAGAATTTTGTCATCCTTGGAGCTCGCGGAGTAGGAAAAATAACTATTCTAGTTTCAACAAATAAAATGGAATAGCGATATTCATAAGTCATTACATGTCAGTGTCTATGATTTCGTTTTTGCGGTTTAAGAAAAAAACTTAATACAAATCACAGCTTTAACAGACACTTATTTGGTGAAATACGACATTATTTTCGGATATTACAATCCCAACAAAATCTCCATCGGATCTTTAGCCCCGAAAATCATTCTTTCTGGATTCTCCAACATTTCCTTAACTTTCACAAGGAAACCAACTGATTCTTTACCATCAATGATTCGGTGATCGTACGATAGCGCCACATACATGATCGGACGAATCTCAACTTTACCATTAATTGCAACTGGACGTTCAACCACATTATGCATACCTAAAATCGCAGATTGTGGTGGATTAATAATTGGTGTTGACAACATCGAGCCAAAAACACCTCCGTTTGTAATGGTGAATGTTCCTCCTGTCATATCATCCGGTGTTATTTTTCCGTCTCTAGCTTTTACTGCCAAACGTTTGATTTCTCGCTCGATTTCTGCCAAAGACATTTGCTCCGCATTACGAACCACAGGAACCATCAATCCTTTAGGTGAAGATACAGCGATACCAACATCCGCATAATCGTGAAATATCATTTCATTTCCATCGATTTGAGCATTAACAGCAGGATACAATTTCAACGCTTCAGTAACTGCTTTGGTAAAGAAAGACATGAATCCTAGGTTGACTTCGTGGTGCTTCGCGAATTTATCCTTGTATTTGGTTCGAATGTCCATAATAGGCTTCATGTCGACTTCATTAAACGTAGTCAACATCGCCGTTTCATTTTTTACTGAAACAAGTCGCTCCGCAATTTTTCTGCGTAACATCGACATTTTTTCGCGATTCTGATTTCTTGTTCCACCCCAGCCTTGTGCTGATTCCGTTGAGAATCCAGCAGACATGGCATTTACAACATCTTGCTTCGTTATACGACCATCCTTGCCACTTCCTGCAACTTGTTTAGGTGAAATTCCATTTTCACTCATGATTTTAGCCGCCGCGGGTGATGGTGTTCCGGAAGCATACGAAACTTCTTTCTTAATTGGATCCGGGTCTGGAGCCACCGATGTTGTTTCTGCAACAGGTGTAACGGCAGGTTTTGCGTCTTCTGTTTTAACTTCTGCTTTTGGAGCAGCACTTCCTGCAGGTTTTGCGGCTTCCGTGTCAATCAAACAAACGACTTGTCCAACCTTTACCACATCGCCTTCTGCAGCTTTCAACGTAATTGTTCCGCTTGCCTCTGCAGGAAGTTCTAATGTAGCTTTATCCGAGTCAACTTCAGCAATTGCCTGATCTTTTTCAACGTAATCTCCTTCGGAAACCAACCATTGTGCAATTTCAACTTCTGATATCGATTCTCCCGGACTTGGGACTTTCATTTCTAATAGTGCCATGATAATTATATCTTTCTATTATTTAACAACTTTAACTTTCGCATACGAGAAAATCTCATTGAACAATTTGGCCAATCGTTTCTCGTGTAATTTCTTAGATCCTTCCGCTGAAGCCGCACTTGCGGGACGGCAAATTCCAATTAAATTTAGTTTTCTCAAACTCATCGCTATGTAAATCCAAGCACCCATATTTGCAGGCTCTTCTTGCGCCCAAATGACGTTTTTCGCATTGTATTTTTCTAAAATAGCTTCAATTTGTTTTTGCGGTAACGGATACAACTGCTCAATTCGAACAAAAGCCAAGTTTTCAGCGCCCATTTGCTCTGCTTTTTCCTTTAATTCATAGTAGAATTTTCCTGAACAAAAAACCACTGTATCAACTGATTTTGCATTCGCTGTCGGATCATCCAAAACCTCTTGGAAAGAACCTTTCGCCATTTCTTCCAGTGTGGAAGTCGCAGCAGGATAACGAAGCAACATTTTAGGGGAGAAAACAACCAATGGCTTTCTAAACTCACGTTTTAACTGACGACGCAATAAATGAAAATGATTGGCAGGAGTTGAAGTATTTACAACCTGCATGTTCAAATCAGCACATTGTTGTAAGAATCGTTCCATTCGTCCGCTTGAGTGTTCTGCTCCTTGTCCTTCGTATCCATGAGGTAACAAAAGCGTTAAACCACTTTGAGTAGCCCACTTATCTTCTCCTGCACTAATAAATTGGTCTATCATAATCTGTGCACCATTGAAGAAATCTCCAAATTGTGCTTCCCAGATGGTTAATCCGTTTGGTGTAGCAAGAGAGTAACCATATTCGAATCCTAAAACGCCGTATTCAGATAGCAATGAATTGTAAACAGAAAACTTAGCCTGATCTTTTGAAAGTAAATTCAATGTTTCGATTTCTTCCTCGGAGTCTTCTGTTTTAACCACAGCATGACGGTGCGAGAATGTTCCTCGTTCAACATCTTGTCCTGAAATACGAACTGGATGACCTTCTACTAATAAACTCGCGTAAGCTAACATTTCAGCAGTTCCCCAATCCAATTTATTTTCTTTGATGGCATTTAATCGATCTTCAAAAATCTTTGCAATTTTTCGAAAGTATTTTTTGCCCTCTGGTAATGTTGCTAATTTTACTCCAAGCTCAATCAATTTCTTTTTATCAATGCCAGTTTCAGGTGATTTTTCAAAATCCTTTGAATTTCCGTATCGATAACCTTCCCAAGTTAAGCTTAAGAAATCATAAACAAGAGCTTTTTCATTTTTTCGAGAAGCTTCGTATTCATCTTCCAAAAACTGATTGTAGTCGTCCTCGAATTTCTTTGCATCCTCTTTGGAGATTACACCTTCATTTATGAGTTGAGCCAAATAAATATCTTTCGGATTTGGGTGTTTTGCAATAATATTGTAGAGAGCTGGTTGCGTAAATTTAGGTTCATCGCCTTCGTTGTGACCATATTTTCTGTAGCACAATAAATCAATGAAAATATCACGTCCAAATTGCTGACGATATTCAATGGCAATTTCGATGGCTTGAACAACAGCTTCTACATCATCTCCATTTATGTGAAAAACCGGACATAAAGTCGTTTTAGCTACATCTGTGCAATAGGTAGAAGATCGTCCGTCCAAATAATTTGTAGTAAAACCAACTTGGTTATTAACTACGATGTGAATTGTTCCCCCGGCGCGGTATCCATCCAAATGAGCCATTTGAATCGTTTCATAAACAATTCCTTGACCTGCGACGGCAGCATCACCGTGAATTAAAACGGGACAAACCTTTTTCTCATCGTGGTAAACGTGGTCAATTTTAGCTCTTGAAATTCCTTCAACTACTGTATTTACAGCTTCCAAATGCGATGGATTGGGAGCCAAAGTAACACCCATCTGCTTGTTGTTCGCCAACGTAATGTGGGACGTAAATCCTTGATGATATTTAACATCTCCATCAAATGTTGATTCAAATTCAAACTCCTTTCCTTCAAATTCAGAGAAAATATCACTTGGTCGTTTTTGAAAAATGTTGGATAATGTATTCAATCGACCTCGGTGAGCCATTCCCATTACGAAATATTCTACACCAAGATCAGAACCTTTTTCAACCAAAGTATCCAAAGCCGGAATTAACGCTTCACCTCCTTCAACGGAGAAACGTTTTTGTCCAACAAATTTCTTTCCTAAAAAAGCTTCGAAGCCAGTTGCTTGCGTTAATTTGTTGAAAATTTTAAGCTTACGTTCTTTACTAAACTCAGGGCGATTTGTAACTTCAATTTTGTTTCTAAACCAATCAATTCGTTCTGGATCACGCATGTAAGCGAATTCGACACCTATTGATTGACAATAAGTTAATTCCAGATGATTAATTATATTTCTCAATGTGGAAGCTCCAATTCCTACTTCTTCTCCTGCTTGAAAAACTTCGTCTAAATCGGCATCAGTTAAACCAAAATTCTCAATAGCCAAAGTCGGGGAATATTTTCTCCTTTCACGAACAGGATTTGTTTTGGTAAACAAGTGTCCACGAGTTCGATAACCGTTAATTAAATTTAATACTTTAAATTCTTTTTGGAAATTCTCTGGAATAGCTCCTCCATCTTCAAAATTTGTTTGAGCAAATTCAAACCCTTCGAAAAACTTTTTCCAACCGATGTCAACACTTTCAGGGTCTTGACGATATTGCTTGTAGAGATGATCAATCGCATTCACATCTGCATTTCCGACATAAGAAACTTTATCCATTTTCTTCGTGAAATTTTAAGGAAAACAAAGTTATGAAAAGAAATTGAAGAAAATTAGATTAATGAGGGTTCTTTTCAATACCGATACAATTCAAGTAAAATATAGTATATTCGCGCAATTAAAAATAAAAAACTGTATGTCAAAAGAAGTTTACATAGTTTCTGCTGTTAGAACTCCAATGGGAGCTTTCATGGGTGCATTGTCTAGTGTTTCAGCTACTCAACTTGGCTCAATTGCCATTAAAGGTGCAGTTGAACGTTCCGGAATTTCGATCGAAGCCATAGATGAGGTTTTTATGGGAAACGTTTTGCAAGCGGGAGTCGGTCAGGCACCTGCCCGTCAGGCTGCACTTGGCGCAGGTTTAAATAAAAATGTTCCGTGTACAACAATCAATAAAGTTTGTGCCTCTGGAATGAAATCAATTATGTTAGGTGCTCAAACTATTTTAGCCGGTGATAATCATGTTGTTGTGGTTGGTGGAATGGAAAACATGTCTCAAACACCACATTATGTTGATGGTCGTAACGGAACGAAATTCGGAAATATTACGTTATTGGACGGAATTACAAAAGACGGATTACTAGATGTATACAGTAAAGTTCCCATGGGAAATTGTGCTGAATTGTGCGCGAAAGAATATAACATCACGCGAGAAGACCAGGATAATTTCGCCATCACTTCGTATACGCGAGCTTCTGAGGCTTGGAAAGCAGGAAAATTCAATAATGAAATTGTTCCTGTTTCCGTTCCGCAGAGAAAAGGTGATCCAATTATTGTGAATGAAGATGAGGAATACAAGAATGTGTTTTTGGATAAAATTCCGGCCTTGAAGCCTGCATTTGATAAAGAGGGTACTATCACAGCGGCAAACGCTTCTACTTTAAATGACGGAGCTTCCGCATTGGTTTTAGCTTCTAAAGAAGCAGTTGAAAAATATGGCTTAAATCCGATAGCTAAAATCGTTTCATACGCCGACGCTGCACAGGCACCGGAATGGTTTACAACTGCTCCTTCTTTAGCTGTTCCAAAAGCCCTAGAGAAAGCTGGAATGAAGGTTTCTGATGTAGATTACTGGGAGTTAAACCAAGCGTTTTCTGTGGTTGGTTTGGCCAATATTAAAATTTTGGGATTAGATTCTTCTAAAGTGGATGTTAACGGAGGCGCTGTTGCATTAGGCCATCCGCTTGGTAATTCTGGCTCCAGAGTGGTTGTTACGTTGATTAATGTCCTAAAACAAAATAATGCGAAAATTGGTGGAGCAGCAATCTGCAACGGAGGAGGCGGAGCTTCAGCCTTGATTATCGAAAATATCTAACAATAAAAATCTATTTTTCTAGGCTGTTGGATTTGTTTCGACAGCCTTTTTTGACTTTAAAATCAATGCGCCTTAATCGTTTAAAGTTTGTATTTTTTACATTAACGATATTGTTTCTTTTTGCCTTTTGCGGTCACAAAAACGAGAAGAATATTAATAAATTAACAACAAGTTATTTTGTTAAGATGCCTAATCCTAATGAGAATTGGATGAAAAAAGCTCGATTTGTTTCGGATTCATTTTTTAATAATTTCTTGGCAATTTCAAAGTTCAATGGTCATTTTTTAGTAGCAAAAAATTCAAAGATAATCTATTCTAAATCGACGGGTTTTTCAAATATTGAAGAAACTGTTTTATTGAATGATTCAACCCCGATTCATGTTGCTTCCATCAGTAAAGTGGCAACCGCTTTAGCTGTTTTGAGATTGTGTGATCAAAAGAAAATTCAATTAGATGGAGAAGTGAACCATTACCTCGATGATTTTCCATTTGAAAAGATTCGGGTTCGCGATTTACTAACTCATCGAAGTGGCTTGCCACAATATCATTATTTTTCTGATTGTCAAAACAATCGTTCTAAGTTTCAGAGCAATCGTTCGGTTCTGAAATTAATACGAAAGCACCAATTAAAACTTCATTTTGTTCCAAATACGCGCTTTTCCTATTGTAACACAAATTATTTGATACTTGCATTGATTGTGGAACAAGTAACCAGGCAAAAATTTCCCAATGCCATGAAAAATTTAGTCTTTGATCCCCTCGAAATGAATCATACTTTTATCCTGCACAAAAAATCGTTTTTTGAGAGAATATCTCAATCTTATTCGGCTGGAAAAGTGCGACAAGTGTTCATGAATTTGGATTTGATTTACGGAGACAAGAACATGTACACAACAGCGAAAGATCTTTTTAAGATGAGCCTTGGGACTTATTCGCCGAAATTTTTGTCTACCAAAATGAGAAAAGAGATGTTTCAAGGGTACAGTTGGGAAAAAGATGGTTTGAAGAATTATGGCTTGGGAATCAGAATGATTGAGGAGCCGAATTCAAAGTTGTTTTATCATACTGGTTGGTGGCATGGAAATCTAGGGATGTTAGCAATGGCTCGAAAGGATACTCTGTGCGTCATTTCCATTAGTAATATTTACAATCGAAAAGCACAAAAGCTAAAACCACTAATTGATCGATTAAAATTAATTTGAGAACTGGAGGATTTTCTCAATCGAGGTTTGTAGTTTCGATTTCACCGTAGCGGTGATTATGCCAAAATCTTCAAACACAATTACTTCACGAGTATATTCAACTCTCATTATGAAGACTTAATGCATATTTCGAATTCAAAACAAGTTATTCAAATCCTTGGCTTCCTTTAATTCAATTACCAAATCATTAAGCAAACTAATTTTCATATTGATCTGAGCTCCCCCTGCATAGATGGGAATAGATCCTACTTCAGTCTTTAGCTGTCGAAAATAGTTAACCATAAACTCATCTTCAACGGAAGTTAGCCATGATGTAATAAGTGCTTTGGGATTGAATGAACGAATACAATCCAATGCCGATTCAAATGGCAAACTTTGTCCCAGATAAATCGTATGAATGCCTTTATTTCGCAATAAAAATTGGTAGTATAACAACCCTAATTCATGCCATTCGTGTTCGGGTAAAAAAAGCATAATTGGTCGCTCTTCTTGACTTGGTATAGAAAGTTTGTCTATTTCTGAAATTAACTTCTGCCTGATAAGATTGGAAATAAAATGTTCTTGTGCTGGAGTTATCGATCCTACGAGCCACATCACTCCAATTCGATCCAAAAACGGAATGAGATGGTAGGTAAATGTGTTTTCTAGACCATTTTGTTTAATCAAGTCATTTAACGTATCTCGAAACAAGAGTTCGTCCAAATGAATAAGCGCAATGATTAATTTTTCTCCACTGTTATCCAATTCATTGGAAACCTTTATTTTCCAAACTAAATCATTGATTTCTATTTCTGAAAGGCTCGCTATCTTTGATATTTTATAACCACTCTTGTTGAGTAAACTAATGTTCAGTAAATAGGAAAGCTCAGAATCTGTGTAAGTTCTAATTTGTGTGTTGGTGCGCTCTGGAATTAATATCCGATAACGCTTTTCCCACATTCTCAGTGTATGAGCTTTTATGCCCGTAAGTACTTCAATATCTTTAATTTTGTATTCTCCCACAACTTTCTGATAACAATGGAATTAACTATTTGTTTTGTAAACCAAAATAAAAAAGAGATTTTAAATTAACTTTGTTTCATGCTAATTAAAGAAGCTGTTTTCCTTGTTTCAAACACGGAAGTAAAGAACTGTCCGATCGATCATAAACCAGAGGTTGCATTTATCGGGCGTTCGAATGTTGGAAAATCATCTTTGATCAATATGTTGACGGGCAAAAAGGGTCTAGCCAAGACGTCCGGAACACCTGGAAAAACTCAGTTAATCAATCATTTTTTAATTAATAATCAATGGTATATTGTTGATTTACCCGGATACGGTTATGCAAAGGCGTCGAAATCCATGCGAGCAAAGTGGGAAAAGTTCATTGCTGATTATTTAACCAAAAGAAAAACGTTAATGAATACTTTTGTTTTACTCGACGCTCGCCTAGAACCTCAAAGAATTGATATTGAATTTATGCAATGGTGTGGTGAGAAAGAGTTGCCATTCTCAATGGTATTCACCAAAGTTGACAAAATATCAAATTCCGTACTTCAGAAAAATTTAGCAAAGTATAAAAGAGAAATGCTTAAATATTGGGAAGAAATGCCACCATTATTTGTAAGTTCAAGCACATCAGGGTTTGGAAAAGAACCTATTTTGAATTACATTCAAGAAATTATCGAATAATTTATTTTTGGATGAGGTCAATTGAGGATTTCAGTCTGTTTTTTGGACGCGAATTAAAAATAGGGTCTGAAACAAAAAATGAACCATTGAAAAAAATAATACATGCAGAATCAAATTAACGGATTGGTTTGTATAAATAAATGCCCATTCTAATGAAATGAGAGACAATAATTGAACCATTGTCATAATTAAAAAACGCGAAGTAATAGGTTCATTATCAGATAATTTATAAAACAAAATAAACCCACTCATAACGAATATTAGTGTTACAGCAAACAAATTAATTTGAACAAGAAAAGACTCCATTTTGAAAATGTTCAAGAGGAAAAATAGAGCGTATATTGAACTGATTAAACCGGTTTGAGAAAGAACCCTAATTAGCAACTTTCTATTCATTTTGATTGATTTTGAGCACTTCACGAATCACAACGTACAATGAGATGAATACCCCAAACAAACTAAATCCAATCGTCCACCAAGGGGTTTTTGATGCATATTTTTGATCTAGATAATAACCTAGCCAACTGAAAAAACCAATTGCTCCAATCATTTGAAATGCAAGTGAAGTAAAGCGTAGAAAATTGAGGGAATTTTTTTTTGAATTTGAATTTTTCGTCATCAATCAAACTCGATGTCTGCTTTGAAAGTGTTATTAGTTGAAACAGGTGATTTCATAACACAATTTCCTTCGAAAAACGCCCCTTCTTCGATGTTTAGTTTCAATGTTTGAATATCACCCTTGATTCGAGCTGTGCTGCGTAATATTAGCAAGTTCTCTATGGTTAGTTCTCCTTCCAGTGTACCTTCAACATCGGCATTGGCGCAAACTAAATTTCCTTTGATTTTACCGGAAGCACCGATTTGAACCTTTCCCGAGCACGAGATGTTGCCAATGATTTCTCCTTCAATTAATAAATTCGAATTTGATACAATATCCCCTGTAATTTCGGTTCCTGATAAAAATAGGTTTACCTTGTCTGAGGTTTCGTTCAATGAACCTACTCCAAAAATATCTTTTCTCTTTAGCATAATTGACTAATAATTATCGTCGTAGAACAATTTATATTCGTCAAATTTCGCAGTTTCAATTAACTTTTTCAAATTTTCTTGCGTTATTATGAAAATTTTCTTGGTTTGGAGGCCATCTAAAATATCTGAACCTCCCTTGTAATAGCTCATGAATTCGGCTGCCGCAGAAATAGTAGTAAATTCTTGAATCAAAATAAAATTTTGCTCGGTAGTTGTCATTTTGGCACTTACCCTGGTCTTCACTTTTTTATAACTCTTTGAAAAATCCGAAATAGTGTTTCTTGACTCTTCAACATCATCCTCTTTTTCCATTAGAACAATAACATACTGAGGAACAGTATCGTCAAACTTATAAATGTATGTTTTGTTGAAATTAACTATTTCGTTTTGCGAGTAACCTGAGTTAATGATATATATCATTTCTTTAGCGCGAGAGGCTTGATCGGTACCTGGTTTTTCCTCGATTAAGCGATTCAAAAGCGGCAATAACTCTTTTTTATTTTCAGTTAACTGACCGACAGCAAGGATATTCAGAAGCAGATACTCGGAACGAAAAGCATTTGATTTATCTGTCTCAAGAATTCGATTCGATTCATGTAATACAAATTGATAGTCGCCTCGATTGTATGTTTCCAACAATTGTAAATAGGCAACTCCGGCTTCTTCTTGATTTTGTTTTTGCTTAATATAAAAATCGGGATCTCTGAAATAATTTGCTGCGTCTGAGTTGGGGTATTTATCAAGAATGTAAGTTTTATAGCGGTTGGAATTGGATGAATTTTCATAAATCTTATAAAGTTGAAACGCGGAGGAGAGATCGGTAATTCCATCCTTTTTCAACGCTAAGATTGCTTCAAATTGTTGAGCGGCCAATTCGTTTTCTCCTAAAATTTCTTTATACAAAACTCCAGAAGTGTAAAGTGCTTCAATTTGTCTTGTTTGCGATGCTTGAAAGGCGCTGTCTGTGAGTGGGATATTTTTTAATAAATCAGCTTCTGATAATTTCGTTTTTTTCGGCACATTCAAACTTCCTATTTTTGCAGTATCAACTTGATCATTTTGTTTTTCAGTGTTATTGAATACAATTTTTTCGCTTCGTCTCCAATCATCCTCATTTTCCCGGGTTCCCCAAAGTTTTTTGAAATCTTTATACCCTTCCTCTCTTAATTTGGGATTGTTGAATACAAATTTGTTACCGCTTGTATTTACCTGCTGATTGGATTGGTTTTGCAAATCTAAAAGCTTCGCTGCTTCCAATTCTTTTCTTTTCTGTTCAGCTTTTTCCATTAATTGCAGTGTTTCTTGAATGAAATCAGCCCGATCACGCTCATTCATTTTTGCGATTCGCTGAACACTGTCCTCATAAATCGCTATTTCAACTGCTTTCACAAGATCTGCTAACTTGATTACTTTGTTTTTTATTTCATCTCCTTTTGGATAATCCTCCGGCATAAATCGGGAACATGAATCGTAATATTTTTGTGCATGGATATACTTTTTATCTTGGAAAGAAAGATCACCCAATTTTTCATAGGACATGGCTTTTTGACGTTTGTTTTGTCCTGAATAAAAAGTAGATTTCGAAAGATACATTATAGCGTTCTCCCGTTCATTTCTTTTTAATTCAACAAGTGTCATGGAATAGTAAATTTGGTCTTTGTATGCGGCGTTCTTGGAATCGCGAAGCATCCGTTTAAGATCATTGGTCATGTGGTCGCCGGAAGCTGTAATTGCTCGATTCAACCGTGCATTGAAGACTACTTCTGGTGCTGCTGAAGGTTTTATTGCTTTTCCATAGTGGAAATAAGCAGAATCTAATTGATTGTCTGCTTGATAAATTTGAGCTAAAATAAAATGAAGCCGAGCTTTTTCTCTCTTTTCACGACATTTGGATATTGCAAACAAGAGACCTTCTTTTCCTGCCTCGTAATCTTTTCGTTTTACCGCTAAATCAGCATACGCTTTGTAAATCTCAAATTGAAGACGTCGACTCATTCTCGGGATCTGTTCTTCATTCTGTTTATTATTTTTTTTACCTAAAAAAGGAAGGTATTCGAGAAATTTCTTCTTTTTCTGTTCTTGAGAAATTTCATTCAAAGCATCTAGAGTAAGTTTTGCATCGGCAAATTTATTTTGTTCGATATTTATTTTTGCAATCCACAATTCAGCTTCGTAGGTAGATGGGTCTTTTGAAAAAAACTGTTTTACAAACTGAAAGTTTTTAAGAGCTTTTTCGTAATCTCTTCTATAAAAGAATGCTTTTCCGACCAACAACCAATTTTCATCAATCCAATTGTTATATTCAGCTTGCTTGGAATACATGTTTTCCGCACTCGGCATGCTGTGTTCCAAAATCACTTTTCTACATTTTGAAATCGCTGTATCAATGATTGGATACATTCCTTTTGCTTCCGTTTCATCTGGGAGCGGATTTACCGGCAAAATGGCAAAGAAATCCTCTTTTCGAGATCCATAGAAAGTTTTCAATGCTCCGTTCATTAACTCTCCTGCATTAAAATATCCGTTGTAACGTGCGGTAGTTGAATGATACGCCCGATTTAAAAACGAATTATTTTCGGTTGAGCAAGACAATACCAACATCGAAAGAAATACCCAAATACAAGAAAGGAATTTTCTCATTTTCAATACTGATATTAACTGATTTACGCGAGAATTATTGTAAATCAGGCGATATTGGTAAAAACTTGCTGAATGTCGTCATCGTCTTCGATTTTGTCAAGCATTTTCTCAATATCAACAAGTTGCTCTTCTGTAAATTCAACTGGAGAAGTTGGGATTCTTTTCAAACTTGACTTTTGAACTTCAATCTGTTTATCTTCCAGGGCTTTTGCAAGTGATCCAAACGATGTATAATCCCCATAAACAATTATTTGTTCTTCTGTAACTTCAATTTCTTCGCAACCGGCGTCAATGAGCTCCAATTCTAATTCTTCCACATCAATGTTTTGGGATTTGTTGATTTCAAAAACACTTTTTCTAGAAAACATAAATTCCATCGAGCCATTGGGAACAACGGCTCCCCCAGCCTTATTAAAGTAAGATTTTACATTGGCAACTGTTCGAGTAGGATTATCTGTTGCGCATTCCACATAAACCAAAACACCGTGAGGACCTTTTCCTTCGTAATTAACTTCCGTAAATGAGGCAATATCTTTTTGAGCAGCGCGTTTAATAGCCGATTCGATATTATCTTTTGGCATATTCTCGGCTTTAGCGTTCTGAATAGCTGTTCTCAACTTGGCATTAGTAGCAGGATCCATTCCTCCTTCTTTCGCTGCCATTGTTATTGCTTTTCCTAGTTTTGGAAACATTTTTGACATTTTATCCCAGCGTTTTTCTTTGGCAGCGCGACGATATTCAAATGCTCTTCCCATGGTCTATTTTTTGGGCAAAAGTAAAGATTTGGATTGAAAATTTCGCTAGTCTTTCTCAATCTAACTATCTTTAGCCTCAAAATTTCAGATTATGTTCAATAATTTATTAGTCGAAGACAAAAATCAAATTCGCATTATAACAATCAATCGTCCTGCACAACTGAATGCGCTGAACAAAGAAACGATTTCGGAACTTCACGAAGCGTTGAAAGCTGGTGATGAAGACAAAAACGTGGGCGTGATTATCCTAACAGGAAGTGGTGAAAAGTCGTTTGTTGCGGGAGCAGACATCAAAGAATTTGCTGATTTTACAATTTCTCAAGGAGGTGAATTAGCAATGAATGGACAAAAAACGCTTTTTTCTTTCTTGGAAAATCTAGGAACTCCAGTTATTGCGGCTGTCAATGGATTTGCTCTTGGAGGTGGTTTGGAACTAGCGATGGCAGCGCACATACGCGTCGCATCATCGAATGCAAGAATGGGATTACCTGAAGTTTCTTTAGGTGTTATTCCTGGATATGGGGGAACACAAAGACTTCCTCAACTTATTGGAAAAGGCAAGGCTAACGAATTGATTTTTACAGCAGGAATGATAAAAGCAGATGAAGCATTGCAGTGGGGATTGGTAAATTATGTCGTTGAACAACCTGAGCTTTTAGCAAAATGCGAAGAAATCGCAATGAAAATTTTAGCAAATTCTCCGATGGCCATTCGTTCTGCAATTGCTGCAGTAAATGCTGGTTTTGAAGTAGGCGTAAATGGCTTCGAAAAAGAAATTGAGGAATTTGGGAAATGTTTCGGTACATCCGAATTTAAAGAGGGAACTACTGCGTTTTTAGAAAAAAGAAAACCAAATTTTAGGGCGTAAATGGCCAATCCCATCAAGCGTTTATTGGGTCAAACTGCCGTTTATGGACTTTCTTCCATTATCGGTCGCTTGTTGAATTATCTGCTTGTTCCGCTTTACACATACGTTTTTGCTGACCCTGCTGATTATGGAGTTGTTTCGGAACTTTATGCGTGGGTTGCATTTTTGATCGTTTTACTGACATTCGGAATGGAAACGGCTTATTTTCGTTTTCTTCAGGATAGCGAAGATAAAGACGCCCCTTTTTCGAACGCTTTTTTCGTCGTTGCTGGTGTATGCGTTTTGTTTTTGACAGTTCTATTGACGTATAATAACGAAATCGAGCGGCTCATTATTCTTAATGGACACAACGAATACATTCTTTTACTAGGTGCCATTGTCTGCATCGATGCAATCACGGCGCTTCCATTAGCGAAACTAAGAGCCGAAGAGAAAGCCATTCAATTTGCTGGTATTCAGTTTACCTCTATTGGCGTTAATATTATCTTGAACTTGATTTTTATGCTGGTTCTATTTGATAAAACTCGCCCAGAGGAAGGTGTGCTTTTTATTCTAGCCGCGAACCTCTGCGCATCTGTTGTCAAACCATTATTACTTTACAATCAATTTCGTAAAATAAAACTCGTCTTTGATTGGGGATTAGCGAAAACGATGTTGATTTATGCAACTCCATTGGTGATTGCTGGTTTCGCTGGAATTATTAATGAAACGCTGGATCGAATTTTATTGAAGCAAATCATTTACGACCCTCAAAATCCAAGTTCATTTCACGAGGCAGTGGCGCAGGTTGGAATTTATAGCGCTTGTTACAAATTGGCAATGCTTGTTACAATTCTTCTTCAAGCTTATCGCTATGCGGCGGAACCGTTTTTCTTTTCGCAAATGAAGAATGAAGACCGTAATAAAGTCTATGTGAACGTCATGAATTTGTTTATCGCAGTGGTTTGTTTGGTCTTTCTATTGGTTTCACTAAATATTGAGATTTTCAAGCATTTCATTCAAAACGAAACTTATTGGGCTGGATTATCAGTGGTTCCAATATTACTAATGGCCAATGTGTTTTTAGGAATATACTACAATCAAAGTGTTTGGTATAAGTTGAGTGGAAAAACACAATTTGGAGCTTACATTGCAATTGTTGGCGCGCTTACCACCATTCTAATCAACATTTTATTCATTCCCAAGTATGGTTATTTGGCTAGCGCTTGGGCAACATTGATTGTTTATTTTTTACAAATGATGGCATCCTACTTTTTAGGGCAACGTTTCTATCCGATTCGATACAATCAAAAAAAGTTTTTTCTTTACATAGGTATTTCATTACTGTTGTTTTTTGTGGGAAATTTAATCGAAACTTCATCAACTTTTTTTAATTTGATTTTTCATAATTTATTAATCGTTTCATTTGTGATAATGGTTTATTTTCTTGAAAGAAAAGTACTTATCAAAAGTTAACTGTTTACAGAATTAATGAACTATTTATAATCATTTATGTTATTTTAATAGTTTGGCGTAATTTTGATCAACCTCTATCGTATGCAATATAAAGCAGGATCGCATTTATCTCAAATTGAAATTCCGAAGGATCTTCGTGAAAAATTCAATATTGATGATTTACCGCAAATTTCAACAGAACTACGCGATTACATAGTCGATGTTATTTCTGAAATTGGAAATAGTCACTTTGGAGCAAGCTTAGGCGTTGTTGAATTAACAGTTGCTTTGCACTACGTTTTCAATACCCCAGAAGACCAATTAGTTTGGGATGTTGGTCACCAAGCATACGGACACAAAATTCTTACAGGAAGAAGAGAGCGTTTTCATACGAATCGTTTGAAAGGTGGAATTTCCGGTTTTCCAAAGAGATCTGAAAGTGAATACGACACATTTGGTGTAGGACATTCATCTACTTCCATTTCTGCTGCCTTGGGAATGGCTGTTGCTAATCGTTACAAAGGTGATCCTAAAAAACAACACATCGCTGTTATTGGAGATGGAGCAATGACTGCAGGCTTGGCTTTCGAAGGAATGAACCATGCAGGCTTTGAAAAAGATGCTAATTTGTTGGTTATTCTGAATGATAACTGCATGTCGATTGATCCCAATGTTGGCGCTTTAAAAGAATATTTAACGGACATTACGACTTCACACACCTACAACAAAGTAAAAGATGAAGTATGGAAGTTACTTGGTAAAGTTTCGAAATTCGGTCCTGATGCTCGGACAATTGCCTCTAAAGTTTCCCACGCACTGAAAGGGAGTTTGTTAAAGCAAAGTAACTTGTTCGAAGCATTAAATTTCAGGTACTTTGGACCCGTTGACGGACACGATGTTATCGGATTAGCGAAAGTTTTAGAAGATTTAAAAGATATTCCTGGTCCAAAAATCCTTCATTGTTTAACCAAAAAAGGTGCCGGATACAAATTTTCTGAAGAAGGAAATCCAACCAAATGGCATGCACCAGGTGTTTTCAATAAAGAAACAGGTGAGATCGTTAAAATTGTTCCGAAATCACCTCAGCCGCCAAAATATCAAGATGTTTTTGGTCATACCATTGTTGAACTTGCCGAGGAAAACGATAAAATCATGGGAATTACTCCGGCAATGCCATCAGGGTGCTCGTTGAATATTATGATGCAAGCAATGCCTGATCGTAGTTTTGATGTTGGAATTGCCGAGCAACACGCCGTTACTTTTAGTGCAGGTTTAGCTACCCAAGGATTGGTTCCTTTTTGCAACATCTATTCTTCGTTTATGCAACGTGCCTTTGACCAAGTTTTGCATGATGTTGCGCTTCAAAATTTAAACGTTGTATTCTGTTTAGACCGCGGCGGTTTGGTTGGCGCAGACGGAGCAACGCATCACGGAGCTTATGACTTGGCTTACATGCGCATGATTCCAAATATGGTTGTTTCAGCACCAATGAATGAAGAAGAACTGAGAAACTTGATGTATACCGCACAATTGGAAAATCAAGGGCCTTTCTCAATTCGATATCCTAGAGGAAATGGCGTTATGACCGAATGGAAAACACCATTTCGTGAAATAAAAGTAGGAACTGGAAGAAAAGTAACTAGCGGAAACGATATTGCGATTTTAACCATTGGACACCCTGGAAACTTTGCACAAGAAGCAATTACAGAACTAAACCAACTCGGAGTTTCAGCAGCCCACTACGATATGCGTTTTGTTAAGCCAATTGATGAGATGATGCTTCACGAAGTATTTACCAAATTTAAAAAAGCAATTACGATCGAAGATGGTTGCATTATGGGTGGTTTTGGTTCGGCCGTTTTGGAATTTATGGTTGACCAAGGTTATTCAGCACAAGTTGTTCGACTAGGAATCCCTGATGAATACATCCATCACGGAACTCAAGAAGAGCTTTGGTCGGATTGTGGATTCGATAAAAAAGCCATTGTAGAAACGGCAAAAAAGATGTTTTCCATAACGGATGGTTTAAATCAACAAAAGGAAAATATGGCTTAGTGTCAAATTTCCACTAACTTGGCATAAAAAAACGATGCCAGCATCTATCGAAAATATTCTCAACAATCAAGGAAGCTCAAATTCAAATGCTCCTTACAACAAAAATGTTGGGGCTTTAATTACCTTGATAAGTATTTTCTTTTTTTGGGGATTTGTTGCGGCAAGCAATGACATTTTAATTCCAGTTTTCAAAAAAGCACTTGATTTATCTCAATTCGAATCACAGTTAATTTCATTCGCTTTTTATGTCGCTTACACAGTTGGATCCATATTATATTTTGCCATTTCAGCACTTACAAAGAAAGACATTTTAAATGCAATTGGCTATAGAAATGGTTTAGCGCTTGGGTTAGTCATTTCAGCAGTTGGAACGCTCATGTTTATTCCTGCGTCCAATAACGCATCTTTCATCTTACTTATTTCAGGCTTATTCATTGTTGGACTTGGATTTTCACTTCAACAAATTGCGGCCAATCCGCTTGCAATTCAAATGGGCGATCCCTCGAAAGGAAATATTCGATTGAGCTTGGCTGGAGGCATCAATAATGTGGGTACTACCATTGGTCCGATAATCGTTTCTTTTGCCATTTTCGGAGGAATGTCAAGTGGAAATTCTACTTTAAATTTGGAAGCGGTTCAAACACCTTATTTAGTTCTAGGAGCAGCGTTCTTAGTTGCAGCGGTGGTTTTTAAATTTTCGAAAGTTCCCGACCGTATTGGTAATCAAACAGAAAGAAAAGCAGTAAGCATTTTAGAAACAATTAGTTACCCACAAGTAATGCTCGGCATGATTGCGATTTTTCTTTATGTGGGAGTTGAAGTGGCCACCGCGAGTAATTTACCCGAGTTTATGAAACAAAAATTAGGTATTCAAGAAAATGCCGTTGCCCCTTATGTTTCATTATTTTGGGCTAGTTTAATGATAGGTCGGTGGACTTCAGCCGCAGGAGTTTTCGAACTAAGTGAAAAATCGAAATCGATATTGGGAGTTATTCTGCCTTTCGCGGCTTTTGGAATATTCCTTTTAGTCAACTTGATTGCGGGCGCTAAAATAGATGTTTTCTATCCGTATTTTGGAATCGTCATTTTACTAGTTATAGCTGATAAATTTAGCCAAGGAAATCCAGCGACACAATTATTACTTTATTCTTTACTTGGAATCGGAGCGCTGCTTGTTGGGATTTTTGCATCTGGAATGATCAGTGTTTTCGCTTTCATTTCTGTTGGGTTATTTTGTAGTACGCTTTGGCCATGCATATTCACATTGGCAATTAACGGTTTGGGAGAAAAAACAAACACAGCGTCGAGCCTTTTAATTATGATGATTATGGGTGGTGGTTTTATCTCAACTTTTCAAGGGGCATTGGCATCAAACAAATTACTTGGAATTCAACAGTCTTACTGGGTCGGTGTAATCTGCTTTCTATATTTGGCTTTTTATGCCTTTCGAATGAAACAACTTATAGAAGTGAATAATTCATTCAAAAATTAACGTATATTTACGTGATTAATTTATCTTTATTTTAAGCTTATATTTTAATGATTTTGGTAATTTTTATTTCTAACCTACTTTATGAGACATTCAATATTTCTATTGCTTGTTATAATTAATTGGCAAGCTAGCGCTCAAAACTTATTAAACAATGGCTCATTTGAGTTTGGTGGTTCAGGGGTTGGTTTTATCGCTGGTGGGAATGGTTACAACCTAATTTCTCCCCCATTTTCAGGTAATACCAATGCTGGAGATTATGCTTTCGTTACTAATCCAAGTTCTATAGCATCTTATTTTGTTTCAACTGGCGACCATACTACTGGATCCGGAAAAATGATGGTGATTGATGGCACCACTAATGGCGGACAACAGCGATTTTGGAAAGCGGGAGATAACGGAGGTGGAGTATGTAACCTAGTCGTTGGACAAACCTACACATTTAAATATTGGATCCGATCTATTTCCAATTCAAATTCCGCAAATATTGGCGTTTCCTTTAATAATGAGACTTCATCGCCTGTTTCAGGTTCTGTTGTCTCCCCGCAAGTGAATGCGGGATGGCAGGAGGTGGTTTACTCATTTGTTCCAACAAATGCCTGTGTTAATATTGAACTTTACAACAACACAACAGACGCTATTGGTAATGATTTTGCAATTGATGACTTAGGGGTTTTCGCGCCTCCTCAGCCGTTGAGTTCAACCTTTTCCGTTACTCAGCCCAATTGTTCGAACGAGAATAGTGGGTTGATTGCTGTTTATCCGAAAGGTGGTGTAGCTCCATATTCTTATACTTTAAGTGGGGGTTCTTTAACAAAGGATACCGTTAACAAAACAGGTATTTTTACAAATCTTCCTGGGGGAACATACAGTTATACGGTTAAGGATCATTTAAATGCCGAGAGCAAAGAGAAAAACATACAACTAAATTCGATATCACCCTTAGTGATTTCTCCTCAGGACACAAGTATTTGTCCCAATGAGGCAGTCAAATTAACAGTTACCGGTGGTACTTCCAATTACTCTTGGACATCTAGCAATTCATCTGAAATTGGTTTTCCTGCCTCATCATCATCAGTTATGGTTATCCCCAGTTCTACCACAACCTATACCGTTACTGCTCAAGTGAATAAGTTCAATTTGATTTATAATGGCGATTTTGAGAGTGGCAATGTTGGTTTCAAAACGAATTATATTTATTACTTTCCTGATAATCCTACAGGCGAGAAAGGAGCCTATGGAATTACAAACAATTCAAAATCTTGGTTTAACAAATTTTCTGATTGCTCGTCCAATCAGGGAAAAATGATTGTCGTGGATGGTTCAACATCCAACAAAGGAACAGACGCTTTTTGGTGCCAACAAATTGCCGTTCAACCTAATAAAAATTACGTATTTTCATATCGCATCACCAGTGTAGCCCCTGAAAGCCCAGCAATTATTCAAACATGGATTAATGGTAAGAATATTGGATCTAAGAACTTAACAAACGAAACTTGTTCGTGGTCAACGGTTGTTCAAAATTGGAATTCAGGTAAAGACACAATAGCTCAAATTTGTTTAGTCGATACAATCTTCGAAGGAACCGGAAATGATTTTGCCATAGACGATATAACTCTTGAGACCACTACGTGTTCAAAAGATGTGGTTGTTACGCTAAAAAATATTCCTTCTCCCCCGAAAATCTTAGGTGAAAATCTGGTTTGCTTAAATTCCAATCCTGAGGCTATACAGGTACAAAATCCACAAGGAACGATTAATTGGTATGCAGACGTTAACTTATATTCATTGATCTTAACCGGAAATTCAATCTTGCCTTCTACAAAACAAAACGGCATTTATTATGCCACAGAAACAATTAACGATTGTGAGAGTGAACCCACGGCATTCCAATTAACTGTAAATTCTTGCGAAGTGGTCATTCCAACCGCATTCACTCCGAATAATGATCTTGAAAATGATTTTTGGGAATTGGTCAATTTGGATTTGAATTATCCAAAAAATAAGGTTAAAATTTTCAACCGTTGGGGAAATCTTTTATTTGAATCTCCTCCCGGGAAATACTCAGAAAAGCCTTGGGATGGAAAGTATCAAGATAAACAACTCCCGGTCGGAAGCTATTTTTACGTAATCGATCTTTCCGATGACGGTTCCAGAGAGCCTCTTAACGGCTCAGTTTCAATTATTCTAAAGCGTTAGTTATGAATCGTTTGATTATTTTCGTTTGCTTATTTCTTACCGATGTTTTGTTTGGGCAACAACTTCCACAGTTTACCCAATTTAGCAATAATTTATCAATGGCGAATAATGCAAATTTTGTTCATGAATCAAACAGTATTAACCTAGGAGTTCGTTCTCAAATGCTTGGTTTTGGACTAGAGCCAAATTCAGCCTTTGTTTTTGGTAAATACGGTTTAAAGAAAAAAGTTGCCCCAAACTATAATCCTCAGTTTCGAATTAGTCGTCCAATCCCCGAATCGGTTGCAAAAACATCAAGATTCGAACAAGCTTTGGCAGGAATTATCCTTGCAGATCGATACGGTGCTTTCAGCAGAACACATGTTGCAGGTATTTACAATATCGGAATTCAATTAAATAAAACATGGAACCTAAGCGGTGCTTTTAAGATTGGAGTTTCTAGCTTGGGATTTAACTCAGACAATGCGGTTGTACTTAACTCCAATGATCCTTTTGCAAATTACGTTAGTGGTGATTTGGAATATGATGAATTTGTGAGTGGAAATAATCGTTCAATGACCATTGACATTGGTTCATCCGTTTTGATTTCCTCGAAATCTCTTAGAGTAGGTGTTTCCGTTGATCAATTAGCAGGAAATGCATTGAGTTTTTCAAGCAGCCCAATTAATTTTAACCAAAAATTACATTATAATTTATTAATTGGTTATTCCTTATCACTAAATGAAAAAGTCAATTTAGATATAGTTGGATTAATGAAACAAATGAATCCAGCACCGATATCATTTGATTTAACAACTAGAGCGATTTTTTCCAATCGCTTTTGGGCAGGAATAAACTATCGACATAATTCAGCCATTGGTATTCTTGCCGGAATGCAATTGGGGAAATCATTTAGGCTTGGTTACTCTTATGATTTAATTACAACTCGCTTGAACTTATTCAGTTCGGGTGGACATGAAATAATTTTGAGCTATGCGTTTTAATCGATTATTTTTTCTGAGCTGTTCAATAAGTTTCGTTCAGTTGAGTTACGCTCAATTTTGGGACTTCTCACCTCCTATTAAATTAGTTGATAACGTTAATTCAAATGCGGAGGAAACCAATCCATGGATTGAGACAATTGGCGGTAAGTCAACCCTTTATTTTGTCCGAACGTTTGATGTAATGAATGCTGGAGGAAAGAATGATCAAGATATTTGGTGTTCTGAATTTGTAAATAACACTTGGGCTAAAGCGGAAAATGTAGAAAATCTCAATAATGAAAATCACAATGGAATCGGTCGTATTTCATCGGGTTCTGCGTATGTGTTGCACAGCGATAAAAAACAGAGTTTACCAGCGATCAAGATTTCCAAAATCAGAAATGAAAATTCTGCTTCTCATGAAAAATGGAATTTACCAACCAAGACTAGCTTCATTTTAGATTCTCTGGATTTGAAAAATAAAGAGGTCGGATTTACCATTTCGAAGGATGAAAAATGGATGGTTATTTCTTTAAATCTGAAGGATAGCTATGGAATGGAAGATTTATACCTTTTCAACTTAGAAACATCGAAACTTTTTCATCTCTCGAGTGAAATAAATTCAGCGGGATATGAGATTTCACCTTTTTTATCTGATGGAGCAGATACGCTCTATTTTGCTAGTAATGGTTTGGGAGGATTTGGCGATTGCGACTTATTCTATTCAGTGCGAGGAAAATCTTTTTTTGAATGGTCGAAACCGGTTAATTTCGGTAATAAGATTAATTCTTCTGGATTCGATGCGTATTTAGTCAAATCTGGAAATACCATCTACTGGTCAAGTAATCGAAATAGTGATAATTCAGACATTTACACTTCAACCATTTTATTCCCTCCAAAACTTGAAATCGAACTAGTCGGAAAAAACATTTCAGTCTTTCAAGGGAATGATGGGTCCGTTGATTTAAAAGTTAAGTCTGGCGTTCCACCCTTTAAATTTCGTTGGACAAATGGTTCAAAAACAGAAGATCTATCCAAATTAAAAAAAGGTGCTTATGAAGTTGAAGTTACTGATTCAATAGGACAAAAAACCTCGGCTCAAATTACGTTAACTGAACCCAAACCGGAGACAAAAAAAGTTATTCGTCTTCCTGAAGTCCGTTACGAGCTAAACTCTTATAAATTTGTCAACAACGAGAGTATTCATTCATTGGATTCGTTGGATGTTATCGCCAAATTATTAAATGAATATCCGGGCATGAGTTTGGAATTGATATCGCATACAGACTCCAGAGGCAACGAAAAGGCTAACATGAATTTGTCGCAAAATCGCGCGCGCGCTGTATTTACCTATTTGGTTCGTGAAAAAGGAATAGACGGCCGAAGATTAATTCCCGTGGGTAAAGGTGAGCTTTCTCCTTCCGTAATTATTGATCGAGTTACCGGTAAATCAATTACTCTTACTGAGGCTTATATCAATCAGTTCAAAGATTCAAATCCAATGGAATTCGAACGCCTTCATCAACTTAATCGACGAACGGAGGGAAGAGTGACTGGGATGAACTTCGACCCAAAGAAGTCTGCTCCAGTCAATCCAAAATTCTTCATTGATTGATTATCAAATTAAATCTAACTTCTTCGAGTGACAAGCAAAAGCAATCAACAACTTTCAGTAAACATTTCCAAAACCCCGTGTGATTCGGCAATACAAACCTTAAATGATCTATATTCCATTTAGTAATTTATAAAATTTCATGTTACTTTGCTAATAGAAAAAGGAAACAATAAATTTTGTACATTTACAAGCGTCAGTTTGCAGTATTAACAAGAAATATATCCATTCAACATGAAGTTTTTAGTTTATTTTTCAGCCTTTTTAATTCTTTCAGCCTTAAGCTATAATGAAATTTCAAAGTGGAGTCTAGATACGGCACATTCGAGACTAGGCTTTACCATTACCCACATGGGAATCACCGATGTTCATGGTGAATTTTCTAAGTTTGATGTTAAGCTAAATTGCCCAAATTCAGATTTTACCAATTCAGAAATAGAACTTAAAGCAGAGGCTAATTCGATAAATACTGACATTCCAATGCGCGATGATCATCTCAAAGGGTCAGATTTTTTTGATGTAGAAAAACATCCAGCTTTAACATTCAAAAGTAAAACCGTAAAGAAATTAAAGGCTAGTACATACACCGTTATCGGCGACCTAACCATGCACGGAATAACCAAAAAAGTTACTTTAACTGCCATAAATACTGGAAATGTTAAGGGAAAGAATAATGAAGAAATTTCCGGATTGAAAATAATCGGTGTTATCAAGCGTTCTGATTTTAAAATTGGTGAGCCCGGTTCAGGATTATCTGATGAGGTAAACTTAATTGCGGATCTTGAATTAGCGAAAGACTAATTTATTTGTTAAAAATTCATTGAAAAATCTGTTATTCAATTTTCAATTTAATGTAATTTCGCTTTGATCAATTTGAAACAATCGAATGAAGCAATACCACGATTTACTTGAGCATATTCTAAATAATGGTGTAAAGAAAGAGGATCGAACTGGAACAGGAACAGTTTCTGTATTTGGTTATCAAATGCGCTTTGATTTGAGCGAAGGTTTTCCTTGTGTAACTACCAAAAAACTTCATTTAAGGTCAATCATTCATGAGTTATTGTGGTTTTTGAAAGGCGATACCAATATTCAATACTTGAAAGAAAACAATGTTTCAATTTGGGATGAATGGGCAGATGAAAATGGAAATTTAGGTCCTGTTTACGGTTCGCAATGGAGAAGTTGGCCAACAGCAGATGGTCGCTACATTGATCAAATAAAGCAGGTGATTGACCAACTGAAAAACAACCCCGATTCGAGGAGAATTATTATATCAGCATGGAATGTTGGTGAAATTGAAAAGATGGCTTTGCCTCCGTGTCACGCCTTTTTTCAGTTCTATGTTGCGGAAGGGAAACTCAGTTGCCAACTTTATCAGCGCAGTGCTGATACTTTTCTTGGTGTTCCTTTCAATATTGCTTCATACGCCTTGTTGACGATGATGATGGCACAAGTTTGCGATTTAAAGCCCGGTGATTTCGTTCATACCTTGGGAGATGCACATTTATATTTGAATCATTTGGAACAAGCCAAATTGCAATTATCGAGAGATTTAAGATCTTTACCTCAAATGAAAATCAATCCAAGCGTGAGGAATCTATTCGATTTTAAGTTTGAAGATTTTGAATTAATCAATTACAATCCTCACCCACATATTAAAGCCGAAGTAGCTGTTTAACATGAACGTGTCGCTCATCGTTGCAATGGATGCAAAAAGAGGAATCGGTAAAAATAACGACCTGATGTGGCATTTGCCAGCTGACATGAATTTTTTCAAAGAAACGACCAAAAATCAAATTGTCGTGATGGGAAGAAAAAATTATGATTCAATCCCAGAAAAATTTCGCCCTCTGCCAAATCGATTAAATGTTGTACTTACAAGAAGCAAAGAATTTAAAGCAGATAATTGCCTCGTTTTTAACTCATTAAGTGATTGTTTGGGTTTTTTTAAAAATGAAAAGGAGCGAAAAATCTTTATCATTGGTGGTGGTGAAATCTATAAAATGATTCTAGACGCAAAATGCTTGAATGAAATGTTTATTACCTATATCGACGGTGTTTTTGACGCTGATACTTTTTTTCCTTATTTCATTGAAAATGAATGGATATCTGATGTCATTGCAGAACAACCCATTGATGAAAAACATTCAAATGCGTTTAAAATCATTCATTATCAACGTAAGTAATTCAAACCATACAATGCTGTCAGTGCAGCTGTCTCTGTTCTCAATCTGAAATCACTCAAATGAACGGCGCTGTATCCTTTAGATAATGCAAAATCTACTTCAGCCTTTGAAAAATCTCCTTCTGGTCCGATTAGAAAAGGTCCGTTATATTTAATATCCGTTAAATTGATTTTTTCTCCTTCATAACAATGTCCAATATAAGCATTGGGATTGACTTCTACGAAGTCTCTAAATGAAATAAAATCTTCAATTTCAGGTAAAAAATAACGTTTTGATTGCTTCATAGCCGAAATCGCAATTTTCTGTAATCGTGCCAAATTGATGGAGCTCCTTTCGTTATTTTCACATTTTAGAAAGGTTACTTTTGACAAACCCAATTCCGTTCCTTTTTCTAAAAACCATTCTATACGATCCATATTTTTTGTCGCAGCCATAGCCACGTGAATCAACTTTTCAGGTTTAGGTTTTGAAATTACCTCACTGATTTGAAGTTTGCATCTCTTTGGATGATTTTCGCTAATTGCTGCTTTAAACTGATTACCTTTTCCATCAATCAACTCTATTTCAGAACCAATTCCATATCTTAATACGCGAATACAATGCTTGGATTCATCTTCCGAGAGAAAATATTCTGATGAAGAAGTAGAGATTTCTGATGCAAAAAATATAGCCACTAGTTTAATAATTTAAAGATCATTTCACGCATTAATTCGCCCTGACTTGCAGATGAATTTCCGACTCCTTTTGCTTTCAAATCAAATTCGTGTAACGTTTCAATGTTTGATGCCAACTTTCTGGGATCGAAATTTGCTCGCGCCTTTAATAATTCACCGGCAACAAACGGATGCACTCCAAGGGCTTTTGCAATTGCCTCTTGTGATTTGTTGGGTAAAAAGTGTATTCGCATGATGTTTGAAAACAAACGAAAGAGATTTGAAATGACTACTGTAATATCCGTAGCTTTCGGATTGTTTTCGAAATATTGAATTATTTTGAATGATTTAAGTGAATCACTTGATTGAATGGCATTTGTCAACTCAAAAACATTGTAATCTTTGGAAACACCAATGTTTTGCTCGATATGAACATCATTAATCTGAGTTCCACTTGGAATCAAAATCGTCAGTTTTTCAATTTCGTTTACAATTCGACTCAAATCATTTCCAATGAATTCAGCCAAAAGAGTACTTGCCTTAGAAGTTATCTCATAGCCAATTGACTTCACGTGCGCATTAATCCAATCAACAAGGAGATATTCTTTTACTTTATCTGATTTAAAAACCAAGCCATTTTTAGCAGCCGCCTTCATACTTTTTTTTCGAGCGTCATACGTTTTATGCTTGTAACAAACCACGAAAATCGAAGTGTCAGCAGGTTTTTCAAAATACTTTTCAAGATCATCCAAGTCTTTAAAATACTGAGCCTCTTTGAGAATCACCAATCTTCTTTCAGCCATCATAGGATAAGTATTCAATTCACTTATCAAGGAGATAGCATTCGTTTCTTTCCCGTATAAAACAGACATATTAAAGTCTCGTTCATGCTCCTCTAATGCATTAGCTTCAATGGTATTCGAAATAGCATCTATGAAATAGGCCTCTTCTCCGTGCAAGAAATATATCTTTTCGAATTTTTTTGTTTTAATATCTTTGATGATGAGCTTGTAATCCATGTGACTTCAAAAATACAAAACTGTTAGTAATTCAATCTTGATTTTATACGCAAATATAGATGTCTCAATACGCTTCCGGAAAGGAGCAAAATAAAAGGTAGAACGGGCAACGTGTAGCGTTCTTCAATGCCTCGTTGAATAAAAGCCAAATAAAATAAGTATAGTAGAATCGATATTCCGAAAAACAATACAAAACGATTTTTACGAAATAAGTATATTCCAAAAGGAAAAGCCAAAAAGCTGAGTGAATGAATTGAAAAACAAGTATAACGCAATAGTTCCGAAAACCAATTTCCGCGTGAACTTACTTGAAAGTAATACAAGGATAAATTTGAATGAAAAATCATGGTTTTAAATACATGGAATGGTGTTTGAGCGTAATAAACCCAAGGCTTACTTATTCTGAATTTATGGGCTAGTAACGAAAATTTTTTCGCAGAAACTATTTCAGCATTTAAGGGTTGCGAAGGCATTATTCTATGATGCTCGAAATATGGTTTTTGTGCCAAGATTGCATACTTGTAAGAAAGAAGTGCATTTTCAATTTTACTGCGTCCAACAGTTTGAATAACCTCATGCGGAATGCGATTGATGAACTGGTTGACAATCATTTTATTAGTGTCACCCGACATAATTTTCTCCCAAAATGGAACAATGGTCTCGTGAAAATGAGCTCCTGATTTTTCCCAACCTTTAAAGAATTCCCATGCTTTTTGATTAGGCAAACGAAAAATTCCAGGAACTTCATTCTGATAAATAGGATGCAAGGAAACCCAGTGTTTAAGTACCATTCTATTTCTTATTTCCCAAAATGAAATTAAAGAAAGGGCGATTAATGTGAATATGATAACATTTCTCAATCCATTTTTGTGCCTCTTCATGAAAAGCAAACTAACAAGTGGAATCAAAAAAAACAGCATGATTGGTCTGACCAGAATTAAAAACGAAAAAACAATAGCTGCCCAGAAATAATTCGAGGAAAAAACAGGATTTTTCAAATCAGAAAATGCTTTCGTGAAAAAATAAACCGCAAAAATCAAAAGAGCAGGTGTTATTCCTTCAGTTAATGTATAATTCAAAAACCCAATTGAAAAAGGCAAAAAACCGTAAAGGCATGCAATTGAAATGGCCGATTTTCTGGCAAAACCGATAATATCTGCGATACGGAACAAACAAAATACAGAAAGCGAAAAGAGTGAAATTTGAATTAAATACAAGCAAAAAAATGCATTCTTCTCCCCAAAAATAAATAGACAAGCAACATAAATGCTTCCGTAGCCAGGAGAACGAATAACTGACGTGAATTTACTTAATTCGTCGGTGTAAAATGAACCATTTTTTCGAAAGTTGTCAAAAGGAACAAGATAACTGACATCATCATTTGTGACTACCGTTGTATTATTTCTTAGTGAAATTCCGTTCGATTTAAGTGCACTTTTGTTTAATTCATTCCAAACTAACGCAGAAATAAAGGCACCTAAAAACAGAAAAATGAAACTTTTTTTAACTAACATTCAAAATCAATTCGGATGTTTCTCCCAAATTTGAATTAACTCAACTAACGTTTTTATGGCTTTCTGCATATCTTGCACACTTACAAATTCATGTTTCGAATGAATCGCCATTTCTCCGGTAAATAAATTTGGACAAGGCAATTCCATGAAGGATAAACGTGAACCATCTGTTCCTCCGCGAATAATGGCACGTCTTGGAGTGATTCCAACTTTCTCCATAGCCTGAACAGCGTAATCTGTAACAAAAGGAACCTCTTTTAGAATTTCCTTCATATTGCGGTATTGCTCTGAAACTTCGGATGAAAAACTTGATCCTGGATAATTTTGAATAACCTCATTTGCCAATCGCTTCAGTTCATCTTCATATTCTGCAAGTTTTGAAGTTTCATGATCACGAATGATAAATTGAACCGTTGCTTTTGCTAATCCTCCCTCAATCGAAACGGGATGAACAAAACCTTCTCGATGACTTGTTGTTTCGGGTGACCAACGGTTTCTTGGCAAGGAATCAATGAATTCGGAAGCAAGTTTTATGGCATTTATCATTTTGTTTTTGGCATAGCCCGGATGTGCACTAATTCCATGAAAGACAAATTTCATCGCGTCTGCCGAAAATGTTTCGTCTTCAATATCACCAAGCGGGCCACCATCCAATGTATATCCGAAATCGGCATTTACTTTTTTCATATCCAATTTGTCAACGCCTCGTCCAACTTCTTCGTCCGGAGTAAAAAGAATTCGAACTTTTCCATGTTTCACCTCAGGATGTTGAACTAGAAATTGAGCAAAATCCATGATAATAGCAATTCCAGCTTTGTCATCCGCTCCGAGCAAGGTTGTGCCACTCGCTGTAATGATGTCGTCACCAATTTTTGACTTCAAGTAAGGATGTTTTTCAACTTTAATAACTTGAGAATTATCATCAGGCAAAACAATAGGATTACCGTTGTAATTTCTATGAACGATTGGTTTTACGTCGGTTCCAGAGCAGTCCGGTGCTGTATCCATGTGAGAACACAAACAAATGGTTGGAATTTCAGCTCTTTCTGAATTAGACGGAATGGTTGCAAAAACGTATCCCCATTCATCCATTTCAACTTCTTCCAAACCTAAATCAATCAATTCTTGATAGAGAACTTGTGCCAACTCTTTTTGCTTCATGGAAGATGGAAAAGTTTCGGAATTTGGATCGGAAGTTGTATCTATTTGTGCGTATTTGATGAATCGATTTTCAACAGAATATTTGTATGACATGAATTGGTTTTTCTTCAAATTTAGTGAGAAATGCGGATGCAAGTTGAAAGAGTGTATTCACTATTTTTCTTCCATTAGAATATTCGCCGCCTCATCTAAACGAAGTGAAATCAAACAGCCATTCAACTGAACAGCAATAGGATCTTTCAATGGCGCTCGGTAAACAACTTCAACTTCTGTCCCAGAAATAAATCCCAGCTCAATAAGTTTAGCACTTATAAACGATGGAGTTATCATTGAAATTTTACCTTTTTTTCCGGGTTTAAAATCGGCTAACGTGCGTGACATGATACAAAATTAATCTGTAGAATAAGAATCGAACTAACCTATTTGTGGTATTTAATTCAAATCTTTCATAACAATTCTGGCCGTTTGCCTTGTTTTCTGTTCTAACATAATTTCTTTGCCCGCAATTACTTTTTCAATGGTTTCAACATTGTAATGCCTAATGGTCACTAGTTCCAAGCCTTGATTATATTTAAGAATATACTTTTCGTCAAAGAGTTTCAAAAGAGCTTCCACATCTGTCTTTTTTTCATCCAACAGAAAATGAAAACTTACCGCTGAGTTTTGCATGATGTTGATTTTGGCATTAGCCAGTGCAAGGAGTCGGAAAATTTCACTCAAATTTTCCTCTACAATAAATGAAAAATCTCTCGGCGTTAATGAAATTAAGATTTGATTCACCTTGAAAATATAGGAAGGAACCAAATGATCGTTTTTGGTTGAAGATTGTATTACTGTTCCTTCTTTCTCGGGATGAATAAATGATTTAACGTAAAGAGGAATTTCCTTGTTTTGTAAGGGTTTTATAGTTTTTGGATGGATAACCGTTGCGCCATAATAAGCTAGTTCTATGGCTTCTTTGAATGAAATTTCATCCAACTTAATGGTTTCATCGAAATACTTTGGATCCGCGTTTAACATTCCGGGCACATCTTTCCAAATAGTTACGGATTCCGCATTGGAGCAATAAGCCAAAATACCTGCTGTGTAATCAGAACCTTCCCTGCCAAGCGTGGTTGTAAATCCTTCTGGAGTATGCCCAATAAAACCTTGAGTTAACAAAATGTCATTGGTTTCAAATTCAACTATGACCTTTGATTGAACCAATTCTTCGGTTTTTTTCCAATCTACATTTCCTTCTTGATAATTATTGTCGGTTCGAATTATTTTTCGTGCATCCAACCAATGTACTTTCAATCCCTTTTCAGTCAAAAAAGCCGATAAAATCTGAGAAGAAAGCAATTCTCCTAGCGAAACAATTTGATCGTATTCAAAGCTAAAATTTTCGGAAAACCCTTCGTTGAATTTCTGTTCTAACTTTTCAAATGTCGCTTCAATGGTATTGTATATTGTAAAGTGTTTTTCAGAGAAAAGCTCTCCTAAAATGTGATTGTGAAAATCCTTGAGGTCACTCAGTAAATGGAAGAAATTTTTTTTGTCGTTTATTTTCAACGCCTCAACAACCTCTTCCAGCTTGTTTGTCGTCTTTCCCATGGCGGATACCACCACCACGAGCTTTTCTTTTTCAAACAGAGAAAGAATTTGAGCTACATTTTTCACTGCATCAGCATCTTTTACGGATGCCCCTCCGAATTTAAAAACTTTCATGAAACTAATTTATGGACAAAAATAATGATTTAAGAGAGCTTTTCTGCGAGTATTTTTATTTCAATTATGGGAGATATTTTTTCGTATAAGATGTTGTAGGCTGCTAACAAAATTGGCATTTCCACATTAAACTTTTTGTTAATCTCCATCAGGCATTTTGTAGCAAAGTATCCTTCTGCAATCATATTCATCTCTAATTGAGCTGATTTAACGGAATACCCTTTTCCAATCATAAAACCGAACGTTCTATTGCGGGAAAAATTAGAGTAGGAAGTAACCAAAAGATCTCCCAAGTAAGCACTAGACTTTGTGTCTCTATGAACAGGACTCACAACGTCTATGAAACGTTCTATTTCTTGAATAGCGTTGGAAATCAAGACGGATTGAAAATTATCCCCATAACCCAAACCGTGACAGATTCCAGCAACTAAGGCATATACATTTTTTAAAACGGCAGATAATTCGGTTCCAAAAAGGTCGTCGCTGGTAGTTGTTTTAATATAGCGGCAGGCTAATTTCGCTGCCATTTCGTTAGCAATTTGTTCATCTGAGCAACCAATTGTAAGATAGGAAAGGCGTTCGAGAGCAACTTCCTCAGCATGACATGGGCCGCAAATGATTCCAATTTGATTGTATGGTGTGCCGAAAGTTTTGTGAATGTATTTTGCAGGAATTGAGTTATATTCTGGAATGATTCCTTTAACAGCAGAAAAAACAATTTTTTCTTTTAATATGTCAAAAGGTAATTTCTCAAAAATTGGAACTAAAAATGCCGCCGGAGTTGCAATAACAATAATTTTTGCGGGAAGTATAATTTTTTGTAAATCAGTACCGATGTTTAGTTGATTTACATTGAATTGAACAGACTGCAGATAGCGTGGGTTGTGTTGGTAATTTTTCAGGTGATTAACTGCTTCCTCGTTTCGCATCCACCAACCCACTTTTTCTTCCTGATTGCAAAGAAGCTTCACTAATGCGGTAGCCCAACTTCCTCCGCCAATAACTGCAATATCATGAGAAAACCCATTTGACATGCGACAAAGTTAAAAATAAAAGAGGGAATTAATTAAAATTAACGATGTCGCCTGCTTTTAACGCTTCATTGAAGCCTTCTCGCATTTTTTCGAGTTTAACTTTCGCTTGAACATCACCATTTTTGGCGTATTCCTTGAGTTTGTAGAAAGTGTCTAACGATTGACCGAATAAATCTTGTTCCAATTTATCCTTTATATCCAAGATTTTCGCATTTACCCCGAGTAAATAATGTTCGATATCTCCTAGACGCTGCAACTCGTCGGATGTCAATTCTTTCTTTTTCAAAAGAGTGTGATAGTGGGGCAACAGTTGATTCAACAGGGAAACAAATCGTTCGAGCTCCTTGTCTAATTCTCTTTTATTTTCTTTGAAATTTTCCAAAATGTAAGCTATTGCAGAATAAAAGTAAAATAAAAATTTTCTGATTGAGCCATCAGTTGAAGTTTTAACAATTCTTTCGGAATTTAGTTCTTACTCAATTGGATGTAATCAGGATAAATAGCAATTTTTCTTGCTTTAAATAGTTTGCCTATTGCTTGTTTAAATGTCTTTTTACTCATGCCGAGTTTCACTCTTATTTCATTCGGATCAGATTTATCGGAGAGCTCAAGTTTGTTTGATCTTTCTAAAATTTGGAGAATCTTTTCTGTCGCCTGGTCGTATTTTTCAAAAGAAGTAGGATTGAGAACAACATCCAATTTTCCGTCTTCACGAACTGTTTTTACATATCCTTTAATTCTTTCGCTCCTTTGAATGATTTTTGTAATATCATTATGAAAGATCAATCCGGAGTAACGGTTATTAACGATTACGTTTCTGCCTAATTGAGTTGGTTCACAGATGAGCAAATCCACTTCTTGACTCGTCAAGTCTTCCCTGCATGGTTCGAGCAATTTTTTTATTTTCATACTCCCGAATAAACGGTCGGTAGCGTAATCATAGCGTAGCGTAAACAAGTATTTCTCCCCTTCTTCAAGTTTATGTGTTTGTTCACCGTATGGAACCATTAAATCTTTGTCTAGTCCCCAATCCACGAAAGTTCCGAAAGGATTATTATGAACTACTTCGAGATAAGCAAATTCGCCCAAAAGAATTAGAGGTGTTTCGGTGGTAGCTACAATTCTATTTTCAGAATCTTTAAAAACAAAGACGGATACTTCAGTGCCTTCCACATTTTCGGGAAGTAAATACTTTTTGGGGAGAAGCACTTCATTTCCAAGCTGATCGAAAAGATAAGCTCCCGGAGATGTTAGTCTAGCAATGGTTAATCGATTGATTCTTCCGAGTTGCATCAATCGAATTTTTTGCGTTTTTTACTTTTGTATTTACCTGTTGTGACAGAAAGGCCAGAAGGATTTCTTCGATCGCGCCGTGTAATTCGTTTCATTTTTGGGGTTATCAATTCCTCTTGCTCAAGCGCTTGTCTAGCGGCTTCACTTTCCGGCGTTCGAGCCACATGTTTTGATTGGTTGGAATTGTTTTCATCCGATGGATCAATCCAAGAATTATTTAATTTGTACTTTTCTAATTTACCAGTTTTTTCATTTACAGCATAAAACTCTTTCTTTCCATTTTTATCATCATCATTGGTGGCAATTACATCTTCATTCAAAACCCACATTTCATCTGTAAAGTTGTATGAATCATAAGACATATCTGGCACATAGTAAGAAGCGATTCCAGCCAGAGCCTGAGATTCCGGCGATAAATGATCAAAAACAATTCTTTTTCTCTTATCTTCAAATTTTAAGGTCATAACAGACTTATCCGAAAACTCAAAAATGACACGTTTCGCTACATTGTTTTTTCCTTTAAATACAGGACTTCCCAACTTAACATTATTTCCATTGAAAACCAGCACATCAATAAACTTGAAATTACTTCCCGTGGTGCCACCATCCCATCCCAAAAGCAGATATTCCGTTTTATTATTGCGTTCAAACGGAACTATTTTGTAATACAAACAACCATACCAGTTTTTTGAGTCAATGACTCCCTCGGGTCTCGGAGAGTAAGGATCGAGATTATCAATTAACTCAGTTATCTTTACGGACTCTTTGACCTCATCTTTACGCATTACAAAAGCGCAGTAGGAATAAGATAAATCAGAAAACTCAAGATTCCAGTTCATCACTCGAACCAATTTATCAGGGCTATCCAAAATTGCGACTGTCTTAAGGTGTTTGAATTCATACTTGAATGCTCCTTCAAGTTTCAAAAAAGATTCAAGTTCCTTCTTGAAAATTTTATTTTGTTTTTCGATTTCCGAATCCGTTTTTGCTTCGCGAAGATTGAGTAAATAGCGATTTAACGAGATTTCTTTCTCTTCCAATTCAGACTGTGCGAGCATCGTATTAATGAACATCAAGTTCCAAATAAAAAATCGAATGAAAGATCTCATGGCTATTTTAACGCAGGAATGGAAGTAATGTTACTCATTACAAATTTTTTAAGACCGCCAAGATTTGAATCGGATTTGCAGATCCAAAGATAATACTTCCCGCAACAAGTATTTGAGCTCCGGTTATATATTTTACAAAGGATTAGTGAAAAATTTGCAATGAATGGTTTCAACCATTTGTCATTGCAACAAAATCTTCCGAACCGTAACGGTTTTATTTTGTGGATCGATGGGTGAACAAAATACAAATCATTTCTTGACCAGATGCCCAAATCAACATGAAATGGTTGTCGGTTCAACGCATTGTGATAAACTGGTTGGCGTTGCGCAGCTTCAATTTTGATTCTTAAGACGTTTTGGTAGCTATTTTCTCCCTTCAATTGTGATTTGGTTAAATTCTGTTTCGAGACTTTTTTACGATTTTATTCCAAATTTATAGTTGATTTACAATTCTAGAAATCAACTTTTTCATTAAATTAAAGTGAAAAAGAAGCAAAATCATGGATAAAATTTACATTAAAAAATCAGCAAACCCAAATGAAATCAAAGCCTGGCATCCTTTCAATGAACAATTATTTTTGAAGATGAAAAATATAGAAGGTGCGAAATGGAGCAAAGATGAAAAGATTTGGATTTTGCCGAAAAAACCAACTACCCTACCCTCAATTTTCAACACTTTTAGAGGTATCGCTTGGATTGATTTAAGTGAATGGAAATCCGATAAAAAGGATATTAATTCAAAAAATAATCAACAAAAAGTCGAACTTGAAACACTGTCAGAGGATCGAATATTGGAATTATCAAACTTCAAGAAACATCTATTGAGCAAACGATACAGTGAAAACACGATAAAAACCTATTCGGAAGCATTAGCTCTCTTTTTGCGTTATTTCCATAACAAAGCAATTGAAGAAATTGACAATGAAGATTTAATCAACTTTAATAACGATTACATTCTAAAACAAAATTTATCCTCTAGCTTTCAAAATCAAATCGTGAATTCCATAAAACTATTTTTTGTCGCCCGAAAAGGTAAAAAACTCGATCCAGATTTGGTTCACCGACCGAGACGCGCTAAATCGTTGCCCAATGTGTTGAGTAAAGAGGAAGTCAAAGCAATTTTGGATGCCCACAATAATTTAAAGCATAAAGTAATGCTGAGTCTGATATACAGTTGTGGGTTGCGTTGTGGCGAGTTATTGTCTCTTGAACCTCAACATATTGATTCAAAAAGGAACATTGTATTAATCAAAAATTCCAAAGGCAAAAAAGATCGAATTGTGCCATTGAGTCCAAAGATATTAGAAATGTTGCGTGATTACTACAAAATAAACAAACCGAAGAATTATTTATTTGAAGGACAAACAGTTGGGCAGCCATACGACCAAAGAAGTTTACAACTTGTGCTTAAACAAGCTCTAAAGAAATCTGGGATTACAAAACCAGTAACATTGCATTGGTTGCGTCATAGTTATGCCACGCATCTTTTGGAAAACGGAACAGATTTACGTTACATTCAAGAATTATTGGGTCATTCAAGCAGTAAAACAACCGAAATATACACGCATGTAAGCACAAAAAGCATTCAACAAATAAAAAGTCCGTTTGACGATTTGTAAGCAAAAAAGTATATATTTGAGTGTTAAAAAAAAGAAACAATGTTTCGAGTAGCTCTTGAAAAATGGAATGCTTTACGAAAGATTGTTTCGAGTATATATGAGTTATGGGAAAGGCTAATTGACCGAGACAATTAATGAACTGAATAAAACACTAATTTTGAACAGACAAAAAACGAAACGAATGAAATAGAAAGAAACACAGCCTAGATGGCTGACATAAAATATTGCGTTTAGCAACTCCTGTAGCTGAAAACTAGGAATCTTCAAATACACAGGGTAAGTGCATAAACGCTCACGCAAGGCGTGGGCTTTATCATTTCCTGTGTATGGGCATCCTAGTGCCTCAGCTACGGATTGGTAACTGTCCCACGCTGATTTTTTATACTAACTCTACTGCGGGGCAGAGTAGAAAAAAACAAACAAAAAATGAAAAAGAAAAATTTACTTCTGACCGCAGTAGCAACGCTAGGATTGACTGCTGCAACAATGGCGCAAAATGTGCCTTCTTATGTGCCGACAAATGGACTTGTTGGTTGGTGGCCGTTTAATGGCAATGCAAATGATGAGAGTGGGAATAACAACAACGGAACTGTGAATGGCGCTACGTTGACAAGTGATAGGTTTGGGAATACAAATAAGGCATATAGTTTTGATGGGGTAGATGATTTTATATCAATTAATGCACAATCTACAATTCCACAGCAATCTGACTACACACTTTCATTTTGGTTTAATTCCCCTGTATCTACATTCAATGGCCCTTTTATTTCTTTTGGCACTTGGTTTTCATCTCTAGGTCATGATTTTCCTGGTTTATTTTATAAAGATGAGATTGGAAATCAAAGCAATACATGGTACGTTCAACAACATTATTATATTGAACCAACGATTTCAGTATGGCATCAACTTGTTATAAAAAAAACAGGTATTATAGTTGAAATTTTTCTTGATAATGTGATTGTAGGTAATATAACAACCTACGGTTTCAGTAATTTCAATCCTGCAAGTTTAATACAATTCGCATATTATTGTTGCCAAAACTATTATGAAGGATCATTAGATGATTTTGGCATTTGGAATCGTGCACTGTCTCAACAAGAAATGATAGATTTGTACAACGGTTGTCCATTAACAGCAACCACCCAACCTGCAAACCAAACTATAAACATAAACAACAATGCACAATTTGTGGTAGGTTCATCGGAACCAAATGCCACTTATCAATGGCAAACAGACCTTGGTGTTGGGTATCAAAATTTGAATAGCGTTGGGCAATATAGCGGCACTACAAATGACACGCTAACAGTATCAAATGTGACGATGAGCAATAACAATCAACCATTTCGTTGCATTGTTTCTTCAGGTTCTTGTTCGGACACATCAAATGTTGCCGTTTTAACCGTGAATAATAATGTAGGTATAAATGAAACCTCTCAAGACAATTTATTCTCTGTATTTCCTAATCCTGCGCAAAGCATGATCAATGTAAAAACTGATTTGAAACTTATTGGGAGTGTTTATTCAATTTTTGATAACAAAGGGCGAGTTGTTCAAACAGGGAAAATCAACTCTGAAAATACAACGATTGAGCTTGGCAATTTATCATCCGGAATTTATATGTTCAGCGTTGGAGAAAACATGAAGCAAAATTTTAGAGTAATTAAAGAATAGCAGCCATGGAAGAAAAATTTGTTGTTTATGAAAATTACAGGGTCAGACCACAAAAAGCAGTGGTTCATAATTCAAATTGTTCATTTGCTAATCGAGAGCAAAGCATTGATCTGAAAATTGAGGACAATTTTTTATTCAATATGCACGAACCAAACGATAGATGGTATGGTTACTTCAAGTCAATTAATGAAGCCATGGCGTTCGGTTCATTATTGCCAAACAGGCAATTAAAATTATGCGGTGTATGTTTGAAGAAAATAAAGGATGATTTATTTAATGAATAGCCCATTCCCATAACAGCGCATTGGCAATAGCAGGGCGGAAGTGCTTCATTGAACTTTCGCCCTTTTTTGTAACTTAGTGCTAGCATTAAGCTTTGGCTTTTAAACCCCTGCCATCGCCAATGCGCCAACCGTTATGCCTCATTGTAAAAAGACAGCCGACCGCACAAATGGCACATTTGGTTTTTGCCGACACTTGAGCCAACGCTGAAAAACCAAAAGAGCCATTTTTTTGCCAACGCACCGACAGAAAAACTAACTTTGGAATGAAAAATTTGAGAACAGAATAAATGACATTAGACCAATACATTGACAACTTAAATAAACGATACAAACTTGGTAATGCGACCGAGCATACATTTCGTGGCGACCTGCAACAGCTTTTAGAAAGTTTAGTATCCGACATCAGGGCGACCAATGAACCCAAAAGACAATCTTGTGGAGCACCCGACTACATTCTCACCAAAAAAGAAATTCCAGTAGGTTTCATAGAAGCAAAGGACATTGGCGACAAAGACCTTGAAGGAGCAAAGAAAACTGGAAACAAAGAACAGTTCGACCGTTACAAGGCATCATTAAACAATCTAATTTTCACCGACTATTTAGACTTCCATTTATACATAGACGGAATTTTTATCACAAAAATTGCAATTGGTGAAATACAAAACGGAACTATCGTTCCGTTGCCTAACAACTTTGCAACTTTCAGTAATTTAATAAAAGACTTTTGCTCCCACATTGGGCAGACAATAAAAAGTTCAAAAAAATTGGCAGAAATGATGGCGGGCAAAGCCCGCCTCCTTTCTGATGTTATTGAAAAGGCTTTGCTTAGTGATGAAACGCATAATGAGGACAGCACACTTAAAGACCAAATGAAAGCCTTTAAGCAAATTCTTATTCACGATATTACTCCCAAAGGTTTTGCTGACGTATATGCTCAAACCATTGCTTACGGTATGTTTGCGGCTCGTTTGCACGACCCAACATTACCAACTTTTAGCAGACAAGAAGCAGCTGAATTAATTCCAAAATCAAATCCTTTTTTACGAAAACTGTTTGGTTACATTGCTGGACCAGACATTGACGACCGTATAAAGTGGATAGTTGATAGTTTAGTGGAAATATTTTTGGCTTGTAATGTTGAAGACATTTTAAAAAATTATGGAAAGTCAACAAAAATGGAAGACCCAATTATCCATTTTTACGAAACATTTTTGAGTGAGTACGACCCGAAACTACGAAAGGCTCGTGGCGTTTGGTATACTCCTGCCCCAGTTGTGAATTTTATTGTTCGTGGAGTTGATGATATTTTAAAAAACGAATTTGATTTACCAAATGGACTTGCTGACAATAGCAAAACCAAAATTAAAGTAAACCTGCAAGCAACAGATAATCGATACAAGGACAATATCAGAACAGTTGAGCAAGAAGTTCACAAAGTTCAAATACTTGACCCAGCAACGGGAACAGGAACTTTCCTTGCCGAAGTAGTAAAACATATTCACAAAAAATTTGAAGGACAACAAGGTATTTGGAGTAACTATGTAGCAACACATTTATTACCTCGCCTTAACGGCTTTGAGTTACTAATGGCTAGTTATGCAATGGCGCATTTGCAATTAGACTTACTTTTGACTGAAACAAACTACAAGCCTAGTAAAGACCAACGCTTTAGGGTTTATCTAACAAATAGTTTAGAAGAAAGCCATCCAGACACAGGAACTTTATTTGCCAATTGGTTGAGCACTGAAGCAAACGAAGCGAATCACATCAAAAGAGATACACCAGTTATGTGTGTCATTGGAAATCCACCGTATAGCGGAGAAAGTGCCAATAAAGGCGAATGGATTATGAAATTGATGGAAGATTATAAAAAAGAACCAGGCGGAAAGGAAAAACTGAAAGAACAAAATTCAAAATTCATCAATGACGATTATGTAAAATTTTTGCGATATGGTCAGCATTTTATAGAAAAAAACGGAAGTGGAGTTTTAGCATTCATCAACCCACACGGATTTTTAGATAACCCTACTTTTCGTGGTATGCGTTGGCACTTGCTTAAAACGTATGATAAAATTTACACGATAGATTTACACGGAAATAGCAATCAAGGAGAAGTTTCGCCAGACGGAAGTGCAGACGTTAATGTTTTTGATATTAAGCAAGGCGTTTCCATAAACATATTTGTAAAAACAGGAAAGAAAAAAACACACGAATTAGGCAAGGTTTTTCATCACGACATTTATGGTAAACGTGAAGTGAAATATGATTTTTTGTTTGATAATTCTTTAAAAAGCACGCCTTTCAAGCAACTTGAACCCATTGCACCAAATTACTTTTTCGTAAATAAAAACAATGAAGGAAAAGAAGATTACGAAAAGGGCTTTAGTCCAAAAGATTTGTTTTTAAAGAATGTATTAGGTTTTCAAACGCATAGAGATGATTATGCTCTTTCTTACGAAAAACAAAACATCGTAAGTCGTGCGATGCAATTGCGTGACAAAAACGTTTCAAACGATGAAATTTATAAGAAACATAATTTAAAAGATAACCGAGATTGGAATTTAAGCAAAGCAAGAATAGATATTCAAAATGACCTAAATTGGGATAGAAAAATTATGCGTTGCGAATATCGTCCATTTGATAGCCGTTGGTGTTATTTTAGCTATGTCGCAATGGATTATCCACGCAAAGAACTTTTGCAACACGTTGCTGAAAGAGAAAATTCAGTTTTAATTGTTTCAAGACAATGCACAACAGATTGGAGATATATTTTTGTTTCAAATAAAGTCATTGAAGCAAATTTAACAGGTACAGCGGGAAGATATGGCGCGGGTTACGCATTTCCACTATACAGTTATTCAGAAACCAATGGACAACAAACCATAGGGCACACAGCAGAAAGAACGCCAAACCTAAACACAAAAATTGTAAAGCAAATAGCAGAGAAATTAGGGTTGGCTTTTACGAATGAAAAAGAAACTACCAAAAATACTTTTGCACCAATTGATATTTTGGATTACATCTATGCGGTTTTGCATTCGCCAACATACAGAGAAAAATACAAGGAATTTCTTAAAATTGATTTTCCCAAAGTGCTATACCCCAAAGACAAGAACACATTTTGGCAATTGGTAAAACTGGGGGAACAAATACGCCAAATTCATTTATTGGAAAGCCCAACAGTTGAAAAACATATAACACAATATCCAATTGACGGAGACAATATTGTAACTAAACCAAAATATCAAGACGGAAAAGTCTACTTAAACGACACACAGTATTTTAACAACGTTCCGCAAATAGCGTGGGAGTTTTACATTGGTGGTTATCAACCAGCACAAAAATGGCTCAAAGACCGCAAAGAAAGAAAATTGGAGTTTGATGATATTTTGCATTATCAAAAAATCATTGTTGCACTTTCTGAAACAGATAGATTGATGAAAGAGATTGATAAAATTGATTTTATATAACCGATGATTAAAGACATTGAAAATCCTAAGGAAGAATTTGAGAATCTCACAAAGCGATTTAAGCTTTTACACGACCGATTTCTTGCAATTGCAATGGACTATAAGCATTATATTGACCCAACAATGAATGACCATGAGGTTTTCAAACTTAGGGACAATGTTCTTTATCGTTTATACAGTGCAAGATTTCATTTTCAATTATTACTTGAATATCATCACAGGGTTGAAAACAGGCTTAAAGAACTTTATAATAAAAATCCTAAAGAATTATTTCAAGGAGGCTTTGAAATAATGAATATTCAAGAACAATCAACGAAAGAAATTTATTCGCTTTTCGATAGCATGATTTATCATTTGTGTTCAATTTTTGATTACCTATTTCGTCTTATTAATTTTTCACACAGTAAAACTATTGTAAATAATCCTAAATGGAATTTATTCCAAACGGACAAAAATTTAAAAAACTACATTTATTGTAGTAAGGAACTTATTCCAAAACTTAAAGAGTTTGATGATAAATTTGTTTATCCTTTAATTAAACATCGTTCACATTTAATACATACCGAAAACGATACAGGTGAATTTAAGCTAACATTCAATTTAGGTGGCGACAATTTCAACGCTAAATTTCAAGCAACAAGTCTTTTAAAAAATAATTTTCCAGAACTTATGCAAGAGCATACTGACAAAGACTTTACAATCAAGTATGCATCAGTTTGGCTAATTGGGAAAGCAATACAAACAACGACAGAAATACTTTTTGAATTACGTGATGATATGCAAAGAAATCAGAAAGTACCTCATGGAATGTTTGTTTTGTTGGGACCAAACAACACAATTCAACCAGCATCGACACCATATTGGGGACAGAGAGAAAATAATTAATATAAATAAAATGCCAACGCTTCACAGTCACACACATTGCCAAGTCGCACAAGCAGACACGCAAACCAAAACTTGGCAAAGAGTGTGCCTGTCCAACCGCACCGCAGACAGACCAGCAGGCGACAGAAAAGAACAACGAAGGCATAACAGCGGTTTTGCGATTATGGCGGGTGAAGTGCGAATACAAACATTTGTGCAACTAATAAAGTTTGGTGGGTATAGACAGTTTAGTGTTCCAAATCCGCCACAACGCAAAGCCGCAAACCGTTAAGGGCAAGCTTGATGAAAATTGCCAAAATGTAAAAGAATAAAAACAAAGAAAAAATGAAAAAAAGAAGTTTACTATTATCTGTGTTTGCAGCATTCGGTTTTACAACCGCAAGTATAGCTCAAGTGCCAAACTATGTGCCGACAAATGGTTTGGTTGGTTGGTGGCCATTTAATGGAAATGCGAATGATGAAAGTGGGAATGGGAATAATGGGACGATAATCGGTTCTGTGACCTCAACGACTGATCGAAATTCAAATTCAAATGCAGCTTATAACTTTCCAGGTAGTAGTACATCTTACATGAATTTAGGAGCCCCTAACATTTTAAAGTTACAAAATGAGATTACTATTTCTGTATGGTTTACAATGGTCGGTGGAACATATAATCCACGACTTTTACAATTTGGCGGATGCGGAAGTGATTATTATTATATATCTACTACTGGTACTAACAATACATCTCGACAAGTTGTTGTCGGTATCTCTGGATTGGTACTTGATATTCCGACAGTGAGTGCTACTGTCTGGAACAATATCATTTACACGGCAAGCCGGACAACAGGTTTAGCAAAAGTATATTTAAATGGGTCTCTTGCTTCAAGTGTTCAATTGAGCCCAATATTAACACCAGTCAATTATGGTACAGATTTCAATATTGGCAGAATGGCTTGCCCTGCAAACGATGCCTGGGGAGGAAAAATAGACGACATTGGAATATGGAATCGTGCTCTCACCCAACAGGAAATTTCAGATTTATACATTGCGAATACTATACCTTGCTCCAATGATTTGACCATTTCTCCATCATCAAATACACAAAATATTGGGGGTAATGCCACTTTCACAGCAACAACCTCTGATGTAAACCCAACAATTACATGGCAAAGTGATTTCGGACAAGGCTTCCAAACATTAAGTGATTTAGGACCTTATTCCGGTACAAACACAAATGCGCTTACTATTTCAAATGTTCAGTTGGCGAATCACAACCAGCAAATACGCGCAATTTCAACTTCTGGGAATTGTGTGGACACTTCCGATGTGGCGGTTTTGACTATTTCGAATACGTGTACTTCAAACGTTACAGTTTATGATACAGTAACTACCAATGTTTATGACACGCTCACAACGAATGTTTACGATACCTTGACGACCAATATCACGGTTTTTGACACAGTAACCATTACAACGCACATTACGATTTATGATACGCTTACCACGAATATTTATGACACAACCTACATAACCGTTAGCGATACCCTCCTAACCACCGTAACCGACACACTCTTTATCAACACTACCTTAAGTTTACCTGCACCTAATAATGAGAACACCATTTTGATTTATCCAAATCCAGCAAGTGACCACATCACCATTGATAATGGAAACTTTACTGCCATGGCGAGTTACAGTATTAAAATAACAAACAACGCAGGTCAGGAAGTTTTCCTAAATGCAATTAACCAACAACAATTTTATGTTGATTTGAGCACTTGGACAGGAAATGGTTTATATTTTGTGCATTTGATAGATTCGCAAAATAATACGGTAACGGTGAGAAAGATTGTTTTACAATAACAAGCAAGCCATTAACAGCGTGTAAGCGCAACCTTCAGGGTATGCGCCTACACGCAAACCGTTATGGGCAAGGTATGACGAATTCGCAGCAAGGTAACTTACAACTGAAAACAATGATATTTTTCGTATCATAATCAAATCTAAACGTATCAAATCGTATCATTTTGTGCTTGAGGTTTCAAATCGTTATCGTATCTTTGCGTATCAAATCGTATCAAAATGAACAACGGAGTATATAATTTTAAACTGAATATTGATTGGAAACTGATTAACTTAATCAGCGAAATAGACCGTTTTGATGCAAATTGGACAGCCATTGAACGAAAAGAAGGACAAAGCCTCAAAGAGTTGAAAAGCATTGCTACCGTGCGAAGCGTTGGGGCTTCAAACCGCATTGAAGGTAACAAAATGAGCGATGAAGAGGTTGATGTGTTGCTTCAAAAAATTGACATTACACAACTTACCGATAGAGATTCGCAGAAAGTAGTCGGTTATTTTGAAGTATTGGATTTGATTTCGGAATCTTACGAAAACATCAATCTTACCGAAAACCATATCAAAAGTTTACACAATAGTTTGATGAAATATAGTGTCAAAGACGAATGGCATAAAGGCAATTACAAGGTGCATAGCAACGCAGTTGAAGCCTCATTTCCTGACGGCACACGACAAATAATTTTTCAAACCACCGAAGCGGGATTTGCCACCGAAGATGCCATAAGGCAGCTGCTCAATTGGTATAATTCCGAAACGGAAGTACACCCGTTGATTAAAGTAGCATCTTTTGTCTATGATTTTTTGAGCGTTCACCCTTTCCAAGACGGAAACGGAAGGTTAAGCCGCTTGATTTCAACGCTTTTGTTACTCAAAAACGGATATAAATGGATAGAATATGTGAGTTTTGAGCACGAAATTGAAAACCGAAAAAACGAATATTATCAAGTTCTTAGAAGTTGTCAGACACAACGTCCCAACGAAGATGTAACCGTTTGGATGCAGTTCTTTTTGAGTTCCTTGTCAAATATTCAATCGCAACTAATGACGAAATTGCATAAAAGCGGTTTGGAAACACAGCTTTCGCCCAAGGAAAAATCAATTTTTACGATTATTCAAAGCCGTCCGAACATTCAGTCGGGGGAAATTGCCGAAAAATTGGGGATACCTTCACCAACCGTAAAACGTATTTTGTCGGAGTTGCTAAATAAAGGATTGATTGAAAAACAAGGAAGCGGACGCAATGTGAGTTACACAATAAAATAAAACAACGATGAAATTTAATAATTCCAATAACTTAATAAATATAGAAATCTCCCAGCTACTAACAGCGCCTCATGCGTCAGCACAAAGTTCTTACTTCGAAACAACGTTAAATTTGAATTAAAATACTTTATTTTCGGTTCAATAATTTATTAAAAGATTTGTGCCGATCGCATAGCTGCCAACCGTTTACTACCTTTACAGCCTTGGCATTTGATGCGGTCTTTATAACCCTGATTTTCATTCAAAATTTACCTTAGCGCGGTAAAATTAGTGTTTTTAGAACAAAGATTACTGATTATCAGATATTTAAAGCCGTACTAATTTTATGGGCACAAGTCAGGAAAATATTGGTTTCATGAACCTCAATAGGCTGATTGGAAAAATCCAACTGAAATAAAAAGAATTTCCATCCGCAAGTATTATCCAAGACAAAAGAGTTGTGATCAATAAATAGTATAACGAATAAATACAAACAGTTAAAATAAATTTTGAGTATAAGATTTTATGGATTCGATTCATAAGGACATATAATCAATACAACAAAATAGATGCAAAAACGATTTAAAATGGTAAACGAAGTAATTAAAACCGAAAAGAACATCCAAAAAGCATTAAATGGGTTAATTTCATTTTTGATTTAACAAAATAATTGTTTAACTTCGCACTCCAATTTTTGGGAGAGTTTTTATTTAAAATAGAATTAATTATAAAATAATATATCATGCCAAGCGGTAAAAAAAGAAAAAGACATAAAATGGCGACGCATAAACGAAAAAAACGTTTGAGAAAAAATCGTCACAAAAAGAAAAAATAATCTTCAATTTCTAAAAATTAGGAGGCTCATTGAATTTTCATTGAGCTTTCATTGTTTAAATATCTTTAAAATTTAACTTGTGAATCTCGAGTTGATTGTAGACGCAAGATCCGGCGGTATTTGGCTCGGGCTTCTGCGCGATGGCAAATTAATTGAATTGCATGAAGAACGTGGAAATTCTGATTTTGCGGTCGGTGATATATATTTGGGGAAAGTCAGGAGAATTGCACCAGGATTGAATGCAGCTTTTGTAGATGTCGGCTATGAAAAAGATGCGTTCTTACATTACTTAGATTTAGGTCCTCAATTTAATTCCTTAAGTAGATTCGTTAAAGATTCTATCAGCGGTAAGCAAAATGTTGCCGATTTGATGTATTTTAAGCTGGAAAAAGAAATTCCGAAAGAAGGGAAAATAAATGAAATAATTTCTTCTTCTCAACCAATTTTAGTTCAAGTTGCTAAAGAACCTATTTCATCTAAAGGACCCAGGCTTTGTTCAGAAATTACTCTTGCGGGGCGATACTTGGTTTTGGTTCCATTTTCAGATAAAATTTCGGTTAGTCAAAAAATTAAGGATCAGGATGAAAAAGATCGTTTAAAAGAGCTGATGGAGCGGATTAAACCGAAGAATTTTGGGGTAATTATTCGCACTGTTGCAGAACATAAATCCACATTAGATCTTGAGTCCGATCTTCGAAATTTGATGGAGAAGTGGAAAATAATGCACTCAAATATTAAAAACGGACAACCATCAAAACGCGTTTTAGGGGAATTAAATACCAGTAAATCAATTCTGAGAGATTTGTTAAATGGTGATTTCACGAATGTTTATGTGAATGATTCTGTTCTGATGACGGAAATGAAGGAATACATTCAAAGCATTGCTCCTGGGAAAGAAAAAATAGTTCGCCTTTATGATGGCAAACTAGCTATTTTTGAGAAATTCGGTATTAATAAACAAATTAAAACACTTTTTGGAAAAAAAGTCCCGCTGCCAAGTGGAGGATACTTGATTATCGAGCATACCGAAGCCATGCATGTTATAGATGTTAATAGTGGCAACAGAAAAAGCAACGATGGTCAAGAGTCAAATGCACTAGCAACTAACATTGAAGCCGCGGAAGAAATTGCTCGCGTTCTTCAACTTCGTGATATGGGAGGTATTGTGTGTGTTGACTTCATTGATATGCACGACAAAGAGAATAATCGAATTCTATTTGAAAAAATGAAAGAATTCATGAAGTCTGATCGTGCTAAGCATAATTTAATTCCACCATCCAAATTTGGTGTTATTGAGATTACTCGTCAACGTGTCCGTCCAGAAACAGATATTCAAACTGCAGAATCATGTCCAACTTGTGGTGGAACCGGAGAAATTCAAGCAAGTATTCTATTTGCTGAGGAGATTGAAAACAACCTCAATTACCTATTAACCGACCGAAAAGAAAAAAATGTTGTACTTCTTGTTCATCCATATTTGGAGGCTTATTTTAAAAACGGATTTATAAGTAAGCAGCTAAAATGGTTTTTAAAATACAGAAAATGGATTTCTGTAAGAGGAATAACTGCGCATCATTTACTTCAATATTCTTTTGTTAATAAAGAAAATGAAGAGATTACACTCTGATGAAAACCTTCTCCACGAATGATTTGATTTCCAAATTGGAGGCTTATTGTGCCTATCAAGAACGATGCTATAACGATATTCATCAAAAGTTAATCACTCTTGAAGCCACTGAAAAACAAATAAAAGATGTACTCAAACACTTATCAGAGAATGGATTTTTTGATCAAAGTCGATTTGTTCAAGCTTTCATTGAAGGTAAAATGCGCGTAAATAAATGGGGAAAGATTAAAATAAAAGCTGCATTAATTCAAAAAAAGGTTGAACAAAGTCTGATTTTCAAAGGTTTGAATAAAATTGACCATGCAGAATATGAATCAATCATACTTTCCCTTATTCAAAAAAAAATGCATGAACTGAACCATGAAAAGAATGAATGGATTAAGAAACAAAAAGTTCTTCGTTTCTTAAATTCTAAGGGATTTGAATATGAAACTATTTTGAATTTATTGGATTAATATTTATTGAATTTAATTGCCGACATGAAAGTTTGTATTATTGGATGTGGGAATATGGGATTAATATATGCTCAACTCATATTAAAGTCCATGAAAAATGCTGAAGATCAACTCATTTTAATTGCAAAGAACGAATCGAGAAAAAAAGAGTTGATGGAAAAAAAACTGGGTTGTGTTAAGGTTATTCACACTTCCGAAGTTTCAAAAGCAGACATAATATTATTAGCTGTGAAGCCTCAGGATTTTGTATCACTCAGTGAAAAGCTGAAAGATCGGATTAAAAATGATGCACTGATAATCAGTATTATGGCTGGGATTAACATTTCTCTTATAGAACAATGCTTAAACCATAGTTCTATCATACGCGCTATGCCAAATGCACCTTCGCTTTTTGGAAAAGGAATAACCGTCTATTATTCAAATCAGCAGGCTAGTTCTGAATTATTACAAAAAGGTTTATTTGTATTGGAGCTCACTGGAAAAACACTACGAGCGTCGAATGAGGCTTTACTCGACTCGGTAACTGCAATAAGTGGTAGTGGTCCAGCTTACTTTTTTTACCTCACACTATTGATGAAAGATGCAGCAATTAAACTTGGCATGGAAGAAGAAATGGCGGAAATCTTAGTTAGAGAAACACTTATTGGAAGTGCGGAAATGGCATTAAACCTTCATCAACCAATGGACGAATTAATTAAAAGGATTGCTTCAAAAGGAGGCACAACAGAGGCCGCATTAAAACATTTTGAAGAAAACAGCATGAATAAAATAGTAGCGGATGCTCTTAAAAAAGCAACAAAAAGATCAATTGAATTAGCAAAGATTAATCATTAGTCGTATAGGCTCAGTTTATTCTAACAAAGTTTATTTTGATATCGCCGAATTAGCATTGTTAATCCAGTTTTGAGCTCCACCCGCCACATAACCTAATTGACCAAGCTGCACCAAATTAACTTTTCCTTCTTTAGTCTTCTCTGGTTTTACAAACATAATGGTTGGATAACCACGTACAGAAAATTGTTGTTGTAACAAGTTATTTTGTTTACGGACTTCATCAGATTGACGTTTAAATGCTTCCCCGTTCCTACTAGGAAAATCAACCTCAAGAAGCACAACGTTCTCGTAGGCCCAAGATTTGAACTCATCTTGATAAAAAACTTCCTTTTGAAGCCTATGACACCAACCACACCAATCACTTCCTGTGAAAAATAACATTACAGGTTTCTTCTCTTTCTGCGAAATTGACACAGCCTTTTGCAAATCTGTATGCCAAGTTAGTTGTTCTTTCTGAGAAAACGAAACCATTGAATAACCTAAGAAAAAAGAAAAAAATATTATTTTGGCTATTTTATGAATCATTGGAAAGAGTTTTGCGGTTAATAATTATTTCAATTTTATATCAAAATTCATGACCATTTTTAAAGTATTCGGAATTCAAAAATAATACTTACAAATATAGCTTATTTTTAAAACCCATAGTCTCTCAAAATTGATTAAAATGGTAGTTAACTGTGAAGTGCCCTATTATATACGTTTACAGTTTGCAATACTAAAATCGCAATTTTTGGGCTTTACACACTTTTTTAAACAGTATTAGTACATATTCAGTATTAACGAAAAAACCCCAACTGCTATGTGCAATCGGGGGTTTTATAAAAAATCGGCGTCGACTTACTCTCCCACGGTCAAAACCGCAGTACCATCAGCGCAAGCAGGCTTAACTTCTCTGTTCGGAATGGGAAGAGGTGGACCATGCTGCTATAGACACCCAAAAT
>JBIKSL010000011.1:0-69387 GCA_044348645.1 Crocinitomicaceae bacterium | reverse complement strand
AGAACGCTTGTTTATCCGATGCTCAATTTTAATTGTCTTCCGAAACCCTCTCTAAAAATCCGCATCAACGTTGAAAGTCTGATGTCGCTTGCGTTATTTTCAATTCGAGAAATGTAATTCTTAGTTGCGCCGCATTTTGTCGCTAATTGCTTTTGAGTCATTCCTAATTCTTTTCTTAATTCGTGCATTAAAACACTGATTTTGAATGCTTCAAATCCCTCCTCAAATTCATCTCGTTCTTTAGTTCCAACTACGCCGTATTTTTGATTTATTAAATCATCAAGGGAAGTTAAATTTGGGTTTTTCTTGTTCATAACTTGTTCTATTTATTTTTTAACTCATTCAAGTATTTTTGTTTCAATTTTTCAGCTATTTCTATTTCTTTTTTCGGTGTTTTTTGAGTTTTCTTGTGGAATCCGTTAATTAGAATCACTAGTTTCCCCTTATCAAAAAAGCAAAAAAACACGATAAATACTGAGCCACATTCTATTCTAATTTCATAAAGTCTTGTCGTTCCAGTTAAATGTTTGATGTATTTCTCAGGAACTCGTTCAATGGTTTCAATAAGTTTAATAGTCCAAATTACTTTTCGTTGAACGTCTGGCTTTAACTTGTCAAAAAAATCCAGAAAATGATTTTCATAGTAAAACACCTTTCTGATTTCAGATTCCGTCATAGAACGGAATCATAAAAAATACCACTTTTCGCGAGTAATAAATTTTAATTCATTAGGTTTTCGAGCACAACTATCCGAAAGTTTAAAAAATCTGAAAAGTCCCTTATTTTTGGTTTCGACAAAAAAAACAAATATTCATGGGACTCTTCAGACGATGTAAAAATAACAGCAAACCATTAATTCGCCAAATTATTGACTTTGTTCCTCGTTGGATGCTTGAAAGCTGCTCCAAACAATTCAATGGAGATAAAGGCTGCAGAAGGTATAAAACTTATGATCAATTTGTCTCCATGACTTTCGGACAGCTGAATAAATGCCATACATTAAGTGATATTTCGACTGGAATCGGTTTAAATGAAACATTTATAAAAGATTTAGGTCTTGAACAAAGTCCTGCTCGTTCGACTATGAGTGATGGCAACAAGAAACGTAATTGGAAAATTTATGAGACGCTTTATTATGGACTGATAAAGCATTATGAACGAATATTGATGACGCAACATCAAGCTAGAATTATTGAAGAAATCAAAGACCAAAGAATTAAAATTATCGATAGTACTACCATTAGCTTATGTTTGTCTTTATTTGACTGGGCAAAGTTTACCTTCGGTGCTACTCCGTGGTCGGACAGCAAAGGGAGGTCTAAAAATACACACCTGTTGGGATGACGCTTTGATGATACCTGATATGATAAATATTTCAGAGGCGAAAACACATGATCGCTATGGTTTTGCACAACTTATTTTCCCGTAAAACACTATCATTATTGAGGATAGAGCGTATTTTGATTTTCAACTGATGCTAAATCGAATACAAGCAGAGAATGTCTTTGTCACAAGAATAAAGGACAATACAATCTATGAATCTATTGTTGAATTGGATTTATCTGAAACTGAAGACCATGATATTTTAAAGGACGAAATCATTCAATTAAACGGCATTAAAGCAATAGAATGTGGTATTTACAAAGATCAATTACGCCTTGTTCACGTATACAAATCAGATGAAAATAAAGTCATTACAATCATTACGAATCAGTTAGACTGGAAAGCTAGAACCGTCGCAGATTTGTACAAGAAGCGATGGGATATTGAACTATTTTTCAAAGCAATCAAACAAAACCTTCAAGTAAAAACTTTTCTTGGAACGACTGAAAACGCAGTAAAATCTCAAATTTACATCGCTTTGATATGCTATTTGATTTTAGAATTAATTCGTAGAACCACAAAAAAGAAAGTTCAATCCTTTTCAAATTTTGTCGAAAAAATTAGAATATGCTTACCTTTTTATCTATCACTAAACTATGTATGCGAAACAATTTCAGAGGGAGCCAAGAAAATTAAATCCGATAAACCACCTGATTTTTTTACACAAAAATGTTTTACCCGGTATGTGGAGAATCTTACTGATAATCAAAAAATCTATTAATTTTAATAGCTGAACCAAATGCAATATAAAACAAACTAGGTCTTACTGCGTTTTTAATTAATCACTATTATAGGATTTTAACTAACAAAAAATGAAAACGTTATTCTTAATTATTTTTACATTTACTTTATCCTATCACTTTGCACAAAGGAGAGATATTGATACATCTCAAATGATACAAATTTCAGGAGTGGTTGTTTCAGAGGAGGATTTAGCTCCCATGCCTTACATAACAATATACGACAAGTCAATTAGAAAGGGAGTTTTTGCGGATTACTATGGTTTTTTCTCTATGGTTTCATTTCCTGGAGATACTATTTGTTTTTCATATTTCGGATACAAAACATCTACTTATATTGTTCCTGATACTCTGAAAGATAATCGATATAGCATCATTCATATGCTTCAACGAGACACCGTAAACCTTCCGGAAGTAACCGTTTATCCTTGGCCTTCTAAAGAGGAGTTTGCCAATTATTTTGTCAATATGAAACCATATGATGATGCTATGAGAAGGGCTCAAAAGGAACTTTCAGGAGAATCTCTTGCGTTTATTGCTGCAAGACTTGATAGTGATGCATCACTGGCATACGGCTATGCCCAAAATCAACATTATACTAAGTTATATACAAATGGCCAATTACCCGTGAATAATCTATTGAACCCTTATTCTTGGGCTAAACTGATCAAAGATTGGAAAGAAGGAAAACTAAAACGTGAATAGAATTTGGTTCATTCGGTTTCCTAAACTGTGGTGTAATCGTAATTAATTCTCAATAATGGAATGAACATTACGCAAAGAGAGCCCATTTGCTAATTGAAAATTCTCCAAAGACCAAGTAAGCGGTTGATCAAATAAATTATTTTAGAGACAGGAATGAACCAAAATCCATTAGATTTAAACCTATTAAAACCATTTATACCTAATTTCGAAGTGTCAATAAAAAATGTTGATAAAAAATATCACTCCAAAAAATGAACATTTTTGGAAAAATGAGCGTTTAGTAATTTTGTATTTATTCCCAAATGAATTACAAATTTTACTAATCTTTAAATAATTCCCTGTGGAAAAAAATGATGAGTTTATTAATCCGATTGATCCTGACAAAATAACGCAAAATCCTCATTCTTTGGCATATGCTCATCATTCGGGAAGTGCTCTGATTAAGCCAGAGGATCAAGGAAAATTGAAAAGTAGAGCTTTAAATTCTATGGAGTACCAGACTGATATTCAGTTGAATCAGATTTATGAACAAATGAAATTATTGGCTGAACAAGTCACAAAATTGAATAATCGCAAGAAAATATCAGAATTTATCTATCAAGCAGAAATTCGATTTGAACCTTTTGTTAATCACGATTATCACTTGTACAAAAAAGCCGAGGGAACGTATTTATTGTCGTTAATCGCGCCAAATCAATGGGGACGCTCAGGGAAAGATTTACATTTTATGGCAAGTGTCAAGTTATTGGCAGATCATACTTGGGAAATCTTAGAACAAAGTCCCGATTTAACGCTTTAACGAACGAATATCCATTCTTTTTCGGTTGATAATTTATCATCGAAGGAATAGCCGTCTTGATTGAAAAGCTTGAGTTTTTCAACGTGTAACTCTGAATTTTCAACTAAGTAACGTGCCATTTTACCTCGTGCATTTTTGGCGTACATCATAACAACGCTGTATTTACCTCCTTTAAACTCCTTGAAAATAGGAGTGATTACAGGATTATTTATTTTATTATAATTGATAACTTTCGAATACTCTACGGAGGCTAGATTGAAAATAGGTTCATCAATAAGCAATTCGTTTAAAAGCAATTCAGTTACTTTGTTACTCCAAAATTCATAAAGATTTTTACCATTGGGGTTTGGATTAAGTTTTGTTCCCATCTCCAAACGATACGGAGAAATTAAGTCGTATGGTTTTAGTATTCCGTACAAACCAGACAAAATTCGAATACTGTTTTGAACAACGTTTACATCCTTATCCTCAAGCGTCTGAATTTCAAAACCTCGATAAACTTCACCCGAAAAAGCATGTATCGCCTGAATGTATTTTCCATTTTCTATTGAATTTGCCTTAGACCAATTATTGAATCTCCATTGGTTCAATTGAGCTAAATCTTTTGATATGGACATCAAATTAATAATCTCATCAACCTTTAATTTATTAAGCTTATTGATTAATAGTTGAGCTTCATTCTCGAAAATAGGAATTGAATAATCATTTTTAATCGCTTCATCTTCGCTTATATTTTTTGCAGGAGACAAAATAACTTTCATAAAAACCTAATTTATATCGGAAATCAAACTTCAACGAGATAATAACGTTGATGGCAAACTAATTGCCAATAAATAAGTGATTTCACAAAAGAATTAATCGAAAAAGGAAACTTAAGACGAGAAATTAAAAGAGATTATTTTCGTCCAAACTGACCAATTATCAACTGAGCCAACTCTTCACCGATGCGATCTTGTGCCTCAACAGTGGCTGCTCCAATATGTGGCGTGCAAGCTATTTTCGGATTACTAAGCAATTCTTTTCTCGGATTAGGTTCATTGTCAAAAACGTCCAATGCACAACCGGAAACTGTTCCATTACTAAGGGCTTCAATCAAGTCGTTTTCGTCAATTACGCCTCCCCGCGCTGCATTGGCAATTCTAACTCCTTTTTTCATCAAGGCAAATTCTGCAGAAGTAATCACTGCGCTACCATTAGCTTGTTTAGGAACATGAATGGAAATGTAATCGAGTTGCCCTAAAACAACTTTCAAATCAGTTTGTGTTGTAAGTGCAATTGATATGGTTTGATTGGCAACCTTCACCGGAATCTCAACTTCGTATGAAGTCTGATCGATGGCAATTACATCCATTCCAATACCTAAAGCATAAGAAGCTAAACTTTGACCAATTCTGCCAAAACCAATGATTCCCAGGGTTTTGCTCCGTAATTCAACTCCTTTGGCGTAATTTTTTTTCAACGTAGAAAAGTCACCTGTTTCCATATTTTTGAAGGAATCTTGTAGAAATCTAGAAAGTGAAAATAATTGCCCCATGACCAATTCCGCAACAGATTGCGAAGATGATGCCGGTGTATTAATTACCGTAAGTCCTTTTTCTCGAGCGTATGCTACATCGATGTTATCCATGCCAACACCACCTCGGCCAATTAATTTTAAACCAGGACACGCGTCAATTACTTCTTTTCGAACAGTAGTTGCGCTGCGTACCAAAACAATTTCGACTCCTTGTTCATTAACTGCTTTTGCTAAATCTTCTTGAGCAACTTTGTCTGTAATTACAATATATCCTGCTTCTTCCAACAATTGTTTTCCTATAGCGGAAATTCCATCATTTGCGAGTATTTTCATTTTATATATCTTATCCTTTTCTTGCTAATTCTTTCATGACGTCAACCAAAACCTGAACACTTTCTATTGGTAAAGCATTATACATGGAGGCTCTGTAACCACCAACTGATCGGTGTCCGGGTAAACCTACAATTCCAGCTCCTTTCCACATGGAATCGAATTCAGCAGCACGAGATTCATCTGTCAACAAAAACGTAACATTCATATTAGAACGATCTTCCGTAGCTACAGTGCCTTTAAACAATGGGTTTGAGTCTATTTCATTGTATAGTAGAGATGCTTTTGCGTTATTTCTTTCTTCCATTGCTTTCACACCTCCATTCGAAAGTAAATTGCGAAGGTTTAACATAGCAACATAAACTGAAAAAACAGGAGGTGTGTTATACATCGATTCTTTCTCAACATGTTGTTTTAGATCCAAATAAGTTGGTAGGAAAGTAGAAGTTGATTTCCCTAGAATTTCATCTTTCACAATGTAAAGCGTAGCTCCGGCCGGACCTAAGTTTTTTTGCGCTCCAGCATATATGAGATCAAAATCAGAAACGATGATTTCTTTGGAAAAGATGTCAGATGACATGTCGCAAACCAATGGCAATTTCGTTTTTGGAAAATCTTTAAATTGGGTTCCGAAAATGGTATTGTTTGAGGTAAAATGGATGTAATCCACATCAGTTGGTAGAGAATAATTTTTTGGGATGTATGTGAAATTCTGATCCTCAGAGGAAGCGAAAACATTGACATCAACTCCAACTTTTTTGGCTTCTTTGATGGCTCCAGATGCCCATGTTCCAGTGTTAATGTAACCGGCTTTTTTGGTTGAACGCATCATATTCAAAGCTGCGATTGTAAAACCAAGAGTCGCCCCCCCTTGCAGATAAACGATTGAATATCCTGCCGGAACATTTAAGGCTTTTTTAACCAAATCTACAGCCTCATCCATTACTGCAACAAAATCTTTGTGGCGATGAGAAACCTCCAAAATAGATAAACCATTAAAATCTAAGACTGCATCTGCTGCCTGCTTGAAAACTGCTTGAGGTAAAATACAGGGACCAGCTCCAAAATTATGCTTCATTGTTTTTGTTTAAAGTTCAAATTTTGCAATTCATATTAAATTACAATTCAAATGTTAAAAATATTTCAAAAAAAAAGCCAGTCAAAAACCGGCGATTTTATTAGTCTTTTTTCTTGGTTGCTTCCGATTTTTTGGCAGCAGGCTTTTTAGCGGCAGGCTTCTTGGCTATAGGTTTCTTCGTTGTTTCTTCCGATTCAGAGACTTTTGCTTTTTTCGGTTTTGCAGAAACAACAATTGGTTTTTCAACCTTTCTTTTTCTTGTATTTCCGTAGGAACCCATAGTTCGTTTTCCTTTCGCTGTTTTTTTATCTCCTTTTCCCATAAAACTATCTTTTTGGTTTGTAATCAAATGTTTGACAAAGTTATAATTCTTTTTGATTTAATCGTTTCCGAAATTCATTTTCCAATGCTTGTCCACCATTCAATATCTTTCGACACCATTTAATTTTCAGGGAGATTTGTTCTTCCTCGCTTAATTTCCATTTAAGTTCACTTTTCTCTAATCTATCGCGAATAACTTGCAAAACTAGTGCAACGGAAACAGAGATATTAAAACTTTCCGTGAAACCGAACATTGGAATTTTTAAATGATAATCCGCACGATTAATAATTTCTTCACTCAAACCACGATGTTCAGTGCCAAAGAAAAATGCAAGTGGTTGGTCAATAGGAATATCGTGAATCATGTATGAATCTGTATGGGGCGTTGTAGCAACAATCTGAAATCCTTTATTCCTCAGATGGAGAAAACAATCGTCAGTTGGATTGTCACCAAGATTATAATTTAGCAAATCAACCCAGCGACCTGCGCCAAGAGCAATGTCTCGTTGAACGGAATATTGAAACCCTTTTTCGATGACATGCATTTCTTGTATTCCAAAACAGTCACAACTTCTAAGTACGGCCGAGGCATTGTGTTCTTGATAAATATTCTCCAGTGCGATGGTTAGATATTTCGTTCTTTGAGCTGCGATTCGGTCAAACATCTCAACTTTGTTTGGCGTAATGATTTTGTAGAATTCATCTAAAACGAGAGTGTCGATTGACATTTTTTCAAAAAGAAAGGATGAAAACTTCACTTAAAACTCGCATAATATATTTCGAAATCTCTTCTTATTTATAAATACATTACGCGAGTCAATGAATCATCACGGATTGAATTATCGTGCAAGTTGAAATTACACGAATTAGAAAGATTACTTTATTTCGAAGTTTATAAAATGATCATTAATTAATTCCATTCAGAATAACGAGTCGAACAAAAACCATTAATAGCGATAATGTTCTGCCTTGAATGGACCTTGAATTTTAACTCCAATGTAATCAGCTTGTTCGCTAGTTAATGTTTCTAATTCAACACCAATTTTAGCTAAATGCAATCGAGCAACTTTTTCGTCTAAATGTTTCGGTAACATGTAAACATCGTTTTCGTAGTTTGCTGAATTTTGCCATAATTCTAATTGTGCTAATGTTTGGTTTGTAAAAGAGTTGGACATGACGAATGACGGGTGACCGGTTGCACAACCTAGGTTCACTAATCTTCCTTCAGCCAAAACAATGATTTCGTTACCATTTACATTATAGATGTCAACTTGCGGTTTAACTGTATATTTTGTTGATCCATAATTATTGTTGAGCCAAGCCATATCGATTTCATTGTCAAAATGCCCGATGTTACAAACGATGGCTTTATCCTTCATTTTTTCAAAATGACGGCCGACAACAATGTTTTTATTTCCAGTTGTTGTAACAATGATATCTCCTAAATGAACAACTGAATCCAAACGTTTAACTTCGAAACCATCCATTGCTGCTTGAAGCGCACAAATTGGATCTATTTCAGTTACAATAACACGAGCACCAGCTCCTTGTAAAGAGGCTGCAGAACCTTTACCAACATCACCGTATCCACATACAACAGCAACTTTTCCAGCCATCATAACATCAGTTGCTCTTCGAATCGAATCAACCAATGATTCTTTACAACCGTATTTGTTATCGAATTTTGATTTTGTTACGGAGTCGTTAACGTTTATTGCTGGCATAACCAAGGTACCGTTCTTTTTACGTTCGTAAAGACGATGAACTCCAGTTGTTGTTTCTTCAGATAAGCCTTTAATATCTTTGGTCAATTCAGGAAATCTATCAAAAACCATATTCGTTAAGTCACCACCGTCGTCAAGAATCATATTCAATGGTTTTCCGTCTTTAAATGCAAAGAGCGTTTGTTCAATACACCAATCAAACTCTTCCTCGTTCATTCCTTTCCATGCGAAAACTGGGATTCCTGCCGCTGCAATGGCTGCCGCCGCATGATCTTGAGTTGAGAAAATATTACAAGATGACCAAGTAACTTCAGCTCCTAAATCAACTAATGTTTCGATTAAAACAGCTGTTTGAATGGTCATGTGAAGACATCCTGCTATTCGGGCACCTGCTAACGGTTTTGATTGACCATACTCCTCTCGAAGAGACATTAATCCAGGCATTTCGGCTTCAGCAAGTTTGATTTCTTTTCTTCCCCAATCCGCAAGGCTAATATCTTTAACTTTGTACGTTAATTTTTCGGTTACATTGTTCATAATTAATAAATTTTGTTCAAAATTACAAAACAATGATTGAAAATTAAAAGTTTTTGGATAAGAATATTAGTTTTCTTATATGAACCACTATTATCCGATAAAACTTAAAAAAAAAGCGGGATTTCCTAATAGAGATTTCCCGCTTTAATGTAATTTGGTTTTCCCCAACTAAATTACATGAATAAAAGTAGCCACTTTTTTGGAGAAAATAACTGACTTACGATTTTGTCTTTTTCTTTCTTGAAAAAAGTTTAACCCAAAGACTTTTCTTTTTTCCATTTGAGAAATAACCATTTTTGTAGCCATAACCATATTTATATCTGTAACCATATCGATATGAATATCCATATCTTTTCTCCAAAGGCTCAACATAATTTAGAACAATAGCGCAATTAGAAATAACACCATCTTCTATGTAATCTTTTGGTACATTCAAAAGGTTTCTGTCTAAAAATTCACATCTAACAACGTAAATCAACAAATCGACATTCTTAATTACAGGCAAACAATCAGCAATTAATCCAATGGGAGATGTGTCTAAAATAATAAAAGTGAATCGTTCTTTCAAAAGTTCAATTAATTCAAAAAAACGAGGTTTCATTAATAGCTCAGATGGATTTGGAGGAATGTCTCCTGCATTTATATAATATAGATTTTCGTTTTCCGAATCTTTTTGAATAATATCTTCAACAGTAAGTTTCGAGTCAACGATGTAGTTGCTAATTCCAGTTTTTTTGTCCATAATGAAATAGTCAGATAATTTTGGAACTCTTAAGTCCAAACCCAAAATAACTACTTCATGTCCAATATTAGATAGACTGTGCGATAAGTTGACAGATGTGAATGTTTTTCCCTCGTTAGGAAGAGTAGAAGAAATTGCGATAACGTGTGCCTTTCTCTCAGAGTCATTAAGGAAAAAACTAATATTAGCTCTCAACATTCGAAATGCTTCAGAAAGATATGTTCTATCGTCCTGAAGAATTATTTTACGGTCATCGTCACTTTTTGGAATCTGGCCAATTAGAGTAAGACCAACAATATCTCCGGAACCTCTGACTTTGGTATCTAAGAGCTGTAAAATATAAATTATCACGGTTGGCAGGAGTATGGCTAGGAAAAACCCTAACATATAATAATTGGAAGGTTTAGGAAAGATTTGTATGCCAGTATTGTGAGCAGGTTCGATAGTTTTTATATTTGAGACAGAGGCCGCTAATTCTATTTCGTTTTCCTCACGCTTTTGCAATAAATATAAATAAAGTGTCTCCTTAATTTGTTGTTGACGAAGAATTGATCGATATTCTCGTTCTAATTTGGGGACTTGTGCCAATTCGGAATTGAAATAAGTATACTTCTTCTTGTAAGAATTTAACCTTAATGTTACCGAACTTTTTAAATTTTTAAGCCCTTTTTCCAAACTTTCTTTTAACGCATATATTTGTGTCTCTGTCTTTTGAACTAAAGGGTTTAGGTTACTTGATGATTGTAATAATTTGGATCGATCCAAAACCAACTTATTGTATTGATCAGTCATTTGATTGATTGAACCATCTTGAAAACCGAGATTAGCGGGTAATAAAACCGATAAATCTTCCGTTTTTCTCAAATGATCTCTAAGTATTTCTATTAAACTGAGTTCAATTTCTGCTTGAGTTGTTAATCTGCTGGCCTCTCCCTTGTTAGACATGTAATCTGTAACATCTGCCTGAAAATCAACTATTTTATTTTCATTTTTATAGCTCTCACCCGATTTTTCAACATCATTTAATTCCTCTAACAGAAACTTCATTCTTTCTTTAATAAAGGCACTTGTGTTGGCTGCTACTATATTTTTATCATGTAATGCATCTCTTTTGTAGCTTTCAATTAGATGAGATAATATATCGTTACTTCTTTCTGTATTAGGACCTTGAGTAGAAATAGAAAGAACAGTAGATTCTTTATTTTTCTTAATAATTTCTAAATTTCCAGCCAAAGTATTTATAGCAGACTCTTTTGTACTATATGTTAACTCAATCGTTTTTCCAATCCAATTACTAGAAAAATTAGAATTAGGTTTAAATGTCACGTTAAAATCTGAACTAAACGATTTTATTTCTTCTTCGAAAGAATATTTCGAGTCATCATTTAGGCTAAATAATGAAGGAGAGAGGATTTTTAGATTTATTGAAAATTCAAAATTATCCGTGTTTAATTCATTAGACTTTTTATTTTTCTTTATTTCAATGTCAAAAGGAATATCTCTGTATAAATCCTCTTTACGAACTCCAGATTTGTCACCTAGCAAATACGCCGTCACCCTTAAATTGAGTGTGTCAACTACTGGTCCAAGTATAGAGTGCGCTTTCATTACTTCAATTTCATTCGCGAGATTGGATGATGACTTAACTAGTTCCAAATTCTCTAAAATATCTATTCCCTGGGGGTTACTGCCGCTACGTTCATCTTCACTAATCAAAATAGTTGCCTGTGATTTGAATATAGGTATGGAATACCTCAAATAAATTTTTACGAAAAAAATAGTTACCAAAATCAAAATTAAATACCAACGCCAATTTTTTATGAAAGGGATTAATCTCTCAAAAAGTGTTTTTGTATGAGTCGGTTCATTTTTTCTTTGAGTGTCTTGGTTATTTTCACTCATTGTCTAAGTATGATTATAATGGATAAAATAGGAGCAAGGGCAGAAACAAATATTTGACCATTCGATTTTAAGAAAGATCCTTCAAGACGAGAATTGAAATTTGGTTCCACATAAACAACATCGTTTTGCTGAAGGTAATATCCTGGAGAATTTAAAACTGATTTTGAGGTTAAATCCAATCGATACTCTGTTTTATGACCATTTTCATCTCTCAGAACTAGAACATTGTTTCTTGAACCATTCATTTTGAGATCTCCGGCCATTCCTATTGCGTCAAGTACTGACATGCGTTGAGATTTGATATTGAATGTTCCCGGAGATTTGACATCCCCTAATACAGTAACTTTGAAATTCAAAATTCGAATTTGGACAATTGGGTTCTTCAAATAGTCTTTAAGCCTGCTAGATATGAGCAATTCAGCATCTTCTTTTGTTAAACCTGAAATGGTGATTTTACCAATAACGGGAAGAGCAATTTGACCTGTAACATCTACAAGATAACCCGATTCCTCCGAATTATCAATTCGCAATTTAGGATTGAAAAGAGAAACTGTTTCATTATCCAAATCGGAAACGTGAACAGAAAGGTAATCATCAACTTTTATTTTAATGGGGCTAAAAACAGTTGCTGGTTCCGAATCATTTGAAGTTTGGTTGAAATAAACTAATTTTTCCTTTAGCTTACATGCTGAAAACAACTGCAGAAAAATAAAAATAACAATAAGTTTGAATAAACTTTTTTTCATTTATAACTAATTATTTTTGCTTTTGATGGATAGTTTATTTAAAATCAAAAAACCGGAAAAAATTAGTAAAAAAATCAACCCGAAATATATTGTTTGATCAACTAGATTAAGCAATAAGTAAAAAAAAGTAATTATAAATAAATTAATTCCTCCAAGAATAAGTCCAACTTTCAAATGTGAACAACCCAAATAATCTAAAACAAGATGATGTATATGCTGCCTGTCTGCATGAAAAGGGTGTTTTTTTTGAATCAATCGAATTACGATAACTCTAAAGGTATCGAAGATAGGTAAAATAAGAACAGCAAAGAGAAGAAAAGGAAGATTCTGTGGTGGGAAATTAAAGATAAAAATTGTATCATTTTCTAGCGAAATAGCATAAATTGTCATTACTGAGGCTAAAAAACCAATAATCATTGAACCTGTATCGCCCATAAATATCTTCTTTGAATAAGATAAATTAAAGCGAAGAAATGCAAACAAAGACCCTAACGTAATTGCATTTAAAAATGCTAAAAAATAAAGATTTAGAGTAAAATAAAAGACAAAGAAAAATGCAAATATGATAATACCTACAATAGCTGCAAAACCGTCAATCCCATCCAATAAATTGAATGCGTTTATCAAGATAATGGTTAAAAAAATTGTAAAAATAATTCCCAAAATCGGATTTAAATCATGAATCCACAAAAAACCTCTTAAATCCAAAATGGAAAAAGAATTATGAAATACAAAAAATATTGAGGAAATTAATTGAGCAATTATTTTGGTTGAAGGATTAACCATTACTAGGTCGTCTTTAAGTCCAATGATAAATAATATGGTCAATCCAGGAATTAAGTTGGGGAAAATCCCAACCTTATCAAACTTATAAATGAATGAATAAAATACCATGATAACGACGAAGAATGCCAAACCTCCAATATTGGGGACATTTTCTCGATGAGACGATCTAGCAGATGGCTCACTTATAAAATTACTAACACTTGCTAGTGCTCTAACTTTAGGAAACATGATATAAGCAACTATGAATGATCCGAGGAACAATAAAGAAGAAAAAAGAAAAAAAATAGTTGTTGTAAATTGCAAATGGCAAGTTTAAATTGTTTACAAATTTAGAGATTTTCATTGAATCAAATCGGAAATTAACATTTTCATCAAAAAAACTGAACAACCTTAGCAATATTCTTTTGAATGATTACTCTGTAAGGATTGCCGATATTATTTTTTTTCAATGCTAATAGGTCTTCTTTCATTTTTTGCTTTATGTTTCTGAGAGAAGAACTTGCTCCACCCATTTTCATTTTCGTGATGACAGATGGAAAGTAATGATAGTAAATCTCCGGACTTTTCATAATTCTCAAAATAAAATCATAATCCGCTGAAATTTTCATTTTTTCATCGAAATTTCCAAATTTCTCGTAAATATCTCGTTTTAAGAAAAGCGTAGGATGTGGCGGCATCCAACCTTTATTGATTTCATTCGAATCATATCTGTTGCTCTTCCATTTGCGAATAACATTTTTATTTTCATTTTGACTGATGTATTCCAAATCTCCATAAACACCACCAATTTGTTCTTCTTGAAACAATTTTGCAATATTCGAAATAATCTTTTCATTGGCAAACACATCATCTGAATGTAAAAATCCAATTACCTCTCCTGTTGCTAATTTTAGACCTTTATTGAGTGCATCATAAATTCCGTTATCCTTTTCAGAAACCCACTTGGAAATTTTATGCTCAATACTTTTCAAAAAGTCAACTGTTCCATCGATAGAGGCGCCGTCAATTACAATCCATTCAATATTTTCATAATCTTGACTGTCGATAGAGTTAAATGTATCTTGAATACTAGATATGCTATTAAATGTGGCTGTGATAATGGATATCTTCATCTTTTCAAAACTATATTTTCCATAACTAACATGTCCATATTTGTTCTCAGAAAACAATCAATTGCTTCTGCAGGGGAATTTACTATGGGTTCATTTTCATTAAATGACGTATTCAATAGAATCGGTACTCCTGTTCTTTTGAAAAAAGTTGATATCAAAGCGTGATATCTCGGAGAAATGCAGGAATCAACAGTTTGAAGTCGTCCAGAGCCATCAGCATGAGTAACAGCTGGTATCAATTCTCTTTTAGAAGAATTAATTTGAAAAACTTTTTCCATGAACGGAACAGGCTCATTTTTTTCAAACCATCTTGGAACTTCCTCTTTTAATATACTCGGAGCAAAAGGCCTGAAACTTTCCCTTCTTTTGATCTTTGAATTCAAAATTTCTTTTGCATCTGATCTTCTAGGATCGGCAATAATTGATCTTCCACCTAAAGCACGTGGCCCAAATTCTGCGCGACCATTGAACCAACCAACCACACCTCCATCAATCAAACGATCAACTATTTTTTCAAAAAGCTCTTGATCGGGAATTTCAGTATAATTCAGATTTAATTTCTCACATTCTTTTTTAATAAATTCATTCGAGAAATGAGAACCGGTATTTGCATTAAAAACCTCAGCTGATCTCGGCTGCAGAGCTTTCATGTGATGAACCCAATAGGCTGATCCCATACTAATTCCTGCATCATGTCCAGCACTAGGAATATAAACTTCATCAAATGCAGTTTGACTTGTTATTTTTCCGTTTGCCACAGAATTTTGAGCTACTCCACCGGCAATACAAACTTTTTTAAGACCTGTTTTCTGTTGAAGATAATTTAAAACATGGAAAATAATTTCCTCTGTATATCGCTGCACCGAGGCCGCCAAATCTTTGTGATATTGAGTCAATTCCTCATTTTTCATCCTTGCCTTCCCAAAAACTCTTTCCATGTGAGAATTGAAAAGTGTTTTAACCAAAGGTTGATCATTTTCCGAATAATAAATATATCCTTTGTGGGGAGAACGAAAAAATTTAAAATTTAACCGAAAAAGACCATTAGGAATAAGTCGAACCACTTCTCTTAACATATCAACATATTTGGGCTCTCCATAAGGAGCAAGACCCATTACCTTATACTCATCTCCATAATAAGGAAATCCTAATAACTGAGTCATAGCGGAATAAAAAACACCTACAGAATGAGGAAAATCAATATCTTCGAGAACATCAATTTGTGTCCCTTTACCAACAGCCAACATCGTTGTTGTAAAATCCCCTGCACCATCAATTGAAAGGATTGCCGCCTCATCAAAAGGGGAAGGATAATAAGCAGAGGCGAGATGACTACGATGATGTTCAATGTGATTGATTTTATTCTCTAAAACCTTTAATGGAATTTTTGGTTCAATCTTTAGCAATTCTGAAGCGATTGATGTGACTTTTTTTGAGTTAAATAAACGATTAATCGAATATTTAAACACATTAGTCGGAGATTCAAGCATGAAAAGAAGCTTCCTCTTGAACTTTGCCTTTGGATCTCTACCGATAGAAATATAATCTACTTGATCAAGTGTTACATTCGCCTCCTGCAAGCAGAAAGAAATTGCCTGATGAGGAAATCCAGCCCAGTGTTTAATCCGAGTAAAACGCTCTTCCTCAGTTGCAGCCACGAGTTTACCATCTACTAAAATTGCAGCCGAAGCGTCAGCATGGTAAGCATTTATTCCTAAAACAATCATATACTTATGTTAATTTGTTAAAAGTTCGATGTATTTTTTCTTGTAATCCGAAGTTTGATTTTGGATATTAGAATTAAAATAATTGAAAGCTCCAAGTGACCATTCATCATAAATTTTTTGATCGGTATCAACAAAAAACTGAATTGCTTTAGATAATTTCTCTTCACCCACATCAAAGCCAGCTTTATATGATTCAAGCGTTTTCCAAGGCGTGTTTTCTGAAATGATAACCGGTCGTCCCTGACTCAAACTCTCGACTATTGAATGACCATAATTCTCCCCCTTGCTAGGCAAAAGTAAGACGTGAGCTTGAGAAAGTTTTTCTGCTACCTGATCGGATGGACAGGCTCCATGATAAATAACTTCTATTTCCTCAGGCAATTCATTAATTACTGCTTTGCATTTCATCCAATAATCCTGATCGTAGATAGAACCATATATGTCGAATTGAATAATTCCTTTAACAAATTGTAAGGATCGAATTCCATCAATAATACCTTTTTCAGGGGCAATTCGTCCGATAGAAATCAATTTTAGTTGTCCTTGATTTTTACAAATGGGCTGATTATTTTGCTTTGACTGTCGAGATAAGTTGGGAATAAAGGTAACGCCTAGATTCTTTCCTGTTCTTATATATACATCACTTTCTTCGACTAATGAGGTAGCATGAAAGTGAACGTCGGCATAAGCTTTTGACCAACGCATAAAAGCCAAAAACAACTGTTTTTTGAATGGTTTTACCTTCAAAGCGTGCTCACTTAACATTCCTCTTGATGCAACAATTGTTTTAACTCCTAAGTCTCGTCCTATTCGAAGTGGCCAAATTGAAAATAACTTTGAATAAATTCCATTAATGTATAAGCAATCTGGACATAATTCGAAAATCACTTTTTTAAGATTCGATTTAGAAAGGCTATCATGAGAAAAGTAATATACGGATTCGTTAGAAGATCTTTGATTCCATGAATCCGATTTAATTTCTTGGTAAGGTTCGGACGAACAATAATCTGTATTTCGAGTTATGATGTAAAAGTCAACTTCCGAAAGTGATTCAACTAGATTTGTAATGGAACGAACAGGGCCTCCTGAGTTAGTTCCTGGGAGATACCAATCAATTGTTATGCAAACTTTCTTGGAATTCATCAATTAAAAATAACCGCAATAATTAAACTAGATTTTTGAAAAATTTATTGAAACATTATTTCTAAACAACCAATCTTCGATTGCAACAATTCCCCACCACCTTGACCAAGAAAATTGACTTTTTTGCTTAAGAAATTTCTGCCATTCATTGATTAATTTAGGCTGATCAATACGTTCACCGAATGATTGAATTCGTTGGCTACAAAAACTACTCAATTCATTTCGCATCCATATCTCCCAAGGCAATGTAAAACCCTGTTTAGGTCTATTGTAAACACTATTTGGAAGTAAATCTTTGAAAGCCTCAATCAACAGATGCTTCGACTTGTTTCCAACTTTCAGTTGATCGGGTAAACTCAATGCAAAATCAACTAATTTTTGATCCATGAAAGGTGATCTCAGTTCAAGACCAACGGCCATACTATATTGATCTGAATCACGCAATAAAACCGGTTGCGAGTAATATTTCCATTCTTCGATTGAACGAGCACTCATATTATCTGGAAATTTAGGTTGAATGGAATTCAAATCAGGTTCAGGCAAACCGAAATAATTCTTGAGGGTATACGAATCAAATAGAATTCGTTGATAAGAATATGCTCCCGCTCCTAAATTCAAATGATTAGCAATCTCGAATCCCTTTCTGTATTGAAAAGGAAAAAGCTTGGCAAACGGTGAGAGATAAGTAAATGCTTTTCTTTTTTTCCACGCATCCAATGCTTTAAAGTAAGGATAACCTAAAAACCATTCATCTCCTCCAATCCCGGATAATGCCATTTTAAACCCAGCTTTTCGCGTTTGTTTTGAAACTACATAGGTGTTCAGACCATCAGCGCTAGGATGATCAGTCGCTGTCAAGCCATTTTCGATTTCTTCTAAAAAATCGTTCGGTTTAAGTCGAATTTCATGATGTTTGGTTTGATAGCGCTCGGCGACCTCTGCTGCTATTCTATGCTCTGAAAATTCATTTTCATCGAAGGAAATAGTGAAAGTGTTCAATTCACTACCTAATTCCTGCGCGGCTAAAGACGTTATGATGCTGGAATCAACTCCACCTGAGAGAAATGATGCAAAAGGGACATCCGAAACGAGTCTTTTTTTAACAGCTTCTTTAACTAAGATTCGCAGTTTAGTTAAACATTCTATTTCTTCAATATTTTTGATCACAGGGTTATGCCAGTTACAGAAATCACCTTGTATTAATTTCTCTTGAGTTATTTTTAAATAGCTACCAGGTTTTAATTGAGAGATTTCTGGCAATAACGTACTTTGCTCAGGTATCGTCTGCCAATACAACCAGTTACTTATTTTATGTGAAGTAGTGTAAGCTGAATCAGGATGCATGACCAAAAGTGTTCTCAGTTCAGAAGCAAATGAAAATGTTTTTTTCGTTTGCTTGATATACAATGGTTTTTTCCCAAAACGATCTCTCGACATGAGCAGTTCTTTTTTTTGCTTGTCATAAAATGCAAAAGCAAACATGCCTTCTAACTCATCTAATTTTGTTTCCCCGTATTTTATCAGCCAAACCAACAGGACTTCTGAATCGGAGGCTGTTTGCCAATTATAATTTAGCTTCGCTTTTAATTGACGGTAATTGTATATTTCCCCATTGAAAATCAAGACATATCGACCAGTTAAATCAATCATTGGTTGATTTGCACTAATTGACGTATCAATAATACTTAATCGACTATGAAAAAGAACAACTTGCTCATCTTCCCAAAATGCCTGAGCGTCAGGTCCGCGATGGGACATCGATTGAAGTATCTTAGATTGATTTTCTAGTTTGTTGAAGTAATTATATTGACCAGCGATTCCACACATTTTTAATCTATTATATCAACATGAGTTTTTCTAACTAACCTATCAATACTTGTTGATAAAGTTTTTCAAATTGAATGGCAATTTTCTTTGGTTCGAATCGCTTAGTGTTTTCATATCCATTTTCAATTAATGAATTTCGATAATCATTCTTATTTATAATTTCCATAAAACCATTTCGGATAGCTTGAATATCCAGAGCATCGACAAGTTTAGCTGAGTTTCCAGCGATTTCAGGCATACTTGAATTATTTGCCGTTATAACAACTCTTCCAACAGCATTCGCTTCTATAATGGGCATTCCAAAACCTTCCAGAGTTGAAATTAAGCTTAAAATATCGCATTTGTTATATTCTTCGATTACTTCCTGATCCGACAATTTTTTATCAATTACTTGAAATTCTAAATTATGTCTTTTAAGCAAATTAATAATTTCTTCATTAATTTTTCCGACAATTGTTAAATTGCAATTAATTTCAGATAGTGCCGGAATGAGCTTTTTTAAATTTTTATTTGGTGCCGAACCAATTTGTAGAATTCTTGGTTTATCAAAATTAAATTCTTTTCGATTCTCTCTAAAATTAGGGTTTATGCATACATAAATGACTTCTATTTTAGATGGTTTACAGTTGCTATATTTTATAATATCGATTTTGGTAGCCTCAGAAATAGCAGTAATTTTGTTAACCCTCCAAATTGGTATTTTGAACCAAAGCCATTTGAAAATAAAAAACTTTATTCCTTTTGATTGATGTAACATTCCACAATCTAATATTGTGAGTACTGTCTTCTTTCTGCTTAAAAAATAAGCAACATAATGAATATCTCCAGTAATATGATTAATTTCTGCCTGATTAAAAAAACAATAAATTGCGTTTCCTAGTCGTCTTAGTAAGCCATTACTATAAAAGGGCATTTCCTTTATTGTTACATCAAAGTTCTCAGATAAATTGTCTTTAATTAGTCTGAAGTACATTTCAACACTAAAGTTGCCAAGAGGTCGTGTTTTCCTTGTGAAAAATACTACTTTTATTTTCTCTTGTTTTTTAGTTCCCATTCGATAAATTCAAATTCATCTTGAATTAATTTGTCTATTAATGAATCCGTTGATAAGTCGTATTTCCAGTTTAATATTTTCTTTGCTTTGGAATTGTCACCAACTATTCTGGTTAGATCAACGGGTCGGTAAAGAAAGGGATCAATCTTGATGGTACGATCGAAATCTAAATCCAAAATCTTTAGAACCTTTTCAACGATTTCCCGGAGAGAAATAACATTACCAGAACAAATTAAAAAATCATCTGGTTCTTGTCTTTGGAGCATGAGCCACATTGCATTTACATATTCAGGGGCATAACCCCAATCTCGATAAACATCTAAATTCCCGACCTTAATTGTTTTGTTTGACAGACCCAATTTTATTTTTATCGCTGCATTTATTACTTTTTTAATCACATAATTTGAACCCCTCAAACAAGACTCATGATTAAATAATATACCACAGCAAGCAAAAATTGAATAAGCTTCTCTGTAATTTACAGTTAGCCAATGTGCTGCTGCTTTTGAAACACCATACGGACTAGCCGGCTTAAAAAACAAAGACTCCTTAATTGGTAATTTATCTTCAGTTACGTTTCCAAACATCTCACTACTTGACGCTTGATAAAATTTAATGTTTGGATCTATTTTTTTTATTGCCTCCAGCCAAAACAAAACACTTAATACATTGAATTGAAGCGTATTTGCTGGCTCAATAAAAGATTGTCCTACAGAACTTTGTGCGCTTAAATTGTAGATTTCATCAAATCTATATTTACTTAAAATGATTTCAATTTCAAAATTGTCACAATTGGACAACTCCAACAATTGTATTTCATTTTCAATTTGTAAAAATTCCAAACGATTGAATTCATGTGACTTTACGTCACGAGTAACCCCAAAAACTTCATATCCTTTAGACAATAGAAGATCGCAAAGATATGAACCATCTTGTCCCATTGCACCTATAACTAAAGCTTTTTTGATATCAGAAAATATTAATTTACAATCTTTTTTATAACGAGCGTTTTAGTATAAATTATATCGAATTTCACTTAATCTTCCCAAAAATTTGACGAATCCTTATCGAGTTTTCTAATGCTTTAGTTTCATCTTTTGATATTCCTACAAGCTTTTTAATGGCTCTTGACTCTCTTAATATTAGACTTGCTGAAGTAGAACTTTTTAAGGAAAACCGATTTTTTGTTAACCAAACCAACCCACCAAACATTAATATGCTCTTTGAAATTTGATTGATGATTGTTTGCGTTTCGCAGTCTGGTCGAGCAGCATAATTTAACATTGGCAATAAGAACATGACATAAAAGGGTGATATGTTCGACCAACGTTCAACAATCTTAAAAGTAATAGAAAATATAAGGCCTAATGCCAATCCAAAAATCCAAAGCCCCCAAGAACCATAAGATATATAACCATCTGCAAAAATACCCAGTCCCATTGAGGTTGACTCCTTAATTTCATGCCCTGAAAATCGATTAAAAATTTCTTGATTACCAGAAGATATTTTGTTTGGAGCCATAAAACGAGGTAATAAAGCCGCCTCTAGATAAGCAATAACATTATTCATGCCCTGAAAATTTTTGTAGGTCTCCATGTTATGAATTGTACTTGCCAAAATCCAAGCTTGATTGCTTCGATTCAGAGCTCCTTTCACATTATTCTCATCCGTAATAATATTGTCTTTTGTATTTCCTTGAGTCAGCTCCATTGCTGTTTTCAATCCCGCCTTTCGTTCACCTGACCATGTTGATTGACGATATTCTCCTTTTAAAAACTGAACCGTTAAGATAAGAAATATAAATACAGATAAGCCGATTATTTTGGTTGGAATTGACGGTTTTTTTACATAAGTATAGAACAAAAGGAAAAAAATAAGCCACATGATTGCATCGTGAAACATCGCAATCAATATCGCTAGGTAAAATTCAAAACCTAAAACCAGAATAACATAGAAATAATATTTTTTCGGCGAGATATTAAAAAGTGAAAATGCACCTACAAAACGAATAAGAGAAAATAAATAACATACAAATGACAAACTCGATGGTACAGCCCCAGAAAAAATTTTCAAAAGAATACCAATAAAAACGGCACTCTTGAGCATGGATTCGTTGGGAACAGAATATTCACGTATTTCAGAAAAGGATGGTTTAAAAATACTTGATTTAATAGCATACATTCCCATGTAAAATAAGAGAAACCCAGGAATCATCAAACTAAAATATTGATATGAATCAATTTTCATGGGATAGGTAACATCATTGTCATTAAGTTGATAAGTTAAAATTGGAGCCAAAAGATAATTCCAGGCATATAAAAACAGAACCCATTCACGGAAAGCGAATGTATTGTTGGAGTTCAAAAATAATTTTGTCCCAATAAAAAAAACAATAAAAATTGAAATAATTAAAAAAATATGCGTTGATTGTATTGTGTCGAAAACTTTAAAGAGAATTTTTTATCTTAAAAAGAATTAATATTAGTTATTTTATTATTAATTGAGAAAATTAAAGGCACGATTTAATAATAAGTTAACAGATTAAAAATTAATTAGAAATTATTTGTTTTAAAGCATTTGTTAAAATTTGTTTGTAGGTGAAATCTCCATTGAGAACTTTTTGGTAACCATTTAAAGTTATAGTCTTAAGATTTTCATCATCTTCAAGATATTTTAAAATTAATTCAGGAATATCTTTTTCATTTTCAAAAAAAATCACTTCTGATTCATTAAAAAATAAATCAATTTCAGGGTTTCGCTCTGTAAGTAAAGCCGTACCGCATGCGGGAATTTCAAATGTTCTTGTTGTGTGTTTTTCGGGAATCCATTTTGATAGTAGCCCTAATCCCATTTTGGACGCGCTGATTAATTTTGCATATTCTTCTCCGGCAACATTGCTACCGAAATAATGCAATTTAACATTGCCTTCGTGATTCCTAGCAAATTTCTCCCATTTAATTCCAGCTATAGCAACACTAATACCAAGATTTAAAATGGAATTAATGATTTTTTCTCTTTGAATTTCATGATGACCAATAAAACAAACATCGTATTTTTTTTCATCAAATGAGTAATGTGGTTTATGCACTTTTACATCATAACCTTGAGTGCAGAAAATAACTCGTTTTTCGGTCTTTTGTTTGTAAAGGTCTATTTCAAAAGATTTGGTTGTTATTGTGAAGTCATATAAACTTAAAGCGCGATTGAAAAATCTAGATTGATGATAATAGAAGGCAGGATCTGGAGTGTAATGTATCAACCTAAACGTTTTTTTTTTTAAAGATCTAATGGTATCAGGTTTAATAAAAACTCCTTTTTCTATCCAAATAACATCATAATTTTTTTGATTACTATTAATTACATTATTAATTAACTTGTTAATTCCAGAAATCAGCGGTCCAACTTTATATCTCCATCCTATTGATCTTAAAATTCGATTTGTCGAACTTATAACATCGCTTGTATCAATTAATTCAATTTCAACATTCAATATTTCACTGAAAATATTGTAACGCATTCTTGATGTTGAACCATATTCACATGGGCCAATAAATAATAAATTTTTAATTCCCAAAGTATCTATTTTACCTATTGGAATATTGACTCAAAATTTCCGTAATCTTAAAGCTTGAATTCCCATCTCCGTAAGGGTTTTCTTTAAATATTGGATAATCCACTTTAAGTTGGTTGTATTTTTCAATTATTCTCTGTTTATCAGCTCCAACAATAAATGAAATCCCTTCATTAACGCCCTCTGGACGCTCAGTTACGTCTCTCAAAATCAAAACGGGAGTTAAAAAAGAAGGTGCTTCTTCTTGAATTCCACCTGAATCCGTAATTGTGCAGAAACAAATTTCTAGCAACTTAAGAATATCAAGATACTCTAATGGCTCAGTGAGAATAATATTGTTAAGGGTATTTAGAGGAGAGTCGAGTAATTTAGTCCTTACGTTTGGATTAGGGTGCAAGGGCCAAATAAATATAGTTTCATCATTTTGAGAAGCTAATTCGTGAATAGCTTCAATTATATTGTTCAAATTATCCCCATGATTCTCTCTTCGGTGACTTGTAACTAAAACAGTTTTTTTAAATTCGTTAATCTTATTTAAAATTGAATTATTCCACTTTCTATTTTTGAATAAACTTGATCTACTTAAGATAAGTAATGAATCAACCACCGTATTTCCTACTACAAATATTTTATTTTTTGGTATTCCCTCATTCAAAAGATTTTGAGCTGAAATAGCAGTGGGACAAAAATGAAATTGTGCACAAATAGAAGCTATTTTTCGATTATATTCTTCTGGGAATGGATTCTCAAAATCAAAACTTCTCAGACCAGCTTCTACATGTGCAAATTTAATTTTATTATAAAATGCAACAATTGAAACTGCCATAACGGTAGTAGTGTCGCCTTGAGCAATTATAATATCTGGTAGTTCTCGACAGGAATCTATATAATTCTGAAACTGACTTACTACTCTAGCTGTTAAGGAGGATAAACTCTGACTTGGAATCATTACATCTAAAACATGGGTAGGATTTAGATTAAAAGTAGCCCAAAATGGATCCAATAAATCCGTATGTTGAGCCGAATTAACAATGTCAATTTTAAAGTCTTTTTTTTGAGATTCCCAAATTATTGGTGCTAATTTAATTAGTTCAGGTCGAGTTCCAATAACGAATGAAATTTTCATTTTATAATGATTGAAGTCTGGTTTTTAAAGAACTTTCAAAAACGCTCAACTTGTAATTTCGATTAAAATATTCCTTTACTTCTAACTTGTTCTTTTTCTCTGCTAGTTTCAATATAGCAGTATAAATTGAATTTGAATCTGACATATTTACCAAACAACCTAGACATTCATTGTTGAATACGGATTTTAACCCAGGTAAATCGTCTCCAATCACTTGTATGCCGTATGACCAATACTCGTAGAGTTTATTTGGAGCACAGAATCGATAATTCAATCCATTATCTTTGTATAATATCACACCTATGTCCGTTTCTAAATAATGTAACTTTAAATTATCATGAGGAATCTGACCAATAATTTTAACATTCTTCAAATTGTAGGATATGATAAGTTTTTCAACATCCTCATGTAACAAACCAATAAATCGAAATTCATATTTCTCAGGATCACATTTTTTTACAGCATTCATAAATACTTTTATGTTGTGATCTAAACCTACTGCCCCGATATGTGTAACTACAATGGGTTTAGTATTATTGGAATCTTTGTCAATTATTAAATCAATTTCATTGTTATTTGAATTAGGGAAAGTGAAAAATTTTTCTTTTCGGGTACTTCTTAATTGCGCCATCAAATAGTTTGTTCTATTTTCTTCAGGTGTTATGATTAAGTCAATTTTATCCTTTAACCTAATCATTCGTTTAAATAGCAATTTATCAAATCGATTTAATTGGCTTTCCTCAATCATTTCATATTGTAAATAGATAATTTTATTATTTTTTTTTAGAAGAACGGCAACAACTGTCGTAAAAATATCAAAAGTAAAAATTCGAGCATTTTTGTTTTTTAGTAAAATATGAATTATAAGAAATTTAATAAGTCTTAAATACTTCCAAACCTTTAAAATGAAGTTCTGATTCTGAAATTGTAATAAATTCTGAAAATGCAAAATTGAAATTTCTCTTAAATAATGCTTTGATGTTTGTTTTTCAAATCCATTAATTGAATTGTGAATTAACAAAACATCTTCTGACTCATCTAAAAACGAACAATTAATTAGTTGATAAAATGGCGGTAACGTTTGAAATGTATTTACTGAGCAAAAAATATTTTTACTTTTTAATGAATTTTTCAAACTTAAAGAATTCTAAACAATCGCATAAATTTTGATTTCTGCCAAAAATAATGCTTTTATCAGAAGTCGTCCAAATTAACAACTAATTAATTCGGATAACCTTCTAGTTAAATTGCGTCTATTGTAGTTGTCTAAATAAAATTTATTCGTTTCAAAAACGAATTGAGATGTTAATACTTCATTCAATTTTTTTGAATTCTCTTCAATATTGTCAGGGTTGAAAATAAGTGCAAGACCTGAATTTTCAAGAAATTCTAATTGAGCTCCTGGAGTTACGAATGCCAAAATCGGTTTTTTTAATTCCAAGTAATCAAAAATCTTAGATGGTAAGCAATAGTGGGGCCCAATGAGATTTTTTTCAGATGTAGCAAGCAGGTAATCAAAATTAATTGCGATTTCTCTCACATCGGATTGCGTTTTAAAACCATGAGAAACGAAATTATCTTGAAGACCGAATTCATTAATCATTTTAGGCAGCCATTCAGGTAATTTACCAATATGCTCAAAAACTATTTTTGATTTATTTTTAGGGTAGTTTTGAATATAACACGCCAAAGTTTTTAGAAAAAAAAAAGGACTCCTATACTTCCAGTCTTCTTCATTCAAACTAAATTGAAGCAATCGGTAAAACCTTTTTTCATACCAAGGTTTATTCATTTCAGATTCCATTTTGGGGTCAAAATAAAAAGATCCAATATATCCAATTCTAATCGTGTTTTGGCAAACTATACGATTATTACAAATATTTTCATTTTTTAAATTGAAATCAAATCCATTTGGAATTACCTTAATTTTATTTCTAATATTCTCTCCGTGAATAGCAATAAATTTATCCTTTAATTCATTTGTAACTGTTATGATAGTGTCAGCTTTCAAGAATACTTCACCTTCCATTTTCCGAATCTTCTTGTAATGAAAATAAGAAGGAAAAAAATGGTTTCCCCACGCTGACCAAGCATCTCTAAAGTCAACAATTACTTTTACTTCGTAATTTTTTTTTATCAAAGTAACGAATCGCTCACAACTAAATGGTGGAAATGTTATTATCACAGCTTGAATTTGATTACTCGAAAATATTTCATCAATTTTTTTCTTAAAATTAGTCAATGTCCTGTTAGCGATTTTATCATGAAGTGAAAAGAAAATTCGAAAAAATCTGAAAATCTTATTATTTAGCTTAAGTTTTTTGATCGAAAGTCGATGAATTTCAATATCTTTAATTTCGTCAATTAATTTTTGATCTGAGTTTACCCCGAATGTATCAAAACTATCCTGTTCGTCTAAAGTTATAACAATGGGTTTGATTCCAAATTCTGGTAAATACTTGACAAATTTTAAACTGCGATAAGTTCCAGTGTTATTTAATGGAGGAAACTCCAGGGCTACGAATAAAATTGCTTTTTTCAATTTTTCATTTCATTTTGGAAAAGCATTAACGTCATATTCAATCCAAAAATTTACCAATAAAATATCATGAAAAATTTAATATTATCGTTATTGATAATATTATTTTGAAATATAATTGACATTGAAAAGATGATAGGGTTTCGTCAATTAAACCTTTTATAAATTGCTGTCACTGGTCTAATGAAAGCCAAAAATTTTTGAAAACGCAAAACCTGATTCCTGTCTGTGCCATAATAATCGTGAGGTACATTTTTCTGATTCAATATCGCATCAAACTCATCAAAAGTAAATCCTAATTTTTTTGCTACAAATTCGAAGTCATTCCTTTGTTTATCAAATGGATATGGTAGATGTCTCAATTCTTGGAGAGCCTCTTGTTTGGAGAGCTGTTTCGAGAAAATCAAATTTGATAAATGAGCTTTACGTTTGTCTATATGGAATTTGGTTGGTAAAATATAACCCTGATAAAATCTCGTAAAAACTGATTCTTGATGTTTTGCCCCATAATTAATCCATCCCATTTCGGACTCGATAAATTTCAATATTGATTCCCGATTAAAATATTCATAATCAATAAAATTTATGTAATTAATTTTTTTGAAAATATTGTAATAAATCTGATTATAATACCCAAGGGCAGGTAAGTTATTTAAAGGGGTATTTTCGAATTTCTTGTGAATATTTTTGAGGTTAATCAAATCAAACTTATTATAATTCCATGATTTTGGAAGTGTGTGTTCTGTCCAAATATTATTCCCACTTAATATATATTTTATTTTATATTTTGAGGCTATGTTATATAACGAACCAAAAATCATGTGATCAGCAGGAACATCTAAATCGAGAACGCTTGCTTTGAAATAAGATCTTTGTAAATTTTTGAATTCTTCCCAATCCATTACGAAAGTATGTAAATCAAAACCTGTATAATTAACAGTACTTTTTACATTTTGAACCGCAATCTCCGTATTCCAGCCATAATCAAAATGAACTAGCAACGGATTCAAACCCAATTTTTTTGCTAGATAGGCTAAATAAGTACTATCGGCTCCTCCACTCAATCCAAGAATGCAATCGTAACCGTTTTTTCCTGGATTATTTTTTATGGTCATCGCAATCTCTATTTGCTTTTTCAAACCTTCCTCACCGTATAAACAATTTTTCTTCTCAGCCTCTAAATATTCATAATAATAATTACAAATCCCATTTTCATCAAATGTAATATCAGGATCAGCGATTGTATCCATTACACTTATTGAACATTGTTGATAAGGCCTTTCAAAATTTGCTATTGGGTCTTTTTTTAATTCTTCTTCGTTATATATTTTCATTATTTACATATTGATTGCAAGCATAACAAGACACATCATTTCTTTAAGGATAAAAGAATTTTAATTTGTATTTTAAAAAAATTAAATGAATTGGATATTTTTTATTAAATAAAATCAGAAATCGATAAAATGATTTATTATTGAAGTTAAAATACTTCGAATCTATATCTTGAGGTTTTTTTTTCTGAATTCAGGAAATCTTGAACTTGGAATATAACCATTATATTCAAACTTACTTCTTTTTCGAATACAATTTGTTTGTTCCAAGTCTTTAATTTTTTTGGCTGGATTACCTGCTATAATACAATAACCTGATTCGAAAGATTTAGTTACAACAGATCCAGCTGCAACAATAGTGAAGTCTCCTAAAATAACACCAGGAAGAACAATAGATCCCATTCCAATCCAACAATACTCACCAATACGCACTTCATTAGAAATATGCTTTGAATTGTCATAAACGTCATGATTGGCGGAGATTATTCCAACATTAGGTCCAATTTGAGAATAATCGCCAATAAATATTTTGCCATGAAATGCTGAAATGTAATTTCCCGGACTGTATCCTGGGCAAGTTTCAACTCCGCAATAAATATTTTGCCAGCCAGCTATTGTGCTTGTTTCATGACAAGGCCAGTAGGGTGCAGCATTCTTTCCTAGTACTTTCTGGTTATACCAATTTTGAATAGTTATTGGGGTTTGAGTATTTCTTGTTTCTTCAATAAAGCTAAATAAGGATAACTTATGATAATACCTAAAAAGCAAAATTTTTGGTATTAATATAAAGATTAGTTTAATAAGCTTACTAGGTTTGTTTGGATTCACCTTGCTAATTGAAATGAACGTAAAAAGTATATTCCATATAGAATGCAATTAATTATAGTAAATATAATTAATGTTCCAATTAGTGAAAGATATGAAGGGGGTATACAAAAAAGTAAAAAAAGTGAGCCAATGTAACAAATATGAAGAATAAGATCTTCACCTAATTTTTCCTTTAAATAGTAGAAGTAGGTTAGAGGACTAACTATTAGTTGCAGGAGATACATAGGTGAAAGTATTTGAGCATAAATTCCCGCTTCAAGCCATTTATTTCCAAAAACATAACTAAATAATTCAGGTCCAAAAATTAGGAGTAAAATCGTAGGAAAAACACCTATTAATAATAACATTTTAGCTGTGTTCTTAAAAATCTTCTTACAGTTGCCAATTGCATGATATTCATCAATCACCCGTTTTTTAAAAACTTCTGATACTGCACCAGAAATAAGGGTAACTGGCAATGACAACATTCTAGAGCATAAATTATAGACACCTACCGCTGACTCACCTGATAAATATCCGATTAAAAAAACAGGAAGTTGTCTTCCGGCACGATTTATTAATTCCGAGGGTAAACTGTATAATGGAAATTTATAATGACGTTTGGCAATTTTAATCATTTCACGAAATTCGCTGAGCGAAATTTTTAAAATTTTAACTGATTTTACTTTGAATTGTAGATATATTGTTGAAATTAATTGCCCTAAAATTAATCCTAGGAACAAACCAAATGGTCCTTCAATTGAAAAACCTAGCACAAGAGAGACCAAAGGAGTAATGAATGCACTTAAGATTGTATTCATTGACAAGGTCGAATATTTTTTCATTCGGTTTGCCTTAACCCTAAAAATTTCACTTTGTCCTGAAAAGAATATCTGAATAGGCAAAAGAAAAAGCCAGGTATTCAAATCCGGAGAATTGAAATATTCTGCTAATTTGTTGCCAAAAACAATTATTAGTGGTATCGTTGTTAGTGAAAAAATTAAGTTAATGATCCTGTTTAATTTCTCGGCCTGATTTGCTTCCTCATCTGTTTTGACTAATAATATTAATTGATTGTATTGAAGTGTAGAAAATACCCCAACAACTCCTAGTATTGCCATGAATAGTCCCAAAACCCCGTAGTCCTCCTTGTCATAAATGCGATATAAAATTGGTGCCATGACGACAGAAAACAACTGAGCTATTGTTGTACCTGATAAAATCTTAAAAGAATTAAGAGCAAACTCAGATTGCTTTAATTTAGCTATCTGTCTTTTCATTAACGATGGTGAGGTCAAATTAAACAAAAAATGATTAAAATCAATTTGTTATTTAATTAATGAAAAAATTTTATTTCTTATATCAAATCTTGGAATAACGAATTTGAACAGTAGAAAAGCGCCATACAAATATATCAAGAACAAAGTCACAAATTTATACATGCTCAAAAAGTAAGGTCGCAATGCAATTGATTCAGTATAATCTTTGCCGAGAAAGTAGGAAATGGTGTTGTAGGCAAACTTGCCAATAAATCCCATTTTCTCCCAATTTGTATACCTCACTCCTAAGAATTTATATTTTCGGGAATAATCATTTGGCATTTGCTTAGAGCAGTAACTCCAATTTTTCACTATTTCCTTGACGCCAGCCGGAGAGTTATTTGGTAAACTGATAAACATATTAAATAAAGGATCAATCAAAATCCATTTGTTTAAAGTTTTTGAAAAATATTCCACTACATTGTGTCCGCCGTATCCAACAACTGGCACTTTTAATTGTGCTATCCGAACTTTAAAACCGTTTAATTGCAAATGTCTAGCAAGAACTTTCGAGTATCCCCCACAAGCACCTCCTCCGTACATGAGATCTACATTTACCGATCGAAACAGTTTTTGTTCGATACTCATTTTGTATTTATCGTGGAATTGAGCTCTACGAGCATTCATCATGTCAAAAATATGTCTGGTTGAACTGCTAATAAATGCCGTGTCTCCTTTGTGATAGGTAGTAGACCAGCATGCACGGTTAATATTTTTAAACATAACATTTTCATTATTCCACAAAATAGCTGAAAAAAAGATAGTAAATAAACAAAGAAAATGTAACGTAACAATAACTATATTTTTAAGTTTATGCATTAAAAAGTTTTGAATAGCTTCGCCAACGTGACTCACAAAGTCACATTGGTTGTAGTGTGCAAAATTACACAATTTAAGGTGATTTTTGAATAAATTTCCCCTAAAAATCATAAACGGATAATTTTTGCTATTCTATTACCTTTGCTAAGTTTTACGAAAATTTGAAAATCAGTCGCGACATATTGCAAAAATATTGGGGTTATGAGCACTTTCGACCTATGCAGGAGGAAATTGTCGATGACGCCATAAATGGCTTTGATGTGTTGGCTTTGCTTCCAACGGGAGGAGGGAAATCAATTTGTTTTCAAGTTCCTGGTTTGGCAAGAGAAGGAATTACGATTGTGATTTCCCCTTTAATCGCGTTGATGCAAGATCAAGTTCAAAATTTAGAAAAAATTGGAATTCGAGCCAAGGCAATCACAAGTGGAATGAGTTTTCGTGAAATTGACATCATCTTGGATAATGCAAGATTCGGCGGACTTGATTTTTTGTACACTTCACCCGAACGCATTCAATCCAAACTATTTATCGAACGATTTAAATTGATGAATCTCGGCTTGATTGTAGTCGATGAAGCGCATTGTATTTCCGAATGGGGACACGACTTTCGACCTTTATTCCAACAAATTCATAAACTGAGAGAATTTCATCCGTTAACTCCAATACTTGCACTAACGGCAACAGCTACTGAAAAAGTTAGAGAAGACATCATTAATCAACTCAAACTCAAGAAAACTAGAATTCACGAAGCATCGTTCAAACGTGAGAATTTAGCATATAAAGTATTAAAAACTGCTAACAAACTAGAACGAATCCTGACATACTGCCGCGAGCACAATGATGTTGGAATCATTTATTGTCAAACAAGAAAAAGCGTTAAAGCTCTCGCTAAAGTTTTAATCGTAAACAAAATCAATTGTGGCATTTATCACGGCGGATTGAATAGTTCGGAGCGAAGTTTAATGTTGCAAAGTTGGCTGAACGAAGAAATTAAAATTATGGTTGCAACCAACGCTTTCGGAATGGGAATCGATAAACCCAACGTTCGCTTTGTGTTGCATTATGAAATTCCACTTTCACTCGAAGCCTATTTTCAGGAAGCTGGACGAGGCGGCAGGGACGGCAAAGAATCGGTTGCAATAGCTTACGTGGAGAAAAATGACATTGAAAACTTAAAGGATTCCATTTCTGAAAAATATCCTGAAAAAGCAAGAATCAAAGACACCTATCGAGCTATTTGTAATTATCTGAAAATTGCCATTGGATCGGGAAAAGATGAAACATACCCAATTGATTTAAAGGTGTTTTGTAAGCAATACCAACTTGATTACACGGAGACTTATCATTCATTGAAAATTTTGGAATTGAATGAGAATTTGGTCTTTTCCGAATCCGTATTTCAACCGACGAAAGTGCTTTTTCTAGTCGATAATGTTCAACTTTACAATTTTCAAATTCAACACGAAAAATATTATCAATTAACCTCACTTTTAACGAGGTCGTATTCTGGTATTTTTGATACGTTTCAAAATATCCATGAAAATGAAATTTCCAAGCGTTTATCCATTTCTCTCTCAGAATTAGAGGAAAATTTAAAAGCGCTTGAAAAATTTGGAATTATTGAAGTTACTTGGAGAAATTCATTACCAACAGTGACTTTCGTTCAAGAACGATTGCCTGACGACTATTTTTCGTTGAATCCAAGTATTTATCTTGAACGGCGACAAAACGCAATGGATAAACTGAATAAAATCATTGATTTCGTAGAATTAAATCAATGTCGAGCACAACAAGTAATCGCCTATTTCGGACAGCAATCCGAGTCGTGCGGAAAATGTGACGTTTGCTTGAAACAAAATCAGAAAAATGAATTAAATGAGGTCAACTTGTTGGAATATCTTAATGATTGGAAAAGTATTTTCGAATTGTGCGATGCCTTTCAGGTTAATGAACATGATTTAAAGAAAATTCTTCGAAAAATTTACTTAGAGGAAAAAATCAAGTATGAAAATGGGAAATTCATTCGGAAATAATTCGAGTATTGTTGAATTTGTTCCTGTTTTTCAAAAGCAGCCTTTTTTGTATTTGTTCATTTTGCAGGCCCTTGGAATAATATTCGGTAATTCATTTCTTTCGAAAGATATTCTTTATGGCTCTTTTGCTTTTTCAATTATTACCTTTCTTACTTACTTGAATTTCAAAGGACAACTACAAAAATGTAGTTTTCTTATGAGTTTGGCTTCACTCTTTTTCTTTCTGGGTTACCTCACCATTTTCCTATTTTGTTCGGACTCCTTCCAACTTGAAGAATTTGAGAAATCATCGAATTTCAAAATGAAAGTGACAGAATTTCAACCTAAAAAGGAAGGTTGGTCGAAGGGGATTGGGGAAATAACATTACTTAATGACGAAGAAAAAAGGAAAAGGAACGAACGAATCGTTTTCTATTGTCAATCGAATTCAGTGTTTGATGTGAATGATTACCTATTGGTCCAATCCGATTTGATTCCAATTGAGAACAAAGGAAATCCAGGTGAATTTGATATGGAGCTTTTTTGGAAAACGAAGGGAATTCGAACTATGAGTTTTATCGATGAAAACAGTTTCAAATTACTGGATCGAATGGAGAGAACGTATTTTCAGGATTTTATTCATTCACTACAAACTTCATTCAATATAATGCTTGAAAGTCATTTGGATGGCGAGAACCTTGCAGTTGCAAAGGCAATCATTTTGGGCGATAAATCGATGCTGGATAGTGAAACGAAAAATTCCTTTTCTGCTACTGGTGCGATGCATGTTTTGGCGGTTTCAGGATTACACATCGGATTGATACTTCAAATTCTGATGGAAGTTACCAAGTTTTTCTCCAAATTCATTTCTAGAAAAAAAGCCGTCTTATCAATTCTAATTCTTCTGTGGATTTATTCAATTCTAACTGGATTTTCACCGAGCGTAATCCGTTCCATTTTTATGTTTACAATTTTGGTGTTGGCGCAATTTTTCGGGAAAGAGCAAAATAATATCAATAGTTTATTCTTTTCGGCATTTGTGCTTTTACTTTTTCAACCCATGTATTTGTTCGACATTGGATTTCAACTCTCTTACCTCGCAATGGTGGGAATATATACTTTGTATCGCCCCATCGAAAGTTGGTATCAGCCAAAAAATAAAATCATTCGATACTTTTGGCAAGGAACAGCAGTTGGTTTCGCAGCGCAATGCATGACCGTTCCGCTAACACTTTACTATTTCCATCAATTCCCGAATTATTTCGCGGTCGCCAATTTGGGATTAATGGTTGTTTCGGGATTGGTGTTAGGTCTTGGGATTGCCTTGTTTGCCTTGCACTTTATTCCACTGATAGGCAAATTGACTGGTTTTCTTTTGATGATATCAATTGCGGGTATGCTTTGGTTTATTCAATGGGTGGAACATTTGCCAGGAGCTGTCGCCTATGGATTTAACTTGCCATTTGTACTTGTTCCGATTATTTCTTTTCTTACGTTTTTGCTGGTAAAACTCGCTCCAAATATACTTGGTTGGAAAATTACAGCCGTTGCTTTTTCTATATCGTTGGTTGCGATTATTCTTTGGCGTTGGAATTCATTAAGAGAAAATCATGTTTGTATATTGAATAACAATAAATTAACGATTATTATTAAAAGTAATAATAAAGTTTTTTGTCTCTACAATGATGAAACTAAAAATGAGGATAAAATTAAATTCGTAGCGGAAAGTTATATCAAATGTTTTCCAGGAGAAATTAGATATCTTTCAATCAAAAACAAAAAAATTAACCTTTCGTTGTGTAATAAATTGATCAAGCTTGAAAAAGTTAAGAGTGATTTTGTATTAAGAATCAATGGTCATAAAACTGAAAATTATAAATTCATACATTCCGAAAAATCAATCAATTCTAATTCAAGAAATGTAATTTTCATGCCATGGATTGACGGTGAAAAATCATTGAAAAATGGTGCTGTATTTCTCAAACTAGAAAAAAAATTGTTGTTCAGCTGATTGAGAAACCTTATATTCGCACCACAAATCAAAATAGATGTCTGTTTCTTCGATAAATTTCACTGTTCAAAGATCAAAAACTTCAAAAATAGAAACTGTCGATTGGGATAATTTACCTTTTGGAAAAGTGTTTTCTGATCACATGTTTTTCATGGAATACTCAAACGGTAAATGGCAACAGGGAAAAATTCTTCCTTTTCAGAATATTGCGATGCATCCCGCAATGTCGGCCATTCATTACGGGCAATCGATTTTTGAGGGTTTGAAAGCTTATCGCACTGTAGGTGATGAAATTAATGTTTTTCGCCCAGATATGAATGCTAAACGTTTTGCTGAGTCTGCAAAACGAATGTGCATGCCACCTGTTGACGAAGAGGTTTTTGTTGAAGCTGTTCGAAAACTAGTAGAAATAGATTCAAATTGGGTTACAAACCGATTGGGTTATTCGCTTTACATCCGTCCTTTTCTTTTTGCGACTGATGAATTGGTTGGAATAAAACCATCTGAATCATACAAATTCATTATTATTACATCTCCTGTTGGAATGTATTATTCAGATCCGGTTCGTGTGAAAATTGAGGAACACTACACGCGTGCTGCAATAGGTGGAGTAGGGAGGGTCAAAGCGGCCGGAAACTATGCTGCGTCTCTTTTTCCTGCCAGACAAGCTCAAATGCAAGGCTTTCACCAATTAGTTTGGACTGATGCGAAAGAGCACAAGTACATTGAGGAATCCGGAACAATGAACATTGTTTTTCAAATTGGTGGTAAGTTGATTACACCAACAGAGGAATCTGATACAATTTTACGTGGTATAACGAAAAGGTCAGTTTTGGATTTAGCCATAAAATGGGGAATTGAAGTTGAAGAACGTAAAGTTTCCGTTGAGGAAATTATTTCTGCTGCAAAAAATGGTACTCTTGAAGACGCCTTTGGTGCAGGTACGGCAGCTACAATCGCTCAAATTGCTGTAATCGGATACCGAGATGAAATTTTTGAATTATCAGCATTCGAGACCAGAACTTTGTCGAACAAGATAAAGAGCTACATAGATGATGTTAAAACAGACAGAATCGAAGATCAATTTGGATGGAATTTTAAGGTTTAGTTCAATTTAGAATTCAGCAAATAATTGAGATTTTGGAATTGCCACTGCTGTAGTCGAATCGAAAATACAATTGTCATATCAGATTTTGAGGTAGTTTCAAGCGGTATATTATGCTTTATTTTGGCTTAAATAATGTTAAAATTTAAAAAACCAACTGCACATTGGGATTGGAACAGAGTTTGATTCGTATTTGTCGAAAGAGGCAATTCCGGCTAGCGCAATTTGAAACGCTCTATTCTCATTTTTTTGAAAACGCATTCCAGGCATTAAATAAAAGGATGTTCTGAAAATTCTTTCTTCATAGATTGTATTTACCATTGGTTCGTATATTTGAGTAGATGGGTCAAAACCGCCAACAATGGTAGAGCGAATTTCCCTCTGATTACTAAATAAAACCATCGAATCAAAGAAAAAACTTGCTTTGCTTCCAACTTTAAATATTCCTGCAAGAGATATTAATGGTGCTTTACGAAGAGGAATCATACGTTCAAAAGTTATTGGATAATTTGGCTCAACATAGACTCCTTCGCGTTCAATCGTCTCTTTTGTTCCAGGTTTTAAATATCCATAACCTGCCGAAATTGAAATGTTATTCATTCTGTCTCCATAAGTTAAAACACCCCAATGTAAACCTCCAAAGCCCTTAAAATTAGCTAAATATCCAGTTGTTCCGAGCATTGAACCCAAGGCAAAATTCCATTTCTCAAATTTTGATTTAAAGGCATATTTTGCAGCCAAAACAAATGGACTAGCAATCCAAGTAGTCATTACTCCCAATGAAAAACGATCAGATAACGAAAAATGAACCTCGGGGCCATAGAGATTAACTAGAGCATAGTTTTCTCCTCGTTTTATTGAAAACGCATTTGTTGTGAATTGATACCTAGTTGTAAACGGCCCTTGTGCTCTGTATTCTCCAAATATCAATTCCTCACGAGAAGAAACCAAGGTGATTGACTTGATTTCTGATTTGGTAATGTAAATTTTTCCAAGAGTTTGGGTTTCAATAAGAATTTCTCTACCATCATCCTTTAATACTTTACCGATATATTCTACTCCGTTATTTTTAATAATTACGTAAGTATTAGTATCGATTGGATTTTCTTGAGAAATCAAAGCTTCAGTCGTAAGAAAGAAAAAAGCTAACAAGCAAACTTTAAAACGTGTTTTCATTTTCATCATATTTATCATTAAAATCTAAATCAAAATTACTTATCCAATCGCCGTGGTAGTTGTAAAATAAAGATGAATGATTTTAATTTCCTGCGCTACTTTAGTCTGATTTTTTTCAGATGAATACGATTTTATTTTTATTGTGTTTGGAATAGTCCATAAGCTGTAGCGAAGCAATTAAGTCAGAAATGAATAAGATTCGCGATAAAATCTTTTAAGATGTATTCCAATATATGCTAATGTATTGACAATAAAGAAGATGATTCTTTCCTGGTTATCAAAATAATATTTCGACAATCATGACTTACGTTTATTTTAAGAAATCAGCTCTAAAACCTTCTACTTGAAAGTTAAATTATTGAGATATATTGCTCTAATTCAATTTGTTATATTTTAATTTAGTTCTTGTTTATGATGGTTTAGCTCCGCTGCTACTAACGTGGTCAGCAGAACCTGTGCAATAGAATAATTTTATGCCATTAGGTTTATTGCACAATAACACTTGCGAGAAATATGAAATATCCATTTCAAAATCTAAAATACTTGCCTTGAATATTTCAAGCAGAAATGAAGGTGAACTTTTGGAGTAAATTATAAAAAATCAAATAACATTTAATAAAAATTCGAAATAAATACAGAAACTACTGAAAATCTGAGGGGGTCAATTGAATAAATTGATGATAAAGTCATTCATGCACCCTAAAAAAATATATCTTTGCAAAAAAAAATAAAATATGGCAACAAAAAGATTGAAAGCATATCAAGACGTTTTAAATCGTGAACCAAAACACATTGATTTTAATGGAAAGCTATCGGATTTATTTGGTCAAAACGTTTTTCACATGGATGTTATGAGGGAGTATTTACCATCAGAAACTTATAAATCCATGTTGGAGGCTGTAACGAACGGAACACGCTTGGATAGAAAAAATGCGAATCAAGTTGCTTCATCCATGAAAGATTGGGCTATTTCCAAAGGAGCAACTCATTATACGCATTGGTTTCAACCACTCACTGGAGCAACCGCTGAGAAACATGATGCATTTTTCAAACCGATTGCTCCTGGAAAAGCAATTGAACGATTTGATGGCGACATGTTGGTTCAACAAGAACCGGATGCATCATCTTTTCCAAACGGAGGAATTAGAAATACTTTTGAAGCAAGAGGATACACCGCATGGGATCCATCGTCACCAGCATTTTTGATTGGTAAGACACTATGTATTCCAACCATTTTTATTTCTTACACAGGAGAATCGTTGGATTATAAAATGCCTTTGCTTAAAGCTTTAAATGCAGTAGATATAGCTGCAGTTGATGTTTGCCAGTATTTTGATAAAAATGTTACCAAGGTAAACGCAACACTTGGTTGGGAACAAGAGTATTTTCTTATCGATCAAGCTTTATTCAATGCACGACCTGATTTAATGCTAACAGGAAGAGCGCTCTTTGGTCATGCTCCTGCAAAAGGCCAACAGTTGGAAGATCATTATTTTGGATCTATTCCTGAGCGAGTTAATGCGTTCATGAGAGAGTTTGAGGTGGAGTCAATAAAATTGGGTATACCAGTAACCACGCGTCATAATGAAGTTGCTCCAAATCAATTTGAATGCGCTCCAATTTTTGAAGAATGTAATCTAGCTAACGACCATAATTTATTGCTTATGGATGTAATGGAGAAAATTGCGCGCAAGCACGATTTCAGAGTACTTCTTCATGAAAAACCTTTTGCGGGAGTGAATGGTTCTGGAAAGCATAATAACTGGTCTTTGAGCACCGACACAGGGGTTAATCTTTTGGCACCTGGGAAAAATCCAAAGACTAATTTACAATTTTTAACCTTCTTTGTGAATACTATTAAGGCAATTCACGATAACGCAGATTTACTTCGTGCTTGTATTGCCTCTGCCGGAAATGATCATCGGTTAGGCGCAAATGAGGCTCCTCCTGCTATAATTTCGACATTTATTGGGTCTCAGCTTTCGTCCGTTTTAGATGATTTAGAAAAAAACATCAAAGCCGGAAAAATGACCCCTCAAGACAAAACAGAATTAAAATTGAATATTGGTAAAATACCTCAAATTTTATTGGATAATACGGATAGAAATAGAACTTCCCCGTTTGCATTTACAGGAAATAAATTCGAGTTTCGAGCTGTTGGTTCGACCGCAAATTGCGGCTCTGCGATGATTGTGCTCAATACAATTATGGCAAAGCAACTAAAAGAGTTTAAGAAATCAGTAGATGTGCGAATTGAAAAAGGAGAATCAAAAGACGAGGCCATTTTAAAGGAGCTTCAATCTCTAATTAAACAATCAAAAAAAATTCGTTTTGAAGGTAATGGGTATGGTGATGAATGGGTAATTGAAGCCGAAAAACGTGGATTATCAAATTTAAAAGATACGCCTCGCGCCTTGAAAGTTTGGCATGATAAAAAAGTAGTCAAGCTTTTTGAAGAAATGGGTGTTCTTTCTGAGCGCGAATTAGAGGCAAGAAGAGAAATAGAATTTGAAAATTATGTATTAAAAATTCAAATTGAATCCCGAGTTATGGGCGACTTAACTCAAAATCATTTCATACCTGCAGTCATTGAATATCAGAATAAGCTGATATCAAATGTTCAAGGTCTTACTTCTGTTTTAGGAGAAAAAGCTGGCAAAGAAGCAGCTAAAGCACAAATTGAACTCATTCAAAAAATATCACTTCACCTCAATAAAATGAAATCATCCTCGGATGCGATGTTGGAAGAAAGAAAACGAGCAAATAAAATTGAAGATGCGGAAGCAAAAGCACTAGCTTATTGCGATAAGGTGAAGTCTTATTTTGAAGAAATAAGATATCATGCAGATAAACTTGAATTAATCGTTGATGATGAGTTGTGGCCTTTACCTAAGTTTAGAGAGTTGCTTTTCACTCGTTAACGAAAAGAAAACCCAATTCAACAGAATAAATACCCAAAGTTAGAGATTGAAAGGTCGAAGTTTGGTTGGGTTGTTATATGACATGATAAGAAAAATTTAATATTTGATCTTTTGCTATTCAAAGATAATTTGAGAATGTCAAATTTTTTCTTTTTTATTGCTCTGGGCAAGATTGCTAAAATACCTTAAGTTCAAAAAGTTTTGGGTCAATGTGATCTCAAACAAAATTTAAAATTGATAGTTTTGAAATTATTTATAAATTTGTAATCGCTTTTGAAAAGAGCTTTGAAAACTGACCCATGGTGTAACTGGCAACACGTCTGATTTTGGTTCAGAAGAGTCTAGGTTCGAGCCCTAGTGGGTCAACAAAATAAACCCTTTAACTAATTGATTATCAACAGTTAAAGGGTTTTTTAATTTAGCGATTGTTAAAACATTTTAGAATATTTTTTAAACAGTATCTTAGCAACCATTCGAGTTTGACTAACAAAGACCAATAAAGGATGATGAGAGTTTCTTCCTCGCTTGTTTGGATTGTATCCTTGGACACTGCCTTGCTGTTCTCTATTTCATCAGACACATACCTCCGAAAGGAGTATCTTTCTTATCAGATTATGAAATTGGAAGATTAACCATTTGGGTGAATTTGAATTACAGTAAAAAGCAACTAGTTTAGCAGACTGTTTTGGCAAATTTAACGTCGCTAATGCATAATTCAGGTTAAACTTAAATGGAAATTATCAAAGATTAAACTGACCTATATTTTCAATTCATCTCGAAGATAACGTGCAGTATGAGAGAAATCAATTGCTTTTTGAATCATTTTCTCAGGAGTTCCCGAAAATAAAATCTTCCCTCCTCCACGACCGCCCTCAGGTCCGAGATCAATGATGTGGTCAGCGACTTTAATGATATCCAAATTATGTTCGATGACCAAAACCGTATTTCCTTCATTCACCAGGCGTTGAAGAACTCCTAACAACATATTGATGTCCTCGAAATGAAGTCCGGTGGAAGGTTCATCCAAAATATAAATCGTTTTTCCAGTTCCTTTTTTTGATAATTCAGAGGCCAATTTGATTCGTTGCGCTTCTCCTCCTGAAAGTGTTGTTGACGATTGTCCCAACGTTAAGTATCCCAAGCCTACACTTTTTAAGGTATCGAGAATTCGGAATATCTTCGGATGATTTTCGAAAAATACAACTGCATCCTCAATGGTCATGTTCAAGACATCTGAAATGGACTTTCCTTTGTATCGAACTTCCAAGGTTTCACGATTATATCGTTTTCCATTACAAGTTTCACACTCGACGTAAATATCCGGAAGAAAATTCATTTCGATTAACTTCAAACCACCTCCGTTGCATGTTTCACATTTTCCACCTACGACATTGAATGAAAATCTGCCTGGCTTGTATCCACGAATCTGGGATTCCGGAAGGGAAGCGAACAATGTTCGAATTTCATCAAAAACTTTAGTGTATGTAACGGGATTGGAACGCGGTGTTCTACCAATGGGACTTTGATCGATTTCAATAACTTTATCTAGGTGCTCAAGACCTTCAATTTTTTGGTATTCTAGGGGAATTCTTACCCCATCATAAATGTGTTTCAGTAAAATTGGGTAAAGCGTGTAATTAATTATCGATGACTTTCCTGACCCAGAAACACCTGTCACACATGTAAATGTTCCCAAAGGAATCGCTAGATTGACATTTTTTAAATTGTGGCCTTTTGCTCCAAAAAGACGAAGCTCATTTCCATTTCCTTTTCTTCTGATTTTTGGGACTTCGATTGATTTTGATCCATTTAGATATTGGGCTGTGAGTGAATCTGAATTTAATATTTGTTTCAAATTTCCCTGAGAAACAATTTGCCCTCCGTGAATTCCTGCTTTTGGACCAATATCCACCACAAAATCAGCCTCTTCAATCATTTCCTTATCATGCTCAACAACCAAAACAGTGTTTCCTGTATCCCTAAGTTTTTTTAAGGATTGAATTAATTTAGTGTTGTCGCGTTGATGCAATCCGATTGAAGGTTCATCTAGAATATATAACACATTCAACAATTCAGTTCCAATTTGAGTGGCTAATCTAATTCGTTGCGCCTCACCACCAGAAAGACTTTTCGATGATCGATTAAGCGTTAGATACTCCAATCCAACATCCAAAATAAATCGTAAACGAGAACGAATTTCTTTGATAATTTCAACGGCGATTTTATTTCTATCTGAATCAAGTTTGGTTTCAATTTCTGAAAACCAATTCCACAATTCGTTTAACTCCATTTGCGTTAAATAGCCGATATGTTGGTCTCCAATTTTAAAATGTAATGCTTCTTTTCTCAACCGAGCTCCATTGCAATCAGGACATTGTTTCTTATTCATGAAACTCATTGCCCAGCGTTGAATGGCACTATTTCCCTCTTCGGCATAACGTGTCATAAACTGTATAATACCTTCGAAAATTTCTACATTAGACTTTGGCGAAATTTCCATCCCTTCATTTCCATAAAGCAGAAAATTTAATAGTTCCGCATCATATTCTTGGATAGGTGTATTTCCATTAATTCCATTTTTGATTAGAATAGATTCTATTTTCTCAAATATCCATGTTCTTTTGTATTCGCCTAGGGGAGCAAAACCGCCTTTCTTCAATGAAAGTTCCGATTTAGGTATAATTTTATTAAAATCAACTTCAGAAATTTCTCCAAGACCATTGCAATTCGGACAAGCCCCTCGCGGAGAATTAAAGGAGAATAAATTTGGTTCAGGATCTGGATAGCTAATTCCAGTTGTAGGACACATCAACGAGCGACTGTAATGACGCATTTTTCCACTTTCAAAATCCATTACCAACATGCTTGAATCAGCCATTTTCATCGTAGTAACAACCGAATTGTAAATGCGAGTTGATTCTGCTTGACCAATAACCAATCGATCCACAACCACTTCAATATCGTGGATTTTGTAACGATCCAAACGCATTCCTTTTTCGATTTCTTGTAATTTTCCGTCAACACGAACTTTGTTAAAGCCATTTTTCAGAATCTGTTCGAAGAGCTCACGATAATGTCCCTTACGTCCTTTTATTTTGGGAGCGAGAAAAACAACTTTTTTTTCTGAAAAATCGCGCTGAATGAGTTCAACTATTGCTTCATCCGAATATTTAACCATTGGTTCATTCGTATTCATGGAGTAAGCCGTTGAAGCTCGGGCGTATAATAATCTTAGAAAATCGTATAATTCGGTAATAGTCCCTACTGTGGATCTTGGAGAACGAGAGACTGTTTTTTGCTCAATAGAAATTACTGGACTCAATCCATTTATTTTGTCAACATCAGGTCGTTCCAAACCACCGATAAATTGTCGAGCGTATGCAGAAAATGTATCAATGTATCTGCGTTGACCTTCTGCAAAAATGGTATCAAATGCCAAAGAAGATTTTCCACTCCCACTTAAACCAGTAAAAACTACAAGTTTATTTCTTGGAATCGAAAGGTCAATGTTTTTTAGATTATGTTCTCGAGCGCCAAAAACAGAAATAAATTCCTGATCGTTTTCAACCCGCAAATCAGTTAGATTTTCTGCCATTTGATTTAATTGTACGAATTGAAATTTTTCAGATTTTCATTCTTTGCAGGCAATTTAATTGAGATTTCACTGGAGTGAATTGTTAATTTATTTGAAATCAGCCATGGGTTTAACTTTCTTAGTGTTTTCAAATTAATTCCTTTTGATATTGCCCATTCAGCGAGAATCGAAATCTCCTTCTTAACTTTAATTGTTTTAGTTTTAAATGGATTGTAAAGTTGATATTTCGGAATATCAAAACCATAACTTTTCGGGTTCTCCATAATCAATTTCATCGCCATGATTCTAAAAACATACCTTTCCGTTTCATTGTTCATGTCAGTGTCAAAATAATGATCGGTTTTTTGCCATTTCATATCTGACTGAATACCTTCAATGCCACGATTATATGAAGCACATGCATTTACCCAATCTCCAAATATTTTATAAGCATTTTTGATGAAAGCACAAGCTGCATGAGTGCTTTTTGTCAAGTTTAATCGTTCATCTATCTCTTCATTGATGACTAAACCATACTCTTTTGCAGTGTAGGGTGTAAACTGCCAAAATCCATTCGCTCCAACTGGACTCATAACTTCTGAAAGATTACTTTCAATTACCGCTAAATATTTAAAATCTTCCGGCACATTTTGATCCTTTAAAATTTTTTCAATTTCAGGAAAGAATCGATTTGCTCTTTTTAATGCGAATGTTGTAGAGCTCTGAAAATATACATTGGTAATGATTTCTCGGTCCAATCGTTCGCGAATGTCTTCATCCTCCAGATTGATTTTTTCACCAAAAAACAAAATCGATGATGGTAATTGAGGTAAAGCAATTGTGTTTGATAAAAGATTAGTTTTTGCTTTTCTTGTTGATGGGATCTCTTTACATGAAATTACGGAAAGCGCCAAGAAAACATATGGAAATAATTTTCCAATCACAACTTTTTTGATTCTTTTGATGGTTGAGGATAACGAATTGTATTCCTGTAAAGTAGATAAAAAACAAAAGAAAAAAAGATTAGAAAAATGGGAGTGAAATAAACCGAATTATGTCGAACAAGATAAATAATTGAGACACTCAAAACAAATGATATAAAACCAATTGATGAAAATATATACCAAACCTGACGATCCGTCAAGCCAGCATAAACCAAGTGATGAGTCGTGTGATCTTTGCCCCCCACCATTGGAGATTTACCTGCTTTAATTCTATTAATTACAACTGTTAACGTATCTGCAGCCGCTGGGGTAAGAGCCGTTAGGGTAATTATTAAACTTACCCAAGAATGATTCTGAGTGATTGAACCCAAATTCCAAAGATATTTAATCGTAAAAAATGCAACAAACAGTCCGATAAATTGACTTCCAGCATCACCCATGAACATTTTTGATGGATTGATATTGTATCTCAAAAATCCCACTAACGCTCCTAACATCGAAACTATTGTGAAAATCCAGTATGGTTCATTTGAATTACCTATAAAGTAACAGCAAAGCAGGCAGGAAAGTAGCACAAAAAAAACCGTCGTAGCAGTAATTCCATCCATGTTATCGAGCATATTCAATGAATTCATCAAGATAATCACCCAAACAACCGTTAATGTGTAGTCAATCAATTTTATATGAAATAAATCAATCGATGTATCTGTAAAAATTAAGGTAACTCCACAGATAATCTGAACAATAAGTTTGAATATCGGTTTCGTATTATAGGCATCATCAGAAAGTCCCATAATAAATGCAAGTGATCCTGATAAAAATAGACCAACGAAAGAAGTATTTGAAAAAACATTTGGTTCAGGATCCAAAATCATGAATAGAACAGTAGAAAATAAAAAACCGGAAAATAAACTTATTCCTCCCAATGATGGTTTTGAGGTATTACTCCATCTCACGGTTATATCGTTTTTATTTCTTATCCCTAAAGTTTGAGAAAAACGCAATAACATCATGTTAATAACTAACGATATTATAGCTGAGCCAATAAAGAAAAGAATGTAGAAGTTTAGATCCTTGATTGACATGTTAGAATGGGCTTAAAAAGGTATTTAATCTCATCGCTTTTTGATCCTTTTCTGAAATAATTGGGTTTTCGATACTCCATTCAATTTGAATTTCGGGATCATCCCAACGAAGAGCTTGCTCATATTCTGGGGCATAGACGTTAGTACATTTATAACAGAAAACGGTTTCATCTTCTAAAGCGCAAAATCCATGAGCAAATCCAGGGGGTATCCACAATTGATTTTTAGTTTTAGAATCCAATAGAATCTTGACATATTTACCGTATGTTGGAGATGCCTTTCGGATATCAACCGCTACATCAACTGCTTTACCATACATAACATATACTAATTTGCCCTGTTCAAAGGGAGGAAGTTGGAAATGTAGGCCTCGCAGAACCCCTTTGGTTGATTTTGAAACATTATCCTGAAGAAAGTTGTAGCCAGAACCAATAATTTCTTGGTATTTAATTTCATTAAAAGCTTCCAAGAAATAGCCTCGCTCATCACCATATATTTTAGGGTAAATAGATATTATCCCTTCGATTTCTTCTTTTTTATACTCCATCTTTTTTTAATTTTCTTCCACCATCTTAAATGTAAAGGTATTTCATCTTCATCATCTGTGTAATAACCTGATTCATATCCATTTCCATTTCCGTAACCATAACCATAACCATAACCATAACCATAACCATAACCATAACCATAACCATAACCATAACCATAACCATAGCCATAACCATAGAATGAACGACCGGTTTCTACTCCATTTAGAATAACATTCAAACTTTGGATTTTTTGAACTTTAAATAATTCCTCAACTCGCTGAACAAAAACACGCTTAGAATAATTTGCTTTGAATACATAAAGCGGAATATCAGCATTGGCAAGAATTTCTATACCATCCGAAACGATTCCGATTGGAGGATTGTCAATCATTACTACATCATATCGCTCCTTTAACATTTCTAAAACTTGCTTAAATTCAGTGCTTTGTATTAATTCTGATGGATTTGGAGGAATTGGGCCAGCCGTGATGTAGTGCAAATTCTTGATATGTGATTCCGTAATTACACTATCTAAAGTTGACATACCAGAAATAACACTACTCATCCCATCAATATTTTCAGCATTAAATCCAAAGTGAACTTTTGGTTTTCTTAAATCTAAGTCAATAACAACTGTTTTTTTACCGCTTGCCGCAATTAATCCTGCTAAGTTAAGAATAACAAAGGTTTTTCCTTCACCCGATATTGATGATGAAATTGCAATTACCCTAGCATCTTTGTTAATGAAACTCATATTTGAACGAATACTCCTTATTGCCTCAGCAATCCGAGATTTAGAAGATTCACTAACAACTACTTGTGAGTATTTCATTTTCTTTTTGTACAGAGGAACAGCTCCTAGCAGATTAGTTTTGGGAGGCAAAATTTTTTGTAAATCAGGCACATTGATTATATCATTGTAAGTTAAGTAACGCCATACTAGTAAAGCTATTCCTACCAAAACACCAAAAATCATTGCAACCATGTATATCAGCCTTTTGTTAGGACTTAGAGGAGCATCAGGTAAAACAGGCGGTGACAAAACTCGATTGGAAGAGCTATATCCTGCATTGGTTAATTCATACGCAACTTTTTTCTCTGTAAATAAGCTAAAATAACGATTATTCAAATCTTCCATATATTTCAACTTAGCATATTCAAGTGTCTTTTCTGGAAGAGAATAATAGCCTGATTCAACTTCATTTAATTTTTCAACAAGAAGATATTTATCACTTAATAAACGATCTTCAATAACTTTCATACTTTTTTTGATTGAGGAAATTCTAAACTGAATTTTTGAGGTCACGTTTTTAATTTGACTATTGTCAGGAGTTAAATCCTTTAAAAAATCCTCTTTCGATTCCAATAGTTTATTTAAATCTTCAATTTGCTTGATCAAGGATCCTTCAAAACTCCGTTTTCCAATCATTTCGGGAATCATTTTGTAAATTTCAACTCGGTTAGGATCCATTTTTATTTTGTCCGCAACCATGTATAGGGTAGTTAATTCCTCATCTATTTCAAGGATTTTTTCAGAGATAGATGCCATTTTATTCATTAATTCTTCTCCAAGATTTTCAGGATTAGGTATTTTTTCTCTTTTCTGCAAATCAGAAATAGCGGCTTTAGAGTTTTTAAGAACTTCTGAAAGTGAATCAAGCTGTTGATTGATAAAATCAATGGTTTTATATCCGTTGTTTTTTTTGGACATTTCTTGATATTCGAAGTAGGAATCCAATAAAGAAGCTAGCACATCCCTACACATCTTCGGGTTGTGATGATCATAAGTCAGTTGAATTGTTTTAGCATTGGGATCCAAAGTCATTACAACTAAATTTGATTTAATCTCATTCAATAAGCTTGTTTCGTTATTAAACTTAAAATAGAGCTTGTTCTGAGAACAAGCTTCTTTAAATTCAGAAAAATATGGCACTTTTACTAGAACAATAAAATCTGCATTTTTTATTTTATGATTAGGAAGACCAAAAACCTTTTTGTCAATTCCATTTTTTTGATAGGACAAACAAATTTTACCTCCTTCTATCGCAATATCAATTCGGATACCGCAAAGAGATGAATCAATCAGGGCTATTGGAAAAATTTCAAAAGTAGATTGCTTGTACAAATCCTTTGTTAACAATTTTCCTTCGGAGTATAAATTAACATTTAAGTTGAGTTTTTTTATAGTCTGATTCATTAAGAAATCAGAGTTTAAAAATTCAACTTCTTGAGCTATATTTGCTCCCTGAGAGGTTTTTGTCACCTCACCCAAAACCTCACTTACTTTGTCCTCTTCAACAATTTGAAGGACAGCAATAGACTCATAAACTGGCTTCGTATATCTTAAATATATAAATGCAATCAAAAGCAAAAAGAGAGTTATAAAAATTGGTGCTTTCCAATTTCGCTTCAGTATAATCTCTATGATTAATGGATTAAACTCTTTATTAATTACTAATTTTTTCTCTTGTCCAGACATGTTTAATTTCTTAAAAAGGTAAATAGAACAAGGGTGGACGTAAAAAGTGACAACCAAGGTGAAATTTCTGCCATAAATGAAGATGCTAATCGGGGTTTGAAGTCAACATAAATATAATCGTTACTTTGAACAATCATTTCGGCTTGTTTCATCCCGTGAATTGTTGAAAGATCTATCTTGTAAACTTCTCTCTTGTTTTTCACTTTCCGAATCAACTTGATGGAATTGGCTCTGGCTTCGGCAGAAAGTCCTCCCGAAAGGGCAATTGTTTCCAATAAAGAAGTATTCAAATTGTTTAGTGTTATAACCTGTGCGTTACCCCTGCCATTAAAAACAATTACTCTCTGGTTAGTTAATCTAATTTGAACAAATGGGTCAATATAGTCTTTTGATAAAATTTGAGTTAAAGTGTCTTTTAATTTAATCACAGTCATACCTTGAACCTTGATAGATCCAATCACTGGTAGTTCCGCTGTTCCATCTGTTCGAACCAAATAATCCTGAATCACACTTATATTGGTTTGAAGAAAAGATTGCCCCTCAACACCCTTAACTCCTGAAACTCCGGTAATTAATTTTTCGCCTTTATTTGTAGAAAATAAAAAATTGAATCGATCACCTGGTCCAATGATATAATCCTGAGATGGTTTTAAGGGGAGTGAATCATATTGAAAATTCTCTCCTTTCGGAATTTTAAACAATACATTACTATTGACATTAGAACATGAGTCAAAAAATAAAACAAAGAAACTAAATACCAATAAGCGCATTAAAAACTTCATGTTATTTTATTTTCAACTAAATTTAGGTAGTATTTCTCTGTATCCTTAACTAATCTTTGATAATGAAAATTATCTTTTACGAAAAGCCATCCATTTTGTGACATTTTTTCTCGTTTTTTTTCATCTTCAATGAGTAAAAGTAATTTTTCAGCAAATTTTTCCGAATTATTTTTGGGTACAATATAGCCAGTTTCGTTTTCCAATAAAATGTCCTTAACTCCCCCAACATCAGTTGAAATAATTGGAATATTGCACGCTTGTGCTTCAATTAAACTAACTGGAGTACCTTCATTATCGGAGGTAAGACAAATCACATCCATCCCCGCGTTAAACGTTTTAATATCATGAATCCAGGAGGTCAAACGAATATCAATTGTCTGATTTGAATTAATCCTTTCGATTTGTTCTTCAATTTCCTTTCTGGTTTCTCCATCTCCAACAATGAAGAAGACAAGTTTTTTGGTTGTTTGACTATTGACTTTTTCAATTGAATCCAGAAACAATTTATGATTTTTTATGGGAGCCAAACGACCTATAATCGCAATAGCAACTTGATTATCAGTTAAATGATACTTCTCTCGAGTTTTCTTTCGTTTCGTTTCCAAATCAACCTGAAAGGGATTCAAATCAAACCCAAGCGGAATAACCTCAATTTTACTTTTATTTGCAATTCTGAATTTTTCACTCAACTCCTTTTTTTGTTGTTCTGAAACAGCAATAATTCCAGTGGATTTGGAGGCCAAACGTTTTTCAATTCTTCTAAAAACTTCTGTTTTAAATTTACCGAAGTAAGAGTGGAAAATATGTCCATGAAAAGTGTGAATCACTACAGGAACTTTGCAGTCAAAAGCCGCTTTTCGACCCAAAGCTCCAGCCTTGGCAGCATGAGTATGAACAATATCAGGTCTAAACTCTTTAATTATTGACTTTATTTTTTTTAAAGCTTTCCTATCGCTCAAAAAATTGGGATTTCTTTTCAATTCTGGAATCAGGATTGGTGTTACATCATAATCATTCAGAATGTGCAACGAGTCCGCTTCTCCTTCCTCAGGAAGACCACCGATAAGCATGGTTTCAAACTCATCAGACATAAATCGTGTCAAAAACGTGGCGTTGTAAGTAGGACCTCCTATATTGAATCGATTTATAATTCTAAGTATTTTTATCTTTCTATCGATGGGCATTAATTTAATAAATTAAAATTTTGAATGTTTAAAAATAAATTACCTCGTGTAAAATTGTTAAAAACAAATTATGAATTTCGAAAAAAAATAATAACTCATGCAAATTTACGCATTTTTAATCTCAATCTTTTTTATTACCAGTAGTTTTTCTCAAAATATTGTAGAGAAATTGATCCGCCAATTTCAAAGTGATAATGTAAATAAAAATGGAGCAATTAGTTTTTTGGCTTTAGATATACAAACAGGTGAAAAAATAGCACAACTAAATCCAACCCGAGCATTGACCTGTGCATCGGTAACCAAGTTGTTTTCCTCTGCAACAGCCTTGGAAGTATTGGGGGGAGATAAAACCACGAAAACAAGTATTTACTATTCAGGCAAGATTGATTCGCAGCTTGTGCTTAATGGCGACATTTGGATTCGGGGTGGAGGAGATGTTACATTAGGTAGCAGATATTTCTCAATTCAATCTGAGGAGTTAAAATTCTTAACAGATTGGTGCGATTCATTAATACGCAAAGGGATTAGAAAAGTTAAAGGTTCTGTAGTTGCAGACGGATCTGAATTTGGTTATTCTAGTGCTCCCAAGGGTTGGCACGAGGATGACATTGGGAATTATTATGGCGCGATCCCAGCAGGATTGAATTTTTATGATAACTTGATAAAAGTTTCACTGAAAACGGGAGTTGTGGGTTCAAAATCTTACGTCATTGATGTTTTCCCGTTTGTTCCAAATTTAAACCTCATAAATACAGTAATCTCAGCCAATGTTATTAGCGATGAATCTTCTATTTCAGGATTGCCTTATTCATTAAATCGAAAAATTACAGGAAGATTACCAGCAAATCAAAATAAATTCATTGTAAAAGGAAGCATGCCCGACCCTGAATATATGCTAGCTCATGAATTTGTAAGATTTTTAAATTCAAAAGGAATTACAGTAGAAGGAGGTGCTAAATCGGTTCGATTGAGCCAGCTGACCATACCCAAATACGATAGAGAATTGACATTACTTTTTCAACATGAAAGTAAATCAATTCGAGAAATTGCTTTCTGGACAAATGTTAAAAGTGTTAATTTGTACGCTGAAGGACTAGTTAAATTATTAGGTTATTTTACATCAGGAAATGGCACAACTGAAGCCGGATTAGAAGTTATTCGAGATTTTTGGAAAGATAAGATTAATACTACTAACTTGGTACTAAATGATGGCTCAGGTTTGTCTAGGATGAATGCAATTAGCGCCCAACATTTATGCGAATTACTGAAATTTATGTCTATTTCCTCCAATTTCGACTTATTCAAATCGACTTTACCAATAGCTGGGAAGAATGGAACAATTAGTACATTGTGTAAAGGTGGCTCTGGAGAAGGTATAATTTATGCAAAAAGCGGAACTTTCAAGACAACGAAATCATTAGCAGGTTATGTTGATTCAAAAACAGGTAAAAAAATCGCTTTTGCCTTTGTCGTTAATAATTTTAATTGTTCCTCCAAACAGATTACAAATAAAATGGAAAAGATTTTAAACGCCTTAGCAGAGTATTAACAAATACAGCGAAATTCTTCATAAACCATGTTTAGTATCTAATACTTTTTTGCTTTTTGGCTCTGCTGCTAATAATTTGACCACAGTTCCTGAATGAAAACGTTCTGAGAAAACCAAAATAAAAAATGTAATGAAAATTACGAATTGCATTAAAAAATTACCCCAATAATTTATGGCTTAAATTCAAATTCATAATTCAAAATAACGAAAACTAGTTTATTTTTTTAAAGCTAAATTCAATGGTTCGCAAATTTACTAATTGAATTCCCTCAAACCATCCAATAAAAATGATTTATATTTTTTAATATTGGGAGTATAACCAATGGCTTCAGTCAAATCATTTCCTTCGTGATCAATCACGACATACAATGGCTGTTGGAAGCTATTGTATTTTTCAATTTGCATTTCCGCCCATTTATTTCCGATATTTTTTATTTTTCGTTTGGCAATTTCGGAGTATCGCACTTCGCTCGCTGGCAGTGGTGTTCGATCATCACAATATAAGGAGGCGATTACAAACTTCTGTTGAAGCAAAGGTCTAATTTCATCGTTTGTCCAAACCGTGGATTCAGTTTTTCGACAATTTTGACAGGCATGACCAGTAAAATCCAATAAAATGGGGAAATTCTTCAATTTTGCATATTCGGTTGCCCGAATTAAATCATGGAAAACCAAGATTGAGCCGTCTCCAACTGGATGCATTTCTGATAAGTAATTTTCAGATATCGAGTCCTTTACAATTCCGGTTTCCAAACCACCATTTACATACCTAAAGTTATCCTCGGAATGCGTTCGAGGAGGGGCAATCCCATCAATTAACTTCAATGGCGCTCCAAACATTCCAGGTAATAAATAAACTGCAAAAACAAGCGCGAACAAGGCAAACATAAAACGCGTTACGCTTAATTTCTCAAGAGGTGAATCGTGTGAAAAACGAAGTTTTCCCAACAAATAAATTCCCATAATTAAAAAGAGTACAAACCAAATCGCAACAAACCACTCCCTCGAAAGAATTCCCCAATGATAAGCCAAATCAACCGATGACAAGAATTTCAATGCCAAAGCCAATTCCAATAGACCTAAAACAACTTTCACTGAATTCAACCATCCACCAGATTGTGGCAACGAATTCAACCAACCTGGAAAAATAGCAAAAAGAGTAAACGGAATAGCTAGCGCTAATGAAAAGCCTGTCATTCCGATTGCCGGTGTGAAATAGGATCCTGATGTTGCAGCCTCAACCAGCAAACTTCCAATAATTGGTCCCGTGCAAGAAAAGGAAACCAAACCAAGCGTGAAAGCCATAAAGAAAATCCCAAGATAACCTCCTCGATCTGCTTGTTGATCCATTTTGTTGACCCACGAGCTGGGCAATTGTATTTCAAAAGCACCGAGAAATGAAAATGCAAAAAGTATAAATATGAAAAAGAAAATTAGGTTCATCCAAACATTGGTTGATAGATCATTTAATCCCAATGGACCCGTTGCGGCAGTAAAAATCACTCCAAAAGTGACGTAAATTAAAATAATCGACGTGCCATAAATCAATGCTTTAAATATTGCTTCTCTTCTCGTTTTTGATTGCTTGGTGAAAAATGTGACCGTCATTGGAATCATCGGAAACATGCAAGGTGTCAACAAAGCAACAAGTCCAGCAATGAACCCAGCAATAAATATGACAAAATTAGAATCTTGATTTTGCTTTTTTGGTTGTTTTTTAACCAAAGGTTTTGCCACTGTTTGTTTTGAGTCAACGTTGCTTTCGCTGATTTTAGCTTCAACTGAATCTTCGACATCAACTTGTGCGATTTCTACAGGAGTAAAACCTTTCAACTTCAACTTATTTTGATAATCGAAAGGGCCAACACAACCCTCTGCATTGCATAGCTGGAAGAAATTAATTCCGAAATTAATAACGAATTCATCCTTAGTCAATACCTCGATTTTCTGCTTAAAAATGGCTTTTTTCTCCAAATAAAATGAAGTCCCCAAATCATCAACTTGTTTAATTGGTTTACCTATTTCAAATGGCTTACCAATTAATTTATAGTTCGGCGATTTTAGAAATTCAAATTGAGGGACTAATCCCGTGCCATTCGCCATCTCCGGATTATGTTTCAAGGAAAAAATATGATACCCTTCTGTCAGATTGCCCGTGAAAACCAAATTGGCATGTGAATCATCAATCTTCTCAACATTTAATTGCCATTTGATAAAATCCTCCATTCCTTGTCCAAAGGATGAAAAGAAAAATACTAAAATGGTCAAAAAGAAAAACAGAGTCTTCATAAACTATGGTTTCGCAAAAACTGTAAAAGGCACATCAATGGAAGGTAAACACTCACTGTTGTTACAAACCATGTAGCTTACAACACCTTTGATAATTGTTTCTTTTTTAACTATGAAAGGGATTTCAGCAATATAAATATTTTCAAATTGATAAACTTGTGAATTAAAAATGGGATCTTTTAGGCTCACTGGAATACCATCCTCCTCAGGTTTTGCTTTTTGAAATGCATCTATGTTTTTTTCAAATGAAAAACTTACCGGAATCGCACCTGATTTTACATTCGTTTTAGATGAATACACGTGCCAAGTGGAATCTATACGACCGTATGCTAACACTTTCTTCATGATATTATCGTACTCAAACGACCAGCTAACATGATTTTGAGCAATACAATTGAATTTAAGAAATACAATTAATGCAAGTAAAAGATTCCTGAGCATACTATATTTTAACCTCAATCAATCTGCTAATTGGAATCCAAACACCACCTTTGAGACAAATAAATTTTGTTCCTGCTGCCCAAATGGTAGTTTCAACACGTTTAACACTTTCATCATCGCGAAAAAAAATAGAAACTTTCGTGCGATGTGAATTTCCTAGAATGGTTGCTTTTTCGATTTGCTTTAATAGGTCCGGATGCTGATCCACAGTGGACTTATCATTGAACTTCAATGAAGGAATTGTTTCCTTTTCAATTAACGTTGCTTCCATAATTCGGGAATTAGATTGTTAGACCGAATATAAACATAATACAAATGGAAAATCAAAAAAATTCTTTTTTTTAATAAATTTTACCAATTTAATTTTGATTGTGCCGAAATAGACTGATCAGAAAATATCTTTTGGTCAAAGAGGAATTTTCCTGCAACCGCAATCATTGCAGCGTTATCAGTACAATATTCAAACTTCGGAATAAAAACGCTGCAGCCTTGTTTTTCGAGTTTAATCAAAGCTTCACGAAGCGCTTTATTCGCCGAAACACCGCCAGAAATGGCTACTTTTTTGATTCCGGTAATGTCCATTGCTTTTTTTATTTTTTCAATCAGTATTTCAACAATGACATGTTGCACAGAGGCGCATAGATCGCTTAGATTGTCTTCAACAAAATGCTGATTTTTTTTTAATTCTCTCTGAATAAAATAAAGAATAGAGGTTTTCAAACCACTGAAACTAAAATCAAGTCCTTGAATTTTTGGTTTTGAAAATTGGAATGCATTTGGATTTCCATTTCGCGCATGCTGATCAATCAATGGACCCCCAGGATAACTCAAGCCGAACATTTTTGCGGCTTTATCAAAAGCCTCCCCAGCTGCATCATCAATTGTTTTACCAAGAATTTCCATGTTATTTATATCGTGAACCAGAACTATTTGAGTGTGTCCTCCGGAAACGGTTAAACACAAAAATGGAAATTCAGGTTTTTGACTCCCTGCATCGTCGATGAAATGCGCAAGAATGTGTGCCTTCATGTGATGAACCGCCATCAACGGAATCTTTCTTGCTAGAGCAAATGATTTCGCAAATGAAGTTCCCACCAATAAAGAACCCAATAAACCAGGTCCTTGCGTGAATGCAACAGCATCAATATCATCCACTGAAACATTGGCTTTAGATATGGCAGAATCCACAACCTGAATAATATTTTCTTGATGTGAACGACTCGCTAATTCAGGAACCACACCACCGTAGCGCTCGTGTATTAATTGATTTGCTGTCACATTAGAAAGAACTGAAAAATCTCGAAGAATTGACGCCGAAGTGTCATCACATGAAGTCTCAATTCCCAATATGATCGTTTCTTTACTAGTCAAAAGATTGCTAAATTTGTGTTATCGATGACAAAAGTACTCAAAATAGCTGCTATAACGATTGGATGCACAATTGAATGGCTACTAATTATATTGATTGCGTTTGTTTTTTTGATTCGAAACTATTCTTTTCAAACTTTTGTTGCACAGAAAGCTTCTTCCTATCTTTCCAAAGAGCTAAATACAAAAATAGAAATCGGTCGGTTGGAAATTATTTTCCCAAATAAGATTTCAATTAAAGATATTTTGATTCTGGACTTGAAAAAAGATAGTATTCTGCAAGCTAAAGAGATTTCGTTAATAATCGGCAAAGTTAATTTACCAAAAAATAGATTTATTATCGCTAAAACTGAGTTGAATTCAGGTTCGATAGGCATTAGTCGCGACAAGCAAAATGGGAATTATAATTACGAATTTATTGCCGATTATTTTTCAACCGACTCCAAATCAAAAACCAAACCAGCAACGCTGATATTCAATGAAATATCCATGAACGATTTCAATTTGAAATACGATGACTTCCGCAAAGGACAGTTGGAATTTGGATTGGATTATGATCACATTAAAATCGCGGATTTATCACTCCACTTGTCCAACTTGAAAATCGAAAATGATGTAATCTCACTGAATTTGAATCATTTAAAACTTGATGAACAAAGTGGATTCGGAATTAATCGTTTAAGAAGCAATGTAACGATAGCCTCGAACGGAATCAAATTGACAAAATTCTTCTTAAAAACACCCAAAACGAATTTAAAATGCCCAAAACTCTATTTATTATTTAAGAATTGGGAGGATTTTGATGAATTTGAGGACCGCGTGAAATTTGACGTAAATATTTCTCCAAGCCTTGTTTCATTGCGAGATATTTCATTTTTCGCTCCTGAAATGGAAGGAATGGACACCGATGTTCATTTAAAAGCTCTTGTTTCGCAGAGAGTCCGCGATTTAAACATTCGAAATTTGGATTTGCGATTCGGGAAAAAGACCATTCTTCAAGGTAACTTAATTTTGCCTGATTTTAGACAAGAAGGGCAAGGTAAACTCAACGAGGATATTTCATATGCATACCTTGATTTTAAAGATATTGAATCATTTCATTTACCGAAAGGAAACGGAAATATATCCTTTGATAATCTAGTCTCCAAATTCAAGTACGCACAAATTTCCAACTTAAGGACAAATGGTGAAATATATAATTTTAATTTGATTTTCAATAATTTGAATACACATATAGGAAGTTTTAGTTTAAAAAATTATGTTTCTATTAGTCATCAAAATAATACAACGAATTTTAAGCCTTTTATTCGTGACTCTAACCTACTCTCTATTCGTGAATTTAATCTGGCTCAGTTTATTGAGGATTCAAACTTCGGATTGATTAATGGAGAAATTAGTTTAAACGGAACGATATCGGATGACGGAGAAGTTGAATTAGGGGAAATTTTCGCTGATTTGGATCGTTTCGATTTTTCAAACTATCCTTATTCCCGCATTTCGCTCAAGGACGGTTATCTAAAAAATCAAATTATCGGAGCAAAATTGCAAATTTCTGATCCAAATTTAGATTTAGCCTACGAAGGAGATATTTCCTATGGCTCGAGGCAGCATTATGAGTTGGAATTAGACATAAAAAAAGCTTTTCTAACCAATTTAGGGTTAACGTCTGCTAAAAATGTTTCATTATCGACTAATGTTTCTTTCCATGTCGAAGGTTCAGCATTAAATCGTTTAAAAGGAACGATTTCTTCCAAATACATTTCATACATCGAGGACAGCAATTCATTGAATATTCCAGGATTCAACTTCGATTTGGAGAGAACATCCGTGGGAGATATTTTCGAATTAAAGAGTCTTGTTTTGAATGCCAAGATTAATGGGAAAATAAATTACGAAACAGTCGTTGACGACTTTTTGAGTGAATTTAGCATTGTTTTTCCTTCTCTTAATAAAATAAAAAGCACCAACAAAAGAAAAGGAATAAGCGATTTTAGTTTTGATTTTCGCATTGGAAATTCAGACGAATTCATGGATATTTTTGTTCCAAGTTTAAAAATCAGTCCGAATAGTCAATTGTCCGGAAACTATAATTCTCTTGAGTCAAATTTAAATGCAAAACTCACCTCTCAATTAATTGAATATGACGACTTCACGTTTAAAAATCTGAATTGTACTCAAACGATTTCCAAATCTGGTATTAATGGTAATTATCAACTCGATGAAATAAAATATGGTGATTCACTAAAGTTTGAAAACTTATTATTCGCGGTAAATGGGAAATCTGGTGTTTTGAATTCGGAGCTGAGCTGGGATCCAAATACGGAATATTATTCATCGATCCAATGGCAAACGATCGTTTTAGACAACGATTTATTGAATTTTCAATTACACCCTTCATTCTTCTCTCTCAATGGGTTACAATGGAAAATTGAAAATGAATCAGACATCAATCTCAGCTCAGAGGATGTCAATGTTACTAATCTCAAATTAGCTCGAAACAATCAAAAAATTCAAATCGAAGGTTGTATTTCAAACAACAATAGTGATAAAATCAAATTGAACATGGACAATTTTGATTTATACGAATTATCTCATATTTTGGGATTAACGACTGTATTAGGCGGAAATGTTTCAGGATGGGGAGAAATATCTAATCCATATCATGATTTTAACTACCAAGGAAAAGCTCGAATTCAGGATTTTCAAGTGAACAAGGAAGAGGTTGGAAACATTCAATTGTTGTCAGATTGGAATCAGAAAAGAGAAACAATTATTATTAACGGAGATTTAGAATACAAAAACTTTCGAACTTTTGATTTTTCTGGATTTTATGATGTTGGAAAGGATAACCTTGATTTATTTCTAAATTTTGAGAATACAGATATAGAATTTACCAATGCATTCATGGATCCATCTGTTGTTAAAGATATTTCAGGGAAAATTAATGGAAAAATTAAAGTTAACGGAAATCCTAGTATGCCAAAATTAAAAGGTAAATTAAACTTGAGTAAAGGCAGAGCACTAGTCGAATTGCTTGGAGTTAAATACACAATTAATGGAAATATAATTGTTGAAGAAGACGCCTTTTTGATCGATCCAATACCGGTTCGAGACGAGGACGGAAATACTGCTGCATTGGTCGGCACGGTTAATCATTCCAATTTCGAAAAATGGAATTTTGATTTACAGTTCAACTTTGAAGATGATTTATTCAAAAAACAAAAATTAAGCGGCAAAATTCAACCTCTTGAACAATTTCAAGTTTTAAAAACTAAATTTAAAGAAGGTGATATATACTATGGAACGGCATACGCGCGTGGTTATGCCAATATCGAAGGAACTGAAAATAGCTTATCCATAACAGTTGAGGCAGAAACAAAACCGAATACGCATATATTTTTCCCTATGTATGGAGTATCTGAATTGGAAGAAAAAGACGACTTTGTAACGATTATAGACAAATCCATAAAGGATAAAATTGAAAAAGATAGAATAGACCTTTCAGGGATTGACTTAGACATGAAATTCAAATTCAACCAAAATGCGAAAATAAATTTGATTTTTAATGATATTACCAACGATGAGATAACAGCCACAGGCAAAGGAGAAATTAATTTAAAACTCGATCAATTAGACAATGTATTCCTCGAAGGAACTTATACCATTGCCGAGGGAAGTAAATACAATTTTACAATGGCCGGAATCCAACAACCATTCGAAATTGAAAAAGGATCAACCATAAAATGGTCGGGTAGCCCATACAATGCGGATATTAACATCAATACTTTTGTTAACTTAAAAAAAGTATCCATCCTAGAACTTAGTCCCGAATTGATGGATAATTCTCTCTTAAATCAAGAGGTAAATTGCTATCTCAAATTGGATGAAACATTATTGAAGCCTCACATTACATTTGACATCAAAGCGCCTCGTGCTCCTGAAACTGGTAAAGCATTAATTCGCAGAGTAACTTCCGATAACGATGAATTGAATCGCCAGTTTTTCTCTTTGCTTATCGCTCGTAAATTTCAACCTCTTAAAGGAACTATTTCAGCAAGCAGTTCTGCTGCAATAGATCTCGTGGAATCTCAAATCAATGCCGCCCTCAATAATTTGACAGATAGCTATAAACTCAATGTTGATTATGGTGAAGAGCGAACAATGGGAGAAAAATCTTTTGAGGTTGGATTCAAAAAAGGATTGTTAAATGAGCGGTTAATAATTTCGAGCAGCATTGGAGTTGAAAGTAGAAACTCAGGTAGCGAATCCGCCTCAAACAGCGGTGCTTCAGGTTCGTCATCATCTGGAGCTACAAAAAGCAGTGCGCTAATAGGAGATGTAAATATCGAATACATCATCAATGAAAAAGGAACTTTTCGCGCCAATATTTTTAACAAATCAAACAACAACTCTATCAATCAGCAAGCAGGATCATTTACCCAAGGTGCGGGAATTTCATATCTTGAAGAATTCAACAATTGGAATGATTTCGAACTTGTTCAATACGGGTTAGATATTTTTAGAAAAAAAGAAAAAAAGAAATTCAAGAAAACGAAAAATAAAACCAAAATCCCAATTGAATTAATCAAAAAAAATAGCAATCAATATCCTGATGAAAAATAGTAAAACCAAGTTATGTCAAGAATGAATTGTATTTTTGACGCAGTTGATTGAGTTTTTCCATTCAAATAATTAAGATTTATGCAAAAAGTTCTTATTGCCAATCGTGGTGAAATTGCTCGAAGAGTTATTCGAACGCTGAAAAAAATGAATATCTCTACCGTCGCGGTCTATTCCGATGCAGATAGAAATGCACCTCACGTTTTAGAAGCCGACGAAGCTGTTTATTTGGGAGCTAGTCCTTCGTCGGAAAGTTACTTGAAGCAAGACTTAATTCTTGATTATTGCAAGACGTTAAATGTTGACGGAATTCACCCAGGATATGGATTTTTATCCGAAAATGCTGGATTTGCAAAGAAAGTGAAAGCAGTAGGAATTAAATTGATTGGTCCTTCTGCAGAGTCCATGGAAATTATGGGTGATAAACTCAGCGCCAAGCAAGCTGTAAAGAAATTTAACGTTCCGCTAGTTCCTGGAGTTGACGAAGCCATTTCAGATGTCAACGAAGCAAAAAAGATAGCCGAGGAAGTTGGTTATCCAATTTTGATTAAAGCCTCAGCTGGTGGTGGTGGAAAAGGAATGCGTTTGGTTCAAAACAGCGACGAATTCGAGGAGCAAATGATGATGGCTCAAAATGAAGCACGTTCATCTTTTGGCGATGATGCCGTTTTCATTGAAAAATTCGTTGATAAACCGCGACACATTGAAATTCAAGTTTTTGCAGATCAACATGGAAATGTAGTTTATCTATTCGAAAGAGAGTGTTCTGTTCAACGCCGACACCAAAAAGTTATTGAAGAAGCACCTAGTGCAGTTCTAACTCCAGAATTGAGAAAACAAATGGGAGAAGCCGCAGTTGAAGTTTGTAAAGCTTGTAACTATGAAGGCGCAGGAACTGTTGAGTTTTTGTTGGATGCATCTTTGAATTTTTATTTCTTGGAAATGAATACGCGTCTGCAGGTGGAACATCCTGTAACTGAGGAGATAACCGGGCTTGATTTAGTTGAATGGCAAGTTCGCGTAGCTAAAGGAGAAAGGCTTCCAAAGCTTCAAGACGAACTAAAAATCAATGGTCATGCTGTTGAAATTCGAGTTTATGCCGAAGATACATTGAACGGATTTACTCCAGATATTGGAACGCTTTCACGCTACCGAATACCAAGTGGAAAATATGTTCGTGTTGACGATGCATTTTTGGAAGGAATGGACATTCCAATTTACTATGACCCAATGATTGCGAAATTGGTAGTTTGGGGAAAATCGCGTGAGGAAGCCATGGATCGAGCAATAGAAGCAATTGACAATTATCAAATATCGGGAGTTAAAACAACGCTAGATTTTGGAAAATTTGTTTTATCACACCCCGCTTTTCGAAGTGGAGATTTCGATACCAATTTCATCAAACATTATTTTCAAGATCCATACATTGTAAATTCAGCCATGATAGAGGAAGAAGATGCTTTGGTTCATGCAATCGAAGATATATGGAATGACTTGAAAAAACTTAAAACAACGGAATTCGCTTCCCAAGAAATTGGTTCTTCATGGAAAAATAGAATGGAGTAAATAATTTTCATTTTTGATTATAACTAGTTATCAAAACTAGCTCTTTTGTATAATTTATTGATTCTTCATGAGGCGCTAAATCATTTACAATCAATTAAATAGAGCAAAAGGATTAAGGTGTCTTTATCTATCTTGATTGGTAAGAACAGCATATTGTAGACAAGAATTTAGATTTGGTATTACATGGCAATTTTATCAAATAAACCAAACCTAAACGCATTTAATAAAGATGATTTTTTATTTTTGTGTCCATGGATAAAAACCAAGATTTACTCCAACGAAGAGAAAATGCAAAAACAGGTGGGGGTCAGGATCGTATTGATAAACAACATCAGCAAGGGAAACTTACCGCTCGAGAACGTGTAACTCTTTTATTAGATGAAAATTCGTTCGAAGAAATCGGAGCTTTTGTTGAACATCGAGCTAGCGCATTTGGTTTAGACAAACAAAAATTTCCTGGTGACGGTGTAATCACTGGATTTGGAACCATTCATGGTCGATTAGTTTATGTTTTCTCACAAGATTTTACCGTTTTAGGTGGTTCACTTTCGGAGACACACGCGGCTAAAATCTGCAGGATTATGGATTTGGCTATGAAAAATGGCGCGCCTGTAATTGGCTTAAATGATTCAGGAGGAGCTCGAATCCAAGAAGGGGTCGTATCTTTAGCTGGTTATGCCGACATTTTTTATAGAAATACCAGAGCTTCAGGAGTAATTCCTCAGATTTCCGTAATCATGGGACCTTGTGCTGGCGGTGCTGTTTATTCTCCTGCTTTGACAGATTTCATCTTTATGGTGGAGGAAACCTCTTACATGTTTGTTACTGGACCGAATGTTGTTAAAACCGTTACGCACGAGGAGGTAACATCAGAAGATTTAGGCGGTGCGAAAGCTCATGCTGAAAAGTCGGGTGTGAATCATTTTACAGCTGCAAATGATGTTGAATGTCTGAAAAAAGTTCGTGATTTAGTAACCTATTTTCCGCAAAACGCATACGAATTAGCGCCTCAACCAACGATTTTCAATTTTTCTAAATCTAAATTGGATCAAATTGGGAAAATACTACCTGAAAATGTGAATATTCCATACGATATTCGAAAAGTTGTGGAATGTGTAATTGACGACGAAACTTTTAGGGAAGTACAGGCAGATTACGCTAAAAATATTGTCGTTGGTTTTGCGCGTATCGAAGGACGAACAATCGGTGTTATTGCCAATCAACCTGCAGCTTTGGCCGGAGTTTTAGACATTGATGCATCCCGAAAAGGCGCTCGTTTCGTTCGTTTTTGTGATTCGTTCAATATTCCACTTCTCGTTTTTGAAGACGTGCCTGGATTCTTACCTGGAACAGACCAAGAATGGCGAGGAATTATTACGCACGGAGCAAAATTGCTTTATGCATTTTCAGAGGCTACAGTTCCAAGAATCACAGTAATCACCAGAAAAGCTTACGGTGGTGCGTTCGATGTAATGAACTCTAAAAGCATCGGTGCAGACTTAAATTTCGCGTGGCCAACTGCTGAAATCGCCGTAATGGGAGCAAAAGGAGCCGCCGAAATTATTTTCAAACGAGAAATTGCATCAGCAGAAGATCCACAGACTAAATGGCTTGAAAAAGAAGCAGAATACGCAGAAATGTTTGCCAATCCATACCGTGCGGCTGAGCGTGGAATCGTGGATGATGTTATTTTACCTATTGAAACGAGATCAAAAGTCATTGCAGGTTTTAAAATGCTGGAAAAGAAAGCAGAAACCTTACCCAAAAAGAAACATGGAAATATCCCGCTTTAATGTTGAAAGTTAAAAGTTTGAAATTAAAAAATGTAGAATGAAGAATTTAGAATTTTCCAAATGTCCCTTAGTCATTTGTCATCCAGTCATTCCCTCATAAAATCCTAATATCCTATAATCCTAATATCCTATAATCCTAATATCCCAAAGTCCTAAAATCAAAAAAAACAAAATATGAAAACCCTAATAGAAGCATTTCCCCAAAACATCCTAGATGCTGTAAAAATTGCAGAAAGTAAAAACTATCAAAAACCGGCAAATGAAATCCGAAACATTCTAATCTGTGGATTAGGTGGATCTGGAATCGGCGCAAAAATCGTTTCTAATTGGATTCAAGATGAGATTAAAATCCCTTTATTGATAAGCAATGAATATGCTTTACCTGCATTTGTAGACAAAAACACATTGGTGATTGGCTCTTCTTATTCTGGAAATACGGAGGAAACGATTATGAGTATCCACGAAGCGCACGAACTTGGTTGCCACATAATCGGTATTTGCAGCGGTGGAATTTTAGCAGATTTCTGTAAATCAAATAATTACGATTATGTTATAGTTCCTGGAGGTAATCCACCAAGAAGTGCTTTAGCTTTTTCAGTTGTGCAATTACTTGACATTCTTTCCAAATTAGGCTTTATTGCTAAAACAAGTTTGGAACAAATGGTTAATTCAGTTAATCTATTGAATTCTGAAAACGATAACATTCACAGCGTAGCGAAAGAACTTGCAGATTTCCTTTTTGGAAAAGTTGGTGTTTGCTATTCGGAAACGAAATATGAAGGTGTGATTGTTCGTGCACGTCAGCAATTTAATGAGAATTCGAAATATTTAGGTTGGCAACATACCATTCCGGAAATGAACCACAACGAACTTGTTGGTTGGACTGGCGGCGATTCACGTTTTGCACCTGTTTTTTTCTGCACGGGAGACTTACATCCAAGAAATCAAAAAAGATTGGAAATAACCATGTCTCACATTGAGTCAAAATGCGGTAAAATATTCAAATTGAACTCGAAAGGTTCCAACTTCGTCGAGCGTTCCATTTATTTGATCAATGTTGTAGATTGGGCTTCCTACTATTTATGTAATCTAAATGGAGCCGACATCATCGATATTCAAATCATTGATTATTTGAAGGGAGAAATGGCCAAATTCAATGGATAAAAAGCCCCTTGTGTATCTTCACGACTTGGGTCTAATTGACTACAAGGAAGCGTGGGATTATCAAGAAACTTTATTCAAAAAAGCAATTGATTTAAAAATTGCAAAACGAAATGGTGAAACGGATGAAATTCCAGAAAATCACATCTTGTTTTGTCAGCATTCACACGTATTTACACTCGGGAAAAGTGGTAATCCAGAGAATTTGCTTCTGAATGAAACCGAATTAACAGAGCAAGAAGCGTCCTACTACAAAATCAATCGAGGTGGCGACATCACATATCACGGCCCTGGTCAATTGGTGGTTTATCCGATATTTGATTTGGAACAATTTTTCACGGATATTCACAAATACATGCGATTTTTGGAGGAAGCAGTTATTCTTACTTTGAGCGATTTTGGAATCCAATCAGGACGCGTAGATGGCCTCACAGGTGTTTGGATTCAAGGCGACACGAAAAATGCTCGAAAAATTTGTGCGATGGGTGTAAAAAGCTCTCGATGGGTTACAATGCATGGCATCGGATTTAATATAAATACAGATTTAAACTTTTTTTCACATATCATTCCTTGTGGAATTGACGATAAAGCGGTAACTTCAATGCAACGCGAGTTGGGAAGAGAAATTGACATCCATAAAGTTTCTCAGATTTTACTAAACCACCTCGCCAAACTTTTTGATTTCACCACAAAATCACAAGGCCATGACTAAAGTAAAAAAAAGTGCTCGCTATTTCCTATATACGCTCTTAACCATTCTTATTGCGCTGAATTTGTTCATTCTTCTTTCCGGACGAATTTATTTGTATTCTGGAATAATGAAAACATACGCCATTGGCAAATCAGGGCCTGGGATTTACGATTTGGATGTCTTTCCCCATACCACCATTGATAAAGCAAACGAACCCTATTTGTGGAAAAATCACGATCGCATGAATCAATTTCATTTTGATAAATTCGAACGAAAATATCACCAACGACTTGGAACGAAAGCTTTTTTAGTTTTTAAAAATGATACGCTTTTATTTGAGAAATACTTTGGCTTTCACAATGAAGAAAGGGTTTCTAATTCCTTTTCTTCGGCAAAAACTGTTATTAGTTTGCTCATCGGAATTGCAATTGAAGAAGGTAAAATCAAAAGTGTTGATGAACCTGTTGGGAACTATTTATCCGAATTTAATGAAAATGGAAGAAACGACATTACCATTCGTCATTTGCTATTGATGGCCGCAGGATTTGATTGGGAAGAAAGTGGTAGTAACCCCATTTCTGAAGCAGCGGAAGCTTATTATGGCGATGATTTGTATGGATTGGTAACACGTCAACACGTTGTTGAAAAACCAGGAACTAAATTCAATTACCAAAGTGGAGACTCTCAGATTCTCGGGTTCATTCTTCAAAAAGCGACTGGAAAAAGCATTTCCGAATACACGGAAGAAAAACTTTGGAAACCAATGGGAGCAGGACATCAAGCTTTTTGGAGTTTGGACAAAGAGAATGGAGCTGAAAAAGCATTTTGCTGTTTGTATGCCACTCCACGTGATTTTTCGCTTTTTGGGCTTTTGCTTTTGAACGAAGGTAAAATTGGGGATCAGCAAATCGTTCCGAAATGGTACATCAACGAAATGGTAAAAACACCAGCATTGGCCACCGATGAGAACATTCGAAACTTACGCTACGGTTGGCAAATTTGGATTTACAAAAATAAGGGCAATCCTATATACTATTGTCGGGGCTTGAAAGGTCAATACATCATAGCGATTCCGAATAAACGTCTTGTAGTTGTGCGACTTGGAATGGAGCGAGAGGATAATTTCCTAATTCCAGAAAATAAAGATAATGATCGTAAGTTTCATCAAACATATGATGAGCGCGTCGGACATCCGATGGATTTATTTGTTTACCTAAAAATGGCTGAAAAAATCGAGAAGGAGATTTATCAAAATGAAAGAAGAACTAAAAGGTCCAAAAGTTGAGAATGTTGCGGTTGCCATCGTTCAAACGAGGCCGAATGAGGTAGACAAAGAGTATTACGTGTATCTCTTGAATTTACGCGATGACATTATGGAAGGGATCATTGTTGCGAGTACAGGCTACGGCGAAAATTTGGTGACGGGTGAAAAAATCAAAACTTCTACTTTACGCCACGGAATTGAGGTAATGCTACCAAATGAAGCCGCACGAATAGAACCAATTATGCCTGAACTTTTCGGTATTGCTAACGAATATTGGGTAAGTTTTTGGGTGAATGACGTGTTATACGACAAAAAATTTGTCTTTCCTGCTGGAATTATCACAGAGTCAAACTTTAAACTAATTGAACAACTCGGAGTTCCCGGTGTTATCTTAAAATGAAGCAGTTAGTCAAAATAATCGTATTCCTTGTCCTAAATTTTGGCACCTTGGCTCTCGGAAGTTATTTTATGGGTGGTTCTCCAGCCGAAAACACCTGGTATATTGAACTAAAACGAGCACCATGGACGCCGCCTGGTTATTTCTTCGGTATTGCGTGGACAACCATCATGATTTTATTCACGATTTTTCTCGTCAAAAATTTTCGCTGGAACAAAAGTTTCATAACTCTTTTGATTGCGCATTATATACTAAACATTGGTTGGAATCCCATTTTCTTTCGTTGGCATCTGCTTGTGTTGGGTTGTGTCGTGATAGCGCTTTTGTTTGCGACGGTTTTTAGTTATCTATTCATCGTTGACAAATCCAAACGCACAAGTTCAATTTTACTTCTACTGCCCTATTTGATTTGGCTCTGCGTGGCATTCAGTCTGAATTTGTATCCGCTAATTACGTAAGTGTGTTATATTTATTCTAATGCTTAATTCAGGTTTAATATCATAGTTCTACCATTAAACGAATCGGTTTTGCTGGACGCCCATTATCCGAACAATATAGCTCACTGAATTCATCTTCAAATGTTGACCAGAATATTTTGTTGGCTAAAATAAAAAGAGGATGGCTACCACTAAGCGTATCCGAAAAACTAAATGAAAAAGACTTTTAAGTTATCTGTTTTATCTTCGAAATCATACTAAAAATACAAGTTTTTACTTTCTAAAGGTAGGAAACTTGCAGAAATATACACCAAAAAATAAACA
>JBIKSL010000035.1:0-22798 GCA_044348645.1 Crocinitomicaceae bacterium | reverse complement strand
ACCACTGACTTATAAATCCGCCTGCGGACCCTTTAAACCCAATGATTCCGGATAACGCTTGCACCCTCCGTATTACCGCGGCTGCTGGCACGGAGTTAGCCGGTGCTTATTCATTTAGTACCTTCAGGCTTGTACACGTACAAGAGTTTATTCCTAAATAAAAGCAGTTTACAACCCATAGGGCATTCTTCCTGCACGCGGCATGGCTGGTTCAGGCTTGCGCCCATTGACCAATATTCCTCACTGCTGCCTCCCGTAGGAGTCTGGTCCGTGTCTCAGTACCAGTGTGGGGGACCACCCTCTCAGGCCCCCTACCTATCGTAGCCATGGTAAGCCGTTACCTTACCATCTAGCTAATAGGACGCATGCCCATCTTATACCGTAACCTTTAATTATCAAACCATGCGATTCAATAATACCATGGGGGATTAATCCGAATTTCTCCGGGCTATACCCCAGTATAAGGTAGGTTGCATACGCGTTACGCACCCGTGCGCCGGTCGCCACCCAAATAGCAAGCTATTTCTGTGCTGCCCCTCGACTTGCATGTGTTAGGCCTGCCGCTAGCGTTCATCCTGAGCCAGGATCAAACTCTCCGTTGTATAATAACTTCAAATTTTTAAAGGCTAAGAGATGTCGTTTCTTTCTTAAAACGCTGTTTCCTTATTTCTCAATATTTCAAAGAACTTCTTTCGAATCTAAAAATCCCTATTCGAAATTTCTAAACCATTATATCTATAAACCTATTCTCCTAAACTCAAAAATCAACAACGTTTTGTCGAAATCGGGGTGCAAAGATAAGTACTCTTTTTATTATAACAATACTTTTTTTGAAAAAATAGCTCAAATTTATTTTGACATAAAACCCAAGCATCGTAATATGCTGAAATTCAGGGATAGATCAAGATTAAAAATTACCTCATTCGCTAACAAATTTTATCTCGATTTTTTTCAAGAAACCATGAATGATAGAATGTTTTTGATTAACTTAAGTGGAAACAACTCTAAAAATTTAAAATATTATGTTAGTCAAAACTTACTCAAGCACTGTTTTCGGAATCGATGCCACAACGATTACAATCGAAGTCAATTTAGGGATAGGAATCAATTTTTATTTAGTTGGCTTACCAGATAGCGCGGTAAAGGAAAGTCAGCAAAGAATAAAGGCCGCGTTTAAAAATAATGGATTGAAGTTTCCAGGTCGAGAAATAACCGTAAATATGGCCCCAGCTGACATTCGCAAAGAAGGTTCTATTTTTGATTTACCCATTGCCATTGGAATATTGGCGGTGAGTGAACAAGTGAAGACAGAACTTCTCGATCAATACATTTTGATTGGTGAGCTTTCGCTCGATGGTTCAATTCAGCCAACCAAAGGAATACTTCCAATTGCGATTCAAGCCAAAAAGGAAGGACTAAAGGGTGTAATCGTTCCGAAGGCAAATGCTCCAGAGGCAGCTGTTGTTAACGACTTGGAGGTTTATGGTGCAGAAAATATCTTAGAGGTCGTTTCTTTTTTAAACGCTCAAGAAACAACATTGAAAAGGGAAAAAATTGATGTTTTAAATCAATTTCAACGCTTGTTACAAACTTTTGATGTTGATTTCAAAGATGTAAAAGGTCAATTCAACATCAAACGCGCTTTTGAGATTGCCGCTTCCGGCGGACACAACATAATTCTAATTGGCCCTCCTGGAGCTGGAAAATCAATGTTAGCGAAGAGACTTTCAACAATTCTTCCCCCCATGAGCTTGGAAGAGGCATTGGAAACCACGAAAATTCATAGTGTTGCAGGAAAAGTGAAAGGGGAAATTGGTCTAATATCGCAAAGACCATTTCGGAAACCGCATCATACAATTTCAGACATCGGCCTTATCGGTGGAGGAAGTTATCCACAGCCTGGTGAAATATCACTAGCTCACAATGGTGTTTTATTTTTAGATGAGCTACCAGAATACAAGCGCCAAGTTCTCGAAGTACTTCGTCAACCACTTGAAGATAGAACAGTTTCTATTTCTCGCGCAAAATTTTCGATTGATTATCCTGCAGGATTTATGTTGGTTGCCGCAATGAATCCGTGTCCGTGTGGCTATTTTAATCATCCAGAAAAAGAATGCGTGTGTCCACCGGGAACCGTTCAACGATACCTGAATAAAATATCGGGTCCGTTACTTGATCGCATTGATATTCACATCGAAGTAACCCCAGTTTCATTTGAAGAACTAACAAACTCTGCTTCAACGGAGGGTAGTAGAGAAATTCGTTTGCGGGTAGAAACGGCTCGCAACGTTCAAAAAAACCGGTATCGAAATAGGATTGGAATTCATTGCAATGCACAAATGACAAAACAAGAGTTTGATTCCTATTGCAAATTGGATGAAAGCGGAAATCAAATCATGAAAAACGCTATGGATTCAATGGGTTTGTCTGCGCGCGCTTATGATAGAATTTTGAAGGTTGCAAGAACTATTGCTGATCTGGAGGATTCCTCTACCATTCAGGATCGGCATTTAGCAGAGGCGATTCAATATCGAAGTTTAGATAGGAACAACTGGGGGTTGAATTGAAAACAATTTTAAAAACTATTGAGAAATATGACATCTATCTCTAAATTATTATCAACTACATTATGAGTTAAAAACTTACAAATATTCCGTTTTATTGCTGATTATCGATTAATAAGCGTATTTTTACAAAAATTAAAATTTCAATAATGAGTAAAGGAACAGTAAAATTCTTCAATGAGACCAAAGGTTTTGGGTTTATCGTTGAAGAGGGCACGAGCAAAGAGCATTTTGTTCACGTGACAGGATTAATTGACAAAATCAAAGAAAATGATGAAGTCGAGTTTGATCTTCAAGAAGGTCGAAGAGGTTTGAATGCAGTTAATGTAAAAAAAGCATAATTAATTCATACTTATTTTAATCGGAAAAGTTCTGCGTTTGCAGAACTTTTTTCTTTTAATCAATCTTTGAAATCGTTTCATTTGATTCTTCAATGAAATGTTTTACAAATTCCTTTTTTGCAACAATTAGTTTGCTTGTAATTTGCGCCATTGACAACTGGTATATCAATATCAAATTGATGCAACATCACTTGACCTACTTGCGTGCTAAAGCCTGAAAGACATTTTTTGAACCAACGACAAAACTTATCGTAGAATAATCCAAGAATCCTAAAAAAGAGGTCTTCCAAAAGGAATTCCAAGGAAATGCCTATCTTTGCACCCAAATTTAAAATCAAAATGGCTACAAATCGCACTTTTACAATGTTAAAGCCTGATGCAATCGAAAACGGGCACATGGGGAAAATCTTGGACATGATCATTCAGGCAGGATTTCAAATTAAAGCAATGAAATATACACGTTTGACAATCGAGCAAGCGAAAAAATTCTATGAAGTTCACGCTGAGAGACCGTTCTACGGCGAATTAGTTGAATACATGACTTCTGGTCCAATTGTAGCAGCCATTTTGGAGAAAGAAAACGCAGTTGCAGATTTTCGTGCATTGATTGGCGCAACAGATCCAGCTGAAGCTGCTGAAGGAACAATTCGTAAGTCTTATGCAGAGAGCAAGGGTCGTAATGCGGTTCACGGCTCAGACTCTGATGAAAATGCAGAAATCGAAGGGAAATTCCATTTTTCTGCTGCTGAAATATTTTAATCCAATCCATAAATCTCAAGAAAAGGCTGCCTTGTGCGGTCTTTTTTATTGAATAATAGCATGAAGAACCTTGAATCCATAGAAAAACGAAGAACGTTCGGAATCATTTCTCACCCAGATGCCGGTAAGACAACGCTCACTGAAAAATTACTCTTGTTCGGTGGTGCCATTCAAACTGCAGGCGCCGTTAAAAACAACAAAATCAAAAAAACGGCAACCTCGGATTTCATGGAAATTGAAAAGCAACGAGGGATTTCTGTGGCAACATCTGTCATGGCATTTGAATATAACAACAAGCAAATCAATATCTTAGATACCCCAGGCCACAAGGATTTCGCCGAAGATACGTTTCGAACTTTGACTGCGGTGGACAGTGTAATTTTGGTTATTGACGTCGCTAATGGTGTAGAGGAGCAAACCAGTAAATTGATGGAAGTCTGCCGAATGCGAAAAACACCGGTTATCATTTTCATCAACAAAATGGACCGTGACGGAAAGGAATCCTTTGAATTATTAGATGAATTGGAAAAATCTTTAAATATCAAAGTAAGACCTTTGACATGGCCTATTGGGATGGGAGATCGTTTTCAGGGAGTCTTTAATATTTATCAAAAGGGACTGAATTTGTTTTCGGCTAATAAAACTAAAATTTCAGAGGACGTTGTTTCGATTCAGGATCTTTACGATTCGCAATTGGATGAACTTATCGGTGAAAAACCAGCTGCCGAATTGCGAGAAGAATTGGAAATGGTGGAAGGCGTTTATGATCCGTTTGACCGAGAAGACTATTTGGCGGGAGATGTTGCACCCGTGTTTTTTGGTTCCGCTGTGAATAATTTTGGTGTCAAAGAATTACTTGATACGTTTTGTGAAATTTCTCCTTCACCTAGAGGACGTGAAACAGACAAACGTATGGTCAATCCGACAGACGAAAAATTTTCAGGATTTGTATTTAAAATTCACGCGAACTTAGACCCAAAACACAGGGATCGAATCGCTTTTTTACGCGTTGTTTCAGGGAAATTTGAACGAAATAAATTCTATCACCACGTTCGCTTGGACAAAGATTTGAAATTTCCGAATCCAACATCGTTCATGGCGCAAGACAAAAGTGTAATCGATGAGGCTTTTCCGGGAGATGTTGTTGGTTTGTATGATACAGGAAACTTTAAAATCGGCGATACCATGACCGAAGGGGAAGTTATGATGTATAAAGGAATTCCAAGTTTTTCTCCGGAAATTTTTCAAGAATTGGAGAATTTGGATCCGATGAAGTCCAAGCAGTTGGAAAAAGGAATTCGACAATTAATCGATGAGGGTGTCGCTCAATTGTTTATCCAACAGCCAGGGAATCGTAAAATTGTTGGAACGGTTGGTCAACTGCAATTTGAAGTCATCAACTATCGTCTCATCCATGAATATGGCGCAAATTGTCGTTTTGTTCCTCGTAATTTTTACAAAGCCTGTTGGATTACAACTGATAATAAAGAGCAATTAGAAAGTTTCATTCGTTCCAAAGCCAAATATATTGCTTACGATAAAGATGCAAATATTGTATTTTTGGCTGAGACTTCCTTTTTGCTAAATATGGCTGAACAAGATTATCCAGATATTACATTCCACAAAACATCTGAGTTTAAACTGCAATTGTAATTTAAAGTTTCAAAGCATATTCGGAAAAAGCAGAATTGTACAAAGCTTTCGCAGAGAGAACTGAGCCCAATTACTTCAAAGAAAAATGCTTTTCAGCCTCATCCGAAATATAATTTCCTATTGCTAATGCAGCAGTTGCGGCTGGAGAAGGAGCATTCAAAACATGTATGGATTTTCCATGATATTCAATTCTAAAATCATCTCGCGTATCACCGTCTTGTGCTAAAAGCAAAGCCCTCACTCCTGCCCTACCCGGATGAATGTCTTCCATGGTCAATGATGGAATCATTCGTTGCAAGGTTTTCAAAAACAATTTTTTGGAGAAAGCACGTCTGTATTCATTGATTCCAAAAGACATATTATTGAAGAATAATTTCCATGTTCCACCATAGGTTAGAGCGTCAACTGTATCTCGAAGAGAAAAATCAGTCTTACCGTAACCTTCTCGCTTGAAAGTAAATACCGCATTTGGACCACATTCAATTTCACCATTCGTCATTCTTGTAAAATGTACTCCTAAAAAAGGAAAATCCGGATTTGGAACTGGATAAATAAGATTCTTCACTTTGTGCTTAGCTTGAGGCGTTAATTCATAATAATCTCCTCGAAAACCAACCACTTTTTCTTTTAGATCAACTCCATCTTTCTTTGCCAAACGATCTGCCTGCAATCCGGCGCAGAAAACCAGATATTCGGATTCAAAACTACCCTTATTCGTAACAATCGTTGATGAGAGCTCTCCTTTTTCAATTGCTGTCACTTCATGCCCCAAAAATAACTTGCTTTCTGGTTGCATCGCAAGAGCTAATTCAACCATTTTTTCAGTGGCACCGCGAAAATCAATAATTCCGGTAACAGGAACATAAATCCCACCAATGGATTCTACAAAAGGTTCTATTTCTTTAACCTGATTGGCATTGATGCGTTCGATTCCTTCAATTTTATTTTCTTGACCTGTTTTAAAAACTTTTTCAAGATTTGGCAATTCTTTTGGATCTGTTGCAACAACTACCTTTCCACAAACATCGTGAGCAATGCCATATTCTTTTGCAAATGCAACAAGTTCATGGCGACCTTCAATGCAATTCTTTGCCTTCAAAGAACCTGGTTTATAATACAGTCCGGAATGAATTACTCCCGAATTATGTCCAGTTTGATGATCCGCCAATAGATTTTCTTTTTCAAAAAGAGCAATTTTTAGATTCGGATTTTTCTTTTGAAGCTTGTAAAATGTTGCTGCTCCAACGATTCCACCACCAATAACCGCTATATCGAATTTCATAAAAAAAGATTTGAGCAAAATTAAGAATAAAAAAAAATCAACCCAGATTTAGCTTATCTGAATTCCATAAATAATCAATAATCCCGGTAAACCATCCAATGAAAATTTCGCATTTTTTATATTATTTAAATTTGGATTAATTGTAAAATTTGTAGCCGAACTAAAATCAGCCGAAACTAATCTTGTTTGTTCAAATATAGCTCCATTTAAATCACATTTCTCAAAACTAACTTCGGATAAATCGCATTCAGAGAAATCAACTTCGTATAAATTACAACTATTAAATTTGGTTCCTTTCAATTTTAATTGATAAAAAATGGTATGATTTAATTGACAATTTTCGAAGGACATTTCCAGACCAAATGGATTCACGTAGTCAAAATGTATTCCAAGCATTTTGCAATCAGAGAAATGAACTTGTTGAAAAAAAGCGTTGTTTGGATTGCAAAGACTCAAGTTGGAATTGTTGAATTGGCATTCAATGAATTTGTACCCTGAGAAATTAAAACTCGAAAAATCGATCTCATTAAATTGGCAATTGAAGTATTCTCCTTTTTCGAATAGATCAATTTTTGAACTCGTAAAAATCGAATTTTCAAAGGATTTCATTATTATGCTTTAACTAAACCATTCGCATAATCTTGCAAATACTTGAATTCCTCTGCCAGTTCACCTTGTAAATTAGTTTCTGAAGCACGTTCGATGATTCGATCAGGATCTTCGCCAAACAGAGCAGGCAAGACATTTTTAAGAAGTTCATTTCCAAAATCCTCTGAGGCATCTTTGGGAAGTTCACAAGGCAAATTATCGACGGCCATAACAGCAATTGCATTTTCGTTCAAGAAATTGACTTCAGATTTTGTTTTAGGATCGTATCCGTAAATTGAATCTCCAATTTTACTTGCCCGAATAGTGGATGCAATTGGTCCATTCACATCACATGAGACATCAGCAATCACTTTGAGTCGACACGATTCCGAACTAAGAACTTCATTTGGCAATATAATTGGTGATTTCGAACTCCAAAAGTGACACGGAATGTACATGTCGGAAACAGGAACATAACGATCAAATGTCGATTTATAAAGTTCTGGATTTGAGTAGAATTCTTTCTTTACAAACTCGGATCCATCAATTCTACCGTAGTAATCCTCTACCTCTAATTGAGCATAAACCGGTTCATTAAATTGATTCAAAAGGTATTCTTCGGGAGTAACTTCTTTAATTGATAAATGCTCCAAAATTTCTCTTGCTCCATGACCGACGCGTCCAAATCCAGTCAATACACAACGGAAATTACTTGGAAGTTTCACTTTTTTCAATTCCGTTTCCACTTCTTTGCGATCTTGGCACAAATGAGCCGGCTTCAATTGATATAGACCTGTTTTTAAACCAAAAGTCAAAAAGGCGTTGTAGCAACCAACAATTCCTGCATAACGTCCAAAACCAATAATTCGTTTGTTGTTTTTATCCTTAATGAGTTCGTAATCTATCAATCTAATTTTATTCTGAATAATCGCCTGCAATAGTTTCTGATTATGTGGTTGTTTTTTTATCGTATGTGAAAAGAAAACAAAGGTTTTATTGGGGATTAAATCAGCAACTTGCACTTCTTTGACTCCAAAAATGATGTCGCATTCATTCATTGAGTCAACTAATTCAATTCCTTGCTCTTCATATTCAGAATCCTTGAACGTTCGAATCGGACTGCGTTGAACCTGCACTTTCACATTCGGATAAAGGATTTCAATTGCTTTACATTGTTTCGGAGTTAACGGAACTCGAAAATCTGGTGGGACTTTTCCTTCGCGGATAACACCCAATTTAATCAAACTCATAATTTAAACTAACGGATTATTGAGGAGGTAATTATCGATGAATTCACGCACGCAACCATCTCCTCCTTTTTTTGATAATACAATGTGACATTGGGTTTTGACCGAATTCACAGCATTTGCTGGACAAACAGCCAATCCAATTTTTTTTATGATTTCCAAATCGTTGATGTCATCTCCAATGATGGCTACTTCATCCAACTTGAAATTCAATTTCTGACACCAATCATTTAGGATATTCAACTTTGGATCCCTTCCAACATAACAATGCTGAATACCAAGCAATTCTGCTCTTTTTTGAACCATATTATTCGTGAACCCTGATGAAATAATTCCGACTTGAAAACCTGATTTGGTCAAGTGCATGATGCCCATTCCATCTTGGGTGTTGTAGCGTTTCATTTGATCACCGTTTTCAGAAACATACATGCCTCCATCGGTCATAACACCATCGACATCAAGAATTAATAATTTGATTTTACTCAATTTTTCTTTGAATAATTCTGGTCGGAACAACGGCTTAAATAGAAGTGCCATCAAGTCAACTTCGTACTCTTCACAAACTGCCTCTAAATCATAAACCGTGAGTTCATGAACATGCTCAACATCCAAATCATTTAAAAAGTCATCGAATTCGATACCAAATTTAGCGCAGAGACCTTTAATATTTTGTTCTAAATGCATGATTAAACTATTTGATACCCCACACTTTGTGCTACCGGACGAAGTTCTTTCAATAAATTTTCGAATTCTTCAAAATTCAATTGTTGTGAGGCATCTGATTTCGCCACTTTCGGATTTGGGTGAGATTCTATTAACAAACCATCGATTCCCATCGCTACGCATGCCTTAGACAAACTCGGAACACCATAAGCGAAACCCATTGCGTGCGAAGGATCCAAAATGATCGGCAAATTAGTATGTTCTTGTAGCCAAGCAACTCCACACAAATCGAGGGTAAATCTTGTACCTGTTTCAAAAGTTCGGATTCCCCGCTCGCAAAGAACCACGTTTTCATTTCCTCCGGAAAGTACAAATTCAGCTGCCTGAACAAATTCTTGCAAGGTTGTTCCAAAACCACGTTTGATCAAAACTGGTTTTTTAATTTTTGAACAAGCTCGTAAAATTCCTTGGTCATACATTGCTTTCGCTCCAACTTGGATGACATCCGTATATTCAATGATTTCATCGATATGCGTTGCGTCGCGAGCTTCTGTTATTACGTTTAATCCGAATTCCTCACGCATTTTAGCCAGTAGTTTCAAACCGTCAAGACCCAAACCTTGAAAAGAATATGGGCTCGTTCTTGGTTTGTAACAGCCTCCGCGTAACGTTGTTAATCCTAATCTAACTAATAATTCAGATGCCGAACGAATTTGCTCCTCAGATTCAACGGAACAAGGTCCGCCAATTAGAATTGTGTTATTTGTATTTCCACCAATTTTGACTTTGCCGAAGCTAATTTCACGTTTCTCATTTTGGTATTTGCGCGATGACAATTGCATATCGTTTGGAAAAACCCAAAACTGTTCAGTATATGATTCCAAATTTGAAGGAACTTCCTTTACTCCCGAACCGGTAATTAAAACATGTTTTTCGTTATAAACAATGTGAAAAGTTTTGTTATCCTCAGCTAATTTTGATGCAAGACTCTGGTCAACAGTTGATTTTAAATGAATAATCATATTTCTCCTTTAATGAGGTGTGCAAAGGTAACAATTCCGACGGCAAATTGAGCTTCATTAACTACCGGTAAATACATGATTGGAAATGGGCATTTTTTAATTAATTGCAACATTTCATAAACGGTAGAATCAGAATTGATTGAAATCGGAGAATTATTTATCAAATCTGTGGGGAGAATTTCAGTTGGTTGATCAATTTTTCGAAGCAAAGCTTTACGGATATCCGCACTTGAAACTAGACCAATTAATTCATTGTTATCTCCCGTAACCAAGCTGAATCCAAAATTTCCTCGTTCAACTTCTTCTAAAATGGATTTCGTAGTGGCTGTGCTCAATTTTATATTTGGAGCCTCGGATAATGGAATCATGAAATCTTCAACGCGATAATGAGATTCGATTTCACGCTTGGTTAAATTCATCAAGGCATGACCGATACTTGGTCCGTTGAATAAATACGAACCTGAAACCGATGAACTAACTCCCATATTTCGAAGAATAAAAGAAACTTCACCATTTACTCCACCATCCACATGTATTGATTTGGAAGGATATTTCTTTCTGAATTGACGAATCTTGGAAAAATTCAATTTGTCGAAAACGCCACCACTTTGACCTGGAATAGTAGCCATGATTAAAATAAAATCAAAATCAGCATACGAGTCAAAGACATCAACCGAGGTTGGTGTGGTAATAGCCAAACCCTTTTTTTCTTTAATTTCGGAAGGCAATTTCAATGGAGATTTCAGATCCTCGAATTGAAAAGTCACATATTCAACTGGATTTTCAATCAACAAATCATAATATTTCTCAGGATTCTCAGTGATGATGTGCAAATCAATCGGCAACGAACACCATTCTCGAATTCGCTTGATGTCCTCAAAAACCGCCAAATCATCATTGCAATCAACGTGCAACAAATCCACTTGGTGAGCAACGAGATCTTCAATAACCTCTTTTAATGGTCGTTTTTTGTCGCTGTAGATGGAAGCCGAAATTTTCATTGAGACAAAAGTAACAATTGGAGGCGGAGAATCAGGAAGTTTTGGGAAAAATAGTGAATCCCTCAAATCACAAAACAGGAGCTTTGGAAATGACTACTTTGAAATCCTTAATTCAAATCAAATCTTTACAAAATTCAACGTTCTTAATAAATTACATGTTTCAATAATTTCGACGTTTTGTTTTCGTTTTGTATTTGCAAATAATAAACTCCAGCATCAACCGGTTCTTCGAAGTGTATCAAATTCATTCCTTGAACAATTTCAACTGATCGTTTTGTAATCAATTTACCTTTGGAGTCATGAATCAAAATTGTCGATTTTCCAATAAAATCTTTATCGTTTAACATCAAATTGAACTCATTTGAACTTGGATTAGGATAAGTCAAAAACGCTGTTTCATTGGACGAACAAGCTACCATGATTGGATCGTAGATTTGACTATAACCATCGATATCGTTTTGTTTCAATCGGTAATAGACTACACCATTTCCGAAATTGGAATTGATATATTGGTAAGTCAACAATTCATTACTGTTTCCGGCTGCTTTTTCGACAGCGATCGTGTTCCAAATGAGACCGTCTCTTGAAGATTGAATCTCAAAGTTTTCGCTATTGTGTTCAGAGGCTGTTTTCCAAGTGATTATATGATCATTTTCTTGACAATCACCCGCAAAAGAAAGTAATTCTACTGGAAGCGGAGTTCCGCTACTTCCACCACCGTTAAACCAAGAGAAACCTTTAACTCCAACGCTTTCTATCTCAGCATCCGATGCGTTTTTGGAAGTATGTTTACTATGTGTTCCAGCCAAATCCCATGGTTGGTGTTCTCCTTGAGCTGAGCCTTTCGATCTAATAATACGAATTCCTGATGGGTCACTTAAGATGTGATCCCCTTGAGAAACTGTTGTTGGCACATTAACACGTAATTTCAACGTGTAGAGAACATCATCCAGCGCGCCGTAAGCTTGTCCATTCTCATCGTAAGGGGTTAGTTCCCAATATCCAACTTCATCGCTTTTTTCGATGAATCTTCTGTTATTTCCTTCTTTATATTCTATTGGGAAATTACTGTAACCATCTGGTGCTAAGCCTTCTTTAAATGATGCAACAAGATATCCTCCTTTAGTTGGAGCCTCTGTAAAGTTTACCTGTGCGTTTCGATTTACAGATGGCGTTCCAACAGGGAATATTCCGCTGGATTGAGAATTGTTAACTTTATTTGAGAACCATCGCTTCATCGGGCCAACTACACTTCCATCAACCCAATTAATTGAGCCTGGATTGGAAACACTTGTTCCAATTTCCAAAATATTGGTGAGAGACGTAACAATGTTACCGCCTAACATATCCAATACTCCTCTAACAGTTACTGGAGCATCCAATTTTAAATTACCGTTAGGCTTGTCAACTGCAAGATTATCAATAATTATGGGTTGAGTTCCACTAATCTTTTGGATGCTCGATCCATTAAAGACAATCTTAGCGGTTGGATTGGATATTAAAGAACCATTAACCACCATGTCACCACTAATGTTTATTGTTGCATTAGGACTTAATGTCAAACTTGCATTTTCACCAATGAATAGATTGTCGGATTCGAAAGTACCTAACTCAGGAATACTGGCCTTATTTACTTGAGAAACGCAATTACTTGCATTAACATAATCAATGATGAATACTTTAGTTTGACTCGTTGGTAAGGTTGTTGCTAATGAGTATTGACCATTATTTAATACGTACCAATTATTCAATAAACCACCATTTGAACTTACATTTCCATTCCATAAATAATCCCCATCAGAAATAGTTTTGTTATTCACTTTAATATCAAGAGTTGGTTGATTCACTGAAATCGTAAATACGGCGGAATTGCTTGATCCACAACTTCCCGTAAAAATAACTCGATAATAAGTAGTTGCAGTAATATTTGTGGCAGTATATGCATCAACTGAAGCACCTACGACATTGACAAAATTTTGATTATTGCTAGACGATTGCCATTGGATTAATCCAGTAGAATTATTCAAGACCAAATCAGCGTTTGCTCCCTTACATACATTAGTTGGACCTGAAATTGTGCCGGCCTGAGGGCTCAATCCTACGTTCACTATCCATTCACCTATTGATTGAATGACAACAGTACTACACTCTGAATCACTTGCATAGCGGCGATAGGTCGTTGAAGAAAGTAAGGCAGGAGGATTGTATGTTTCTCCGGTTGCACCTGAAATGGCTTTAGAAAAATTATCGGACGAGGATCGCCATGAATAAATTATTTGTGAATTAGTTCCAGCTGCAGGTGTAACACTCGAAATCAAACCTGGATCTCCTCCGGAGCAGATTGATTCTCCCGTCGTGCTAATAGCACCGGCAGAAATTACTGGGCGCACAGTTACAACAATAGTAAAATTGGCGCCTTGACAGCTTCCTGTACTTGGAGTTACGGTATATGTTGCTGTTTGACTCTGAATTGTCGCATTGGTAAGTGTTCCTGAAACATTATTTGCAGTTGAACCACTTGCTCCACCTAGCATCGAACCTGTAACGACTGGCGTAAGCCATGAATAGGAAGTTCCATTTGGAATATACCCGTTAACTGGCTCAACAGAGAATTCAGCTCCTGAACAAGTTGATAAAGTAATATTGTCAATTTTTGGAATTCTTGAGCTAACCTCAAATGCACCGATCGTAGCTGGGTTGGAACGTGTTAATCCATTGTAATCTGATGCAACTAATCCACTTAATCCATTCATTCCACACAAAGGAACATAATGATTTTCATTATTTGTCGGCGGAGAAGATGTGAAACTTGGATTCAAATTATAAGAATTAGCGTCTTGACTTGTTGCAGACTGCCAAGTGGCAAGAGTTGAATAATTAGTGCCCGATAATCTTAAAATTGTTCCAGCTGTTCCATTCACAAAATAGTCATTCGCATCGATCGTCGTACCAGTTGTAGCCTGTAAACGCAATGCAAAGTTGCGATTTGTACCACTTCCGCTCGAACGCATATTAGTAAAGATATTATTATTGATGACTTTTGTGTTTGCCGAACTATTGCTAAACAATGCATAGGTCAAAGCAGAATTGTTGGAAGTTGAGCCACTTATTACTATTGTATTGTGATATAGATTCAAGTTATTAGTTGACGTGCCCGATTCCCAAATTCCGAAAATTTGAGTTCCGTTTGACGATCCTGAGCCAACATTGATGATATTGTTGGTGAGGTTTGTTGTTCCCGATTCGATTTGAATTCCAAACAATTGAGCTGTTGTCGAGGTTGAAGCAACGGATAAACTATGAACAAAATTCTTCTCAATAACATGCGTTCCGCTCGATAAACCTTTAAAGTGAATTCCTCGAATTCTTACTTCGGCAGAACTTGCTAAACTACGTAAACTATAGATTTTGTTGTTTTTAATACTTTGAACAGAACCGATTCCTGAGCTCTCGTTTTGAATTCCCGCTATGGTTCCATTCGTTCCAATTGCACTAGCATATGCAGCTCCCGTTTCTAAATCATGAACCACATTCCCTTCTATTGTTGCTGATCCTGCTGTTACCAGTATTCCGCGCACAAGAGACGCTACTGAATTTATTGCTGCATTATTGATATTGGCAACAATGTTATTGGAAATATCAGTCGAATTGCTTGAGGTACTATAAATCCCATAGAAAGATTGAGCTTGGGTGCTATTTGTTGTTGGATTAGATAATACAATACTATTTGATTGTGTGTCACTACCAATTATATTTTCGGAGATTGTTCGTGGCGAATTCCCAGCGGATTCAATGCCATAAAAGCTGTAAACTGAATTTGCATTCGAACCAGACGTTGTTATGCCCGAAATGGTATTGTTTTTAAGCTCAATCGTGCCTGTTCCAGCGATATAGATTCCACGTGCGAGCGGTGAACCACTAATGGTAATGGTTGGCGCACTTGTGTATCCTGAGCCTGAATTGGAAATAGTTAGGGAAACTTGTCCGTTACTAACAACTGGTGTAACTGCAAAGCCAGAACCTCCACCACCATTAATAATAACTGATGGACTCGTAGTGTAGCCTGAACCCGCACTTGTCATGGAAACACCCGTTACCGAGCCTCCACTGATGGTTGCAGTTGCAGTTGCTTTCACCACAGGACAATGTAAAGTAATATCGTTACCAATTAAATTACCTTTCACATTTACATTTCCATCGTTAACCCGAATTCCGAAGAAAGCGATATCGTTGGAACTTGAATGATAGATATTTTTAATCGTATTGTTCTCAATGGTTGAGTTAGTTATTGTGCCAACTGTAGCTCGAACACCACAGAAAATGGTCGATGCAGCACCACTTATATTAAATGGCGAGCCACCTGCATTGATTGCTCTACCTCCTATGAAATTATCGGTAATGACAAATCCGTTTCCATTTGTATTTGAAATGTCAATCATTGCATACGTATTATTCTCTGTCGGAGTGAAAGAACCATCAGTTTGATAAAAATGATTTCCGCTGATAGTCCAATTATTGGATCCTGCCAAGGATCGAATTCCATAAGATGAACTCGCCGGATTCAAAACATCAACAAATTCATTATTAAGAATAGAAATATTTGTATTTGCCGACCCATCTGTACCATTTGACAAAATACTTCGATAAGGGCGATTCAATTGCAATGTTGATGAAGTAGTAATCGTATTGTCAATAATAGTATTATTGCTATTTCCACTACCCGTAGCAGTACCAAAGAAAATAGTTGCCGAAAGATCCGAACCTCTATTGGAACCAGAAATGATTGCATATTTCACGTTGTTGTTTTGTGCTCCGTTGATGAGACGAATTGTACTTGCAGCATTTCCTGTACTTGTATTTGAAATGGTCAAAGATTTTGTTGTTCCGACACCATTAACACGTCCGTCTATAGTCACATTATCCGCACCATTCAATGATATTAATGATGAATTTAATGACCCGCTTACCATTACACCTTCCTTGGTAGGATAAATTTTAATGGAAGAATAATTGGAACTTCCCGTTCCACTGGAATTTAACGACGCAGCAATAATTTTGGTTTTTCTTTTTGTCATTGCCACAAAAAGAAAGAAAAAAGTCTAGCGCTGGAAAGATTAAACTACCCACATTTTCCTTGTTGCTAAAATTTCCGAAACTCGTTGTCGTTCCTCCGCCTCAAACAGCCGGAAATTTTAACGCAACTGCGTCGTGTGAGGACCCAGTTTTATCTTTCAATGCGCGGGGTTCATGGGAGATGAATTTATATTTTACTTCGTTTTTCTAAACCAATGACTTCGTCTCAAAAGAAATAGTTGAGTTCCCACCTCAACTTTCATACAGCGTTAACGAAAGTCTGAGCGAAGTTGCGGTCCGCGACAGCTCTGCTGGAGCAAAAGGACAAAAGCACGCAGCGAAATGACTGAGTGTTCCGAACGAAACGCCTTTTGAAAGTTGGAAAAAGCAGCTTTTTTGTTACTTTTTTTCTGCTTCGGCAAAAAAAGTAAGAAGAATAATCTTCTAAATCCCAAAATCAGTCACTCCCGCTAAACGTCTAATTATATCTTCTTCACTCGGTAAGTATTTCGCATATTCAATTGGTAGTTCTTCGTAGCGATTAAACGTTGCCACACCCAAAGGATCTTGATTATTCGAAAGTAGATATTCTACCATTAAGCGATCTTTCTTTCTGCATAGTATAATTCCAATTGTCTGATTATGAGTTTTTTCCTTGACGTGATTGTTTACTAACTCCATATACCATTTTAATTGACCGAGATCTTTGGGTTCAAAATCTCTTGCTTTTAGTTCCAAAACCACAAAGCAATTTAGTTTCAAATTAAAAAACAACAAATCGATAAAATATTCTTTTTCATGAAAATCAACTTTGAATTGTCTCCCAACAAAAGCAAAACTGCCGCCCATTTCCGACAAGAATTTGACAATGTTAGTAACAATCGAGTTTTCAATCTCTTTTTCAGCAATTGGAAGATCAGGGTTTAATAGTTCTATGTTGTAATCATCTAAAAATTCCCACGCTACTTGAGCTCGTAATTCAGATGATACAGTTGTTTCAAAATTATGTTGAGCGAGCATTTGATTTTCAAAATGATTTTTCTTGATTCTGTCAATCAAATCCGCTTTTGACCAACCCATTTGCTTTGTTTTTCGAAGATAAAACTCTTTTTTTAAATCCTCTTTACATTTTTCGATTATCAAACAATTTTGCACCCATCCAATTTCTGCCACCAGTGGTGTCAGTTTTTTATTGTTATAATATACCTCATAAAATGTCTTCATTCTCCAAATGTTTCGCGCTGAAAACCCACGAATACCTGGAAACTCCGTTTGTAAATCTTTTGAAAGTTGTTCAACGACTGATTTCCCCCATTTTTCAGTACTTACTTTTTCACTTACCGACTTTCCAATATCCCAATAAAGTAGAACCGTTTGCTTACTAACGGTTTTCAGCATATCATACCTCGCTTGCCTAATCTTACCTAAAATTTCTATCAGAAAAGGTTGATAATCCATGCTTAATGATTCTTTCATGATCTTAATTTTAACTAAATATAATCAAAATTATCCATTAAAATCTCCTCTTTTAATGAAGCTAGTCTGCCAACTAATAATCAGCCAAACCTCTCCGCGACGCCTAAAACAGAAGGAAATTTTGACGAAACTGCGTCGTGTGGGTACCCAGTTTTATCTTTCAAGGCGCGGGGTTCATGGGAGATGAATTTATATTTTACTTCGTTTTTCTAAACCAATGACTTCGTCTCAAAAGAAATAGTTGAGTTCCCACCTCAACTTTCATACAGCGTTAACGAAAGTCTGAGCGAAGTTGCGGTCCGCGACAGCTCTGCTGGAGCAAAAGGACAAAAGCACGCAGCGAAATGACTGAGTGTTCCGAAGGAAACGCATTATGAAAGTTGAAAAAGCAGCTTTTTTGTTACTTTTTTTCTGCTTCGGCAAAAAAAGTAAGAGAAGAAATAATTTTGGTTTTTCTTTTTGTCATTGCCACAAAAAGAAAAAAGTCTAGCGCTGGAAAGATTAAACTACCCACATTTTCCTTGTTGCTAAAATTCCCGAAACTCGTTGTCGTTCCTCCGCCTCAAACAGCCGGAAATTTTAACGCAACTGCGTCGTGTGGGTAACCCAGTTTAATCTTTCAACGCGCGGGGTTCATGGGAGATGAATTTATATTTTACTTCGTTTTTCTAAACCAATGACTTCGTCTCAAAAGAAATAGTTGAGTTCCCACCTCAACTTTCATACAGCGTTAACGAAAGTCTGAGCGAAGTTGCGGTCCGCGACAGCTCTGCTGGAGCAAAAGGACAAAAGCACGCAGCGAAATGACTGAGTGTTCCGAAGGAAACGCATTATGAAAGTTGAAAAAGCAGCTTTTTTGTTACTTTTTTTCTGCTTCGGCAAAAAAAGTAAGAAGAATAATCTTTCAATGCGCGAGGTTCTTGGGAATGGAAATTGTTTTAGCAGTAAAGAGAATTAACGCCAAACATTTTCATAGATATTCTAACGTGGCTTTTTTGATGGATTTTGACGATTATCAAACAATCCTAGAATAATAATTTTATCCTTTGAGACTCGGTAAAAGATATTTAATTGCTTGAAAATCGTAAAAGCTCTAATTTCATTTTCTTCATTTTCTACAGAGCCAATTTCCGGAAATAAAAGAAGCAATTCAAGAAAATCATACACTTTGAGCACAAGATTTTTTGCCGCACGAGTTCCAAATTCACTAGAAAAATATTCAATCAATAAATCAAAGTTTTTGGAGGCTCGTTTTGTCCAAAATATCGTTAGAGCCATTTCTTGTGCTTGGCTTTCAGATCATCGTTACTTACAAGATTATTTAAATCTTCAGATTCCTTTGCAGATGACATTAACTCCTGCTTTTGATCATCTGATAGAAGATTCCAGCCATTTTCTTCTTCACCGGAAGACTTTCTTTTCATTAGATCATAAAAGAATTGGAGAATTCTTTCGTTATCAATACTATCTATAAGAGAATGAAAATTTTTTCTTAATTCAATAGCCGTCATTTTTTTTGATTTTACGTATAACAAAGTTAACATAATCTTTATTTTTCTCAATCATTTCACTATATGGAATTTTAATCCCAATAAAAGTTCTGCTTCGGCAAAAAAAGTAAGAAGAATAATCTTTCAATGCGCGGGGTTCGTGGGATTGGAAATTATTTTTTACTTCATTAAGTAAAAATTATTAGTGCATCGAACCCAACTTTCATACAGCGTTAACGCAGTTTTGACTGGAGTTGCGGTTCGCGGAGACGTAAGTCGGAGCAATAGAACCAAAGCACGAAAGGAAAAAACAAGTGTTCCGAAGGAAACGCTGTATGAAAGTTGAAAAAGCAGCTTTTTTGTTACTTTTTTTCTGCTTCGGCAAAAAAAGTAAGAGAAGAAATAATTTTGGTTTTTCTTTTTGTCATTGCCACAAAAAAGCCTCTCTATACACCAGCCGAAAATAAAAAAATAAAGCACCAGGTTACACTTTAACCTATATTTTTCATGCATTTATCATAAAAAACAGTTATTTATTCTAAACACGCGGATGCCAAGGTTGTTCTTCAGCTTTCAAATCCATTCCAATTTTTCGGCTCAGGACAAATAAATAATCGCTCAATCGGTTCATGTATGACAAAACCAGCGGTGCAACGAAATCATTTTCAGCAAGTTCTACGATTAGTCTTTCAGCTCGCCGGCAAACGCATCGCGCAACGTGACAAAAAGAAACGGCATGATTTCCACCGGGAAGCACAAAAAATCGCATCTCGGGTAATTCAGTATCCATTTCATCCATCCATTTTTCCAAAACTTCAACGTCTGATTCCAATAAATCAGGGATTTTCATTTTTGATTTTTCTGGATCTGAAGCTAAGCTTGAACCGATTGTAAATAAACGATCTTGAATTTCAATGAGTTGTTTTTTATATTTTTCATCGATATCGTAATCTCGAACAACACCAATAAATGAATTCAATTCATCCACAGTTCCATAAGATTCAATACGGAGCGCATGCTTAGAAACACGCGTTCCACCAATTAAACCCGTTTTTCCTTCATCACCTTTTTTTGTGTAAATTTTCATTTTTTATAAGTTTTCTAAAACAGCTTCAATGGAAATTTCCAAATCAAAATAACCAAGTAATTTCTGGATCACAGCATCCACGATGGAATCCGGACATGAAGCGCCAGATGTAATGATTATTTTTATTTGCTCTTTTTTAGGAAGGAAATTCAGTCGTCTCTCGATTAATTTTGTATGAATATTAAAAAATTCAATTTCCGAATCAGATATAATTTCATCCTTACCTTTAATGAAATAAGTCGGGAACTTTTGTTCCAATAATTCCACCAAATGACTTGTATTCGAACTATTGTATCCACCAACCACAATTGCCAAATCGGCATCATGATTTAGAAGTTCGATTGTCGCAGATTGATTGTCATTTGTGGCATAACAGAGCGTGTCTCGCGTATCCGCAATGTGTTGCTTAATGCTTTCCAAACCATATTTTTTTATCATCACTCCTCTCAAATATTCCGTAATTTCCTGAGTTTCGGATGCGAGCATCGTCGTTTGATTGACTACACCAATTTTGTTCAAATCATTTCCTGGATCGAAATCATTCGACATTTTACCCTCAAAATAGGAAAGAAACTCTGCGTTAGATTTTGTACCTAAAATATATTCGCCTAAAAATTTTGCTTCATTCATATCTTTAATAACTAGTGACGGAGCATTGGACGAACTATGAGAAAAAGTTGCGCGCGTTTCTTCGTGGTTGTATTTTCCGTGAATGATGATTGTATGTTTCGTTTCCCCAAGCTTTTCAGAGCGATTCCACACCTTAACTACAAACGGACATGTTGTATTATATGTATCAATATTTACCCCAATTGCTCTGAGTTTGTTTTCTATTTCAAGTGTGGTTCCAAATGCAGGAATAATAACCACATCATCTGGAGTCAATTCCTCAAATGGAATAAGTTGCTTACCGTCCGTGTCTTGCAGAAAAGTCAGACCATTTTCGAGTAAATCTTTGTTTACGTCAGGATTGTGAATCATTTGACTTAGCAGGAAAATGCGTTTTCCAGGATTCTCAGAAATTGCTTTATAGCTTCGTTCGATGGCATTTTCTACACCATAACAAAATCCAAAATGCCGCGGAATTAAAAAAGTAACTTTTCCGAAATCCAAGAATGTCGGCGAGAAGTCTTGTTTTCTTGGATCTTCCAATTTTCGTTTGAATTTTACTTTACCAATAACAGGCGAACGATAAAATTCAGGAATTTCAAATTGTTTCATCTGTAAATAATTTGTCTTTTAGGTCAAGGTATCGCCAATTACACTCATACTTCTTGTGACGGATCTCGTTATGTTTAACTTCATGGTTTAAAAACGCTTTCGGTCGATATTTGTTTTACTAACATGATAGCATTAATCAAGTAGTGATTGAATAATTAGACGTTTGCGCTAGCTTATTTCTTTTTCGATAAGTGAACCAAACTTCTTTAGCTGTGTAAATTTTATAACTTTTTCTTTTTTGTTCAATCACCAAAGTATCCTTTAAATTATTGTATCTCAGCTTTACTTTCAATGAATATTTTCTGTGAGAAGATGTCATTGCTGCTATGACAACTGTTCTTCGATTGTCATTCATTTCATTTAGGAAAATAATAGCCGAAAACCTTTTGAATTCCCTATCTTAATGATTGAACCTCACATGATTTCTATACAGTGTATTTTCAAAGTTATTACAAATAATTTGAACATGAACGTTTGAATAATGACTTTTGGAGTATTAACCTGAGTTTCTGTTTTGAAAAACCTAATAAACTGAGTTCGATTCTTAAAATTGAAATTATCCCATCATTTATCAATATACCAATCCCTGTTATGATCAAAATAACCTCACGACATCCTTCAATCCTGAATTTCTCCATTTTCAAGAATCAAAAAATCGGAGTCAAACGGTTGAATTAATTTCTTAAGGTCATGGAGTTTATCTTTGAATTTCCCATCCGGACAAAACTGAAAAAAGTTAATATTTCTTTCTTGAAGTTCATCATTCGGAAACAATTTGTTCTTGAGTTGTTCCAAACCAATTAATGTTTTTTCGTGTTTGTTTTTTAAAGATTTCTCCAATTGAAATTTCAAGTGTGTTAGCTGTTTTTCAATTTTCGTGAATTCAGCACCAACCCTCGAATTATGAGCGGGATCAATTTGATTTGATTTGGCCAAGAAATCATTTTTCAGCTGAGCGAATTGAAAATCTATGAGCTGAAAGTCTATGTTTTCCGATTCTAATTCAAGTAAAACCTGTTTCTTCAGTTCAACAAGGGATTGAAATAAGTTCAAGGTTTTCAACTTGTATTTTTGAATTTTTTCAGCACTTACATTATCAAGCCATAGGGCACTGACTCTAGCTTGAATAAGCGGATAGTGAATTTCAGCTGATTCAAAAGCTTTTTTTAACTGTAACCAATAATTTAATTCACTCGTTCCGCCTATGTAACAGAGGTTCGGCAAAAGAAATTCTTGATAAAGCGGTCGTAGGATAACATTTGGTGAAAAGCACTCAGGTTCTGAATCAATGAGAGCAAGAAAATCACTTTTTGAGAATAATTTATTTCCGA
>JBIKSL010000034.1:0-22799 GCA_044348645.1 Crocinitomicaceae bacterium | reverse complement strand
AATATTTTACAACCACAGTAAAAGCAGTTTTTTTAGTCATAAGTAATAAATGGCTGCAAGTTAATATCAATAATACTTTCAGAGGTTTTTAGGCACTATTTTGTCCATTAACCCAAATTTGGGAAAAACTTATTCAAACCGCTGAATTTTCCCAAAATAAATCCCTATCTTTGCACCCTATTTTTAGAATCGCACCCTTAAAGCGATGTTTTTGATTATTAACCACTTTCGGAAGTTAGGGGATTTCGAGATACAAATTTTACAAGCCACATGGCAAATTCTATTAACCCGCAGGGATCTGCAGATTTTGATTGGGAAGCTCTACAATTAGACGGCTACTCAAAAGTTCAACGTTCAGAAATGTCTGATCGTTACGAAAAAACCTTGACTTCAATCAACGAGAAAGAAGTTATTCAAGGGACAGTTGCAATGCTTAACAAGAAAGAAGTAATCGTAAACATCGGTTACAAATCTGAAGGAGTTGTTGCAGCAAACGAATTCCGTTACAACCCGGATTTAAAGGTTGGAGATACAGTTGACGTGTATGTTGAATGTCGTGAAGACAAAACAGGACAGTTGATTGTTTCTCACAGAACAGCACGTATGCACAGCGCTTGGATTCGTGTGAACGACGTTTTGCGTTCAGGTGAAATCATCACTGGTTACGTGAAATGCAGAACAAAAGGTGGACTTATCGTAGATGTTTTCGGAATCGAAGCATTCTTACCTGGTTCTCAAATCGATGTTAAGCCAATCCGCGACTATGATGTTTACGTTGGTAAAAACATGGAATTCAAAGTAGTGAAAATCAATGAAGAATTCAGAAACGTTGTTGTTTCTCACAAAGCATTGATCGAAGCTGAATTAGAAGAACAAAAGAAACAAATCATTTCTGGTCTTGAAAAAGGTCAAGTATTGGAAGGCGTTGTGAAAAACGTTACTTCTTATGGTGTATTCATCGACCTTGGTGGAGTAGACGGTTTGATTCACATTACAGACCTTTCTTGGGGTCGCGTTACGCATCCTGAAGAATTGTTGGAGCTTGACCAAAAAATCAATGTGGTAATTCTTGACTTCGATGATGACAAAAAACGAATCGCTCTTGGTTTAAAACAATTACAACCACATCCATGGGATTCTTTAGATGCTAACTTACAAGTTGGTGATAAAGTTTCTGGAAAAGTAGTTGTGATGGCTGATTATGGTGCTTTCATCGAAATCGCTCCGGGAGTTGAAGGTTTGATCCACGTTTCAGAAATGAGCTGGTCACAACATTTACGTTCAGCACAAGATTTCATGAACATCGGCGATACAGTTGAGGCTGTTATCTTGACTTTGGATCGTGAAGAAAGAAAAATGTCTTTGGGTATCAAGCAATTAATGCCAGATCCATGGAATGATATCGAAGTGAAATACTCAGTTGGTTCTAAGCACAAAGCGAAAGTTCGTAACTTCACTAACTTCGGTGTATTCGTTGAATTGGAAGAAGGAGTTGACGGATTGATTCACATTTCTGATCTTTCTTGGCAAAAGAAAATCAAGCATCCATCTGAATTCTGTAAAGTTGGTGACGAAATGGAAGTAGTTGTTTTGGAAATCGATCGCGATAACAGAAGAATCTCTTTAGGTCACAAACAATTAGAAGAAAATCCATGGGATGTATTTGAATCAACATTTGCTGAAGGTTCAGTTCATAGCGGAACTATCATCGATATGAAAGACAAATCTGGAATCGTTTCTCTTCCTTATGGTGTTGAAGGTATTTGTCCTTCTAAGCACTTGAAAAAAGCGGATGGAAGCAACGCAAAAGTGGAAGAAGTACTTGATTTTAAAGTGATTGAATTCAATAAAGATGCGAAGAAGATTGTTGTTTCACACTCGCGCACATTTGAGGAAGGCGAAGACAAACCGTCTGCTTCAAAAGGTGGTAAAAAGTCAGCTGGTTCTGCAACAGACCAAGCAGTGAAAGCAATAAATCAAAGTTCTGAAAAATCAACATTAGGTGATTTGGATGCACTTTCAGCATTGAAAGAAAAAATGGAAAAAGGAGAATAATTCTAATTTTCAATAAATACTATAAGAGGTTGTCAAAATTGGCAGCCTCTTTTTTTTGTGGCGAGAAATTTGGAGATGTAAAAATGATTTTCCAGATTTATAAAGTTATGATTTCGCAGAAGCAAAAGAATTGGAATCAGGATTGATAAACCAATTACAAAGAATCAAAAATAATCGAGATGATTAAATTATCGGTTTGAATTCGCTGAACCAAATATCGAATTTTTTCTACCCCAAAATTAATGATAGCAAATCCTAATTGGGTACTAGTTTTTCTCTTAATTTTAGAAATGGAACCTCAACTTTGTAATAGAGTATTGTGGCTAATAAATAGCTAACTAACCAATAGAGAGGAATTAGTAAATACCAATTCTGACTTTCAAAATTAGATTTATTCCAAGTTTTATTGATTACAAATTCAATGACAATATACATGACAACGCATAGATTTATCAAATAGAGTGAATAGGAAATCTTACCTGAAAAAACTAAAAATCGTTCGAAAATCGTAGCCTTATTTTGCCAAGAAAGAAAGATAGGAAACATCATTAATACTGCTATAGATCGAAAAAACGGGAAATAAACGATGGCCAAAAAGTCGGATTTGTATGCAGTGAATTTAATCAGTATTAAGGTTCCTATCCCAATAATCAGCAATATCCACGCCCAGAGGAGAGACACCTTTGTTCTTTTAAAATAAATCCATGCACCCGAAACTCCTACCATGATTGAATCGAAACGACAAAATGTAAAAAATGGAATATCCTTTATAAAGAGTTCGGAGTTTGAATAGAGATAAATTCTCAATGCGATAACAGAAATAATTGTAACGATTATTATGGTATTAAAAACAAGCTTAGTTCGCAACCTGAACCAGCTTGAAAGCATAAGCATGACAACCGCCAAAAACAAATAAAAGTATTCTTCCACGGCCAAACTCCAGGATTCACCGAAAAATCCTCTTGTTCCTTGATTCATGTTTTGCCAAAACAAGAAATAGGTCCAATCAAAACCTTTATATTTAGTTTCGTCAAAGAAAAAACTAATTACGATAAGAAATATAAGCACTATAAAATAATTCGGCAGTGTTCGAAACCAACGTCGGATTAAGAAATGCCTAGCTTTCCTAAAAGTAAATAACTCTTTTTCTGTCTCACGAATCAAAATCCCTCCAATCAAAAATCCACTTAAAACAAAGAAAAATGAAACGCCATCAAGCTGAAACAATTGATACCATGATTTATAAGATTTTGGAATTAATAAAGTTGTATGACCAATCATCACGAATAAAATCGCAATTCCCCGAAGAATGTCAAGACCGTGAAATCGCGTTTGCTTTTGATAATTGGAATTTTGAACTTCTTTCAATAGGATTTAATTCGATTGTCGCCAAAGATAAGTTGAATTCCCGTGAATGAAGACTATCACTTCATGAAAACATACATTAATATGTTTGCTCCCATTTGAAGTGCCTGACGTCGCTTTTCAATTGGATCATTGTGAACTTGTGGATCTTCCCAGCCGTCACTTAAATCGGTTTCATAAGTGTATAAACACAACAATCTTCCATTCTCAATTATTCCAAATGCTTGCGGTCGTTTACCATCGTGTTTGTGGATTTTTGGAAGTCCGCTAAACTTATATTTTTGATTAAAAACTGGATGATTCGATGGTAATTCAACTAATTGTTCATTTGGGAATACTTTTTTTAATTCAACGCGAATAAACTCATCCATTCCATAATTATCATCAATATGTAAAAAACCTCCAGCTAAGAGATAATTTCGAAGGTTTTCGGCTTCAGTTTTGGAAAAAACAACATTTCCGTGTCCAGTCATGTGGACAAAGGGATATAGGAACAAGTCTTTACTTCCCACCTCAACGTAAGGAACATCTTTAGAAATGTTTGTTCCAAGCTCCTTGTTGCAAAATGAAATTAAATTGGGAAGCGCCGTTGGATTTGCGTAATAATCTCCTCCGCCACTATATTTCATTACTGCTAGTTGATAGGTTCCTTGTGAAAAAGTCTTGAACGAAAGCAAGAGTAAGATGAAAATAAGCCTATACATATCCTGTGTTCATGAACGTTAAACCAACATGGCGAATTACAAGGCAATCTCTATCAATCTGATTGTAAACTAATCCACTTGAACGATTGCCCTCAAAGAGAATTGATAACAAAATACAAAAATGATTTATTTCTTTTACCATAAAGTTAAGCTTTAGCAAAACTAACTCCGGCGTCATTCAAGCCCTGATAAATTTTCTGATTCAATTCAAAATTTACATCGAGGTAATCCTTGTTGTTAACCCAAACTCGAACAGAGATGTTGAGACCATTTTGAATCATCTCTTGCACTGCAATTTTGTGAGCGGGCGTTTTCAAAACTCGAGATTCATCCAAAATCGTCTTTTCAATGATTTCAAAAACCTGCTGTAATTCACAACCATATGATATTGGAATAAGTAAATCCAATCTTCGATTTTTTTCACGCGTGATGTTAATGATGCTTCCATTTGCCACTGGTCCGTTGGGTAAAATAATAACTTTATTGTCAGGAGAATAAATGTAGGTGTTGAAAATTTGAATCTCTTTGACCGTTCCCTGCTGTGCTTGCGCAATGATTGTGTCGCCAACTTTGAAAGGCTTTAAAACCAAAATCATGATTCCACCTGCGAAATTTGATAACGTTCCCGAAAATGCCATACCGATTGCCAAACCAGCTGCCCCCAGCACAGTAATGAATGAAGTCATCTGAATTCCAAGCTGTGTAATTGCAGTAATTACTACCATTATTTTTGAAGCTAGGGAAATAAAACTTCCAAGAAAAGTTACGAGACCAACATCCACTTTACTCTTTAACATTCCTTTTTTAACAAGTTTGGAAAGTATGTTTGCGAGCCAAAAACCAACTACTAAAATGATAATTGCCATAATTAGATTGGTACCAACGTTAATTAACCATTGATTAATTTCCTTGTAATTCAGACCAAAAAATGATTTTTCTTGCCACATGAAATAGAAATTTTAACAGATGCAAAAATAAGGATAGATTTTTTCAAACTTCTCACTTATCTTTGAATATGTTTTTCATTTTGTCAAAAGTTCTTGCCTTTCTTATTTCACCGTTTTTGTGGTTTCTAACGAGTATGCTGTTATTTTTCTTTCTTAAAAACGAGTTATGGAAAAAAAGATTTAAGTACCTTACCTTGTTCATTTTGGTCTTTTTCACGAGTGGTTTACCACTCGGTTTTTTGGTTCGAAATTGGGAAGTTTCCGGAAAGAAAATTGAGATAATGAATGAGTATGACATTGGTATTGTCCTATCTGGTATGTTTGAATATAACCGTGATTTAGAGGTGCTTTCAGTTAGAAGAGGTGCTGATCGAATTTGGCAAACTATTTCACTTTATAAGGCAAAAAAAATCAGAAAGATATTAATTAGTGGAGATAGTGGATTTGTCATTCGTAAAGGACTTCATGAGGCGGATCAAACCAGACAAATTTTGATTAATTGGGGAATTCCGTCGGAAGATATAATTATCGAAAATAAGTCTCAAAACACTCATGAAAATGCCGTAAATACAACAAAATTATTAAAGAAAAGCTATTCAAATAAAAGCTTTCTGCTCATAACGAGCGCACTGCACATGAAACGTGCTTCGGCATGTTTTCGGAAAGAAGGGTTGCAATTTGGTGCTTTTACGACCGATCATTACACAAGAAGGAAAAAAGTTGAATTTACACCTGATATATTTTTGCCAAGTATTAATTCATTTGTCCTTTGGGAGGCATTTTTGAAAGAAGTTATTGGATACTCCGTTTATTCTTTACAAGGCTATTTGTGATAAACGCTGAAAAAATAATTCTGAATGATGGAATTCTTTCCTATTACCCCTCTTTTTTAGATTACAACGACTCAATCCGTTTTTTCAATCTTCTGGAAAATGAAATTGAATTTGAACAACATGCCATTACAATTTTTGGGAAAACCCATCTCGTTCCCAGATTAGAATCCTTTCATGCCAAAGAAAAAAAAACCTACACTTACTCAGGGAATACACTTATTGCAAAGCCATTTAATCAAATCCTGAAATACTTGTGTTCGAAAATTGAAAAAGTCACCAATTCAACATTTAATTGTGTTCTGATTAATTATTATAGAAACGGAATGGATAGTAATGGTTGGCATTCAGATAACGAAAAGGAACTTGGAGAAAATCCAATTGTTGCTTCTCTTAGCTTGGGATCTTCACGAAGGTTTGATTTAAAACATAACTCGAAATCGGAAAAATTTTCCATCGATTTGCACAATGGAGATTTATTATGGATGAATGAACGGATTCAAAATTTCTACAAACATCAAATTGCCAAATCAAAAAGAATCATGGAACCACGGATTAATCTTACTTTTCGCTTCATAAAATAGTTTCACCTAACCAGAATATAGTTACCATTTGATGATTATTCTAACTCTTCGGATGTGTATTTTACTGTCCATACTAGTTCAAATGTTCACAAATTTCGATAATCCGATGTAAGATAATTTTTTGAAGGTTGCCATAATTTCGTCTTTCAAAAACTCAGGATATGAACCACCTATTAAAAGAATTGAAAGACATAGTTTCTGATTGCTGCGTTACAATTATTATGAATACTCATCGGAACAAGCAACAATACGATATAGATCGTTTGCAACTTCAAAAATTGTTAAAAGAAACCGATAAACGATTGAAAGAATACGAATTAGAGGAAGAAGCCCGAATATTGAGCAAACGTTTACATGAGTTGGCTTCTCAAGTTAGATTCGAAAATAATTTGGATTGTTTGATTTTATTTGTCAGTGAAAAAATCACGAAATATTTACACTTGCCAATTCAGGTTGAAAACCGAGTAGTAATTGATAAATCATTTGCAACAAGAGATTTAGTTCGTATTTTGCACATGAAAACAAATTATTTTGTACTTGTTTTTAGTGAATACAAAGCACGTCTAATCGAAGCCTTTGACGAAACCTTGATTCAAGAATATGGAGCTCCATTTCCAATTGAAAACTTGGATCTTTATTCCACTAAAACAATTGAATTAAAGAACGCGGATTTGCAAAAACGATTGTTGTCCGAATTTTACAATCGAATCGACAAAGCCGTAAATGAAATTCGCAACGATAATCCCAAGCCTATTTTACTTTGTAGTCAAGAAATGAACTGCGCTGAATACTTGAAAGTTGCGGATTTAAAAGAAACTATTTTCACCGATTTTATGAAAGGAAATAAATTATACATGGAAGCTAACGATATCGTTCGAGAAGCTTGGAAGGTGGTTCGAAAACAACAGTTTGAAAAAAATAGATTGCGCAGACAAGAATTAGAGCAGGCTTTATCTTCCGGACAATACATTTCTGATGCCAACGAGATTTGGCAAGCAACATCTGAAGGAAAAATTCGAACTGTTTTTATAGATGAAACGCTCTTTCGACCTGCAAGAATTGAAAATAATACCATAACATTTGTTCAGGAAGAGGAACGTAACAAACCTGGTGTTATTGATGACATTTACGATGAGATCATCGAAGCAAGCATGAATTCGGGCGCTGAGGTTGTGTTTTTACCCAAAGGAGAATTGTCGGAATTCAATGGTTTAGGGGCGGTAACGCGATTTTGATTCATAGATTTTTCTTTGATAAATTAACAAAAGACAAAATTTCAAAAAGTTATTTAGTTCATCCAATTTTAGGCTATTCGGCCCCAGTTAGGTTTTGAACGAAGAATTTTTTGAATTTGACTTTTCAATAGTTGATTTTTTGGCATTTCGAATTTTGGGTCTTCCGAAATTAGTTTTTTTGCCATTTCCCTTGCGAGAGTCACAATTTGACCATCTTTCGAAAGGTTTGAAATTTTTAAATCCAATACACCGCTTTGTTGAGTTCCCATCAAATCTCCGGGGCCACGAAGTTGTAAATCGACTTCCGAGATTTCAAAACCATCATTCGTTTGCACCATTGTTTCCATTCGTTTTTGAGCTTCTTTAGATATCTTATCTCCTGTCATCAAAATACAATAAGATTTTTCTGCCCCCCTCCCAACTCGTCCGCGCAATTGGTGCAATTGAGAAAGACCAAAGCGCTCTGCACTTTCAATAACCATAACAGACGCATTCGGAACATTAACTCCAACTTCAATAACTGTAGTGGCAACCATTATCTGAGTTTCACCTTTTACGAATCGTTGCATTTCAAATTCTTTGTCCGCTGCTTTCATTTTGCCGTGAACAATACTAACTTGATATTTAGGCAGAGGAAATGAACGGGAAATAGCTTCGAATCCATCCATTAGATTGTTAAAGTCCAACGTCTCGGATTCCTTTATTAGTGGGTAAACAACATATACTTGTCGACCCAAAGCAATCTGCTCGCGCATGAATCCAAAAAGACGGAGGCGGTGACTTTCATAACGATGAATTGTCGAAATTGGTTTTCTACCCGGTGGCAATTCGTCTATAACTGAAACATCTAAATCTCCATAAAATGTCATTGCTAAAGTTCTCGGAATTGGAGTAGCTGTCATGATTAAAACATGGGGTGGTGAGGTGTTTTTCTTCCACATTTTTGCGCGTTGAGCCACGCCGAAGCGATGTTGCTCATCGATGATCACAAGTCCTAGGTTTTTGAATTGAACAACATCTTCAAGTAAAGCGTGTGTTCCAATTAATAAATTCAATTCACCAGTCAAAAGTTTCTCATGTAATTCCGTTCGGACGGCTTTTTTTGTGGAACCAATCAACAAGTCAATTTTGACATCCATATTTTTCAATAAACTAGATATCGACTCAAAATGTTGACTGGCGAGAATTTCCGTTGGAGCCATCAAGGCAGCTTGAAAACCGTTTCCAATGGCAATGAGCGCAGTCAATAAAGCAACAAGTGTTTTTCCACTTCCGACATCACCTTGTAACAAGCGATTCATATGTTTTCCAGAAAGAAAGTCTTTTCGAATTTCCTTAATTACTTTTTTCTGTGCATTCGTCAGTTCAAAAGGTAGGTGATTCGCGTAAAACTGATTGAATTGGGGTCCAACTTCCTCGAAAACAAAGCCTTTCATTTCGGTTGCTGTAACTTGTTTTCGCAATAGCATCTCCAGCTGAAGAAAGAACAATTCTTCAAATTTCAATCGAAATCGAGCCTGTTGAATTTGTTGTTCTGAATTCGGCTGATGGATGGCTATCAACGCTTTTTCTTTTGAAATCAAGTGATTTTCTTTGATCAACCAATCAGGAAGCGTCTCAGTAATTTTTTGATATATTTGAGGAAGTAACGTTGCAATTAATTTTTCAATTCCTTTCGAGTGAAGTCCTTTAGTCGTTAATTTTTCCGTACTTGGATAAAATGCTTGAAGTCCTGTTATATTTTGAACTTCAGAAAAAACAGCCATTTCAGGGTGAGGGATATTCCACTGACTAACAAATAATTTTGGTTTACCGAAAATTTGGTATTCTACATCGGGTCGTAAATTTGGTTTTATCCATTGAATTCCCTGAAACCAAACTAAATCAATTGATCCACTACTATCCGAAAATCTGGCAAATAGTTTTTTATGCCTGCCGGAGCCAACTTCCTTGAGACCAGTTATTTTCCCTCTGAGTTGAACATAATTATTTACATAAGGCGCATCAGCAACTTGTTGATATGTTGAACGATCCAAATAGCGAAATGGGTAATGCTCGAGTAAATCTCGAAATGTAAAAATCCCTAATTCCGTTTGAAGTAATTGAGCTCTTTGCGGACCGACACCTTTTAAAAATTCAATGGAGGTATCGAGGAAATCATTCATGATTTAAATTGACAGCGGGTAATTATTCCCAAACACCCATTTTGCAGAATTTCTCAATTCGTTGGTCGATTCTGGTCTGAGGATCAATCGCATTTAATTCTCTGATGTAAGATTTAATTTTGTTCTTTAAGATGGAAAACATTTCAGTTTGACTGCGATGCGCACCATTGATTGGTTCTTCAATCACTTCATCTACTAATCCATTTGCTTTCATGTCAGTTGAAGTCAATTTCAAAGCATCCGCGGCTTTTTCTTTGAAATCCCAAGAACGCCATAAAATTGAGGAGCAACTTTCCGGAGAAATCACCGAATACCAAGTATTTTCAAGCATCACAACTTTGTCTCCAACACCAATTCCCAAAGCACCGCCCGAAGCACCTTCGCCAATAATTACACAAATTACAGGAACTTTCAATCGCATCATTTCAAAGATATTTCGTGCAATCGCTTCACCTTGTCCCCGCTCCTCTGCTTCAAGTCCTGGAAATGCTCCTGGTGTATCAATAAATGTTACAATTGGTTTGTTGAATTTTTCCGCTAGCTTCATCAAACGCAACGCTTTTCTGTATCCTTCCGGATTTGCCATTCCAAAGTTTCGATATTGGCGCATTTTGGTGTTGATTCCCTTTTGCTGTCCGATAAACATAACGCTTTTTCCATCCAAAAGCCCAAAACCACCGACCATTGCTTTGTCATCTTTAACGCTTCGGTCACCATGTAATTCGATGAAATTTCCTCCAGTTAATGCATCAATGTATGCTAATGTATAAGGCCGATCAGGATGACGTGACAATTGAACGCGCTGCCATGGAGTTAGATTAGAAAACACTTCCTTTGTTTTTTCCTTGAGTTTTACTTCCAATTCAGCAATTTTATCGGACATATCAATATCAGTTGTTTCACCAATTTCCTTGGTTTGTTGAATCTGATCTTCCAAAGCCTTTATCGGTTCTTCAAAATCAAGGTAAGTTGCCATAATTTTCAGTTTTGGTACTCGCAAATTTAACGTAATTCAATTAATTTATAGTACTCTATATTATTTTTTAAACGAGGGAAAAGGATTTCAAATTCGTATCAAAATATATTTAAAAAAGGATTCAAGTAAATAGAAGTTTATATTTTTTGAGAAAAGATATTATTTCAATCGTCGAAAGTCAATTGGGAACTCAATATTCAAATAAAACGATCATCATTGCATCACGAGATTGAGTCTTGCAAATATTCTATTCAATTATGTAAAATTTAGAGATTTCCTAATCTGATGAACTTCAGCTCAATTATTCAGAATTGGAAATTCCTAGCAATTAAAATACAAATTTATGTTTACGAGTAATTCATTAGTATTTCAATTTTCTAATATACCTTAGCGACGCAAAAATCTAAAGATGAGAAAAGCTTTATTACCTGGAATGGTGCTTTTAGCAAACTTAAGCGTCTTTTCCCAAAAGAAAATTGAATTCGTGGAATACGACCTTCCAAATGGAATTCACGTTATTCTGCATGAGGAACATTCAACGCCAATTGTCGCGGTTTCCGTTTTGTATCATGTCGGTTCCAAAAATGAAAATCCCGATAGAACTGGATTTGCTCACTTTTTCGAGCATCTGTTGTTTGAAGGTTCAGAAAATATCAGTCGTGGTAAGTATAGCGAATTGGTAGAAAAGAATGGGGGAATATTAAATGCAAATACGTCACAAGATAGAACGTATTACTATGAAATCCTTCCTTCTAATCAATTAGAACTTGGTCTTTGGCTTGAAAGTGAGCGCATGCTTCATGCAAAAGTTGATATCAAGGGAATAGAAACGCAAAGAAGTGTTGTAAAAGAGGAGAAACGTCAACGCGTAGACAACCAGCCTTATGCTTCATTTTTGACGGAGATGTACAAACGGGCATTTACCAATCATCCTTACAATTGGGTTCCAATAGGAAGTATGGAGCATTTAGATGCAGCAATAGAGGAGGATTATATCAATTTCTACAAAACGTATTATGTTCCGTCGAATGCAACTTTGTCGATTGCAGGTGACTTGGATATCGCACAAACGAAAAAATGGATCGATAAGTATTTTTCTTCGATACCAAAAGGTCAGGCGATCACGCTTTATCGCGACATTTTAGCTCAAACGGATGCTGACTTTGAAAAACGTTATGGTATCTCCAAATCAAAATTTGATAAGAAAGATTTCCTGAATTCAAAAGATCCGGCTGCCAAGAAATTAATTGCTTCCATGACGGCAAAACCGACCGAGATAAAAAGAACTGAAAAAGATCGAACACCGATTAATGGGGTTATTAAAGATGTGGTTTATGATAATATTCAACTTCCTGCACTTTTTATGGGATATAAAATACCTGAACAACGAAATGAAGATTCTTATGCTTTGAAAATGTTGAATGAAGTTCTTTCCGGTGGAAGTAGTTCACGAATTAATAAAACGATTGTCGAAAAGAAGGAAATGGCGACTTTAGCATTCTCTTTCAACTTCACTTTGGAGGATGCAGGAGTTGAAATTTTTGCTGCAATTGCCTCCAATGGTGTTAGTTTGGATTCAATTCAGAAAGAATTCGACGCTCAAATTGAATTGATAAAAAACGAATTGATTACAGAGGATGAATTTCAGAAAGCAAGAAATAAATTTGAGAATGATCTTGTAAGTGCTAATTCTACCGTTTCCGGAATCGCTGAAAATTTGGCAAACAATCGGGTTTATTATGGAAATACCGATCGAGTTAACACGCTGATGAACAACTATATGAAAGTTACTCGAGAGGACATTCAACGCGTTGCTAGAAAATACCTAACTCAGGATTCACGTGTTATTCTTCAATATTTACCTAAAAAATAAATTGAAAGTCATGCAAAAGATAATTTTAAGCTACAGTATATTTTTTACATTATTTGCTCAAGCTCAATTGGATCGCTCGGTGATGCCGACACCTGCTCCTCAAAAAGCGAACGATTTAAAAGAGTCTGAGGTTTTTACCACCGCTAATGGAATTACGGTTATTCTCTCGGAAAATCATAAAATTCCAAAAGTTTCTTTCGATTTAAGTATGGGTTCAGATCCACGGATGGAAGGTAGCAAAGCTGGTCTTTCTGATATGGCGGGTTCATTGATCATGTCTGGAACCAATAATCGTCCCAAAGATCAATTGGATAAGGAAATCGACTACATTGGAGCTACGTTATCAGCTGATAAAAATTCGATGTTTCTTTCTTGTTTGACAAAACACATTGATAAGGGTCTGACATTAATGTCTGATGTTCTGATGAATGCCAATTTTCCGCAATCGGAATTTGATCGTATCAAAAAGCAAAACGAATCGGCATTGATGTCTACAAAGTCAGATGCGAATAGTATGGCTCAGAATGCAATTGTTAAGTTAAATTTCCCGTTTCATCCATATAGTGATGTAATGACGGAAACAAGTTTAAATAATATAACGCGTGAAGATGTCGTAAATTATTTCAAAACTAATTTCACCCCAAATGGTAGTTATTTGGTCGTTGTAGGTGATATAAATCGTCAGCAAACGGAGCAACTTGTCAATAAGTATTTCGGTTCTTGGAGCGGAGGAAATGTTTATAAAAACCCAACCAATGCAGGTAATTTCGGAAAAGGTATCCGTGTTGTTTTTGTTAAGAAACCCAGTGCGGTTCAGTCTGTTGTTTACGTAACCTTCCCTATAAAAATTAAAACAGGAGATAAAAATCAATTGCCTTTGAACGTGTTGAATAACATCTTCGGTGGAAGTGGATTCGGTACGCGTTTGATGCAAAATTTAAGAGAGGATAAGGCCTACACGTATGGCTGTTATTCTTCATTGAATATTCAGGACAACGGAGCTTGGTTGTCCGCAGGAGGTAATTTTAGAAATGCCGTGACTGATTCAGCAATCACCCAAATTTTAGGAGAATTCGAAAAGATCACCTCCGAGAACGTGAAAGACGATGAATTGAATTTGACAAAATCAACCATGAATGGGAAATTTGCGATTTCGTTGGAAAATCCGCAAACAGTTGCTCGTTTCGCTTTGAACATCATCAAAAACAATCTATCTAAAGATTACTATAAAACTTATTTGCAGCGCTTGGAGTCTGTTAATAAGCAAGTTGTTTTGGATATGGCTCAGCAATATTTCACTTCAAAGAATTGTAATATAGTTGTTGTAGGAAATGAGGAAATAATCGATAAACTAAAAAAGTTTGATTCGGATGGTAAAATTGAATTGTTGGACGCGTTTGGAAATGAAGTGAAGGAAATGAAAAAAGCGGATATTTCCAAAGAGCAGTTAATGGACAATTATATTTTTGCTGTTACGCAAACAAAAAGTAAGAAAGAATTGTCCAAAAAGTTGAAGAGAATCAAATCATACGAACGAGTGATGGAGATGACTTCTGTTAAAATTCCAATTCCCCTTAAAATGACTGATTATTGGATTGCTCCTGGAACAGAGGCTCAAAAAATGGAAGGTCAGGGAATGATTTTCCAAAAGTTATATTGCGACGGGAAATCTGGATTTACATATAGTATGCAAGCTGGAAAAAAGGAAATGACTGCTATGGAAATAGCTTCAAAGAAAAAGTCAAGTAGTCTTTTCCCGGAAATGAATTACGCGACAAATGGAACAAATTACGAATTAATTGGCATCGAAAATCAAAATGGAGTTGATTTTTATGTGGTAAAAATGGTAGAGGATTCCTCTGAGTCTTATGATTATTTCAATAAATCTACCTTTTTAAAAGAAAAGACCATTTCCATTAGCAAGCTGGGTGGAGAGACCATCGAAAAAACCAATCTATTTGGCGATTATAAGGATGTTAGTGGGATTTTATTCCCTCATTCAATGACTATATCGGTTGGAGAAATGACGTTTTCAGGAAAAGTTTCTAAAATGAAAATAAATGAAAAAATTGACTTGAAAGATTTTAAAGAATAGTTCGGAGACCCTCTATGATACTAATTTAATGGTTTAAATCGATATTAAATCAACTTAATTCAATGACTTTCATTTAATTATAATTTTGTCATTTACTCAGTTAATTGAAACAGAAAATTTATGCGACGAGTTGTATTCATTGATTCGGTTCATTCTATTCTAGAAGAACGTTTAAAAAAACGTGGTTTTATTTGTGTTGATGGCACAAAAATGACAAAAGAGCAACTGAAGATTGAACTTCCAAAAGCTTATGGTGTCGTTATTCGTTCCAGATTTACATTGAATGAAGATGTATTAAAGATGGCTCCGAATTTACGATTTATCGCTCGATCAGGATCGGGCTTGGAAAACATTGATCAGGCATACTGCAAGAAGCGAAATATTCAACTTTTTAACTCCCCAGAAGGAAATCGAAATGCAGTAGCAGAACACGCTCTAGGGATGCTTTTGGCATTGCTAAATAAACTAAATCAGGCGAATCAACAAGTTAAAAGGGGTATTTGGGATCGAGAATCAAATCGAGGAGAGGAATTAGACGGCAAAACCCTTGGTATTATCGGATATGGAAATAATGGGGCGGCTTTCGCAAAGAAACTTCGTGGATTTGATGTTAAAGTGCTTGCTTATGATAAATACAAGTTCGGTTTTGGAGATCATTTTGTTCATGAATGTACACTTGATGCGATTTATCAGCAAGCAGATGTGGTAAGTTTTCATATTCCATTAAATTCAGAAACTAAATATTTTGCAAATAATTTATTCTTTGATTCTTTTCATAAACCCATTCGAGTTTTAAATCTTTCTCGAGGAAAAATTCTAAACACAAATGACCTCGTTTCTGCTATGAAGACAAAAAAAGTCATAGGCGCTTGTTTGGATGTATTGGAGTTTGAAACGAAAAGTTTTGAATCTTTTTTTGAGCAACATTTGCCAGCAGCGTTTGATTACTTAATTCACTCAGATAAAGTTCTTCTCTCCCCACATATCGGTGGCTGGAGCATTCAAAGTTACTTTCAACTAAGCAATGTGCTTGCTGATAAAATCATTGAATGGGATGACAATCAACACGATTTGTTTTAATTATTCAAAATACTTAGCTTAAGTCTTAAATGCCAAAACTTTCTGAGATCTTTTATTCTAATTATTATTTCGATTTCATCAAAGCGGTAGCTATGCTAAAACCTCCAAACACAATTATTTTATAGTATTTTCAATACTCATTACAAAGTTCTAATACATAATTTGAGTTTAAGAACAATATAGCCTTAATGAATTTATCTTCAAATGTTTACCAGAATATTTAATTAACCAAAATAAAAAAGGATGACTGAAGCTGAACGTATCCGAAAAAATTAAATGAAAATGACTCATGCAAATAGTTAAACACTTCTTCATGGTTTATAATGTTAATTGATTTAAAAGAATACCTAAATCGATAATTTAATAAATTTACGCATGTCAAATTACACGGAATACATCGGATACATTGCCTCAGCGCTTGTGTTGATTTCATTTTTAATGAAAAACATCGTTTACTTGCGAGTGATTAATACTATTGGCTGCGGTTTCTTCATCTTTTACGGAGTCTTTCTGCAATCCGCTCCTGTTATAATTACAAATTCTTCAATCGTCCTTGTTAACTTATATTTTCTTTTCAAAATGATAAAGACGAAAGAATTAAACCATTAGCCTTCTTAAAAACGTTCAACAGAAATTTCCTTTGAAATTTTTTTACCTCCCATCAAATAATTTGCGAATTCACGAGACAAAGTCGGAGCCATCGTATAGCCTTTGGTTCCAAGTCCGTTGAAAATAAAAAGTTTTGGAAATTCTGGATGTCTTCCCATGATTGGTCGGCGATCCAATACCGTTGGGCGTACACCTACATTTTGAGTAAGAATGTTGAAATTAAATTTTCCTAATACACTTAGGTTTGACAGAAGCAATTCCTTTCCTTCATTAGTAGTTGTTAAGGAGAAATTGTTCCATTCATAAGTTGCTCCGATCCGAAAAGTTTGATTGCCGATAGGTAAAACAAAGCATTTGCGGTTCAAGGATTCATTCTCCGGGATTTCGTTTGAAGAAATCGTTAGAATTTGTCCTTTTGTCTGTTGAATTGGAAGACCCGAAAAAAATGGAATATCCTTGTTTTGAAAGCCACAACAAAACAGGACATGATCAAATTTTTTTCCTTTATACATTGCTTCTTTTGGTTCAAAATCGTTTAAGGAAAAAACCTCCTTGATTAACAATCGGTTTTTTTCAAAAAAAGCAAGATTGGATTTATAAAATTTCTCTGAATCAATCCAAAAAGCGTTTTTCACTCTTCCAGATCCAAAAGGATTATCCGCTTCATCAAAAGTTTCATCCTCAAGACAAATAGGACTTAGGTAATTTTTAAATTCCGGTGAATGCTGTTTTTCTTGCCAACTCTTACGTTCTTGTTCGGATGAAAAAAGTCTACGAATCGTAATTGGATGAAAAAAGTTTACATCAAGTTTTTTTTCAAGAGACTTATAAAAATCTTTGGCCTCTGGTAGAAAATCATCAATCCGCCAAGATTTATTCATTCGGCGAAAAACCATTGGGTTAACCATCCCGGCAGCAACGGAGGTTGCATTATTTTCTCCTTTATCAACAATGTTTACGGAATGTCCAAAAGATAAAAAACGATGAGCCAAACAACTTCCAGCAAGCCCTGCGCCAACAATAAGAATGTTTTTTTTGTCCATCATGATTGGGCGAAAGCAAGGGAGATAACGCTTATTTTTAGATGCTTATTTACTTTTATAAGCTCGCTTGCTAATGATTCAATAGTTGATCCAGTCGTAATTACATCGTCAACTAAAGCAACGTGTTTAAACGATGAAAGATCTTGACTGTAAAAAACACTTTCCACATTTTCCCAACGTTCTTGTTTGGATTTCTTTGTTTGACTGGACGTGTGTTTTCTTTTAGAAATCCGATTTTTAATGACAGAAACTCCCATTTCCTTGCAAATGCCCCTTGCTAAAAGCTCACTTTGATTATAACCCCTAATGAATTCTTTCTTATGATGAATTGGAACAGGAATCAAGCCGTCTAAATCTGAAAATAAAGCGCTTTCCCTTAAAATAATTCCGATTTTCTTACCCATAAAAATACCTAAACTTTCTTTGTGCTCATATTTCAAGTGATGTAAAATTTCCCGAATGGGCGTCGCCGAATTGAAATAAAATAGTGCAAATGTTTTTTCAATATTTATTCTTCCCCAAAATAATTTATCGAGCGATGAACTTTCTTTAAATCCTTCAAAATAAGTCCGTTTTAATTCCATTTCACAAACATCGCAAAAATGCATTTCATTCAATGCAAGCTCCGTTTCACAGAATAAACATGCTTCCGGAAAAATGAGTGAACTGACATCCTTGAGAGTTCGATTAAAAAAATTATTTACTGAAAATGCAATTGTATTCAAGACTGATGTTCATTTCAACAAATATATGTTAAAAACCACCATCCATATCATAAATATTTCGTTATTGAATAAACTAAATTAGTATTAGGAAATAGATAACATAATTTTTATGCGAAACGACTAATTTGCACAATAAAATTTATTAAAAAATCTGTTTTGCTAATGTGGATATCTTTGGAAGATTGTTAAAAATCGCTGCAAGGTATATTCACCAAGGATTTCGAGAATAGGTGTTGAAAACAATGAATAAATGTTAATTTCTTTGGTGATTGAGACTCGTGTTTTTTGACAAATTTTGTGAACCCGATAAGATGATGTTGGCAAAGTAAAGGACAAACAAAACAAAACGAAAATTTATCGGGAAAACAAAAGATTTTAATGGTAAATAATGAAAGTTTGAAATAAACTTAAATGGAAAAATACTCCAATAAAAAATAAGACTAAATTATACAAAATGGCAAGTCAAGCAGTTGAACCAATTTTACAGGAAAATAAGAATCGATTTGTTCTCTTCCCAATCCAACACGATGACATTTGGAGCTTTTATAAAAAAGCAGAAGCAAGTTTTTGGACAGCAGAAGAAATCGATCTATCACCAGATATTATTGATTGGGAAAATAAACTCAACGACGATGAGCGTCATTTTGTTAAACACGTATTAGCTTTCTTTGCTGCTTCAGACGGAATTGTTAACGAAAATTTAGCTGAGAATTTCCTTTCCGAAGTTCAATACACAGAGGCTAAATTCTTCTATGGTTTTCAAATTACAATTGAGAACATTCATTCTGAGACTTATTCATTACTAATAGATACTTACATCAAAGATTCGGCGGAGAAAAACCATTTATTCAACGCTATTGATACGTTAGATTGTATCAGAAGAAAGGCCGATTGGGCCCTTCGATGGATTGAAAAAGGTTCATTTGCTGAGCGGTTAGTTGCTTTTGCTGCTGTGGAAGGAATTTTCTTTTCGGGCTCATTTTGTTCGATTTTCTGGCTGAAGAAAAGAGGTTTGATGCCAGGATTATCATTTTCTAATGAATTGATATCACGAGATGAAGGTCTACATTGCGATTTTGCTTGTTTGCTATATACGAAACACCTAATTAATAAACTTCCAAAAGAACAGGTTCAACAAATTATAACCGATGCTGTTGAAATCGAAAAAGAATTTATTTTGGATGCGCTTCCGGTTAAATTAATTGGAATGAATAGCGATTTGATGAGTCAATATATCGAATTTGTGGCTGATCGATTATTGTTAGAGTTAGGAAACGAGAAAGTTTACAATGTTACAAATCCTTTTGATTTCATGGAAATGATATCAATCCAAGGAAAGACAAACTTCTTTGAAAAACGAGTAGGTGAATACCAAAAAGCGGGGGTTTTAGCAGGAAAAGAAAACCAAACATTTAGTTTGGATGAAGAATTTTAATAGAAATAATTTAAGTTAAGAGATGTACGTAGTAAAAAGAGACGGAAGAAAAGAAGCTGTAAAGTTTGATAAAATCACAGCGCGAATTGTTAAAATGTGCTATGGCTTGGATCCACTGGTTACACCCGAGCTAGTGGCAATGAAAGTAATTGAAGGAATCTATGATGGTGTTTCAACATCCGATTTGGACAATTTAGCAGCAGAAGTGGCGGCAGCTAAAACCATTGATCACCCAGATTATGCTTTGTTAGCTTCGCGAATTGCCGTATCAAATTTGCACAAGGAAACTAAAAAAACTTTCTCAGAGGTAATGTATGATTTGTACCATTACATTGACCCAAAAACAGGGGAAAAAGCTTCACTTTTAGCCGAAGACGTTTATAACGTGATTATGGAAAATAAAGACACGTTGGATTCAAGTATTATTTATGATCGTGATTTCCGATATGATTACTTTGGTTTTAAAACATTGACGCGTTCCTACTTGATGAAATTGAATGGAAAAATCGCAGAACGCCCACAACAAATGTTGATGCGTGTTTCTTTAGGGATTCATAAAACAGATATTCAAGCTGCTATTAAAACATATAACTTAATGTCTGAAGGATGGTTTACCCACGCGACACCAACTTTATTCAATGCGGGAACACCTAAGCCGCAAATGTCATCTTGTTTCTTGTTGACAATGAAAGAGGATAGCATCGAAGGAATCTATGATACGTTGAAATCTTGTGCTCAAATTTCTCAATCAGCAGGTGGCATCGGTTTAGCTATTCATGATATCCGTGCAACAGGTTCATATATCAAAGGAACAAACGGAACATCAAATGGAATTGTACCAATGTTACGCGTCTTCAATGACACAGCGCGCTACGTTGATCAAGGAGGCGGGAAGAGAAAAGGTTCTTTCGCTATGTATATTGAGCCTTGGCATGCAGATGTTTTCGACTTCTTAGATTTAAAGAAAAACCATGGTAAAGAAGAGCAACGCGCACGCGATTTGTTTTACGCTCTTTGGATTCCAGATTTATTCATGAAACGCGTAAAAGAGAACGGAGATTGGACTTTGATGTGTCCGCACGAATGTCCGGGCCTTTCTGAAACTCACAGTGCCGAATTTGAAGCGCTTTACACCAAATATGAAAAAGAAGGTAAAGGTCGCAAGACCATCAAAGCACAAGATCTATGGTTTAAAATTTTAGAATCTCAGATTGAGACAGGAACACCATACATGTTGTATAAAGATGCAGCAAATGCAAAATCGAACCAACAAAACTTGGGTACAATTAAGTCCTCAAACCTATGTACGGAGATCATTGAATACACTGCTCCGGATGAGGTGGCTGTTTGTAATTTGGCATCGATAGCACTTCCAAAGTATGTTACAGAAAATGGAACATTTGATCACGACAAATTATTCGAGGTAACTTATCAAGCAACGTTGAATTTGAACAAAATCATCGATGAAAACTATTACCCGGTAGTAGAGGCAAGAAATTCGAATCTACGTCACCGTCCAATTGGATTGGGTGTTCAAGGATTAGCTGATGCATTCATCTTGTTGGGGCTTCCTTTCGAGTCTGAAGAAGCGAGAACACTGAATCGTGAGGTATTCGAAACCATTTACTATGCTTCAATGACTGCATCCAAGGATTTAGCTAAAATTCATGGAGCTTATGAAACATTTGAAGGCTCTCCTGTTTCGAAAGGTATTTTCCAATTCGATATGTGGGGAGTAACGCCTTCCACTCGTTGGGAATGGGATGTGTTGAAAGAGGAAGTTAAAACGCATGGTGTAAGAAACTCTCTGCTATTGGCTCCTATGCCAACTGCATCTACAGCGCAAATCCTTGGAAATAACGAATGTTTTGAGCCTTACACATCAAATATATATACAAGACGGGTTTTATCTGGTGAGTTTATTATCGTTAACAAACACCTTTTAAAAGACTTGGTAAAAGAAGGTCTTTGGAACAAAGATATGCGTCAGAAAATTGTTGCTGCAAACGGATCTATTCAAAGCATTAATGAGATTCCGCAACGTTTGAAAGATCTTTATAAAACTGCTTGGGAAATTTCTCAGAAAGCAATTATCGATCAAGCAGCAGATCGTGGAGCATACATTTGTCAAAGTCAATCCTTGAATATTTTCATGGAAAATGCAAACTTCGGTAAATTGACATCCATGCACTTCTATGGTTGGGAAAAAGGATTGAAAACAGGAATGTATTACTTGCGAACAAAAGCGGCAACTGATGCGATTAAGTTTACCATCGACAAAGCGATAGTTGAACAACCGGCTGCACAATCTGTTGAGGAACAACAAGCGGCTATCGCTTGCTCTCTTGACAATCCTGAGGGATGTGAAATGTGTTCTGGGTAGAAGCGTCACTAGTGGGTTATAGACTCAACGAATAATCAAGAGCATGTTCTTCTAAAAGCTTATTGGATGGAAGCTAAGCTAGATTAATAGACATTTAATTTAACATAAAAACCTCATCAGAAATGAATGAGGTTTTTTGTAACGTTAAATCGCTCTCAAACCACTGTTGTCAACCCAACGGACATTAAATCACTTATTTCGAGAAAATAAAATTAGCTTTGTTAAATGATTTTATATAATGTCCTTTGAGTGTTGACCCGCCTATTGCCCAACAGTGGCTTGATTGGATGAGGAATAAACACATTCCCGATGTAATGTCAACAAATTGTTTTTTGGAGTCAAGAATTTCTAAAATTCATGGAGAGGAAGAAGGAGGTGTTACATTTTCCGTAATGTATCTGTGTGCTAACCAAGAACTATTGGATTTGTATCAATCTACTTATGCTTCAAAATTACAAAAAGAACATGCGGATAAATTTGAAGGAAAATTTGTGGCTTTTAGAACCTATTTGTCTGTAATTCAAGAATATAAATAATGATAAAAGTTCGAGCAAAAAAACATTTAGGCCAACATTTTTTGAAAGATAGATCAATTTGTGAGAAAATCACACAACAACTCACGAACTTTGAAAATTACAAGCATGTTATCGAAATTGGACCTGGAATGGGAGCACTGTCTGATTTTTTGATTCAAC